>JAZQUB010000050.1:0-66121 GCA_045631045.1 Lachnospiraceae bacterium
CATTTTTAAATTTTATATAAATTTTATTTTACTTTTTTATAACTTCTGTTAAAATACTTATATAGATTATTATGAATAAAAAACTTTACGTATATAAAGGAGAATCTCACATTGAAAGAAAAATTAACATTTAAACAAAAAATTAAGAAACATTCATCAACTATACTTATTTTAGGAGTCATTGCTCTATATTTTCTTATTACTTACATAGTAGGAGCAGGATTAACACAAAATCCTCATGTACAGTTAGCAGGTTTTGAAGTTTCTGAAGACGGAACGGAAATTATAATTAGAACATCTGTTAATTCTACCAGCGAATCCATTAGAAATGTTAATGTATTACCATATGAAAATGTAAGATATTTGGATTTTTACTACACATTTGGTGTTTCATTTACTACCTGGGGAGCAAAAGAAGAATTTGTTATCGAAGTAGACGAAAACTGTAACGGCATATTCTTTGCAAGAGAAGACGGATACGAATTGATGTTATATAAAAATCCTGAAACAAACACATGGCAATTGCCATCAGAAATTAAAGATTAAAACAAAAAAGATTATAAAATGTTTCACGTGAAACATTTTATAATCTTTTTTTTACTTTAACGGCTCTTTAGCCGGTAACCCTGCTTTTCTAGGATATTTTTTAGGAGTACCACTTTTCTTTTCAACAACATAAAGATTTCTATAAATATCACTATCAGGAAGAATAAATTCAACCTGTTCTTTTACTTTGCCGCCTAATAAGAAAATAGCATTTTTTGCCTCGTTGGCTTCTTCGTTAATTTTCTCAGATTTATATGAAACAAAGCATCCTCCAATTTTCACAAAAGGAAGACAATATTCAGAAAGAGTTGAAAGATTTGCAACCGCTCTACTAACACATATATCATATTTTTCACGTAATTTATCCGGCTTTGCAAAATCCTCTGCCCTACCATGAATAGTATCAATATTTTCCAACCCAAGCTGATGTATTACTTCGTCTAGAAATTTAATTCTCTTATTTAACGAATCTAAAAGTGTTACTTTTAAATTAGGAAAAGCAATTTTTAATGGAAGTCCGGGAAAGCCGGCTCCTGTTCCAATATCAATAACTGATAATTCCTTATCTTTTAAATCCATAGCCTTTATCAATGAAATACTATCAATAAAATGCTTTTTCATCACTTCTTCAAATTCAGTGATACCGGTTAAATTCATGAAAGAATTCCATTCAATTAAAAGTTCATAATATTTCATAAACTGACTGATTTGCTTTTCGCTCAAAACAACGCCTAATTCTGATAAATCTTTTTCAAACTGTGTTGTATTATACATTTTAACCTCTCAAATTTTGTAAGAAATTTTATTAATTATATAACAATAAAAATTACCTAGCTCGGAAGGTTTCCAAATAAACTAAAAGTACACTAATATCTGCAGGAGAAACACCACTTATACGACTTGCTTGTCCTACAGAAACCGGTCTAAAAGCTTTTAACTTTTGACGTGCTTCAATACGCAGGCTTGGAACTAAATCATAATCCAAATTATCCGGAATTTTCTTCTTTTCCATTTTTTTGTATTGTTCTACTTGACGAAGCTGACGTTCTATATATCCTTCGTATTTTAGTTCGATTTCCACCTGTTCTATTACATCAATAGGTAAAGGCTTTCTTTCCGGATCAATTTCTGCCAAAATATCATAACTAAGTTCAGGTCTACACATAAGTTCCGCTAAAGAAGTACCTGTTTTTAAAGCACTACTATCATTCTTTGCCAAAAATTCTTGAATTTTTTTATTAGCACCAATTGGTGTCTCTTTTAATCTTTTAACTTCTTTATTAATACTTTCTCTTTTTAACGCGGTAGTGTGGTAAATTTCTTCAGGTACCAATCCAACTTCGTAACCAATTTTTCTAAGACGCATGTCTGCATTATCCTGACGAAGTAATAAACGATATTCTGCACGTGATGTCATCATACGATAAGGTTCAAAATTTTCTTTCGTAACCAAATCATCAATCAGTACACCTATATATGCTTCAGAACGATCCAATGTAATTTGTTCCTTACCCTGACAGAAAAGTGCTGCATTTATACCTGCAACAAGTCCCTGAGCTGCAGCTTCTTCATAGCCGCTGCTTCCATTAAACTGACCACCACAGAATAAACCACGAATACTTTTTGTCTCTAATGTAGCATATAATTCTCTTGGATTTATACAATCGTATTCAATTGCATACGCATTACGTACAATTTTGCAATTTTCAAGGCCGGGAACTGTACGATACATTGCAAGCTGAACATCTTCCGGCAAGCTGGAGGACATACCACCAACATACATTTCGTTGGTATAAATTCCTTCCGGCTCAATAAATACCTGATGTCGTTCCTTATCCGCAAATTTTACTACCTTGTCTTCAATAGAAGGACAATATCTAGGACCTGTTCCTTCAATAATACCTGCATAAATAGGAGAACGATCTAAATTTGCACGAATAATATTATGTGTTTCTTCATTTGTATAAGTAAGCCAACAAGATACCTGCTCTTTCTGAATAGAATCAGGATCCGTACTAAAAGAAAAAGGTACTACTCTCTCATCACCAAACTGCTCTTCCATTTTGGAAAAATCAATAGAACGTTTATCCATACGTGCAGGTGTACCTGTTTTAAAACGTCTCATTTCTAAACCTAAATCATGTAAAGATTTGGTTAAATGAGTAGCTGCCTGTAAACCGTTTGGTCCTGTATAAGTAATTGCTTCACCACACAAGCACCTTGCATTTAAATAAGTACCGGTACAAAGAATAACTGCTTTTGATTCATAAATAGTACCGGTAAATGTTTTTACACCTGTAACATATTTTTTACCATCTTTTTCTTCTGCTAAGATTTCACATACTTCCGCCTGTTTTACAGTAAGTCTTTCTTGATTTTCTAAAACACGACGCATTTCTCTTGTGTAATCACTTTTATCAGCTTGCGCTCTTAAGGAATGCACTGCAGGTCCTTTTGATACATTTAACATTTTGGACTGAATAAAAGTCTTATCAATATTTTTGCCCATTTCACCACCAAGGGCATCTATTTCTCGAACTAAATGACCCTTAGAAGAACCTCCAATATTCGGATTACATGGCATAAGTGCAATACTATCTACACTTACCGTAAAAATAACCGTTTCTAAACCCATTCTTGCAGCAGCAAGTGCAGCCTCACATCCGGCATGTCCGGCACCAACTACACATACATCTACTTTTTCTCTAATCTCTGGCATTTTTATCACTCTTTCTAACTTATTTACCCATACAGAACTTTGAAAAGATTTCATTTACTAAATCTTCTCCAATTTCTTCACCTATAATCGTACCTAAAGAAGCATATGCGCTCATTAAATCAATACTTAAGAAATCCTCCGGCATATCATCTTCAATACTTCTTTGTACCATCATAAGACTCTTTTTGGCATCTATTAAAGCTTCTTTATGACGTAAATTTGTTATATATACTTCATCATTAAAGGAAATTTCTCCGTTAAAGAACATTTCCTTCAATTGCTCTTCAAAAATATCTATACCAATATTTTCTTTGGTAGATGTCTTTATGATAGGAAGAATCTCAGCTGCTTCTCCCACCTTATCTAAAAGAATATTTTTTAATTCTTCTTCTGTAACAATAGTATCTAAATCTGTTTTATTTAACAATATAATAGATTTCTTGGTTTTCATAAAATCCATAATTGCGAAATCACTATCATCTAAAGGCACAGAGCTATCCACCACGTAAATTACCAAATCAGCCTTTTCTGCACATTTTAATGCGCGTTCTACGCCTATTTTTTCTACAATATCTTCTGTTTCACGAATACCGGCTGTATCTATAATATTTAATCCTATTCCGTGAAGCTTAATATTTTCTTCTAGAATATCTCTGGTAGTACCCGCAATATTTGTAACAATTGCCTTTTCTTCACCAACCAATATATTCATAAGAGAACTTTTTCCGGCATTTGGTTTTCCTAAAATAACTGTATTAATACCTTCCTTTAACATCTTTCCATTATCAGCAGAATCAATTAATTTGGATATTTCAGCAATAAGACCATTTACTGTAGCTGAAATTCTTTCATAAAAACCTTCTAAACTGATATGCTCTGGGTCATCCAGTGCCGATTCAATAAAAGCTATTTCAT
Organism: Lachnospiraceae bacterium; assembly: GCA_045631045.1. Lineage (GTDB taxonomy): Bacteria > Bacillota > Clostridia > Lachnospirales > Lachnospiraceae > RGIG6307. The sequence continues at coordinate 4,181 of JAZQUB010000050.1, forward strand.
AAAGAACTTTTTCTCGCATGGATTTCACTGCATTTGATACACTTCCTTTTAACTGCGCAGTACCGGCCTGCAAAGCAAATTCATTTTTGGAATGAATAATATCAATAACGGCCTCTGCTTTAGATAAATCAATTCGACCATTTAAAAAAGCTCTTTTTGTAAATTCACCCGGCTCTGCAACTCTGGCACCGTACTTTAAAACTGTTTCTAAAATACGATTTACCATTAAAACACCGCCATGGCAATTTATTTCTACAGTATCTTCTGTAGTATAACTACGAGGAGCTTTCATTACAATAACCATTACTTCATCTAAAAATAAATCACCATCATAAATATAACCATAGTGAACCGTATGACTTTTTACATGTATTAATTGTTTTTCAGGATTTACGCTGCGAAAAATTTTATTTGCAACAGAAATAGCTTCTTCACCACTTATACGAATAATTCCTATACCGGAATCACTCATAGCTGTTGCAATTGCCGCAATAGTATCACTACGAAAGGTCATATAATCCTCCTTAAACAAAGCAAAGTTTAACAAATACATCATAACACAATATAATCAGAAAATAAAGAAAAACCAGAGATTTCTCTCCGGTCTTTCCTATTATTTATTATAATTTCTTTTTGGAGTAATAACAACTCTTCTGTAAGGTTCATCACCTTCACTGTGAGTGGTTACATATTTGTCATCCTGAAGTGCTGCATGAATAATGCGTCTTTCATAAGGATTCATAGGTTCTAAAGAAACGCTTCTGCGAATTCTTTTTACTTTGTGCGCCATATTTTTAGCTAAATTTTCTAATGTAGCTTTTCTTCTTTCGCGATAATTTTCGGTATCAACCTTTACACGAACATATTCTTCGGTTTCCTTATTTACAACTAAAGAAACTAAATACTGTAAAGAATCTAAAGTCTGGCCTCTCTTACCGATTAGCATTCCCATGTCTTCACCGGCTAAATCAATGTTCATGTTTTTTTCTCTTTCATCATACTCTATATTTACTACTACTTCAATATTCATAGCAGCAAATACTTCATTTAAGAAAAGTTTTACGTTGTCTTCTAAAGTAGCTTTTACTCTTGCTTTAATGGTAGCTGGCTTTGCACCAAAACCAAGAATACCTGCTTTTCCTTCATCTACAACTTCATATTCTAACTTTTCACTTGTAATGGATAATTGCTGGCATGCTAATGTAACAGCATCCTCAACCGTTTTTGCAGAAATCTCAATAAATTCCATATTTTTTCCCTCATTAAAAATAAGTTAATTATTTGCCGTCGTTATACTTTTTTACCATATTTGCTTTTGCAGAAATACTTCCTTTAGAAGATTTCTGAGAAGACTTGGAATATTTCTCGATTTCCTTCATTTTTGCTTCTCTTTCTTCTAAACTCATTCTATAAGCTTCCGCAAAAGTTGCCTTTGAGCTTATTTTCTTGGTATTCTGATTAGCAACCCGATTTAAAGCTTCTGTCTGAGCTAAAATCTTTTCATTTTTTGCACGACGTTTCTTTGCTTTTTCAGCAGCTTTTTCTTTATTACTTTCAATTACCGCATCAAAGTCCATTTTATCAATGTACTTATTTACAGCAACCTGTTGAACACCTCTTACTACTGCACCGGCAATCCAGTAAATACCCATACCACTTGGAAAACTGAAACAGAACCAAGCTGACATAAGCGGCATGAAATTATTCATCGTCTTCATGCTGCTTGCCATAGTATCTGCTGTTTCGTTACCACTCTTTTTCTTAGTATCATTTGAATTTGGCATAAGTTTTACATTTAACCACTGGGTAACTGCAGCAAGAACCGGAATCATAACAGCAGCAACTACAAGACCATATGCACCGATAGCAACACCTTCTTTAATAATATCCATAGGTGTATTACCAATATTAAGGCCTAAGAAATTATTATATTCTGAAATTTTTGCATAGGTATTGTTAATGTCATTTGCTAAACTTGGAAATGCTTCTGACAAAGAAGCCCATTCTGTAGAAGATGCCATATTTAAACAATCAATATAAGTATTTTGAATATACTCTGTAGAACCTCCTGTAAAAGATTCATTACTAAACTGATTTACATATCTTGTAGAGTTCTTGAATCCTTTCAGTATTTCATCTACACCTTCTACTCCTATTAATTTATTTACTAATGGAATATAAACAGCTTTAATTTTACCTACGTAAGCCGGAATCGCATAAATTACTCTATACAGTGCAAATAAAATCGGCATCTGAATAAGTAATTGAACACAGGAACCGGTAGGTGAAACACCATACTTGTCGTAAACAACTTTTGTTTCTTCTTGCTGTAACATCATAGACGTCTGGTCTTTTTTACCTTCATACTTTTTCGTTATTTTTTGAAGTTCAGGCTGCATCTTTGCAGAAAGCTTAGAAAACTTCTGCTGCTTAATAGTCATCGGAAGCATAAGTAAATAAACTACAATCGTAAATAAAATAATACTTAAACCGATGTTTGGGATACCAATTAAATCTAAAAAATTAAAAATGATATCCATAATGACACCCAGAATTTTTGCTATTGGTCCTAAAATAGCACCATCATTCTGAGTTAATAAAATACCGTTCATAAAACCTCCAATTTGTACCCTTACGGTACAGGATCATATCCACCTTTTGAAAAAGGATTACATCTAAGAATCCTCCAAGCAGCCAAAAGCCCACCTTTTAAGGCTCCATATTTTTGTATGGCTTCTAATCCGTACTGGGAACATGTAGGAATATAAGGACACTTGGTACTTTTTAAAGGAGATAAGTATTTTTGATATAATCTGATTAAAAAAATAAATAAAGTCTTCATCATATACGAATTATCTGTTCCATGAAAAATAAATTTTAATAATTTCATGGCGCTTTGCTAGATGTAGGAGTGCGCTCTCTACCTCAAAAAAACCTACGGTAGCTGCACCCTGGCGCGCTATGACTACGATATCCAAACCACTATTGAATATGCCTTCATGTAATCGATAGCTTTCTTTAATAAGTCTTTTGACTCTGTGTCTTACGACACTGTTTCCCACTTTTTTGCTGACAGAAATTCCAAGTCTGTTACAACCCGTCCCATTTTCCAACACATACATCACTAAATTTTTATTAGCGAATGAATTACCGTTCTTGTAAACCTTTTGAAAATCTCTGTTATTCTTTAATGATTCTGTAAAAATCATAAAAAACCTGCATAAATCACCCTTATAAAGAAAATAGGTCACACAGATGTGACCTATTAAATATTATGCGGATAATTTCTTTCTTCCTTTTGCACGTCTAGCAGCTAAAACTTTTCTTCCGCCTGGAGTACTCATTCTTGCTCTAAAACCGTGAACTTTAGATCTCTGTCTCTTTTTTGGCTGAAATGTCATTTTCATAATCGAAGCACCTCCTTCTTAGATGATAACCTCTATGGTTAAGGCATAATTTTTGTTTCTTTGTTGGAAAATTCCTTATCATTCTAAAGGAAAAAATTGCTCATGTCAAGCCCTAAAAAGCCTTAAAATAAAGGATTTTTTAAGCATTTTAGGGTTATCCACAACATATTGGGTTATCCATATAAAAAACACAAGATATCCACATCATGTGTAAAACTCAGTGGATAACACATTAACATTATATGGATAATTTATGTAAAATTAAAAAGAACCTTGAAAAATGGGCATTTTAGAATGTGGAAACATTTTTTTAATTATCCACATTCTAAAAGAACGTCGACAATAAAATTTTAGAAATCTTAAGAAACATCAAAATTCGAATGTTCAAATGTGGATAACTCATGTGGATAACTTTTTTATTTTGTTTATAACTTTTCAAATAATTGTTTGAAATATATGTGATTTTAAGTTATTATTATATTGAATGATTATCGTGAAATATTAGGTGGTTTTTTACATTATGGAATTATTACAGGCTATTTGGTCTACAATTAAAGAAACAATTCAAAAAGAATATGGTTTGAGCTTAATTTCCTATAATACATGGGTTGCTCCTTTAGAGCTTGCAGATGTTGTAGGTAATACTGTTTATATCAAAATTCCTTCTGACAATCAGCAGGCTCTTAATTATATTCAAAATAAATTCAAAGACTTCTTCCAGGTTACCATATCTGAAATGATGGACGAAGAATACCAAATTGAATTTATCTTAAATAAAGAAGAAACTCCTCCAGAGGAAACTATCATTTCTTCTTCTATTACAAATAAGGTGGCTTACGAAAATACGAACTTAAATCCAAAGTATACTTTTGATACTTTAGTTGTAGGTGGTTATAATAAACTGGCACATTCTGCTGCACAGGCTGTTGCAGCAGATCCCGGACATGCTTACAATCCGCTCTTCCTTTATGGTGGACCGGGACTAGGTAAGACACATCTTATTCAATCAATAGGACATAAGATTCTTCAAAAGAATCCAAATGCACATATTTTGTATGTTACCAGTGAAGAATTTACAAACGAAGTAATTGAGTCCATCCGTAGCGGTAACGCTGCAGCTATGACTAAGTTAAGAGAAAAATATCGTACCGTAGATGTTCTTATGGTAGACGACGTTCAATTTATTATTGGTAAAGAAAGTACACAGGAAGAATTTTTCCATACCTTCAATGTTCTTCATTCTACTGAAAAACAAATTATTCTTACTTCTGACAGACCTCCAAAAGAAATGGAAACTTTGGAAGAACGCTTCCGTTCTCGCTTCGGATGGGGTATTATTGCAGATATCAATGCACCTGACTATGAAACACGTGCTGCTATTCTGCTCAAAAAATGTGAGAATTTAAATAAGAAGATTGATGACTCTATTATTCAATATATTGCCAATAATATTAAGTCTAATATTCGGGAATTAGAAGGTGCTCTTAATAAGATTTTGGCCTTCTCTAAGTTAAACAATATTCCTATTACTTTATCCATGGCTGAAGAAGCTTTAAAGGATATGATTTCTCCACACAAAGAAAAAGAAATTACTCCTGAACTTATTCTCCAGGTAGTATGTGAACATTATGGCATTAATGAACATGCTGTTCTTTCCAGTAAGAAAACCAAAGATATTTCTATGGTTAGACAAATCATTATGTATCTCTGCAGAGAATGTATAAATGATATGAGTCTTAAAAATATTGCGGAATTTCTTGGTAAAAAAGATCATACTACTATTATGCATGGTATAAGCAAGGTAGAATATGACATCGAACATGATTACAAATTTAAAAACAATTTAGATATTATAAAAAAGAAATTATTATTATAGGTTGCCAAGCTGCCGGTGGCAGGTTCTGTAGGTGGACACTTAAGTGGACAAGTTGTGGAAATGATGTTTAAAACATGTTCATTATTGTTGATAATCAATTAATGACACTTTTCTACATAAAATGTCGATGTGAATAACTTACAAGTTATCCTTACTTTATCCAAGAGTTACTCACATAGTTTTTAAGATTAACTTTAAGCCAAAATAAAGGGCTCAAGACACTTTTCCACATTTACACGTCCCCTAAGACGAAGTCTTCTAATTATTAAAATAAATAATAACTTTAGCAAACTCTCCACACATGTGGATTTACAAAGAAAGGACTTTTACACATGAGAATTATTTGTTCCAAACAAAATCTTTTAAATGGTGTTCAGATTGTTTCCAAGGCTGTTCCCGGAAAAACAACCATGCCTATTTTAGAATGTATTTTAATTGACGCCAGCAAAGGAGTTATTTCTTTAACGGCTAATGATATGGAGTTGGGTATCGAAACGTTGGTAGATGGTGACATTGTTGAGCCCGGTGTTGTTGCAATTGATGCAAAGTTCTTATTAGAAATTGTAAGAAAGCTTCCTGACAATTTTGTTGTTATAAGCACAGATTCAAGCTACAAAACTACTATTACTTGTGAAAAATCTAAATTTGATATAGCAGGTAAGTCAGGTGACGATTTTTCTAAATTACCTGTTATATCCAAGAATGAATTTATTGTGTTAAGACAGTTTACCTTAAAGGATTTGGTTCGTCAGACTATCTTCTCTATTGCAGACAATGACAATAATAAAATGATGACCGGTGAGTTATTCCAGATTGAAGGAAGTAGTTTAAAAGTTGTTTCTTTGGATGGACATAGAATTTCCATTCGCAAGGTTGACTTGCGTGAAGAATATACAAACCGCAAGGTTGTAGTACCCGGCAAGACTTTAAATGAAGTAAGCAAGATTTTAAATGGTGATGCGGAAAGTGAAGTTATGATTTACTTTACAGACAAGCATATCGTTTTTGAATTTGGTACTACTACTGTTGTATCTCGTTTAATTGAGGGAGAATATTTTAGAATTGACCAGATGTTAAATGGAGATTATGAGACTAAAGTTCATATCAATAAAAGAGAATTACTTAGTTGTATCGACAGAGCAACTCTTTTAATAAAAGAAGGCGATAAAAAGCCTATTATCATGAATATTTCAGATGAATCTATGGAACTTACTATTAATTCCGTAGTGGGAAGTATGAATGAAGAAATTGATATTGTAAAGTCCGGTAAGGATTTGATGATTGGCTTCAATCCGAAATTTTTAATTGATGCACTGCGAGTTGTAGATCTAGAAGAAATTGATATGTATATGTTAAATCCAAAGTCTCCATGTATTATCAGAGATGAAGAAGATACCTTTACTTATTTGATTCTTCCGGTAAATTTTACAACAGTTAGATAATGTTTAGCCAGAGGTTTTTATTATGCAAAAAGTATATATAAAAGATGATTTTATTAAGCTTGGTCAGGCTCTTAAGCTTGCAGGGCTGGTAGAAAGTGGACTGGATGCGAAGTATGCTATTCAGGAAGGAGAAGTTTTATTAAACGGTGTGGTAGAAACACAGCGTGGAAAGAAATGTGTTTCCGGTGACGAAATTAGTTTTGAAGGAAATTCTTTTGTGATTGTAGGAAACTCCAAATGATTATTAAATCGATAGAACTTGCAAATTATCGTAATTATGAGAATTTGCAGCTTTCTTTTGACAAAGGAGTTAATATTTTATATGGTGACAATGCACAAGGTAAGACAAATGTATTGGAGGCTATATATGTATCTGCTACTACTAAGTCACATAAAGGAAGTAAGGATAAAGAAATTATTAAATTTGATGAAGAAGAGAGCCATATACGAAGTATGATAGAAAGACATGATTTGGAATATCGTGTTGATATGCATCTTCGGAAATATAAATCAAAAGGAATTGCTATTAATGGTCAGAAGATAAAAAAAGCTTCCGAGTTAATAGGTTTGTTAAATGTAGTATTTTTTTCGCCGGAGGATTTGTCTATTATTAAAGACGGACCAAGCGAAAGACGTCGATTTATAGATATGGAGCTTTGCCAGTTGGATAAAAGTTATTTATATAACTTAAACCAGTACAATAAAATTTTAAATAATCGCAATAAGCTTTTAAAGGATATTATTTTCAATCCTGCATTAAAGGATACTTTGGATATATGGGATGAGCAGCTTGTACAGTTTGGTATCCAAATTATTAAAAGGCGTGCAATTTTCATAGAAGAGTTGAATGGTATTATTTACGATATACACCGTAAATTATCAGGCGGCAGGGAAGAATTATTTATAGAATATGAGCCTGATATTGATGCGGAAATTTTTGCAGCAAAGGTGCGTATTAATAGGGAACGTGATTTAAAATTATCCCAGACTACGTCCGGACCACATAAAGATGACTGTATTTTTAAAATAGGGGATTGCGATATTCGTAAGTATGGTTCTCAAGGTCAGCAAAGAACAGCTGCACTTAGTTTAAAATTATCAGAAATTGAACTGGTAAAAAGATTAACAAAAGATACTCCTGTACTATTATTGGATGATGTTTTGTCGGAACTTGACAGCAACAGACAAAATCATTTGTTAAACAGTATAGGAGATATTCAGACTATTATTACGTGTACCGGTCTGGATGACTTTATCAATAACAGATTTGAAATTAATAAGATATTTAAGGTTACTGCAGGTACAGTAACCAATGAAAATTAGTTTATAAACCGAAAGGAAAAGGTGACAGAATGAGCAACGAGTACGGTGCAGACCAAATACAGATTTTGGAAGGACTGGAAGCGGTTCGTAAAAGACCGGGTATGTATATTGGAAGTACATCAAGCAGAGGGTTACATCATTTGGTATATGAAATCGTAGATAATTCCGTAGACGAGGCGTTGGCCGGATACTGCAATAAAATTGTTGTTACAATCAGAGAGGACAATTCTATTCAGGTAGAGGATAATGGTAGAGGTATTCCTGTTGGTATGAATCAAAAAGCCGGTAAGCCGGCTGTTGAAGTAGTCTTTACCGTTCTTCATGCAGGCGGTAAGTTTGGCGGCGGCGGATACAAGGTTTCCGGTGGTCTTCATGGCGTAGGTGCGTCTGTAGTAAATGCTTTATCTGATTGGTTAGAGGTTACTATTTGTCAAGGTGGAAAAGTATATAGACAGCGTTATGAAAGAGGCAATGTATGTTACCCTCTGGAACAAATAGGCGTATGCGAATTAGAAAAAACAGGAACTACTGTTGTATTTAAGCCGGATTCTACTATTTTCCAGGAAACTACCGTTTATGATTTTGATGTGTTAAAACAAAGACTTCGTGAGATGGCATTTCTTACAAAGGGGCTTCGTATCGTGTTAGTAGATGAACGTGCAGAAGAAACTGTTTTGGATAAAGAAAATCAAAATGCCCAAATTACTGAATTATTAGAAAGAGCTACTTTAGATGCACAGGATGATACATTAGATACTAATGTGGAAATTGCAGAAATTCCAGTGAAAAAGAAAGAGAAAAAAGCAGAATTTTGTTATGAAGGAGGTATCAAGGAGTTTGTTACATACCTGAATCGTTCCAAAGAAGGTATTTATGAAAATATCATGTACTTTGAAGGAACCAAGAATGATGTGTATGTAGAAGTTGCAATGCAGCACAATGATTCCTATACCGAAAGTATTTACAGCTTTGTAAATAATATAAACACACCGGAAGGTGGTACACATTTAGTAGGTTTTAGAAATGCGCTTACTAAGACGTTTAATGATTATGCAAGAAGTCATAAATTATTAAAGGATAATGAGCCGAATTTATCCGGTGAAGATATTCGTGAAGGTTTAACGGCAATTATAAGTGTTAAAATAAGTGAGCCTCAGTTTGAAGGTCAGACCAAGCAGAAGTTAGGTAACAGTGAGGCAAGAGGTGCGGTAGACAGTATTGTTTCTGAACAGCTTACCTACTTCTTAGAACAGAATCCATCTGTGGCAAAGACTATATGTGAAAAGAGTGTTTTGGCACAGCGTGCAAGAGAGGCAGCCAGAAAAGCAAGAGAATTAACCCGTCGTAAAACTGCTTTAGATAGCATGACTTTGCCAGGTAAACTTGCAGATTGTACGGACAAAGACCCTAAAAATTGTGAAATTTACATTGTAGAGGGTGATTCTGCGGGTGGTAGTGCAAAGAGTGCCCGCGCAAGAGCTACTCAGGCTATTTTACCGCTTCGCGGAAAAATATTAAATGTAGAAAAAGCCCGTTTAGATAAAATATATGCAAATGCAGAAATTAAAGCAATGATTACTGCATTCGGTACCGGTATTCATGAAGATTTTGATATTAGTAAGCTTCGTTATCACAAGATTATTCTAATGACCGATGCCGATGTAGACGGTGCTCATATTAGTACTCTTCTGCTTACGTTCCTGTATCGCTTTATGCCGGAACTTATTAAGCAGGGACATGTATATTTGGCACAGCCTCCACTTTACAAGTTAGAACGAAACCGCAAAGTTTGGTATGCTTACAGTGACGAAGAATTAGATAAGATTCTTCAGGAAGTTGGTCGTGACCAGCAAAATAAGATTCAACGTTATAAAGGTTTAGGTGAAATGGATGCAGATCAGCTTTGGGAAACCACCATGGATCCTGAAAAGAGAGTTTTACTTCGTGTAGATATTGATGAGGAAACAGAGTCTGAAATTGACTTGACATTTACCACATTAATGGGTGATAAAGTTGAACCAAGAAGAGAATTTATTGAAGCAAATGCTAAGTTTGTAAAGAACCTCGATATTTAGTAGAAAGGATTGTATATGGACGATCAGATTTTTGATAAAATTCAAGCCGTGGATTTAAAAAAGACCATGGAGACAAGTTATATTGATTATGCCATGAGTGTTATTGCCGCGCGTGCATTACCGGATGCCAGAGATGGTTTAAAGCCGGTTCAGCGTCGTATTTTATACTCCATGATAGAATTAAATAACGGTCCGGATAAGCCTCATCGTAAGAGTGCCCGTATCGTCGGTGATACCATGGGTAAGTATCATCCACATGGTGACAGTTCTATTTATGGTGCCTTAGTAAATATGGCACAGGAGTGGAATACACGTTATCCTTTAGTGGATGGTCATGGTAATTTTGGTTCTATGGATGGTGATGGTGCGGCTGCTATGCGTTATACGGAAGCACGACTTACCAAGATTTCCATGGAAATGCTTGCTGATATAAATAAAGATACAGTAAACTTCACTCCAAACTTTGATGAAACAGAAAAAGAACCTGTTGTATTGCCTAGCCGTTATCCAAACCTTTTGGTAAATGGTACAACCGGTATTGCAGTAGGTATGGCAACCAATATTCCTCCACATAATTTACGTGAAGTAATTGGTGCTGTTGTTAAGATTATTGATAATTATGTAGAAGAAAATCGTGCTACTGAAATTGAAGAAGTTATGGAAATTGTAAAAGCTCCTGACTTCCCTACCGGTGCTACCATTTTAGGTACCCGCGGTACCAATGAAGCATATAGAACCGGACGTGGTAAGATTAAAGTTCGCGCTGTGACAGAGATTGAGACTTTACCAAACGGAAAGAGCCAGATTGTTGCTACGGAACTTCCTTATATGGTAAACAAAGCAAATCTCATTATGAAGATTGCGGAATTGGTTAAATTAAAGAGAATCGATGGTATTACCGATATTCGTGATGAGTCTAATAGAGAAGGTGTGCGTGTAGTTATTGAGCTCCGTCGTGATGCTAATGCAAATGTTATATTAAATCAGTTATACAAACATACTCAGTTGCAGGATACATTTGGCGTTATTATGCTTGCATTGGTAAATAACGAGCCAAAGGTTATGAATCTTTTAGATATGCTTACTGTTTATTTAAAGCATCAGGAAGAAGTTGTAACTCGTCGTACCAAATATGATTTAAATAAAGCAGAAGAAAGAGACCATATTTTACAGGGCTTATTAGTTGCGCTTGATTTTATTGATGAAGTTATCAGTATTATTCGCAGCAGCGAAAATGTAGGTGTTGCTAAGGCACGTTTGATTGAGCGTTTTGGCTTAAGTGAAGCTCAGGCTCAGGCAATTGTAGATATGCGTCTTAGAGCTCTTACTGGTCTGGAAAGAGACAAGCTTGAAAATGAACACTTAGAATTACAGCAGAAAATTGCTTATTATAAAGAAATTTTAAGTGATGAAAAGAAGCTTTTAGGTGTTATTAAAGAAGAAATTACTCTTATTTCTGAAAAATTCGGTGATGAAAGACGTTCTCAAATTGGTATCGATGATTCTGAAGTTACCGATGAAGATATGATTGAAAAGGGAGATACCGTTATTGCTATGACTAATTTAGGTTATATTAAGCGTATGACGGTAGATAACTTCAAGGCTCAAAATCGTGGAGGAAAGGGTATTAAGGGTATGCAGACTATCGAAGATGACTTTATTAAAGACCTTCTTATGACTACTACCCATCACTACCTTATGTTCTTTACCAATAAAGGACGTGTATATCGTATTAAAGCTTATGAAATTCCGGAAGCATCAAGAACTGCCCGTGGTACTGCTATCGTAAACTTACTTCAGTTAGAAGCCGGTGAAAAGATTTCTGCCATGATTCCTTTAAAGGAATACGAAGAAGATAAGCATTTATTCATGGTTACGAAAAAAGGTATTGCAAAGAAAACTTCTCTTATGGAATATCAGAATGTTCGTAAGAATGGTTTAAATGCCATTGTAATTCGTGAAGATGATGAGCTTATTGAAGTCAAAGCAACGAATAAAAATTCTGAAATTTTCATGGCTACCAAGAACGGTATGTGTATCCGTTTCAAGGAATCTGACGTAAGAGAAACAGGTCGTACCTCTATGGGTGTTATAGGTATGAATGTAGATGAAGATGATGAAATTATTGGTATGCAGACAGATTCTGATGGTGAGGCATTACTTTTCGTTTCTGAAAATGGTATGGGTAAACGTACTAATGTAGAAGAATTCCATGTTCAGAATCGTGGCGGTAAAGGTGTGAAGTGTTACAACATCACCGAAAAGACAGGACGACTTATCGGATTTAAGTCTGTAAACGACGACAATGAAATCATGATGATTACAACAGAAGGTATTATCATTCAGATTCGTGTAAATGAAATCAGTATTCTGAAACGTATTACTTCCGGTGTGAAATTGATTAACCTGGATGAAGGTGTAAGTGTTGCACAGGTTGCATTGGTTCAGAGAGAAATTCCTACTCCTGATTATGAAGATGAAATCAGCGAAGAAGTTTCTGAAGAAGAATAAAATACAGGAGAAATTTTATGGAAAATAATACACTGGTCGCATTTCGACGAGATATTAAAATTTTAGATGCTACTATTCGAGATGGAGGAATTGTAAATAACTTTTCTTTTACAGATGATTTTGTACGAAAATTATATCAAGCAAATGTAAAAGCAGGCGTGGATTATATGGAGTTTGGCTATAAAGCAGACCCGGATATGTTTAATGAAAACGATTATGGTAAATGGAAATTCTCAAAAGATGAAGATATCCGCGCAATCGTAGGTGACAATAATACCGATTTAAAGATTTCTGTTATGGCTGATGCAGGTCGCACGAACTTTAAGCGGGATATTTTACCACGTTCTGAAAGTCCAATTGATATGATTCGTGTTGCCACATATATTTATCAGCTTCCGCTTGCAATTGAGATGATTGAAGATGCACATGCAAAAGGTTATGAAACCTGCGTAAATATTATGGCAATTTCTAAGGTTCAAGAAGATGATTTAATGAAAGGCCTGGAGCTTTTAGGAAAAACGAATGTTGATGTTATTTATCTGGTAGATAGTTTTGGTGTACTTTTCCCGGAACAGGCACTTCGACTTACCCAGATGTACAAGGAAATAGCAGACAAATACGGCAAAAAAATTGGTGTACATGCCCACAATAATCAACAGCTTGCTTTTGCAAATACCATTGAATCCATGCGTGCAGGCGCCAGCTACTTAGATGGTACGGTAAGTGGTATGGGCCGAGGCGCAGGCAACTGTCATATGGAATCCTTACTTTCCATGCTCCGTAATCCTAAATACCGTATTTATCCTGTGATGGACTTTATAGCAGCAGAAATGCCAAAAATTAAAGAAACCGGCGCAAAATGGGGATTTGACATATCCTATATGCTTACCGGTTCCTTAAATATTCATCCATCTGCAGCAATTAAATTTATCAAAGATGGAAGAAATGATTATTCTGAGTTTTATAAAGAATTGTTAGAGGATAATTAATATATATATAAAGGGCAGTCTATGTTTACTTTTGAGACACGCTTTCGCTCGACGAAAGACGTAACGGTACTAAGTTCAGTTTCGGCAATAGCCTCACTTCACTAAGGACCGACGTCTTTCAACGGTCTCATAAGTAAACATAGATTGCCCTTTCATCTATATTAATTATTTAATACACTATTTTAGGTTTCAATTGCAATAAGAGGAATAATCATTTCATTTTCTGTTATATATATGATAAAAGGACATATTTTTTAAAATGTGTCCTTTTTATTTTGTAGATGCATAATTATTTTGTGAATGAGTTCAATATCTTCATCAGATAAACCGGCAACACTAATAGAAGAGGTAGTATCTACTCCTAATAAATAATCTGTAGATACATTAAATATATTAGAAAGTTCTACAATATATTGAGTAGATGGAACCGAGATACCTAATTCCCATGCATTAACACTAGATCTTGTTATACCCAGTTGTTTAGCAAGTTCAGATTGTGTTTTATTTTGTTGTTCACGTAATACTTTAATACGATCAGCTATCATAATAAAAGCCTCCTCATATTAGTATATTATAACAATCTAAAAGATATTACATTATCATAATGATGTTTATAATTGACAAATTAAAAAATTTGTTCTATAATTATAAATATTGTAGAGGGTAAGATTACATTAAAAAGGAGCTTGAAAAATGTTTTGTAATAGATGTGGTAAGGAAGTATCTGATGACGCTACTTTTTGTCAGTTTTGTGGGATTAAGTTTTCTTCTGGTAACGTTATAACCAACATGACAGGTACTTATTGCCCAAAATGTGGTTCAAAGAATGTGAATTCTACGGTGGAAAATGATACATATGGAGGAGGATATAATTTTTTTAAGGGTTGCTTATTAGGATTACTTATAGGACCGCTTGGGTATTTTTGTGGAGAAAGAAAAATCAAAACGACAACAAGAACTTATATGTTGTGTATGGATTGTTCGCATAAATTTAGAGAAGCAAACGATCTGGCAAATGAAAAATCTAAACAAAGTGCGTTAAGAATTATATGGTCAATTATTTTTATTTTGTTCGGTCTTTTTTATGTAAAGGAAACAGAAGTTTTGTTTGGATTAATAGTTTTAGGAATAGGAGTTTTTTTAGCATACTCTGGTTATAAACTAAAAAAAGAAAGTGAAGATATTATTTCAAATAAGTATAACTCAAGTGTATATAAGGAATGAATGGCAATAAAGAATTTTTGTATCAAAAACTTATGTTGATAGGAAAACAGTGTGGTTGTCATCAAAAAATTGAAAGAAGTTTTTGCATACGAGGAAAACAATTTCCTGTTTGCGCTCGATGTACGGGTGTTTTAGTAGGTAACCTTATAGCATATATTGTTTTTTTTATATACATGCTTCCAATAAATATATACGTGTTAGGATGTGTAGTGATTTTTCTGGATTGGATTATCCAATACCTTGGTATTAAGGAATCTACAAATATTCGTAGATTTATCACAGGAATTATAGGCGGATTTTCGCTAACATCATTGCAGTGTATTGTTATTAAGCGTGTTATTATGTTAATAATTAGTTTTATTGTCTGATTGAGGAGAACATAAAGATGTATTGCAGGAAATGTGGAAATCAAATGATGGAAAATGAAAAATTTTGTGCTTCGTGTGGAACTGCTGTTGAGCATATAGAAAGTGCTAATAATATAGAAACAGAAAATAAAAGTAAAATTATATCCATGAAAAAAATAGCAATAATTGGTGGGAGTATAGCAATAATATTATTTTTGCTGCTTCTTTTCGGAAGTGGTGATGTTATCAGCAATTTAAAGAATTCGACACTTCCTGCATATTCGGAAAACATAACAATAGGTGAAGCTTTCGACGCATTTTTTATTGATCCAAGTTGGTCATCATACAAATCGAATGATATAGAAGTTGTTGTTTTTAATGGTTATTTTTATTCAGATTCAGGAGATAAAATTAAAGTTAGAATTGAAATGACGATGAATGATGATTGGCTTTCATGGGAAGAAATTGTATTGTACAACATTAATGGCGGAGATACGACATATTTAAATGATTATGAGTTAGAAAGTTTGTTGAGCGCAATTTATGAAAATGGAACTTTTAGCTGGTATTGGTAAATATAGCGTGTATGTAGGTTATATTATTTCATATTTCAATATACAACAATAAGCTTTGAAGGGAGAAAAATTATGGCTAAGTATTGTACCCAATGTGGGAATCAAATGTCACCAGAAGAAAATGTTTGTAAGAATTGTGGAAAGGCAATTTATGAATCAACCGAAATTAATAATATCAAGGAATCACAAAATTCCGAGGTGGCTGATACATATGAATTCTTTGTAGATAAAGACACCTTCAGATATATGTCTACTACAATCAATACAACTGTAACGATAAAGAACAATATACTGATTACATCTATGAAATGCAAATCAAGAATCTTGAGTAAGAAAAATCTTGTTGGACAGGTGAATGTATCAGATATTAATTCTGTTAAATACAATCAATACGCTACCATTGCTATATTGGATATGTTTTTATTTGGAGTATTACTTCTTGCTGTAGCAGTGGATGCATCTTATCTTATCGGATATGCTCTTGCATCAGGTTTTATTTTGTGGAGAACACTAATTCCTTCATTGGAAATAACAACAAAGGATAATCAAAAATATAATATTTTGTTTTCACCTCAGGATAATAAAAAGGAGATGTATAAATTAGTTTCACAAATAACCGGTAAAGAAATTAATGAAAATTCTGATCTTAAAATTCCATTCAGTAAAAAACCCTTTGGTGCAGTTTTGATTTTTCTAATCGTAGGGTTTGTAATTGCTGTTATATTTGCTTAAAAAGATTATATAAAAGCTGTCTGTAATCAGGATAATAAAAATTTATTGATTTGAGATAGAAAATAAAAATGAGGAGGGTGTTTTATATTTACTTATGAGACCGTTGAAAAACGCCGGTCCTTAGTGAAACAAGGCGTTAGCCGAAGTTGAACTTAGTACCGTTGCGTTTTTCGTCGAGTGAGAACGTGTCTCATAAGTGAATGTAAACCATCCTCCTCAGAGCATTTATATTAAATCAATTTCGTAGTCCATTTACTACAATCCCACACATCCGTCGCCAGTCCGTCATAAAACTCCGGCTCATGGCAAACCATTAAAATGCTGCCCTTATATGCTTTAAGGGCTCTTTTTAATTCTTCTTTAGCATCTACGTCTAAGTGGTTAGTAGGCTCATCGAGAAGTAAAATGTTTGTTTCTTTATTGATTAATTTACATAATCGTACTTTAGCCTGCTCACCACCGGACAATACTTTACATAAACTTTCGATATGTTTGGTAGTAAGGCCACATTTTGCAAGGGCAGAACGAACCTGGTACTGGGTGTAACCTGGAAACTCCTGCCAAATTTCTTCAATACAGGTGGTGGAGATATTTTGCGGCATTTCTTGCTCAAAATAACCAATTTCCAAATAATCGCCTTGTTCTACATAACCGCTGATTGGAGGAATCAAACCAAGAATACTTTTTAAAAGAGTGGTTTTACCTATACCGTTACTGCCGACAAGGACAATTTTTTGACCTCGTTCCATTTCTAAATTTAAAGGTTTACTTAATGGTTCTTCGTAACCAATAATTAAATCTTTAGTTTGGAAAATGTATCTTCCAGGAGTTCTGGCTTCTTTAAAGTTAAATTCCGGCTTTGGTTTTTCAGCAGCAAGTTCAATTACATTCATTTTATCCAACTTCTTTTGACGGGACATAGCCATATTTCTGGTAGCAACACGTGCTTTATTACGTGCAACAAAATCTTTTAAGTCAGCAATTTCTTTTTGCTGTTTGTTATAAGCAGCCTCTAACTGAGCCTTCTTCATGGCATAAACTTCTTGAAATTTATCATAATCTCCAACATAACGATTTAATTCCTGATTATCCATATGATAAATCAAGTTAATAACGCTGTTTAAGAAAGGAATATCATGAGAAATCAAGATAAAAGCGTTTTCATATTCATTTAAATAACGCTTCAACCACTCAATATGCTCCACATCTAAATAGTTGGTAGGCTCGTCCAAAAGCAAAATGTCCGGTTTTTCAAGTAAAAGCTTGCCGAGTAACACTTTAGTACGCTGACCGCCGGATAAGTCTGTTACATCTTTGTCTAATCCAATATCAGAAAGACCAAGTGCACGTCCCACTTCTTCTACTTTAGAGTCAATTAAGTAAAAATCATGAACCGTAAGCAATTCCTGAATAGTACCCAAATCTTCCATATACTGATAAAGCTCTTTTTCTGTACAATCTCCCATTTTCTCACAAATTTCATTCATTTCTGCTTCCATCTCATAAAGAAAATCAAAAGCTGAAGAAAGAACAGAACGAATAGTCATACCAGATTGTAAGGAAGTATGCTGGTCTAAATAACCTACTCGTACATGTTTAGACCATTCAATTTTACCTTCATCCGGCTGCAATTTTCCGGTAATAATATTCATAAAAGTAGATTTACCTTCTCCGTTAGCACCGATTAATCCGATGTGTTCCCCTTTTAAAAGGCGAAAAGATACATTATTAAAAATTGCTCTGTCACCAAATCCATGTGTTAAATTTTCAACATTTAAAATACTCATGAAAACTACCTCAAATTTTATAGTTAAAGATATTCGATAATAAAATTTTATCAAAAATAATAAAAAAATCAATAAAAATATGAATTTGGACGATATATCGTCCAACTCATCGACAAAAATCGTGTAAAATAGGGGTAAATATAAATAAAGGGGGGATTTTAATGAAGAGTAGAGAGGCTATCGTAATCAGACTGGCATTTTACTGTAAAGAAAAAGGTGTTAATTTAAATGAGCTTTCTTATATTGCAGGCGTTCATCCAAGCACTATTAAATCTATTGCAAGTGGTTCCAGTAAGAATCCGGGAATCGTTACTATAAAGAAAATATGTGACGGACTGGATGTAAGCTTCTATGATTTTTTTATGGACGAGATGTTTAAAAAATTAGAACAAGAAATTGAATAAGGTACACAAGAAAAAGAGCCTTTGTATAAAGTTTTGCAATATATATGCAAATTCATATAAAGGCTCTTTAAATTATTTGTTTGAAATTTCGTAATTGTTCAGGTCAGGTCGAAGCATTTACTGCTGAGACCGTAAGAACATGATTCAGGAGTGACAAAATCCTATTGCGAAGCAATTTAAGATGGATTTTGGAATCGTGACTATGAAGGTACTGAATAGTTACGAAATTTCATTAATTAAATCCATAATTTTTGCAATAGAATCAGTAAGATTACTTTCTTCCATGGATTTACGGTACATATCACGGTTTGCAAAAAGCTCATCCACAGCTTTTATTAAAGTATCTTCTGACATATCATCTTCATCCAAAACCATGCTAAATCCTTGATTTTTAAAAGAATTTGCATTTAAAATTTGATCACCACGGGAAGCCTTTGCTGAAAGAGGAATTAAAATATTTGGTTTCTTTAATGCCAAGAGCTCACAAATAGCATTGGCACCTGCACGACTGATTACAATATCTGCCATGGCAAATAAATCTTTTAATTCCTCCTTAACATATTCAAATTGCTTATAACCCGGTGTATTAAGTAAAAGATTGTCTACTTTTTCTTTTCCGCAAATGTGTACAATTTGGTAATTTTCCAATAAAACAGGAAGAGCCTTTCTGACGCACATATTTACACTAGCAGCACCTAAAGAACCGCCGATAACCATGATAACAGGCTTTCTGTTGTGGAAATCACACTTATTAAGACCGGATTCTTTAGAACCCATAGCCAATTCTTCGCGTATTGGAGAACCGGTAAGCACTGCTTTTCCTTTTGGTAAAAGTTCAAAAGTTTCCGGAAAATTACAGCATACCTTAGAAGCAACCGGAATGCATAATTTATTAGCCAGTCCCGGGGTCATATCGGATTCATGAATAATACAAGGTATGCCAAGGCTGGCAGCAGCACGCACTACAGGTACACTTACAAAACCACCCTTGGAAAAAACTACATCAGGAGCAATTTTCTTTAAAGTACTTTTAGCTTCTGCAAATCCTTTTAGTACACGAAATGGATCCGTAAAATTCTTTAAGTCAAAATATCTACGTAATTTACCCGTAGAAATACCATAATAAGGTACATCAAAATCACCGATTAAACGCTTTTCAATACCATCATAGGAACCAATATAGCTTATTTCAAAACCGGATTCTTTTAAATGCGGCAGTAATGCAATATTTGGTGTCACGTGACCGGCAGTACCGCCACCAGTTAAAACTATTTTTTTCATAGCCATCCTCTTAATTTAAATTTCCTGCTAATGCTTCTGTAAGGGCTTTTGCTAATTGATCAGGGCAAGAAGTTGGCTTCATACCACATGTAATGCCAGTCAGTCTTTTAATTGCTTCGTTAACTTCCATACCTTCTACTAAAGCACCTATGCCCTTTAAATTACCGTTACATCCTCCGGTAAATAAAACATTTTTTACAATGCCGTCTTCTAAGTCAAAATCAATGAAACGGGAACAAGTTCCCCTAGTTGTATATCTCATAAAAAAACCTCTCTAAAAATTTCTTACTTATAATACTATCTCCTTTTTGTCGAAAAGTAAAGGAAAATGCACTACTTTTTGGAGAGGTTTTTTAAGTTTCTTCTTGTGATATTATATGTAAATTTTTATAATTAACATAACAAATTTATAGCAGGAGGTAAATATGTTTCAAATTTTAGTAGTAGAAAGTCCCAGCAGCATCGGTATGTTTTTTTTCTTTTTAATAAGCATGGGAATACTTATTTTTTTGGCAGTAAATTATAATCAATTTATAAAAGATGCTGAAAATATGTCTATTACAAAAAGAAGAGAATTGAAAGCTATTAAAACAAAATTTTTAAATAGTTATGGCAGAAAAGATACGGAAGAAGAAAGAAAATTTGCAATAAAAGAACAAATAAATGTGGAAGTATTTGTGGATAAATCAATAAATAGACTGAAATTTTGTGGATTAAAAGTAAATACATGGCGTTTTTTAAGTGGACAAAGCTTGCTTATCAGTATTATATTTGCAGGTCTGGGAGTATTTCGTGGTATTCTGGCAAAAATGACAATTCGAGAAATCTCTCCTTTTTATTTAATTGCTTTTTTGGAATTGTACATTTTTTTCTCTGTAGTAAGTATTTGTGATTATGAAGGAAAAGATAAGCTTCTTAGGCTGACTATAATTGAATATATTGAAAATCATATGGTTAATCGTATTCAGGTTGCAAAAGCCTTTCAGGCGGAAGAAAAAGTTTTTCAAATTTTGGAGGAAGAGCAGCGAAAAAAACAAACATTTTCCAAAGAAATGGAAGAAGAATTGGATTCTCTGTTGCAGGAGTTTTTTATATAAGATAAGGTGTGGTTTAAAAAGTATTTGAAACGTTGCTTTTTAAATACATATTTGATAAAATAAATTTGTGTAAAAATATGTTCATGAATGCTATCATTCTTTACATATTTTTTACTAATTGCCTTGGCTCTGAATAGTTACATATTATTTAACGTGTATACAAAGGAATAGAATTTATGAAAATTGTGGTTTTGGAAAGAAATAGTGTAGGTACTGATATTCCGGTAAATTATGAAGACTTGGGAGAAGTAACCTATTACGAAAATACGGTTACGGCTGAAGAAGTAGCAAAGCGTGTAAAGGATGCAGATATTATAGTGACTAACAAGGCACCAATAAATGAAGTGTCTTTAAAGGATGCTCCAAATGTAAAATTAGTGTGTGTATTTGCAACGGGATATGATACGGTTGATATAACATATTGTAAGAGCCGAGGTATTCCGGTTTGTAATGTGGTGGATTATTCTACTGCCATGGTGGCTCAGCATACATTTGCACTGGCATTTTATGTGTCTCAGAAGATGCGTCACTATGATGATTATGTGAAAAGCGGTGCTTATGCAGCACAGTCCAGATTTTCTAATTTTGATGTACCTTTTAACGAGTTGGAAGGCAAAACATGGGGTATTATCGGTATGGGTAATATCGGCAAACGTGTAGCTAAAATTGCCGAAAGCTTTGGTTGCAAAGTAATTTTTCATTCTGTAACCGGGCATAGTAAAGTTACGGAATATGAGCAGGTAGATTTTGATACACTACTTACAGAGAGTGATTACTTATCTTTACATTGTCCATTAAGTGATATTACCCGTAATTTAATAGATGCCAAAGCCTTGTCAAAAATGAAAAAATCCGCTATACTCATTAACGTTGCCAGAGGAGCTGTAGTAAATAACAGCGATTTATATGAAGCTCTGCAAGCCGGAGCTATTGCAGGTGCAGGTTTGGATGTGGTGGAAAAGGAACCTATCACGGTAGATAATCCTTTAGGAAAAATAATGGATTCAAATAAGTTGGTGATTACACCGCATCTGGCATGGGCAAGTGTGGAAGCACGTACCCGCTGTGTGGATGGCGTTCGACTCAATATCGAAGCTTACCAAAGAGGCGAACTTAGAAATGCTGTAAATATGTAGGAGAAATGAGAATGAAAAAAACAAAAGAACTATTCTTAAAGCTGTGGAACTTGGCTTGGGATTTATATAGAAAATACGAAGAAATTATTGTGTACTTAATTGTGGGCGTGTTAACTACGATTGTTTCATGGGGAGCTGCATGGTTTGCTACATTGTTTTTAAATCCTAATGTATCATTGCAAAATGCAATTATCAATACAATTAGCTGGGGCGCAGGTGTAATATTTGGTTATTTTACAAATCGAAAATATGTATTTAAAAGTACAAATCCTGAAATGTTAAAAGAATTTATATCCTTTACTGGTGGAAGAGTTTCTACATGGCTTTTGGATGTTGTTATTATGGAAGTAACAGTAAATATGTTACATCTTCCATATTGGCCATGTAAAATATTTATTTCATCTGTATTAGTTATGATAGCAAATTATGTGCTTAGTAAACTATTTGTGTTCCGCAAAAAATAAGACGACATATCGTTCTATATAATTTTAAAATAAACATGGCGAGGGTTAATTGATATGCATCCCTCGCCAAACTTATTTATATACTATTATAACTTCGTCACAAAATCAGCCACTAATTTCGCGCTATGTTTTGCCGCTTCACGTTCAAAAGTTGGGTAGTCCATTTCAGCACTGTCATCTGCCTTGTCAGAGATGGCACGGATGATAACGAATGGCAGGTTATTTAAGGTTGCAGCATGTGCGATAGCGCATCCTTCCATTTCAGCACAAAAACCGCCAAATACGTTAATCAGTCGCTCTTTCACTTCTTTGGAGGAGATAAATTGGTCTCCGGTTACAACGCGACCTTTTCGGCAAGTAATATCAGGGTTTACGGTCTTGCAGCTTTCCATTGCAAGCTCCACCATGTGGCTGTCTGCTGTAAATTCAGCAGTCGGGGTACCCGGAACTTGACCGGGTGCGTAGCCAAAAATAGTAACGTCCATGTCATGATAAACTGCATCGGTAGAAATTAAAATATCGCCGATATTCAGGTCTGCATTTAAGGAGCCTGCTACACCAGTATTGATGATATGGGTTACATTAAATAAGTCTGCCAAAATCTGCACGCACATACCTGCGTTTACTTTGCCGATTCCACATTTTACGATAACAACGTCGGTTCCATTTAACGTACCTTCACAAAAATTCATACCTGCTTTTGTTATTTCTTTGTCCAAATGCATCTGTGCCTTGAGGGCATCTACTTCTAAGTCCATTGCACCAATAATACCAATTTTACTCATTTTTTACCTCGTTTTTCGTAAGTTATCCACAAAAATTAAAAAGTTACACACTTAAAGTGGATAAGTCAATCTATTTTCTGAAATATTGTATAAAATTTCTGTCAAATATTTGCGAGCCAAAAACTTCGCCATAGGAAGATTCATATCTAAATAATTGCCGCAGTCCTTTGCGCTTGCACCGGGAACTTCCCCTTCGAAATTCGCAATAAATTCATACATTTCCTGCATGAGAGGGATGATGTCATGGCTTTTCAAATCTCCTGCCAGAATCAAATAAAAACCGGTGCGGCATCCCATGGGTCCAAAATAAATCACGCGTTCTTTCCAGTCAGCATGATTACGAAGGAATGTAGCAGCCAAATGTTCGATGGTATGCATTTCTGCAGTATTCATAACAGGTTCCTCATTAGGAGAAGTCATGCGAAGGTCAAAGGTAGTAAGCGTTTCTATGCCAACTTTATCCTTGCGGGACACGTAAATACCCGGCTGCAATTTTATATGGTCTATGGTAAAGCTTGCAATTTTTTCCATAAAGTATCCTTTCTTATAAATAGAATGTAGCATTTTCAAATGCTTAAACAATTTGATACGAGGTCATTTTAGCATAAAGGATGTTATTTTACAATGGATTGACTAAATTCGACAAAGATTGTATCATATTCTTAAGTATTAACGGTAAAAATAAAACTAAAAGTACAAATTTAGGTAAAGTGGTGGATTTAAAGGAGAAAAAGTATGGGTATTGTTGTAATCGGCACAGCGTTTATGGATGTAAAGGGGTTTCCGCACGATATTTATCTGCCAACAGGTCGAAATGTGGGTCGTGTGGAGTACGTGCATGGTGGTGTGGCAAGAAATGTAGTAGAGGATATTGCCAATGTGGAGCTTAGACCTACGTATGTTGGAATTGTAGATGATACACCCTTAGGTTCTGCAATTTATCAAAAGTTAAAAAATCACAAAGTAAATGTAGATTACGTATTAACGGTTCCAAATGGTATGGGTACTTGGCTTGCTGTTTTTGACAATAACGGTGATGTGGCAGGTTCTATTTCCAGCAGACCTAATTTCATGCCTATACTGGATTTATTAGAAGAAAAAGGTGATGAAATCTTTGCCGGAGCAGATTCTATTGTTTTACAAATTGATCTGGCAAAAGAAATTGTAAAAAAAGTAATTGAATTAGCAGATAAGCATGATAAAAAAGTATTTGCACTGGTTTCTAATATGAGTATTGCTGCGGAAAGACGTGATTTCTTAAAGCAATTGGATTGTTTTATTTGTAATCAGGGAGAAGCAGGTATTTTGTTTGTAGATGATTATAGTGATAAAACACCGGAAGAACTTTGTGACGTTATTAGTGAGAATGTGAATAAAGCTAATATTCCATCCATGATTGTAACTATGGGGGGAAAGGGTGCTGTTTATGCTGTTTTGGATGGCGAAAAGGGTATTTGTCCGGCACGTAAGGTACATGTAAAAGATACCACAGGCGCGGGAGATGCATTCTGTGCCGGAGTTTCCATCGGGCTTACTTATGGAAAGAGCATGGCAGAAGCCATTGAAATAGGCACACATCTTGCAGCGAGTGTAATAACCTCATCTGAAAATGTATGCCCTAGATTTTTACCGGAAGAATTAGGTTTAGATATAAAAGTAGAATAGGACACTACTCAGTGTCCTCTATTTTTTTGTCCAACGGCTGTTCAAGACATGCCGGATTTTTCATAATTTTACGAAGCTGACGAAGGGACATGGCAAAATATAAACCATCGCAAAAACGCTCATCAGAAACAAAACCAAAGCTCATGTGCTTTTGTACCGTAATTTCTTTACGTTCAATAACAGGGACATTCTTTTCTTTTCCCATAGCAAAGAATAAACCGGTGGTGCCGAAATTGTAAACGTGATGGAATACATGATTAATTCCTAAAGATTTCAAGTTCGTAAGAAATATAGATGTATGAAATGGGCTCAAATCCACGATTGCTTTTGGCATAATATTGTGTTTGTCCATCCACATAAGGGTATTTACTACGAATTTAATAAGAGGACCCGGAATACCCTTCATTAAAGTACGAAGAAGCTTGTCAATTCCGTTTTCTCCAACACGCTGTGTGGTTTCTTTTTTTACTGCTGCGGTTACTTTTTCTGCAACTTCAAAAATGGATTCTGTACCTTCAAAACAAAGCTTGATAGTAGTACCTACGCTTCCATCACTGAGAGTAGGGTGAACAACAAAGCTTACCCAGATTTTTGGTCTGGTATAGATGCGGCCGTTCATAACAAATCGGTTCAATTGAGGACGCTGTGCAATTAGGCGAACCAATGCTGCAATAATAATGTGCATATAATTTAACTCAATACCCTGCTCAGCCTTCTCTTTAATATAGTCATCCATAGGAGCACAGTCAAAGGTATCATCATACATATTCATAGAGTCGGTTCTGGTTTTCATTATGTAAGGCATAATTTGTTCCATTGGCTCCAGGTTTTTGATTAAGCGGCCGTCTGGTCGTTTTTTAAACATAGTACCTCTTTTCCTGACTTTCGTTATAAAAAAGTTCATAAATTATTTATACTTTTTTTATTATATACTAATTGACAAATTTCGCCAAGAGAAATTTATTAATTTTACAAAAAAGAGACTGCTTCCAATGCAGTGAAAGCAGTCTCAGGTTATAGGAAATAGAATATTTAAAAAGTAAAGGAACAGTTTTACTTTTTATGCAAGAACTTCAAAAACTTCCTTGCCTAACTTGCACCAAGGACAAACCCAGCCTTCCGGAACATCTTCCCAAGATGTACCCGGAGCAACGCCGTTATCAGGATCGCCTACTGCCGGATCATATTCATAACCACAAGGACATACATATTTTTCCATAATGAAACACCCTCCTTCTATATTAGTTTAACCAAAGTAACGAGCAAGTAAACCTTCAAATGCTTTTCCATGTCGAGCCTCATCGCGTGCCATTTCATGAACAGTGTCATGAATTGCGTCAAGATTAAGTTCTTTTGCTCTCTTAGCAAGGTCGAATTTACCTGCTGTAGCGCCGTTTTCAGCTTCTACACGCATTTCAAGGTTCTTCTTTGTAGAGTCTGTGACAACTTCGCCTAATAATTCAGCAAACTTTGCAGCATGTTCTGCTTCTTCCCAAGCAGCCTTTTCCCAGTAAAGACCAATTTCAGGATAACCTTCTCTGTGAGCAACTCTAGCCATTGCCAAGTACATACCAACTTCTGTGCATTCACCTTCAAAGTTTGCTCTTAGGTCCATAATAATGTCTTCTCTTGCGCCTTTTGCAACGCCAATAACATGCTCTGCAGCCCAAGTTCTTTCGCCTTCTACAACCTTTGTAAATTTATCAGAACTAACCTTGCACTGTGGGCACTGTGCAGGTGCTTCATTTCCTTCATGAACATAACCACATACATTACATACAAATTTTGCCATAATAAAATTCTCCTTTAAAATTAATTATTGTTTGATGTTTTGAGGCAATCACTACATGTGCCTCTGAAGTTAATAGTTTGTGTTGTAATCATTCCATCATAAAACTTGCCTGCATATTCTAAAATCTTTTCGGCATCAGGAAGGTACACATCCTGAACGCATCCGCAACAAGTACAGACAATATGTTGATGAGGGGAAGTGTCAGCGTCGAACCTGTCAACGCCATCGCCGACGTTCAGTCGACTGATTTCTCCAATATCAGATAAAAGCGTAAGGTTTCTATAAACTGTGCCAAGACTGATATTCGGATATTCCTGCCGAACGTGCATATAAACCGTATCAGCAGTGGGGTGGTCCTTACGACCCATGAGGAATGTTTTGATACATTCTCTTTGGCGACTATACTTAAGCGTTTTTATCACCTCCTTAAAAATAATAACTATTACTGTTTTTATTATACATTTTTTTTTGCATTTGTCAACAAGTTTATTAATTTTTTATATATTATTCATTTAAAATTATTTCTACCAAATGTTTAAATGTGGTATAGTAATATCTAGGAAGGTGTAAATCTATGAAATTAAAAACAAAATTAATGATAACTTGCTTATCCATGATTTTAATTCCGCTGGTACTTACTTGTGTGACCTTTATTTTGGTAGGTACGTATATGGTACAAAATCAGGAAAATTTCCGCCAGGCAATTACCCAGGAGGTGGAAGAACGGACGCAAATGGATATTGGAAAGTTTCTGGAAGAGCCAATGGAAGGCTTTGAGCGAATTATTGCCCCTAACCTTTTTAAAAGCATGATTTTTTCCATTATCATTATATTGGTGTTTACCAGTATTATGCTTTCTTTATGGTTATATAAAGACTTTATATGGCCTATCAGTGAATTAAATGTTGCCATGAAGCATATAAAAAATGGTGATTTTGAATATCGTCTGGAACCCGGCGAAAAAGAAAGTGAAATCAATGATTTGTATCGTAATTATGAAGATATGCGGCTTCGACTTAGGGAAAATGCAGAAGAAAAAATTCAAAGAGAGAAACAGAATCGGGAGCTTATCAGTAATATTTCCCATGATTTAAAGACACCGATTACTGCAATTAAAGGTTATTCAGAAGGTATTATTGATGGTATAGCGGACACTCCCGAAAAGATTGACCGTTATGTTAAAACTATTTACAATAAAGCCAACGATATGGACAAGCTGATCAATGAGCTTTCCGTATATTCCGGCATTGATAATAACCGTATCCCGTATCATTTCCACAAAATCCAAGTGGGTGAATATTTCAAAGATTGTATTGAAGAAGTGGGACTGGATTTGGAGAGTAAGCATTTTACTTTAAATTATGAAAATTTAGTATCTCCGGATACTACCATTATTGCAGACCCGGAGCAGATGAAGCGCGTGATTAACAATATCATCAGCAACAGTGTAAAGTACATGGATAAGCTGCATGGTAAAATTCACATTCGTATTTTGGACGAAGTAGATTCTATCCGTGTGGAGATTGAGGACAATGGCAAGGGAATTGCCCAAAAGGATCTTCAAAATATTTTTGACCGGTTTTATCGTACCGATGCTTCCAGAAATTCCGGTACCGGTGGAAGCGGAATAGGTCTTTCTATTGTAAAGAAAATCATTCAAGACCATGGCGGTTATATTTGGGCTACGTCCAAGGAGGGCGAGGGCACCTGCATTCATTTTGTAATTCGTAAATATATAGTAAATTCACAAGAGAAATAAGGAGGATTTTATATGAGCAAAATTTTAATTATAGAAGATGAAATTGAAATTGCAGACCTTGAGAAGGATTATTTGGAGTTAAGCGGTTTTGAGGTGTCTATTGCCAATGACGGCAGAAAAGGTCTTGCTATGTCGCTGACCGAGGACTACGATTTGATTATTTTGGACTTGATGCTTCCGGGGATGGATGGCTTTGAAGTATGTAAAGCCATTCGTGAAAAGAAAAATATTCCGATTATTATGGTATCAGCCAAAAAAGATGACATTGATAAAATTCGCGGTTTAGGTCTTGGAGCAGATGACTACATGACGAAACCTTTCAGTCCAAGTGAATTGGTTGCTCGCGTAAAAGCCCATATGGCTCGTTACGACAGACTGGTTGGCAGTCAGGCCAAGGTAAATGACATTATTGAAATACGCGGCATCCGCATTGATAAAACAGCCCGCAGAGTATACGTGGATGATGTAGAAAAAGCGTTTACTACCAAGGAGTTTGACTTGCTTACATTCCTTGCAGAAAATCCAAACCACGTTTTTACCAAGGAAGAGCTCTTCCGTGAAATCTGGGATATGGAATCCGTGGGTGATATTGCGACTGTTACCGTTCATATTAAGAAAATTCGCGAAAAAATTGAGTATGATACCGCGAAGCCTCAGTATATTGAGACCATTTGGGGCGTAGGCTACCGCTTCAAAATTTAATTTAGGGTTTTTATGGAATTAAAAGAAGCATTATGAAAACAAAAATACTATACGAAGACCCACAACTCTTCGTCATTCACAAGCCGGCAGGCATTGCGGTGCAGTCAGCGCGAGTGGGTCAGATGGATTGTGAAAGTGAACTGAAAAATTACCTGGCGCGTCAGGGTGTGAGTCCTTACATTGGGTTGGTGCATCGATTAGACCAGCCGGTAGAAGGGGTGTTAGTGGTTGCCAGAACCAAGGAAGCAGCGGCAAAATTAAATAAGCAGTTGGCAGTAGGTACTTTAAACAAGAAATATTTAGCAGTGGTTCATTTGGAGAAGGAGAATATTGCAGATACAGGTGCTTTTGTAGACTTTTTACTGAAAGATGGCCAGGTTGCCAAAGTCATTTCTTCTAATATAAGGGAAGCAAAAAATATAAAAGAGGCAAAGGAAGCACGTCTGCAGTATCAAATTCTGCAAAAACAGGGTGATTTGGCACTGGTGGATGTGGAAATTGAAACCGGCAGATTTCATCAGATTCGTTGTCAGATGGCACATCATGGCATGCCGCTTTTGGGAGATGCCAAATACGGCAGCAGTGCATCACAGGAGCTGAGTTTGAAAGAGGGCATTCGTCATGTGGCACTTTGCTCAAATCGTATTGAATTTAAGCATCCGCTTACGGGAAAAGAATTGTCTTTTGAAGTAAAGCCGGAAAATAAAGCTTTTGCCAAATTTCTGTAATTTAATTTCAGGCAAATAATCTTTTTGACTGCGTAAATACTATTTTCAACGAAAGTGTAAGGGTGGAAAAGTATATGCAGGAAAAAGACAAAAGACCTATCAAAAGACCATATTTTACACTATTGTTGATATCAGCAATAGTGTATTTTTTTCTTGCAGTTATTTGGCGGTATTTTGCACCGCTTATAGTGGCTTTTTTGGTACTCACTGCAGTGGAGCCCGGGCTTAGTAAATGGAGCGGGAGACTTGGCATCGGCAGAAAGCCCATGGCATATGTTTCGTTGGTATTGATTATCGTGAGTGTGGCGCTGTGTGTTTGGTTTGGATTGATTCCTTATTTACAGGGGTGCGATTTTAGCTGGTGCCAGGAACTCTTAAAAAATCCTTGGATACAAAAAGTAGTCACATATTTGCAGAAGCATGGTATGGGACCGGTGGCAGAATGGTCCAAGACAGCCATTCAAATTAGCAGTAAAATACTGTTTAATATTGGTGCATATGGTTTATCTATTTTTCTGCTGGCAGGTGTATTTACAAACGTAAGAAATAAATTGGAGCAGCAAAGTGAAGGCCGACTGATTTTGGGAATTAGCCAGGATATTATTTCTTATGCAAAAGCATATTTAAAGACTCAGGGAAAATTGTTTTTGATTATCGGCTTAATATGTATTCCTGTTTTGACAATCAGTGGAATACAAGCAGGCTGGCTTCTGGGACTTTTAGCGGGCGTACTGGATTTTTTTCCGGTTTTTGGAACGGGGATAGTATTAATTCCTACGGCACTGTGGCAGTTTTTAGAAAAAGATTATATTCCCGGTACGATTTGTGTAATCTTATTTTTGGTCTGTGCGGTGACGAGGGAGTTTTTGGAGCCAAAATTTTTGGGACATGCCACAAAGCTGCCAAGCATCGGTATTTGGATTTCTATTTATGCCGGTATCCAGCTTTTTGGTGCAAGCGGCATTTTTAAGGGTCCTATCGGATATTTACTGATTTGTACCATTTATGAACGAGTTAGTAAAAAAAGGGGGAGTACGAAATAAAATTTGCTCCTAAAAAATATGGTGCTAATTTGCTAATGACAAGTAGGTGCCTGGGTGTCAGCACAAAATTAACCTCAGAGGTAAATCATATTAGATTAGCTGGTATCGCAAAGAAATTTTAGTGAGGGAAATGCGAGTCGATTTGCAGACAGAATAGGGATTGATGCAGGGATTGTAGTAGAAAGACTTCAAAAAGATGGTTATATCGGGTACAATTATCTCAATAATTTAAAGAGGAAATACGATTTTCCTGCGTAAAACCGCCATATTTTCAAAAATTAGGGCTTTACAAATCCTGACAAAGTAAATATAATCAATGTATTAGAGAAAATGCGTTGAGGAAGACAGTAGCCTTTGCGGAAAGCCAAAGCGAGTCGGGGATGGTGCAAGCCCGGTGCGAGTATGCAGAGTGTGAATATCACTTCTGAGCAGTCGGGTGAAATCAGTAGCTTGGACCGGCAGTCTGCCGTTATCGGACAACATATAAAACCGTCACAGCGGGGAGTATGCGTAACAGGTGGTATAATGAAACTTTTATAGCTTCATCCTTTTACGGATGGAGTTTTTTATTTTCAAGAAAGGAAAAGAAAAACATGTATAACAAAGTATCATCTAATTTAAACTTTGTAGAACGTGAAAAAGCTACAGAAAAATTCTGGAACGATAATGACATCTTTAGAAAGAGCATGAAGCAGCGTGAAGGTTGCCCGACATACACTTTTTATGATGGCCCTCCAACTGCAAATGGTAAGCCGCATATTGGCCACGTTCTAACTCGTGTTATCAAGGATATGATTCCGAGATACCGTACTATGAAAGGTTATATGGTTCCTCGTAAAGCTGGTTGGGATACCCATGGTCTTCCGGTTGAGCTGGAAGTAGAAAAACTGTTAGGCCTTGATGGCAAGGAACAGATTGAAGAATACGGTCTGGATCCATTTATCGACAAGTGTAAGGAAAGTGTTTGGAAGTACAAGGGAATGTGGGAGGATTTCTCCGGTACCGTTGGCTTCTGGGCAGATATGGATGACCCATATGTAACGTACCATGATGATTTTATCGAATCTGAATGGTGGGCATTAAAGACCATTTGGGATAAGGGATTATTATACAAGGGCTTCAAGATTGTACCTTACTGTCCTCGTTGTGGTACCCCTTTGTCTTCCCACGAAGTAGCACAGGGCTACAAAGATGTAAAGGAACGTTCCGCTATCGTTCGTTTCAAAGTAAAAGACGAGGATGCTTATATCCTTGCATGGACCACCACGCCTTGGACTTTGCCAAGTAACGTTGGTCTTTGTGTAAACCCAAAAGAAACCTACGCAAAGGTAAAATCTGCGGATGGTTATACCTATTATATGGCAGAAGCTTTATTAGATACTGTTTTAGGCAAATTTGCAGACAAAGAAAACGGTATTGCAGCCTATGAAGTATTGGAAACCTTCACCGGTAAGGAGTTAGAATACAAAGAATATGAGCCGCTTTTTGCATGCACCGGTGATTTTGTTGCAAAGCAGCGCAAAAAAGGCCACTATGTAGTTTGTGATAATTACGTTACCCTTACAGATGGTACCGGTGTGGTTCATATTGCACCTGCCTTTGGTGAAGACGATAATCGTGTAAGTACACGCTATGAATTGCCTTTTGTTCAGTTTG
The DNA here is from genome assembly GCA_045631045.1 of Lachnospiraceae bacterium. Lineage (GTDB taxonomy): Bacteria > Bacillota > Clostridia > Lachnospirales > Lachnospiraceae > RGIG6307. The sequence continues at coordinate 36,981 of JAZQUB010000050.1, forward strand.
TAAACGGCAAGGGTGAAATGACAGAGGAAACCCCTTATGCAGGCAAGTTTGTAAAGGATGCAGATCCATTGGTATTGGTGGATTTGGAGAAGGATGGTTTATTGTTTGATGCTCCGAAATTCGAGCACAGCTATCCACATTGCTGGAGATGTGATACTCCGCTTATTTACTATGCCCGCGAATCTTGGTTCATCAAGATGACTGCTGTTAAGGAAGACTTAATCCGCAATAATAACACCATTAACTGGATTCCGGAGTCCATTGGTAAAGGCCGCTTTGGTGACTGGTTAGAGAATATTCAGGATTGGGGTATTTCTCGTAACCGTTATTGGGGTACTCCGCTGAATGTTTGGGAATGTAAAGACTGTGGTAAGCTCCATGCAATCGGCAGCCGCCAGGAATTAAAGGAAATGAGCGGCAATGAGGAAGCTCTTACAGTAGAACTTCACAGACCATATATTGATGAAATTACTATCAAGTGTCCGGAATGTAGCGGCACTATGAAGCGTGTACCGGAGGTTATTGACTGCTGGTTTGATAGTGGTGCAATGCCATTTGCTCAGCATCATTATCCATTTGAAAACAAGGAACTTTTTGAGTCTCAGTTCCCTGCACAGTTTATTTCTGAAGCAGTAGACCAGACTCGTGGCTGGTTCTATTCCTTACTGGCAGAGTCTACCTTATTATTTAATAAGGCTCCTTATGAAAACGTTATCGTTCTTGGACACGTTCAGGATGAGAATGGTCAGAAAATGAGTAAGTCTAAGGGCAATGCGGTTGACCCGTTTGATGCATTAAATACACACGGTGCTGATGCCATCCGCTGGTATTTCTATATTAATTCTGCTCCATGGTTACCAAATCGTTTCCATGACAGAGCCGTAACCGAAGGACGCAGCAAATTTATGGGTACTTTATGGAATACTTACGCATTCTTCGTACTCTATGCAAATATCGATAATTTTGATGCTACCAAGTATACGTTGGAATATGATAAACTTTCTGTTATGGATAAATGGCTGTTATCTAAGTTGAATACGTTAATTAAGACTGTAGACAACAACTTAGAAAACTATCGAATTCCGGAAGCAGCAAGAGCATTACAGGATTTCGTGGATGATATGAGTAACTGGTATGTTCGCCGCAGTCGTGAGCGTTTCTGGGCAAAAGGCATGGAACAGGATAAGATTAATGCTTATATGACTCTTTACACAGCACTTGTTACCATGTGTAAGTGTGCTGCACCTATGATTCCTTTCATGACAGAAGAAATTTACCAAAATCTTGCTTGCTCTATCGACAAGAATGCTCCGGAAAGTATTCATTTATGTGACTTCCCGGTTGCAGACGAGTCCATGATTGATGCAAAATTAGAAGAGGATATGGATGAACTCTTAAAGATTGTTGTTATGGGTCGTGCATGCAGAAATACTGCTAATATCAAGAATCGTCAGCCAATCGGTGAAATGATTGTAAAGGCACCGGTTGTATTAGACCAGTTCTATTTAGATATTATTGCAGATGAATTAAATGTAAAGAAGGTTGTATTTACCGAGGATGTTTCTTCCTTTACTACTTACACCTTTAAGCCACAGCTTCGTACCGTAGGTCCTAAGTATGGCAAGCAGTTAGGTGGCATCCAGAAGCATCTTGCATCATTGGACGGTAACGCTGCATATGCTGAATTAAAGAACGAAGGTGCTGTTAAGTTTATGGTGGGTGAAGTAGAAGTAATGCTTTCCGAAGCAGACCTTCTCATTGACATGAAGCAGAAGGAAGGCTATGCTACCGAAGCAGACAACACCGTAACCGTTGTATTGGATACAAATCTTACAGTAGAACTCATTGAAGAAGGCTTTGTTTACGAAGTGATTTCAAAAATTCAGACCATGCGTAAGGAAGCGGACTTTGAGGTTATGGACCACATCAAGGTTTCCATCAATGGTAATGACAAACTGGCGGATATTGTAGCAAAGAATCAGGCAATGATTGCAGGCAAGGTTTTAGCAGACTGCATTGAGAAAGATGTGAATTTAGAAAACGCAAAAGAGTGGAATGTTAACGGTGAAAATGTTATAATTGCGGTAGAACGTGTGTAAAACGGGTGAAAATTAATTTATTATTTTAGAAGGGTGGTTCACGATGGCGAACACAAATCTTAAATTTGATAAAGCAGCTTTCAAAAAAGAAGTGGAAGCAAATGTTAAAACTTTATATCGTAAAACATTAAAGGAGGCTACTAAGCAGCAGATTTTTCAGGCAGTTTCCTATGCAATTAAAGACACTATTATCGATAATTGGCTGGCAACTCAGAAGGCATATGACGAACAGGATCCAAAGATTGTTTACTACATGTCTATGGAATTCCTTATGGGTAGAGCCCTTGGTAACAACTTAATCAACTTACAGGCTTATGAAGGTGTAAAAGAAGCATTAGAAGAACTTGGTCTTGATTTAAATATTATAGAGGACCAGGAACCGGACGCAGCACTTGGTAACGGTGGATTGGGTCGTCTTGCAGCTTGTTTCTTAGATTCTTTAGCGACATTAAATTATGCAGCCTACGGCTGTGGTATCCGTTATCGCTACGGTATGTTTAAACAGGAAATCCGTGATGGATTCCAGATTGAAGTACCGGATGTATGGTTAGCAGACGGTAATCCATTTGAACTTCGCAGACCGGAATATGCAAAGGAAGTGAAGTTTGGTGGCTACGTTACTACTCGTATGGATGAGAATGGGCGTGCACATTTCGTACAGGAAGGTTATCAGTCTGTACGTGCCGTACCATTTGATATGCCAATCGTTGGTTATGGCAATGGTATCGTAAATACTTTACGTATTTGGGATGCAGAAGCAGTAGAATGCTTCCAGTTAGACTCTTTTGACAAGGGTGATTATAAGAAAGCAGTTGAGCAGGAAAACCTTGCCCGCAATATTGTAGAGGTTCTCTATCCAAACGATAACCACTACGCAGGTAAAGAACTTCGCTTAAAACAGCAGTACTTCTTTATTTCTGCATCTGTTCAGGAAGCAGTAGCGAAGTATATGAAGAAGCATGATGATATTCGCAAGTTCCATGAAAAGGTTACCTTCCAGTTAAATGATACACATCCAACTGTAGCAGTAGCAGAGTTGATGCGTATTTTGCTGGATGAATATAAGTTGGAATGGGATGAAGCATGGGAAGTTACTTCCAAGACATGTGCTTATACAAACCATACCATTATGGCAGAAGCACTTGAAAAGTGGCCAATCGAATTGTTCAGCAGATTATTACCACGTATTTACCAGATTGTAGAAGAAATCAACCGTCGTATTGTGGCTGAAATTCAGAAAAAGTACCCGGGTGATTTTGATAAGGTACGTAAGATGGCTATTATTTATGATGGTCAGGTTAAGATGGCCCACCTTGCAATTGCAGCAGGTTATTCTGTAAATGGTGTAGCAAGACTTCATACAGAAATCTTAAAGAACCAGGAATTAAAGGATTTCTACCAGATGATGCCTGAAAAGTTTAATAATAAAACAAACGGTATCACACAGCGTAGATTCTTATTACACGGTAATCCTCTGTTAGCTAAGTGGGTTACAGACCATATTGGGAATGAATGGATTACAGACCTTCCAAAGATTGAGAAGTTAAAATTATACATTGATGATGAAAAGGCTCAGCATGAGTTTATGAACATCAAGTACCAGAATAAGATTCGCCTTGCAAAATATATCTTAGAGCACAATGGTGTAGAGGTTGACCCACGTTCTGTTTTTGATGTACAGGTTAAGAGACTTCATGAGTACAAGCGTCAGTTATTAAACATTTTACACGTTATGTATTTATACAATCAATTAAAAGACAATCCAAATATGGACTTCTATCCAAGAACCTTCATTTTTGGTGCAAAAGCAGCAGCCGGTTATCGTATTGCGAAGCTGACTATCAAGTTAATCAACTCCGTTGCAGACGTTATTAATAATGATGCTTCTATCGGCGGAAAGATTAAGGTCGTATTTATCGAGAACTACCGCGTATCCAATGCAGAATGGATTTTTGCGGCAGCAGATGTTTCCGAGCAGATTTCTACTGCATCTAAGGAAGCTTCCGGTACCGGAAATATGAAGTTTATGTTAAACGGTGCTCCTACACTTGGTACCATGGATGGTGCAAATGTAGAAATCGTAGAAGAAGTAGGTGCTGATAATGCATTTATCTTCGGTTTAAGTGCAGATGAGGTTATTAACTACGAGAATAACGGTGGCTATGATCCAAAAGAAATCTTCAACTTAGATGATGATATCCGCAGAGTGTTAATGCAGTTAATCAATGGCACATATTCTCCACAGGATCCGGAATTATTCAGACCTCTTTATAACAGCCTCTTAGAGCATGACGGCGGACGCAGAGCAGATACGTACTTTATCCTCAAAGACTTCAAGGCTTATGCCGCAGCACAGGTAGAAGTAGAGAAGGCATATCGTGATGAAAAGCGGTGGGCAAGAATGGCGATGTTAAATACTGCATCCTGCGGTAAGTTTACTTCTGACAGAACGATTGAAGAATATGCAAAAACTATTTGGAACTTAGATAAGGTTACTATATAATAAAATTGGGCGAGGACAGAAGACCACAATTCTGTCTTTGCTTAAAAAAATAAAAAGGAGACTTAAGATGAAAGGTTTAATGAACGAATTTAAGAAATTTATTTCTCGCGGCAATGTAGTGGACATGGCAGTCGGTGTTATCATGGGTTCTACCTTTACCAAAATTGTAACAAGTTTGGTAAATGATGTGATGATGCCTGCAATTGGTATGGTAATCGGTGGTACCAGCTTTGAAAACTTCAAGTACATTATTGAGCCTGCAACAGAAACAACTGCGGAAAGTGCTATTTACTATGGTAAATTTATTCAGAGCATTGTAGATTTCCTGTTAGTAGCAATTGTTGTATTTATTATTGTGAAGTTAATTAATTCCCTTCACAAGAAGGAAGAAGCACCAAAGGCACCTGCAGGTCCAACCGATGCACAGATTACCAACGAGCTTCTCAAAGAAAATAATGAATTATTAAAGAAGATGTTGGAAAGATAATCCAATGGGTGATTAAGCCTATGAAAAGGAGAGCAAGATGACAAAACTAAAAAAATGGCAGTTGTGTGTAGTGCTTGTTAATGTCTTTGTTATTTTATGGGGAGTATGTAACTATATACATCAGGTATCGGATTTAACACGTCTGGAATTCTCCAAAGAGCAGTTACAACAATATACAGAGAATGATAGTATAGGTGGTACTGTAGATGAAAAGTATGGAGCGGGTTTGTATGATATTATTCCGGATATGTATTTGGAGAAGGGATACTATAGTTATGCCGTAGAGTATGAAGGAGCCTCCGGTGGAAGTTTTTGTTGGCCTCACACTTACGAGGAGTTTTATGATGTCATTGAGCAGCAGACGGTTTCTCTTGAAGAGGGGCGCACGGAAGGAAGCAGGAAATTTTGGCTGAATGCAAATTTAAATATTGCTTTACGTTTGTATTATAGCGGACAAGGAAGTGTTACCTTTAAATCTTTCGTGATAGAAGAAACGAATATACTAGCTAATGTTGAGTTGTTTTCTACTTTGGTAGTATTGTTGGGACTGGATATACTTTTTGGGCTCTTGGTAAAAGAAAAAAGGAATCCGTTTCCGAATGGTACCAAATATGCAATATTGGCGGTGGCAGCAGTGGCAACGATTGCAAGCTTACCTGCTTTAACCGGATATATTGTGGAGGGGCACGATTTAAGATTTCATTTGCTTCGAATAGAAGGAATTCGTGATGCATTATTAGCAGGACAATTTCCGGTTCGAATTTCTCCAAATTTTTATAATGGATATGGATATGCAAACTCTATATTCTACGGAGAGCTTTTTTTGTATTTTCCGGGAATATTGAGGGTAATAGGCTTTTCTATGGCGGAGAGCTGGTGTGCTTTTCTAATTGCAATGAACATTGCAACTGCCGTGATTTGTTACTATTGTGGCAAGAAAATTTTTTCTGATGATTTGATTGCTGTGGTAGTATCGCTTTTATATACATTATGTCCATATCGTTTGGTGGATATTTATACGAGAGCGGCTATTGGTGAGGCTACTGCAATAACATTTTTGCCATTGCTGGTATATGGGCTTTATCGTATTTTGACGCAGGATACATCAGAAAAAAGTTACAAGCATGCATATCTTCCGATGGTAGTAGGATTGACGGGGGTAATTCAGTCACATACACTGACCGTGGAAATGGCAGGTGGTGCTATACTGATGGCATGTGTCTTGTTCTGTTTTAAAACATTACAAAAGAAGCGTTTTTTGATGCTTGTACAAACGGTAGTCATAACGCTTTTGGTAAATGTGTGGTTTATCGTACCGTTTATTGATTTTACACTTACCCAGGATGTGCGCGTGTTTGCAACATTGTCTGTAAAATTAATACAGCATACCGGTTTATATTTTCCGCAGCTTTTTGCACTGTTTTCCGATTATGCTCAGCTGAGCTTTTCTGCAGGCGGTGGTGTTGCCAGTGAAATGACCTATAGTATGGGCCCGGCACTTGGGCTGGGCATGCTGTTACTGGCAGCTATGTTATGGAATAACAATAACGATCATAAGAATTGGAAAAAACGTGGCTTCTGCTTTCTGCTCATAGCAATTATACTTACCGCTATGACTACTATTTACTTCCCTTGGGATAGAATTTCTACCTCTATTCCTATGGTGGCAAAAATGATTTCTTCCATTCAATTTATCTGGCGCTTTGTAGGACTGGCTGCGTGTGTAGCAGCATTTGTGGCAGGCTTTGGCTTGCTTCTGCTTCATAAACATGAAGGGAAGTCTGCTTACTATACCGTAGCAGCAGTGTTGTCTGTACTGGCTCTGGTTTCTGCAATGGACATTACTACGGATACATTATTCCATAAAGCACCGATGGATATTTCTGAGTACACTTTCAAAGAAAACAATAATACCGGGGATGCATCTGCGGGCGAATATGTCCTTTGTGATGAACGATATGAAATTGTAACAACAATTTTTGAACCAAGGTGCTATGAGGGGGTGGAGTGCTCCTATTATGAAAAGGATGCGACGAACATTACTATAACCGTAACAAGCGGTAATTCAGAGGGGTATGTGTTGCTCCCATTACAAAATTATAAAGGATATGGTGTTGATTCAGAGGACGGCATCATTAAAGATGAAAATCTGGTGATGGGACCGGAGGCTGTGGTTCGAATCAATATTCCTGCAAATTATTCTGGTACACTTCATGTGAAATATAAAGGCTTCTGGTATTGGAGAGTAGCTGAGGTGATTTCTTTGATAACTATTGGCTGGTTGATTTGGAAGAATACAAAAGCAAAAAATTAAAATAATAAAAGAGAGAGTTCGTTTGGACTCTCTCTTTTAGAGAAGAGACGTTTTATAGAGAGGAAAAATTATGTTAAAGAAAACTAAGATTATTTGTACCATGGGTCCGGCCTGCGAAAACGAAGAAATTTTAAAGCAGTTAATTTTAAACGGGATGAACGTGGCACGATTTAATTTTTCGCATGGTGATTACCAGGAGCAGAAGACCAGGTTTGACCGTCTTGTTAAGGTGAGAAATGAGCTTGGCTTGCCGGTGGCAGCTTTGATGGATACCAAGGGACCGGAAATTCGTCTTGGCATCTTTGAAAATGGTAAAGAAGTATTAGTAGATGGGGCAAAGTTTGCTTTAACTACGGAAGAAATTTTAGGTACGTCTGAAAAAGCTACGATTACTTATAAGGAATTAAAGAATGATGTAAAGGTTGGATCAACCATTCTTATTAACGATGGTCTGATTGAACTGGTTGTAGATGAAATTACTGCCACAGATATTATTTGTACGATTGTTCATGGCGGTACCGTTTCTAATAAAAAAGGTATTAACGTGCCGGGTGTTGAGCTGTCCATGCCATATCTTAGTGAAACAGACACGGCAGATATTTTATTTGCTATAGAGACAGGCTTTGACTTTATTGCAGCAAGCTTTGTTCGAAATGCGGAGGATGTAAAAGCAATTCGAAGTCTCTTGGATTCCAAGGGAAGCTACATGAAAATTATTGCCAAGATTGAAAACAGACAGGGTGTGGAAAATCTGGATGAAATTTTAGAAGTTGCCAATGGCATCATGGTAGCAAGAGGTGACATGGGTGTGGAGATTCCTTTTGAGGAAGTGCCGCATATTCAAAAAGACATGATTAAAAAGGCGAATAAGGCCAAAAAGCATGTCATTACAGCCACCCAGATGTTAGAGTCCATGATTAACAATCCTCGTCCGACCAGAGCAGAGGTAACGGATGTGGCCAACGCGGTGTATGAGGGTACCACGGCTATTATGCTTTCCGGAGAAACAGCCGCAGGAAAGTATCCGGTGGAGGCGGTTGCTACCATGTCCAGAATTGCTATAGAGGCAGAAAAAAACATGGACTATGCAAGCTTTTTGTCATCTAGAGAGTTGGATACTACAGACGATTTGTCCTCTGCTATTGCTTTTGCGGCTTGTACTACAGCCATTGAAATCAAAGCAGCTGCGATTATTTCCGTAACCATTTCCGGAAGCACCTGCAAAAAAGTGGCAGGTCTGAAGCCGCCGGTGCCAATTTTGGGTGGTTCCATGCATGATGATGTGTGCCGTAAGATGTCTCTGATGTGGGGCGTACAGTCCATGCACGTAGATAAAAAAGAAACAGAAGACGAACTGTTTGAGGAAGCAATCCGCGTCAGCAAGCAGGCAGGTTATATCAAGAGCGGTGATAGAGTAGTTATTGTGGCCGGAGTACCGCTTGGTAAGGTGGGCAGTACGAATATGATTCGTGTTGTGTATGTAGAATAATTTACCGTAAATAAAAAGAACTACTTGAAGTGGCATATATTTTGTGTTATAATGCAATATATGCTTCTTCAAGCATGTAAATAATCGGCGTGTGGCTCAGCTTGGTAGAGCGCATCGTTCGGGACGATGAGGTCGCAGGTTCGAATCCTGTCACGCCGACGACAAGGAGACTCATATGGGTAAGCTTATCGTTCTCATGGGTAAAAGTGCTACAGGTAAAGATACCATTTACAAGTTATTACAGGCGGATGAAAGCCTTAATCTGCAGCAGCTTGTGCCATATACTACCAGACCTATGCGGGCTGGAGAGAGAGATGGAGAAGCTTACTATTTTGTTACTGAGGAAGAATTTCATGGGTTATTAGAAGAGGGGCGTGTGATTGAGCATCGCTCCTATAATACTATTCACGGCCTTTGGAGATATTTTACGGTGGAAGATTCCCAGTTGGATTTGGCTCAGTATAGTTACCTTCTTATTGGTACACTGGAGGCTTATGTGAGTATTGTGCAGCATTTTGGTCCGGAGAAGGTAATTCCGGTGTTAGTCACGCTGGATGATGGTGTCCGTTTGGAACGGGCGCTTACCAGAGAGAGGGAGCAGGCAAATCCAAAATACGAGGAAATGTGCAGGCGTTTTCTGGCAGACAGTGCAGACTATGCACAGGACAAGGTAGATGCAGCAGGAATTTGCAGAGTTTTTGAAAACCATTCCTCTAAGGATACCGCAGAGGAAATCAGCCACTATATCAAGGAACAGTTGATACTTTAATCAGAAGGGAAATGTATGCAGTCATTTGCAAATGTAATTGGACAGGCTTCCATTAAGGAGCATATCAAGAAAAGTCTACATACCGGCAAAATTTCTCATGCATACATTTTTTATGGTGAGAAGGGCAGCGGCAAAAAGACTCTGGCAGACTTGTTTGCCAGAGCTTTACAATGTGAGGCAGAGGGTGATAAACCTTGTAATCAGTGTATCAGTTGTAAACAGGCATTAAATCGTAATCAGCCGGATATTATTTATGTGCAGCATGAAAAGCCGGGGAACATCAGTGTGGATGAAATTCGTAAACAGGTTAATAACGACATTGCCATTAAACCGTATAGCAGTGAACGCAAGATTTATATTATTGATGAAGCGGAAAAGATGAATGTGCAGGCGCAGAACGCTTTGCTAAAGACGTTGGAGGAGCCGCCGGCATATGCCACGATTATGCTGTTGACTACGAATATAGAAGCCATGCTTCAGACTATTCGCAGTCGTTGTGTGACTTTGAGCATGAAGCCGGTGTCAGATGTAGAACTGCAGCGTTATCTGATGAGAGAAGTGCAGGTGCCGGATTATAAGGCAAGTATTTGTGCGGCGTTTGCCAGGGGGAATGTGGGGCGTGCCAGGGAACTGGCAATGAGTCCCGAATTTGATGAACTGAAAGAAGAAACCATGCAGTTCGTAAGAACACTTTCAGAAAAGAGTCTGAGTGATTTGGCAGCAGGTGCCAAAGCCAGAGCAGACAAGAGCAGTAATACGGAAGGATTTTTAGAATTACTGCAGATGTGGTACCGTGATGTGTTATTATACAAGTCCACGTCAAGCAGCCAAAATTTGATTTTTGGCGAAGAAGTGCAGCATATCAAAAGGATGGCTGTAAAAAGCACCTATGAGGGGTTGAACCGCATACTGAATTCGATAGAAGAGGCAAGAATGCGTCTTGCCGGAAATGTAAATGCAGAGCTGACATTAGAGTGGCTTCTGTTGGTATGTGCGGAAGAATAATGGAGGTATATAGATGATTAAAGTAATTGGTGTGAGATTTCGTACCGCGGGTAAGGTTTATTATTTTGACCCATTGGATTTTGAGATAAAAAAAGGAGACCATGTTATCGTGGAAACAGCCAGAGGTATCGAGTTTGGTACGGTTGTTGGCGGTATCAAGCAGGTAGCGGATGATGAGGTAGTTCAGCCTTTGAAGCCGGTGCTGCGTGTTGCCAGTGAAAGAGACGTGGAACAGGAAGCAGACAATAAGCGTCGTGAAAAAGAAGCTTATCGTATTTGCCTTGAAAAAATTCGCGAGCATGAATTGGATATGAAGCTGATTGACGCAGAGTATACGTTTGATAATAATAAAGTGCTGTTTTATTTTACTGCGGAGGGCCGCATTGACTTCCGAGAATTGGTAAAGGATTTGGCATCCATTTTTAAGACACGTATTGAATTGCGTCAGATAGGTGTCCGTGACGAAACCAAGATGATGGGAGGTATCGGTATGTGTGGCAGACCGCTTTGTTGCCATGCACATTTATCTGATTTTATGCCCGTGTCTATCAAAATGGCAAAGGAGCAGAATTTGTCTCTTAATCCTACAAAGATTTCCGGCGTCTGCGGCAGACTAATGTGTTGTCTGAATCATGAAGAAGAAACATACGAAAATTTAAATAAAAATTTACCACATGTAGGGGACAGAGTAATCTGTCCGGATGGCGTGCAGGGAGAGGTATCCAATGTGAACGTCCTGCGCCAGTTGGTTAAGGTGGTAGTAGAAAAGGGTGATTCTAAAGAAATTCACGAATATAAAGCGGGAGAGATCCGCTTTGTGCGTAGAGGTCACCGCCAGGTGCAAGAAGAGGTGTCAGCAGAAGAGTTGCGCGCACTGGAACTTATGGAAAAGAAAGATAAAATGGATTCCGAAACAGAGGAGAAGCCTGAAAAAGGACATCGTAAAGAACGTCCGAACCGCGAAGAACGCAAGGAACGAGAAAACAGAAGTGAGCACAAGGAACGCAGTGATAGAGAAAATAAAGGTGAACGTTCCGACAGAAAACATCGTGACAGAAAAGAAGCCGCACAACCGATAGAGCAGCATTTGGGGCAAAAGGAAGAGGATCCAAATGAAGGCGGACGGAACCGTAAGCGTAATCATTATCGTAATCGCAGACGGAATCGTCCGGAGGGTGCAAAGGAGCAGCATGAATCCTAATTTGAAAGAAAATGAAAGGCTCGACTCATTGCAGCGTAATGGTTATCAGATTATTCAAAATCCGGAAAAGTTTTGTTTTGGCATGGATGCGGTACTTTTGAGCGGGTTTGCCAAGGCAAAAGAGGGCGACAGAGTATTAGATATGGGTACCGGAACCGGTATTATACCTATTTTAATGGAGGCCAAAACAGCGGCAGCCGAGCTTGTTGGATTGGAAATTCAGCCGGAAAGTGCGGATATGGCACGAAGAAGTGTTGTATTAAATGAATTAGAGCACAAAATTCAAATAGTAGAAGGTGATATCAAGGAAGCAGCGAGTATATTTGGTGCTGCTTCTTTTGACGTTGTGACCTGTAATCCACCTTATATGATTGGGCAGCACGGTATTCAGAATCCGGATGCTCCAAAGGCTATTGCCAGACATGAAGTACTTTGCACATTAGAGGATGTAATCAGTCAGGCAGCTAAGCTTTGCAAACCGGGCGGACACTTTTATATGGTACATAGACCGTTTAGACTGGCAGAGATTATTTCTTTGATGGTACAGTATCGCTTGGAACCAAAACGCATGCAGTTGGTATATCCTTATGTGGATAAAGAGCCAAACATGGTGTTGATAGAGGGTGTGCGTGGGGGTAAGAGCCGCATGACGGTGGAGAAACCTTTGATTGTGTACAAAGAACCGGGAGTATATATGCCGGAAATTTACGAGGTATATGGTTATTAGCAAGTAAGACCCCGCAAAGGGCGGTGCTTGCCGGAAGGAGAGCGTATGGCAGGGATGCTTTATTTGTGTGCCACACCGATTGGCAATCTGGGCGATATGACGCCCCGTGTGGTGGAAACGCTTAGGCAGGTGGATGTGATTGCAGCAGAGGACACCAGAAATAGCATTAAATTATTAAATCATTTTGAAATAAATACCCCGATGACCAGCTATCACGAATACAATAAAGTGGAGAAGGCGCATCAGTTGATAGCTAAGATGCAGGAAGGGCAGGACGTGGCATTGATTACAGATGCGGGAACTCCTGCGATTTCCGACCCTGGTGAGGTGCTGGTGGCAATGTGTCATGAGGCTGGTATTAAAGTGACTTCCCTTCCCGGACCGGCGGCGTGTATTACCGCACTTACTTTGTCCGGTCTTAGTACCCGCAGATTTTGTTTTGAAGTTTTTTTGCCGGCAGATAAAAAGGAAAAGGCACTGGTGTTAGGGGATTTAAAGGAAGAAACCCGCACCATGATTTTGTATGAAGCACCACATCATTTGGTAAAAACCTTGGAGGAGCTTTACGAGGTGCTGGGCAATCGACGCATTACCCTATGCAGAGAGCTTACCAAGAAGTTTGAGACGGTACTTCCGACTACCTTAGAGGAAGCCCTTGCAAAATATGAGACCGAGGAACCACGCGGTGAATACGTGCTTGTAATCGAAGGCAAAAGCTTCGAACAGAAAAAAGAAGAAGCCATTAAAACATGGGAAGAAATGACTATTGAAGAACACATGGCATACTATGAAGCGCAGGGAATGGACTATAAATCAGCTATGAAGCAGGTGGCTAAAGATCGTGGAGTGGGCAAAAGAGAGATTTACAGCTATTTAAATAAATAATTAGAATGGTTTTTGTTCGAAAAGAATAGGAGAAGTGCTATGGCAGGATTTACAAGTTGCGACAATTGCTTGCATTATGTTTGGGATGAATATGAAGAGTATTATTACTGTGATATTGACCTGGACGAGGACGATATGGTGCGCTTCCTGAAAGGGACCATGAATGGATGCCCGCATTTTAAGCTGGATGATGAGTATGCGATTGTGAGAAAGCAAAATTAGTTTGAGAAGATATGTTTGCCCGAAAAATGGGTAAGAGAGTTCCTTTTCGGGTATAATTGAAAATAAAAAGGCCGGCTGCAAGGTTTACAGTCGGCTCTTTTATTTGTGTTACATACTTTTCTTTCTTGAAGTAATGTGAAACGGTATTTCAATCAACTCTTGCGTTATTATGCTAAAAATATTTGGTAGAGAAATATAAATTAAATTTAATATAAATCGTTAAAACATAAGAATACTATTCGTAGTTTCTAACATAAAATTGAACAGAATTTGTGTATGGGCAATGAGAAATTGTATGTTGATATACACCATACATGCCCCATTTTGATTCGATATAGAAGACCTGTGCTCCATCTATTAGTCGTGCACCAATACATATACCAGAATGTTCACCGCCATTATACCATGCTTTCATTCCGTCCCTTGGTGAACCATTTGTATACAAACTATAACTTCCATCCGTTATGTATTCATCTGGCCTTAAAAAAAGACCAATCCAATAAGGATTTGACGTAGTATTGCTATACCAAGCATATGAATGACAATTATAATTAACTGTTGCCTCGCCAACTCTTACTGCATATGGATATCTTGAATCTATAACTCTATTTAAGGATTCTTTTTCTACATCTGTCAATTCAGGGCTTCTTTGATAAACTTCTCTAACATTTGTTCCATTAGGAGTTTTTACTGTTCCATTAGGGACTGCAGTCCATATTTCACCTGCTTCTACTTCTGTATCCTCGTCCTGATAAGTAGAGTAAATTTCGCTATTATAAGAATAGATACCGGCATTATTTCTTTCTATAACTTTAGCTGTATGTAAATTCTCAAGAATTTCAGCTTCTTTGGTAACAAATTTACCATTTTTTATTTCATCACATACAATTAAATATTCAATTGTTGCTGGCTCGAAAAAGAGAGTTACATCGTCTGTATTTACTTCATTAATTGTTAGTACGTTTGATGTTGCATATCTATTCAAAACAACTGTAGTAACATCTTCTCTAGAAAGAAGTTCCTCAAAACCATTAAAGTCGTTGCACATTACATTACAGGCATCCTCAAAAGAATTAAATGCTAAATAATCAGTTATAAGTGGATAATCAAGAACTGTTTCTAATAGGGCCTCTGTTGTCATATTTTTTAATTTTTCTTCTGGTATTTGACATACAGTTAATATTTCTTGCTTAGTCTTGAAATTTTTCCACTCATAACTTTCAGGTGTTATTGGAAAAACATATGGAACATTATCTGTCTTTTCTACTAAAATGTCTTCAATACTACCTGCCATAGTATTCACAGGATTTGAAAATGCAATAATAAATGATAATAATATTAATAGAATTTTTTTCATTTTACCTCCATCTGACTGTTAAATGTGATAGCTCAATTATTAGCTTAAGTTTCAGTATATAAATATCTTAATTTCATTACGTCTCCTCCCATTATGGACTAATACAAAAGTTGTTTGTAAAACCGCTTACATATATATAACGAATAGTGCATGTTTTCGTTCCTATATTAAATGAATTTTTCATCGCGTTATTTACTACATGGCTAATGGTTTTCTAACATTTCTTGATACATTTTCAAGAAATGTAATGCTTAAGATGTAATTATCATTTACTTGCATTAAATAAATATTTATTATATTATTACATTTAGGAAAACAAATCATAGGAGCATTTAATGAAGAAGTTAATTATACTTTTTACAATTACATTTGTAGTTTGTCTTTGGAGTTGTTCTCAATCTGAAAAAACTCCATATGTTATAAGAACTTATGAAGCTACGTCGCCTGAATATTTTGCTGAATGCGTTGAAAATTCTAGAGAAATAACACTTTTAACTTATCACGAAATGAGTGATGGTACATGGAAAGTAAACGATGAATTTTATGAATATAAATTAGAAATACTGGGTACATTGAATAATGGTACCCAAGAGTGTACATACATTATCCTTAGCAATACAGAGAATGTAAAATTTGATTCTGTGAGCAAATTGAGCGGATTAAGTAGCCTTATATACGATTGTTACAGGATAGAAAATGCTATAATTGTAGGATTTTATTAGAGCATTTAGTTCAAGTCCTGGTTCAGTTATTGTATATAACTTGGCCAGGACTTTATCATTAGAGAAACATCATTTCATGGGGCTTGCTTATATCTTCTCAATCTTCTTCACAACAGCATCCGGGTGTATTTCGATTTCTTCACTGTATTGTACGAGGTCGACTTGACAACTGGCACCTATTGCGACAATTCTACCTACTATTAATGGTGTACTTACCTTTTCAACTGCGATGATATCCCCTTCGATTGCTTGACCAATTTGTAGCATTCCGGTATTTTTAACTAACTTTGTAAATAATGCGAGACGATTCAGGGCACTTTTAGATTCTTTGCCCCAAATTGTAATATTGCTGCCGCCGATGCTTCCTATACTGCTTGCTGCCTGTCCAAATTCGATTGCTACATTTTCAGCATTTAGTAAACCAGCACATTGAATAGCACCGTAGACTTTAACTTCTTCCGCTTCTATGCCTTCCTCACAATTAAGAACGCCTGCAACCTTCAATGTAGTGCACTTCAAATTTTTGTGACATTTTAGCATGCCGGAAACTTTCACGTCCTGTTCAACCACACATTCTCCGTTAACCTTAAGAGATCCACTGACATGAATACTCTGGGCCTTTAAACTCTGCTCAAGCTTCATAGAACCGGAAACATGTACATCTTCCATACATTCGAGTTCACCACTGCCGGAAACGGAGCCAGAGCAGGATAATGCCTTGCAACGAACCTTTCCGTCTATTTTACCACTTCCGCTTACAGAAATTTTTTCATTATATTCTCCGGACGAAATACGACCGCTTCCTGAAATATTCATATAATATACCTACCTTTCTTTGTTTAACATGGATTTAATGTAATCTGTAATCTCTGTTTTACAGCCCTGATTGTCTACAAGATAAATTCCCCTTATGTCGCAAAGACGAAAAGATTTCTCGCCAAATTCTGTATCCAGAATGACAAATTCATGCTTTTGGTTCTCGCCACACAGTGTTTTGGCAAGTTCGTCCAGCAAGATATCTTCCTTCATTTCCTGAATCAGTTCAATTGTTACGCTGTCAAGCGAAAAAGAATAAAACAAAACATTTAGATAAACTTCTAAATAACCATTGACATAACCTTAAAAATATCATATTATGATAATACAACAATTAGAAAAACATCTAAATGTTTAAGGAGAATATAAACAATATTCAGAGAATAGGAGGGCATAAGCATGGGATTAAAAGATAGTTTTAAGGCGTTATCGGATCCGACGAGACAGGAAATTTTGCAGATGCTTACGGATGGTCGCATGAGTGCGGGTGATATTAGTGCTCATTTTGACATGACCGGAGCAACGATTTCCCACCATTTAAACATATTAAAGCATGCCGGGTTGGTGGAGGATTTCCGAGAAGGCAAGTACATTTATTACGAGTTGAATATGTCGGTGATTGAGGAAATGATGGGCTGGTTTTTGCAGCTTAAAAAGTAATGGGAGGTTTATTTTTATGAAAAAAATCTTTGGTAAAGAAATGTTAAAAACATGGATTGTAGTGGCACTTGCAGTGATTTTAGGGATAGTGGGCATACTTATCATGCCGGACACGATTCCGACCCATTTTGGCCCGAGTGGAGAGCCGGATGCATGGGGCAGTAAATTTACGGTTTTATTATATCCAGCTATTTTGGTGTTGGTTACTGTTTTGGCGGTGCCGATGATTAAGTTGGATCCAAAGCAGGGCAATTACGAGCGTTTCGGTAAGTATTATTATAACTTCTTTTTTGGCTTTGCACTGTTCTTTCTGGCAATGGAGGCAGCCAACATTGCGATTGCAATGGGCGCTGCGATTAATGTAGGAAGTATTATCTGCTTTGTAACAGGTGTGCTGATGTTTTTTGTAGGCAATATGATGCCGAAAATCAAGCAGAACTTCTTCTTTGGAATTAAAACGCCTTGGGCTTTAACGGATGAGGAAAACTGGTTTAAGACCCATAGGCTGGGAGGCAAGACCTTTGCCGTGGGTGGAATTGTCATTATGATTGCAGCATTCATTCCCGGAGAATTTAAAATTTGGATTTTATTGGCTGCAGTTATTATTATGACAACAGTACCAATGGTGTATTCTTATATGTTATTTAAACGTAAAAATAATGCGAAGTAATTTTCAAAACTTGCCAAAATGTTTTTAAATAGAAATGACAAATAGGCATATACTAATTTTGACGTTATCACGTCGAAACATTTAGGAGGTGCTATTATGGGTCAGATTTCTGAATTAGAATTACAAAATTTACGTCATCTTATCGCAGGCTATGAAACTACTCACTGCAAATTGAAGGAATACGCAAATTGTGCTACTACTAAGGAAGTAAAAGACTTCTTTGAAAAAGGTGCACAGGGTGCAATGGACAACAAAAATACGTTGATGAAATTTTTGCAGTAGGAGGGAAGAGCAATGGAGATGAATGAAAAAACAATGGTTGCGGATACACTTACCGGTATCAATGGCGAGTTGGTTCGTTTTGCGGAAATGATTCCGCAGACAGAGCACAAAGAATTAAAGACTACTTTGAAGCAGTTTAGAGCCGCTTGTGAAAAGAGTCAGGAAGAACTTTATGAAATTGCACGCAGCAAGTCTTATTATGTACCTGCAGATGCAGCATCTAAGGAAGATATTGCACATGTAAAGAGTTTGTTCACACAGGGCAAATAAAAATACGCTTAGCGTAAAATAATGGTTTCAAAAACGGCATGGCTTTCGGGTCATGCCGTTAGTGCTATTTTAAAGCAGGTGTACATATATTATTACGAAAACTTTTGGGTATGAGGAGTATTATGTTAAATTATTTGTGGGCAGGCATGATTTTAATTGGTGTTTGTTATGGAGCTGTGACCGGAAATATTGCAGCGGTTGGCAATGGCGCGTTGGAGTCTGCCAGAGAGGCCGTGTCTCTTTGTATTACTATGCTTGGTGCGGTAGCATTTTGGGTGGGTCTTATGGAAATTGCAGAAAAGGCAGGACTGATTGACAAGTGGAAGAGAGGTCTTATGCCACTTTTGAGATTTTTGTTTCCGAGACTGGATATGGAAGGCGAGGCGGCCGGTTATATTGCCACCAATATTATTGCAAATATTTTGGGGCTGGGCTGGGCATGTACACCGGCAGGACTAAAAGCTATGGAAGCTTTGGAACAGGTGGAAAAAAAGCGTCTTGGTGTGGAAAAGCTGACCCAGGCAAGTAAAGAAATGTGCACATTTTTAATTGTAAATATATCGTCCTTGCAATTAATTCCCGTAAATATGATTGTGTACCGCACACAGTATGGCAGTGTGGCGCCCACATCCATTATTGCGCCTGCCATTGTGGCAACTACCATTGGAACCATTGCCGGAATCGCCTTTGCCAAGGCTGCGGACATGGCATATAAAGATTAAAGTGTGTGGATTGGCAATATAAAACAGGAAAAGGGGAAGAAAAATGCAGGTTTTAGGGGAGCTTTCCAATATTATTATTCCGGCAATTATTTTTTATATCGTGGGCTATGGATTGGTCAGTGGTGTGCCGGTGTACGAACATTTTATAAAAGGAGCAAAGGACGGCCTTGGTACAGTTGTGGGGCTGGTACCAACACTGGTTGGTCTTTTGATGGCAGTGGGAATCCTTAGAAGCAGTGGTTTTTTAGAGTTTTTGGCGGAATTATTAAAGGGAGTTGGGGAATTAGTAGGAGTTCCTCAGGAAGTTCTCCCGGTCATTCTTGTAAAAATGGTGTCTAACTCTGCCGCCACAGGACTGGTGTTGGATATTTTTAAGAATTTTGGACCGGATTCACACATAGGTATGCTGGTTTCTATAATGATGAGCAGTACGGAGACTATTTTTTATACTATGTCTGTGTATTTTCTGGCAGCAAAGGTGACGAAGACTCGGTATACCCTTGCCGGAGCGCTGTTTGCCACGTTTGCGGGAATTGCAGCCAGCGTAGTGCTTGCGGGGATGTAGATGGCGTGGTATAATGTGGATTAACATGACGTACTGGGAACATAAGGAGAAAAGAAGTATATGGAAAAAATTATGGAAATACTGTCAGACCCCCAGATGATAGCACTGATTATTGGGGCGGCTGTTTTTGTGTTTATTATCGGAATTATTTTTCTTGTTTTTCATAAAAAGAAGCATTATGAGTGGGACAACATGGAGGGACGCGAGTTCGAGCATTTTTGTGCAGACTTGTTGAAGCGTCGTGGATTTCAAGATGTGGTTGTAACCAAGGGCAGCGGTGATTTCGGCATTGATATTTTGGCGGAAAGGGATGGAATCAGTTATGGTATACAGTGCAAAAATTATCATTCACCTATCGGTGTAAAGGCAGTGCAGGAGGTGTATGCAGGCAGGGATTATTACGACTGCATGGTGGGCGTGGTAATGAGCAACCAGTATTTTACGGGGCCTGCCGTAGAGGCGGCTAAGAAGCTGAAAATCGTGCTTTGGGACCGTGGCTATATGGAAGAGATGATGGCAGAGGTAGATGAGTAAAGAATTTGAGGCGGGAAATTTCCCGCCTTTTGACTTGTTGCCTACTTCTCGTTCTTGAGTTTCTCTTCCAAGCTTCCGAAATCTGCCGGTCCAGATGTTAAAATCCATTCATGAAATGCATAATCAGAGTAGCTTTCACCCCAAAGTTCCGCTGCCTTATCTTTCAATTCCAGAATTTCCAAATATCCAACATAGTATTTGGGATAATTAGCAGGAGCATCACAAATAGCAGTGTAGATGGATTGTGCAGAAGAACTGTTTAGTCCCAGGGTTTTTAATAGTTTTTCTACGTCTTGCAGAGAAGCTCCATCATAGTGAATGTAGATATCCAGAATGCTGCAGAGGCAGAGCTGGATTTCACGGTTTAACCGAGTGAGCTCCAACGTGTCATGTAGCCCCTCGTCACAAGTAGCAGCCGCAAAAGCATAAGAATAAAGTTCGGCATATACTGCCCAGCCCTCTGTAAAACCACCGTAATAAAGCAACTGACGAATCAACGGTTCGTGGTTGGTGTTCATGGCTGTCTGACTGTATACAGTCTGGTACAGATGTCCCGGAAAGCCTTCGTGTGCCAGCGTGGTATATAAATCCAGTGATTGCATATCTGCATCAGGATTGATATAAATGGTATGTTCTGCATTGTCATCCATAGGAGGTGTCATATAAAAGGCAGGAGCACTCATGTCTGCAAGAATGCCGTTTACATTTTTTAGCTGAACGGTCTGGAAGGAATCTCCTGTAACCGTGGTGAGTGCCGGAAAATGTTCCTGTGCGGTGTTGTATAATTGCTGAAGCATTTCAGAGTGTCCGTCTATTGGAAAGGTCCAGTTTTGTACCTGTGTTCCTTGCTCTAAAAGCGTAGTATATTGGTTGTATAGCATATCGTAGCGCTTATAGAGCATGGACTGTATATCGTCTATTGTTTTGTCAGAACCTGTATTGGCAGAAAGCAACAGAGCATAGTATTCCTTGCCCTTTGGATAGGCGGCAAGACCGGACAAAGTGGGGGTACCGTTCAAGGAATCTATAGAATTGGCTAAAGCCTTATAGGCGGGCTGTAATTTGGTTTTTAGCAGAGAGCTATTGCGTGCGATATAATCAGAAGCCTCCTTGTCGGTAATGATACCTTCTGTAACCAGTCCTTGTACGCGATCTTCAAAGCTGGTTTGCAAAAAATGCGTGTTGTTTTCAAGTTGTGTATTTGGAAATAGTTCCAAACATTGCTTTTTTACCTCTTTGAGAGTTTCGGTGTAAATAGTAATGCCGTTTCGTTCCTGTACTTTTGTGTAATTGGAAATACCTTCAAAATATGCAGGAATTTGGGAAAGTAGCAAAAAATAATTTTCCACATCCTCTTTGCCCCGGAAGGCATACTCGGACAATAAAATCGGTAACTGGCTATGTACACCGCCGGAAGAGGAAAGGGCATTTTCATAATAAGGAAATTCCAGACTTTTTAGCTGCAGGTTGACGTATCTGGAGAGTAGGGTGTGCAGAAAAGAATCTTCCTTGTTTAAGTGAGCGGAGGAAATTTGTGTAAGAGTTTCCGCACGTTCCAGCCAGATTTCCTCACTTTTCATATAGGAATTCTCATCAAAGGGGATTAAATTATTGGATAAATTTTCTAGTCCCATTTTTTCCGGATACGCGATGGTATAGTGGAGCTCAAAGGGATTATCTGTCAGGCTTTCCATTGCCAGTTCTTTACAAAAGGCGCCAAGAGGTGCTATACTCATATAGTAGATTAAGAATCCTCGCGCAATGATACATATTAGGATAAGGGAAAGCGGAATAGCGGTATTTTTTTTGGAAAAGGTCATACTGCACCAACTTATTTTTTTACTAATTTATGTATTGCATAATAGGGAAATGCGTGAAAATTGATTGACTTTTTTGCAATGTCGGTTATAGTATAAAGTGTAATAATTTTGCATACTAGTGCTTTACTAAGAATGGAGGAGCTAATGGACAAGTTAGAACTACAGAAAATGGCTGTAGAGGTTCGCAAGAATCTTTTGATTGGTTTACATGCCGCAAAAGCAGGTCATCCGGGCGGATCCCTTTCTGCAGCAGACATTTTTACTTATTTGTATTTTGAAGAAATGAACGTGGATCCTAAAAATCCTAAGTGGGAAGACAGAGATCGTTTTGTATTATCCAAGGGTCATACTGCACCGGGTTTATATGCAGCGTTGGCATTAAAAGGTTTCTTCCCGGTTGAGGAAATGACTACGTTACGTAAGCTGGGCAGCAGACTGCAGGGACATCCGTGTGTTCAGTACACACCGGGTATTGATATGTCCAGCGGTTCTTTGGGACAGGGTATCTCCGCAGCAGTTGGTATGGCATTGTCTGCAAAAATGGATGGAAAGGAATATCGTACTTACACCTTGCTTGGTGATGGTGAAATTCAGGAAGGTCAGGTTTGGGAGGCTGCTATGATGGCAGGTCATCGCAAGCTGGACAACCTTTGTGTTATCGTGGACAACAATAACTTACAGATTGACGGTGCTATTGATACCGTATGTTCTCCATATCCGATTGACAAGAAATTCGAAGCATTCAATTTCCATGTAATTAATATCGATGGTAATGATTTCGACCAGATTGATGCTGCATTTAAAGAAGCAAAGGCAACCAAAGGCATGCCTACAGCTATTATCTGCAAGACCATTAAGGGAAAAGGCGTATCCTTTATGGAAGACCAGGCAGGATGGCATGGTATGGCTCCGAATGATGAACAGTTTGCTCAGGCAATGGAAGAATTAGAGAAAGCAGGTGAAGCCTTATGTCAGATGTAAAGAAGATTGCGACCAGAGAGAGCTATGGCTCTGAATTAACTGCTATCGGTAGAGACTATCCAAACGTGGTTGTGCTGGATGCAGACCTTACCAAGTCTACCAAGACCTGTGTATTTCAGAAAGAATTTCCGGAAAGACATATTAACTGTGGTATTGCAGAGGCAAACATGGCAAGTATTGCAGCAGGTTTAGCTACCACAGGCAAGATTCCCTTTATGAGTTCTTTTGCCATGTTTGCAGCAGGACGTTGCTTTGAACAGATTCGTAACTCTATCGGTTACCCACACTTAAACGTTAAAATCGGTGCAACCCATGCAGGTGTTACCGTTGGAGAAGATGGTGCTTCCCACCAGTGTATTGAAGATATTGCATTAATGCGTGCCATTCCGGGCATGATTGTTATGAATCCATCTGATGACGTGGAAGCAAGAGCATGCCTGCGTGCGGCAGTGGAGCATGAGGGACCTGTTTACATGAGATTCGGTCGTTCCGCAGTGCCTGTAATCAATGATTATCCGGAGTACAAGTTTGAAATCGGCAAGGGTACGATTGTAAAAGAAGGTAAGGATGTTACGATTGTTGCAACCGGTGTATGTGTGGACAGTGCCAATAAAGCAGCTGAGAAATTAGCGGCAGAAGGTATTGACGCAGAAGTTATCAATATCTGTACTATCAAACCATTAGATGGAGAGTTGATTGCAGCAAGTGCACGTAAGACCGGTAAGGTTGTAACCGTAGAAGAGCATTCCGTAATCGGAGGCTTAGGTTCTGCGGTATGTGATGCTTTAGCAGAGCTTGCTCCTACACCGGTTAAAAAGATTGGTGTGCAGGACGTGTTCGGACAGTCCGGTACCGCTGACCAGTTAATGGCATTCTATGGATTAGATGCAGAAGGTGTTTATAAAACTACAAAGGAATTTTTAGGTAAGTAATTCTATGGAATACATTTTATCCCCTTCCCTGTTGGCATGCGACTTTAAGTGCGCAGGGGAGGATATTGCAAAAATTGACAAAGCCGGTGCACAGTGGGTTCACATTGACGTTATGGATGGCGTGTTTGTACCAAATATTTCTTTTGGAATGCCGGTAATTAAATCGTTCAGAAGTGCAACAAAGCGTTTTTTTGATGTTCATTTAATGATTATAGAACCGGAACGCTATATAAAAGACTTTAAGGACTCCGGAGCAGATTTAATTTGTTTCCATGTGGAAGCAACCGGTCAGGTGCAGGAGACTATTGACCTGATTCACGAAGCAGGCTGTCAGGCTGCCATTGCCATTAAACCGGGCACTTCGATTGAGGAGGTGCTCCCTTATCTGGAGCAAGTGGAAATGGTGCTTGTCATGACCGTAGAACCAGGTTTTGGAGGTCAGAAATATATCTCTGAGTGTACGGATAAAGTACGGGAACTTCGTGCCATTTGTAATGCCCGTGGCCTGAATACACACATCCAGGTAGATGGCGGTGTGGATGCATCCAATGTTTCTGTGCCTGTGGAAGCAGGTGCTAATGTAATCGTGGCAGGCAGTGCTGTATTCAAAGGGAATATAGAAGGCAACGTAAAGGCGATTATGGAGCAGTTTCCTGAAGTTTAGGAGAGGGATTAAATTAGGAGGACGGCAATGAGTAAAGGAAAATATTATATTACAACTGCAATTGCATATACTTCCGGCAAACCACACATTGGTAACAGCTACGAGATTATGCTTGCAGACAGTATTGCAAGATATAAAAGAAAAGATGGTTATGACGTTTTCTTCCAGACAGGAACAGACGAGCATGGTCAGAAAATTGAATTAAAAGCGCAGGATGCCGGTGTGAGTTGTCAGGAATTTGTTGATGGTGTGGCAGGTGTCATTAAGGAATTGTGGGATTTAGTGGATACTTCTTATGATAAGTTCATTCGTACCACAGATCCAGACCATGAAAAGCAGGTTCAGAAAATTTTCAAGAAATTATATGATCAGGGCGATATTTACAAAGGTGCATACGAAGGTTTATACTGTACACCTTGTGAATCCTTCTGGACAGAGTCTCAGTTAGTAGAAGGCAAGTGTCCGGATTGTGGTCGTGAAGTAAAGCCTGCAAAAGAAGAAGCTTATTTCTTCAAGATGAGCAAATACGCGGACAGGCTGATTGAGCATATCAATACGCATCCGGAGTTTATTCAGCCGGTTTCTCGTAAGAACGAGATGATGAACAACTTCTTATTACCGGGTTTACAGGACTTGTGTGTATCCAGAACCTCTTTTAAATGGGGTATTCCGGTAGATTTTGATGACAGACATGTTGTGTATGTATGGTTGGATGCATTGACCAACTACATCACCGGTATCGGTTACGATGCAGACGGTAATTCCACTGAGCAGTATCAGAAACTTTGGCCGGCTGATTTGCACTTGATTGGTAAGGACATTATACGTTTCCATACCATTTATTGGCCTATTTTCCTGATGGCACTTGGTGAACCATTACCAAAGCAGGTGTTTGGTCATCCGTGGTTACTTCAGGGCGACGGCAAGATGAGTAAGTCCAAGGGCAATGTAATTTACGTAGACGATATGGTGCGTCTTTTCGGCGTAGATGCAGTACGTTACTTTGTGCTTCATGAGATGCCATTTGAAAATGATGGCGTAATCAGCTGGGAGCTTATGGTAGAGCGTTTCAACTCTGATCTTGTAAATACTTTAGGTAATTTGGTTTACAGAACTATTTCTATGACCAACAAGTATTTTGGAGGCGTGGTGAAAAAGACCGGTGTGGAAGCACCTGTAGATGCGGAATTAAAGGCTGTTGTTACAGCAGCAGCGAATAAGGTTGCAGCAAAGATGGATGGATTACGTGTGGCAGATGCGATTACCGAAATCTTTACCGCTATTAAGCGCTGCAATAAATATATTGACGAGACTGAGCCATGGGTGCTTGCAAAAGATGAAGCCAACAGTGCACGATTAAGCGAAGTAATGTACAATTTATGTGATTCTATTATTACCGCTGCAAGCCTTTTAGAGCCATTTATGCCTCGCACTGCAAAAGCGATTTCCGATCAGCTTAATTGTTCCCTTAGAAGCTTTGAGGAATGTAAGGAAAGTGGTCTTTACCCGACAGAAGGTCGTGTGACAGATGCGCCGACTATGTTATTTGCAAGACTGAAGCTGGATGATATTTTAGTGGAAGTTGAAAAAATCATGGAAGCGCAGAAACCAAAAGAAGAAGTAAAAGTGGAAGAACCTGTAATTGATATAGAAGCCAAAGAGGAAATAGAATACGATGATTTTGCGAAGCTGCAGTTTCAGGTTGGTGAAATTATCGCATGTGAAGAAGTAAAGAAGTCCAAAAAGTTACTTTGCTCCCAAGTAAAAATCGGCTCCCAGGTAAAGCAGATTGTGTCCGGTATTAAGCAGCACTATACTGCAGAGGAGATGGTTGGTAAGAAGGTTATGGTGCTGGTTAATTTAAAACCGGCTAAGCTTGCAGGAGTAGTAAGTGAAGGTATGCTTCTTTGTGCAGAGGATGCAGATGGCAATCTGGCGCTGATGACACCGGAAAAAGAAATGCCGGCTGGTGCTGAAATCTGCTAAATAAAGTGTTTTCTTCACAGAAAAATTAAAAAATAACCACAATAAGGCTCCTTTTCGAGGTGAATTCTATTTGCTTCGTAAGGGAGCTTTTGTTAATATGAGAAATGTTAAGAAAAAATAAACTGACTCTGAAACGTTGCAAAAAATATTAATAAGGTATATACTGGAAGAGTCATTTAAGGGCGAATTATGAGAAATGTTGTTGTAAAACTTGCAGAAGCAAGGGACTGGGAAGCTGCGATTGGTGTTGCATGGATTACATTCCAACAGGTATCTGCACTGGTGTGTGATGAGAAAGGTGCCAGAGACTTCCGCGATGGTCTGACAAGTACACAATTGTATATTGGTTTTTTACAGGGAGAATATCCGCTTTTTTGTGCATATCAGGGCAAAAAGGTGGTTGGTATGCTTGTGTTAAAAAATAAGGCGCACATATCGTTGCTTTTTGTAAAAAAGGAATTTCAAGGCAAAGGAATCGGCAAGGAACTTTTGGCGGTATGCATAGCATATTGCAAAGAGCATGGTGTTTCCGACTTGACGGTAAACGCTGCACCAACAGGGTTGCCGTTTTATCTGGCAAATGGATTTGAAGCCTTGGCCGGCGAACGCCTTGAAGGAGGTCTTAGATTTACTCCAATGACACTAAGAGCATAAAGGCAGGAGAAGATATGGGTGGTATTTTTAATTTAGACAGTTCTTTTATGAAGTTCGCAAACAAATTTGCAGATTTAATGCTTTTAAACATAATAACGGTTATTTTCTGCATACCTATTTTTACCATTGGTGCATCCTTAACCGCGATGCATACCATGGTATTAAAGATTTATCGTGATGAGGAAAATTACGTTATCAAAGGTTTTTTCAAAGCATTTAAGGAAAACTTTAGGCAGGCTACTATTATGTGGCTTTTGTATCTGGTAATGATTCTGGTGCTGTTTTTGGATTTTTGGTATATCAGAAATTATGATATAAATATACCGAAGTTTTTCAATTATGCACTTATCTTTATAACTGTTTTGGGAGCGTTCAGCTTTACGTGGGCATTTATTTTACAGTCCCGCTATGAAAATAAAATAATCAATACACTAAAAAATTCTTTGATAGTAGGAACATCACACTTCTTCTACTCTGTTATGATGATTGTTTTGGCAACTCTTCCGATTGTTTGTCTTGCAATATTTACCGTTGCCATTCCGGTGTGTTTTGCATTCGGTATGACCATTCCTGCTCTTTTACAGGCTATGCTGTACAGTAGAGTGTTTGACCGTATTGAAGGGGTTGACCGAAAGGCGCTAAAGGCTCAGCAGCAGGAAGACGATGGATGGACTGTAGAAGAATGGGAGGAGAATCCGGAAGGATTAGAAAATGCCGATGAGGCGGTAATGTGCTTTGATACGGTGATAAATGAAGAAGAAAAGTCTGTAGAAGGACAAGTTGACGGAGAAAAAGTAGAATAATGTACATGTTGCACAAAAACTGATTGAAAGTGAACGGGGTATGTCAAATTTGCTAAGGATGGAATAAAACTTTGTTGATTTGTGATATAGCCGAAATCGGTCAAAATCATTATACTATGTACATAAGGTATTTTATAGGATGCCGCATTGAGAGATATGGAGGATATTTAAAATGGCAAGTTTAAGCTTAAAAGACGTATGCAAAGTTTATCCTAATGGATTCGTTGCAGTAAAAGATTTTAACCTGGAAATCGAAGATAAAGAATTCATCATCTTCGTAGGACCTTCAGGTTGTGGTAAAACAACTACACTTCGTATGATCGCTGGTTTGGAAGATATTTCTTCCGGTGAATTAAAGATTGGTGACAGAGTTGTTAACGATGTAGAACCAAAGGATAGAGATATCGCGATGGTATTCCAGAACTACGCTCTTTACCCACATATGACAGTATATGATAACATGGCATTTGGTCTTAAGTTAAGAAAAGTACCAAAGGCTGAAATTGACAAAATGGTAAAAGAAGCTGCTAAGATTCTTGACCTTGAAAAATTATTAGACCGTAAGCCAAAGGCTCTTTCCGGTGGTCAGAGACAGCGTGTTGCTATGGGTCGTGCTATCGTTCGTAGCCCTAAGGTATTCCTTATGGACGAACCTTTATCAAACCTTGATGCTAAGTTACGTGTACAGATGCGTATCGAAATTGCTAAGTTACATCAGAGATTAGGTTCTACTATCATCTACGTAACACATGACCAGACAGAAGCTATGACACTTGGTACAAGAATCGTAGTTATGAAAGACGGTGTTATCCAGCAGGTAGACACACCTCAGAACTTATACGAGAAGCCACAGAACCTCTTCGTAGCTGGTTTCATGGGATCTCCACAGATGAACTTCCTTGATGCAACTGTAGAAGTTAAGGGTGATGTAGCAAGCTTAAAGATTGCTGATCTTTCAATTCCACTTCCACCAGCTAAGTCTAAGAAGTTAATCGAAGGCGG
>JAZQUB010000051.1:0-8134 GCA_045631045.1 Lachnospiraceae bacterium
TTCATTTTAAGTTGCTGACAGACGGCGGTTTTTCCAACTCCCATTGTTCCACCGACTATATATAAGTTCTTCATATACTCACCTACAAATTCAAGTCGGATCGTAGCCATGTCGTTCTGTGAGCCAAGGAGTTGTAGCTAAGTGTTGTCTTCCTAAGACCGCTTGGCCTCCGACTTATTTGATAAATTCATTTTAAGTTGCTGACAGACGGCGGTTTTTCCAACTCCCATTGTTCCACCGACTATATATAAGTTCTTCATATACTCACCTACAAATTCAAATTTTTCTATCTCTATAACTTGGAATTTTCCATGCACATTCCCGACTAGACATATTATTTTTCAATTTAGTCGAGGAAAAATCCCCTATAGACCGGACTAAAATCACTTTTTCAGCTCAATAATCGGGTGTATTTTTGTACCTCCCCCGACTAATAATGATTTTCTGTTTATAGGTCGGGGGCATTCCCCTCTTTTTTCCCGACCTAAAAGTGCTTTTTATCAATCCAGTCGGTCCATTTTACTCTGTTTTCCCCCACTTAACGAGGTTAATTTTCAAATTAGTAGGGTTTTCATCAAGAAATATCCCGACTTAATTTGACTTTTTATCAATACAAGTAGGGATAGTAACTTGATTTTACCCCCAGTAAAATAAGTTTTATGTCTATTTAGTGGGGTAGAATAACATTTCACACCCCGACTAATCAACCTTTTTGGTTTCTCAGTAGGACAGGCATCAAATTTATAATATTACTCGTCATCAAAACACCAGCTGTATAAGTACCATATAAATTACCGTTCCTGTCAGAATGCTGATTAACGAATTTCGTTTCCACGCCTGCACACCTACAACGCAAGAGGCTGCAATCAGTTCCGGGATTCCAAAAGGCTGAACCGAAGGGGTAATATCTTTCAGGCAATAGATTACCAACATTCCAATAATTGCCGGTGGGAGTACCCTGCCGAGATATGATACGTATTTTGGCGTTTGCTTTCTGAATACAAGAAACGGCAAGGAACGTATTAATATGGTCACAAACGACATTACCGCAATGAGGATATATGATTTCATACTGCATCCTCCTCTCGTCTGTGCAGAAATGTCAGCACCAGAGTAATAAGAAACATTGCAGGAATCAAGAAATTTTCCCGTCCGAACACCACAAGGCATAGGAGTGTACTTATCAATCCGGTGATTGCAGGGACATGGTCCTTTGTGGTAATCCACTGTTCTGTAAACGACGCGACAAATAATGCGGTCATAGAAAATTCGATTCCTGCCGTAGAAAACGACAACACTGCCCCAAGTAAATTCCCGATGATACTGCCTATAATCCAATAGAAATGGTTAAAAAGGGACACGAGGAACCTGTAAAGCTTAGGTTCAACCCCATCCGGGACTTTACCATCACAAAGAAGAGAATATGTCTCATCTGTAAGAGCAAAAATCATATAGAGCTTATATTTACCGGTTTTCTTGTATGTATCAACCATGGATATGCTGTAGAACAAATGTCTGGCATTCACCATAATCGTTGTAATAGCTGTAGTGAGAGCAGATGCTCCTCCGGTAAGAAGCCCGACTCCCACATATTGCATGGACCCGGCGTAAATAAAAATACTCATGGATGCTGCCCATAAGACCCCATATCCCGCATTCCGCATGAGAATGCCAAAACCAATACCTAAAACTACATAGCCTGCAAAAACAGGAATCGATTTATAAAATGCTTGTTTAATGGTTTGAATATACATACTACTATCCTTTATCTCCACTACCAAATTAAACACTTACTCTCTTAATCCGACTGTCAGCCATATTTCTCATTTCTAGTCGGGAGTTATTCAATTTTTTCCCGACTAGCTGCTACATTTCTAACCTCTAGTCGGGGGTTTCGACATAAATTTTCCCGACTGGTAACTACATTTCTCACATCTAGTCGGGTTTTTCACAAATATTCCCCCGACTAGCATCTGATTTTTGCTCGAACAGTCGGGGGCATTCTAAATATTCCCCCGACTGACATCCTCTTTTCATTCTCACAGTCGGAATTCCACTCGAATTCTCGCTATTGTATATTTTGGTAGGAAAAGAAAAATGTATCCTTAACATGAATAAAATCAGTTGCATTCTAAAATAGGGCTTAATGGCTGTAAAATAATATTTTTCTGGTGCAAAATACTATCCGAATGATCCGTTAAAATTCCAAAGTAACGTCTTTGAAATTTCAGGAGCTGACTCGGTGGTATTTTGTGAAGAAAATATATTATTTTACAGCCTAAGAAACACCTTTTTGCAACTGATTTTATTATGCGTTTATTCCAAGAAATCCCTTCACTTCTTTGCACATATCTTCTACTTCACAAACGGTTTTATGTAAAACTTCTGCTGTTCTGATTTCTGCAATAGCGTCCGGAATCTCTACTTTACTAAGTTCGCTCAATGCATCTACTAAAGCAAAATCTTCATCATCTGCTTTCTCAGGTGCAATCGCTGCCATAACGCTTCTTGTAAATTTGTATGGGCTTGCTGTGGAAGCAATCACAGTCTTTGTATCATCACCGGTTGCTACCTTATACTGTTCGTAAACACACGCTGCAACTGCTGTGTGTGTGTCGATTACATATCCACAATTATCATAAATCTTCTTAATAATGTCTGCAGTTTCTTGTTCAGTAGCATAGCCACCAAAGAAATCCGCAAGCTTTGCTTTCATATCTTCTGTAATAGAATACTTTCCTTCTGTATTTAAGGACTTCATAAATGCGGCATTTGCAGCACTGTCTTCTCCGGCAATCTTGTAAATCAAACGCTCTAAATTGGAGCTGATTAAAATATCCATAGATGGAGATGTCGTCAAAATGAATTCACGATTTCTGTCATATGTACCGGTTGAGAAGAAATCAAATAATACTTTATTGTCATTGGACGCACAGATGAATTTCTTAATTGGAAGGCCCATCTCCTTTGCATAGTAAGCTGCAAGAATATTGCCAAAGTTACCGGTTGGAACTACTACGTTAATTTCTTCGCCATCACCGATAGCACCGCTTGCAAGTAACTGAGCATATGCATATACATAGTAAACCATCTGAGGAACCAAACGGCCGATATTAATAGAGTTTGCACTGGAGAACTGGAAACCGTTTGCATCTAACAAGGAAGCTAAGTCTTTATCACCAAACATCTTCTTTACACCGGTCTGTGCATCATCAAAGTTACCTTTGATACCTACTACAAATGTATTATCACCCTTCTGAGTAACCATCTGCTTTTCCTGAATTGCAGAAACACCATTCTTTGGATAGAATACAATAATTCTGGTTCCCGGAACACTTGCAAAGCCTTCCAATGCCGCTTTACCGGTGTCACCGGAGGTTGCTGTTAAAATAACTATTTCATTCTTTACATCATTCTTTTTGGCAGCAGTAGTCATTAAGTGCGGTAAGATAGACAATGCCATATCCTTAAACGCGATAGTTCTGCCGTGGAATAATTCTAAATAATATGCACCTTCTGCCTTTACAAGCGGAGCAATTTTGTCGGTATCAAACTTGCTGTCATAAGCATTGTTAATACAAGCCTTCAGTTCATCCTCTGTAAAATCAGACAACATTAACTTCATTACTTCGTAAGCTACTTCCTGATAACTCATCTTGGAAAGCTCTGTAAGACTCTTTTCAAATGCCGGAATATGGTCCGGTACAAATAAACCACCTTCTGTGGAAAGCCCCTGTAAAATCGCCTGTGATGCGGTTACGGTTGCATCATTATTTCTGGTTGAATGATATAAAACTGCCATAATAAACTCCTCATACGTCAAAAAAATTAGGAATAACAAGCACCAACGTACTTATTATTCCCAAGTATAGCACAACAATTATTTTGTTTCAAGATAATTACACACCTTTTCGGCAATTCTACGTGCCCCGTGCCCATCGGAAACCGTTCTCATCTCTAAAGACAATTTCTGACGCAAGGTAGAATCTGCCATAAGCCTTTGCACTTCCAACACAATGGACGATAAAACGTTCTCCGGATTTTTAGAATAATCTCCGGCATTTAACATGCTGGTTTCTTCTCCGAAGCACTCCGCCATTCTACGTTGATTTTCTACATAATAACAGCAAATGGTCGGCACACCCATAGTACAAAGCTCGTACATGGTACTGCCTGCTGCTGCAATTACCAAATCGCTTTTTGCCATTTGATTCCACATATCAGGAACATCCATCAAAACATGCACCCTGGAATCTGACTCCGAAAGCCTCTTTACATCCTCTAAATGTAGGCTGAACCTTCCGCAAATTAACGTAAGCTCCACATCCGGTGGCAATATATTCACCAAGGTCTCCCCAAGACTTCCTGCAATATTTAATGCATCACTTCCACCCATGGTAATTAATATTTGCGTCACTTTTTCACGCACTTCATAAGGTGTATTGGAAAATTCCGGCTTCACCGGCGCATAGCTACTTCCTAATAAAAGCTCCACACTCTCCGGATAATACGTTTCATAGGACATCTTTTGTCCATAAATATTGTAGTTTATCAAACCGCTTACCGGCAAATTCATTCTGCCTAAATCATCCATATAAAACACCGGCAGTATGGAGTTCATTTCAGCTAAATATGCTTCTGTAGCACCATAACTATCTACTATTAAAAGATGAATACCATGGTCTTTCAAAATTTTGAGTGTTTCTGCAGTTTCTTCTTCCATGGACTGATAGTGCCCCTGAAGCATATGGCAAAGAAACCCCTTTTCTGTAACAAACGCTTTACTCTGTTCATTAGCTGTAATAAAAAGTATTTCTGCCTGATTTTCTTTTAAAGCATTGGCAACGGACATACAACGCATCAGGTGTCCCATGCCAATTTGGGCACTGCCGTCTGCACGAATTGCAATTGTTATTTTTTCCATATCTTAGTTCAGCTCCACTACTCGTCCATTCATAAATTTCACAACATCCTCCGGGATACCATGTTTGTAATCTTGACAAATAATTATTGTCGGCTGTATTTTCTGAACTATATCCAAAGTAATCTTATTACCTATATGATACACTTCACGACTAAAATATTCTATTGACAATTCCCTCGGAAGTTCCTTATTTTTGTCATCTGTAAGGAATAAAACACTGTTTTTACAAAGCATATCAAAGCTAAATGGATTTCCCCATTCCACATTACAATCCACTTTCATGCCCAGAATATCATCCATATATTTTGGCTTCTCTCCATAACCCGGACGGATAACTCTTACATGTTCTGCTGTGATTACATCTCCCTTTTTCATGTTCTTTACTACAAAAATAGAACGTCGAAAGCTTTTACTGCTTTCTTCCTGTGAACTTACCCCATAGAAAACATTTCCCATAGCCTTTTCTACCTGGCGAACCTGCTCTACCATCTCTTTAAATTCCGCAGGCTCCATAGAAAAAGATGCATCCGGATTTTCAATATCACGGCTGATACAAAAATGCTTTTCAATTACGTTGGCACCTAATGCTACTGCCGTGGTGGCCCCCAGATACCCCATAGAATGGTCTGACAAACCAACCGGAATATCAAATACTTTCTTCATATCTGCGATGGTTCTTAAATGCATATCATCAGAAATGGCAGGATACGCACTGCTGCATTTTAAGATTGCAACCTGTTCATTCCCCATTTCATAAATTGCTTCTAAAGCCTCTTTAATTTCTTCCTTGGTACCCATACCGGTAGACATAATAATAGGCTTACCTTTAGATGCAATATATCGAAGAAGCGGTAAATCTACCATTTCAAAGGAAGCAATTTTATAAAAATCTACCCCAAGCTCCTCCAAAAAATCTACACTGGTAGTATCAAAAGGGGTAGAAAAAAAGTCAATTCCAATCCGGTCTGCTTCTTCCTTTAATTCCTTGTGCCATTCCCATGGTGTATATGCTTTGCCATAAAGTCTATATAAATTTTCCCCTTCCCAGGTGCCATTTTTAATCTGAAAATATTGGTTATGACAATCAATCGTTAAGGTATCAGGCGTATAGGTCTGAATCTTCACACAATCTGCACCGCTTTCCTTGGCAGCACGAATAATTTCCTTGGCACGCTCAATACTGCCGGAATGATTGGCAGACATTTCTGCAATAATATATGCCGGGTATCCATCACCGATTTTACGATTTTTAATCTGAATTGTATTCATAGTTTTATTTCCTTCCAAGAAAGCTTTAAAACAATTTTATAGGATTGCGTATTGCTTGTCAAGAATTCTTATGGGCTTCCGTATATTCTACGAAAGCCCATTTTTATCTATTTATTATTTAGTTCATTATGCTTCTGGATTTGCTTTGGCAGCTTCGATTTCCTTCTGGCAGATATCATTTGGAGCCTGTTCATAACGAGCAAACTCATAAGAGAAGGTACCTGTACCACCGGTCATGGAACGAAGGTCTGTAGAGTAACCGTAGATTTCCATCATAGGAACGTCTGCAACAACCTCTGTCTTGCCGCCTGCAACAGGGTTCATACCAAGTACACGGCCACGACGCTTATTCATATCACCCATTACACTACCGGTATAAGCATCTTCCACAACAACCTTTATGCTTACGATTGGCTCTAATAATACAGGAGCTGCGTTCATGAAGCCCTGCTTAAATGCACCGATACCGGCTAATTTGAATGCCATTTCGGAAGAGTCAACTGCATGGTAAGAACCATCATATAATACTGCGGAAACACCAACTACAGGGTATCCTGCTAAAGGCCCCTTTGTACAGCATTCCTGTAATGCTTTTTCTACTGCCGGGAAGTAGTTCTTTGGAACAGTACCACCAACAACTTCCTGTGTAAATACATATGGAGTCTCTAAATCACCGGATGGAGCAAAACGCATCTTAACATGACCATACTGACCACTACCGCCGGACTGTTTTTTGTGCTTGTATTCTACATCAGAATTCTTGCGAATTGTTTCACGGAACGCTACGCGAGGTTTTTCTAATTCAATAGCAACCTTGTACTCGTTTAATAATCTGCTTGCTACTACCTCTAAGTGTAAATCACCCATACCATAAAGTAACATCTGGCGATTTTCAGCATCATTTACGCTCTTTAAGGTTAAGTCTTCATGGCAAATCTTCTGAAGAGCCTGAGCCAACTTATCAATTTCACCTTTTTCTTTTGCTTTGTAAGCCTTGTATGTATAAGGTGTAGAAACTTCTGCTTTACCAAACTGAATTGGAGTAGCCTTGGTTGCTAAGGAGTTACCGGTTCTTGCTCCAGTAAGCTTCGCCATAGCACCGATATCACCTGCATGAAGTTCTTTTACTTCTATCGGTTTGTTACCCTGTAATACATAGAGCTTACCAACTTTTTCTTCGATATCTTTATCTACGTTGTAAATCATATCGTCAGCTTTTAATACACCGGAACACACCTTAATAAAACTGTATTTACCGATGAATGGGTCAACCATGGTCTTAAAGATAATAGCGGACTTTGCTTTGGAGAAATCATAGTTTGCATGATAAATCTCGTTTGTCTTGCGGTTGATGCCGGCAATTTCTTTCACATCAGGAGCAGGTAAATACTTCACGATATCGTCTAATAACGCGTAAACACCTTGACATAATGTGTTGGAACCCATAGACATAGGAACGATAGAACCATCCCATACGTTGTACTTTAAGGATGCACGAATTTCTGCTTCAGAGAATTCTTCACCTGCAAAGAATCTATCCATCATTTCTTCACTTGTTTCTGCAACTGCTTCTACTAAGGTTTCACGGCAGATTGCAAGGTTTGCCTGATTGTAATCCGGTACGTCACAGGAAACAACTTCCTTACCTACCCAACGATTACCGGTCTGGCTGATAACATTTACATAACCAACGAACTTTTCGTTTTCACGAATCGGTAAATTGAATGGAGCCATCTTCTTGCCATAGAGAGCGCTCATATCTTCTACAACCTGACGGAAAGAAGCATTATCAACGTCCATTGCTGTAACGAATACTAAACGAGGTAATTTATACTTTTCACATAATTCCCAAGCTCTCTTTGTACCAGCTTCTACACCTGCCTTACCGTTTACAACGATAATCGCACCATCTGCTGCACTTAAAGCTTCTTCTACTTCATC
>JAZQUB010000052.1:0-82084 GCA_045631045.1 Lachnospiraceae bacterium
ATCCTGCCAAAGACTGTGCTACTGCGTATTCGCTTTCATTGTCAAGGGCGCTGGTTGCCTCATCCAAAATGATAATAGGCGGGTTCTTTAAAAAGACACGTGCAATACTGATACGCTGCTTCTGACCGCCGGAAAGCTTTACTCCACGCTCTCCTACATAGGTATCGTAACCATCCTTTAACTGCATGATAAATTCATGGGCACCGGCTTTTTTTGCCGCTTCCATAACTTCCTCACGGGTTGCATTCAGACGTCCATATACAATATTTTCATAAATGGTACCACTAAATAAATACACGTCCTGCTGCACCATGCCGATAGCACCGCGCAGGCTCTTTAAAGTATACTCACGCACATCTCTGCCATCCACCGTAAGTCTGCCTGCA
Source organism: Lachnospiraceae bacterium (assembly GCA_045631045.1). Classification (GTDB taxonomy): domain Bacteria; phylum Bacillota; class Clostridia; order Lachnospirales; family Lachnospiraceae; genus RGIG6307. Next base: position 387 of record JAZQUB010000052.1, read on the forward strand.
TCAATCTCGTAAAATCTAGGCACCAGATTACAAAGAGTAGTCTTACCGCCGCCGCTAGGTCCCACAATGGCTACCTTTTCACCTGCTTTAATACGAAGATTTAAATCCGTAAATACCGTATTGTGGTCATCCGGATAAGAGAAAGATACATGGTCAAAACAAATCTCACCGGTTGGGGCAACAAAATCCACAGCCCCCGGTTCATCAAAAATTTCAATATCAGAATCCATAATCTCATAAAAACGCTCAATACCGGTCATACCGCGCTGGAACTGCTCTGCAAACTCTACAATACGACGAATGGTGGTAATCAGGGTATTGACATACATTACATAGGCCATTAAATCGCCTGCCGTAATCATGCCTTTTACCATAAAAATGCCGCCTGCAAGAAGTACCACCAGATACATAATACCATCAAAGGTACGGGTAGTAGTGTGGAAGCTTGCCATCACATGATAGCTGCGTTCTTTAATACTGCGGAACTTCTGATTATCCGTTTCAAACTTCTCCTGCTCTTTTGCCTCATTGGTAAATGCCTTTACTACCTTCTGACCTAACAGACTGTCCTCAATGCGGGCATTCAACTCGCCAATTTGTACGCGTTGCTCTCGAAATCTCTGTCGCAGGCGCAAATTTAACGGCATACAAACTGCAATCATCACCGGCACCACTAAAAATACAATAATCGTAAGCGGAACGTTAATGCCTGCCAGAATCACAAAAGAAACGACTAATTTAATCCCGGCTACAAAAAATTCCTCCGGACAATGATGTGCAAATTCCGTCACATCAAACAGGTCATTGGTAATACGCCCCATAATGGTACCGACCTTGGTATTGTTGTAATACGTATTGGATAACTGCTGTAAGTGCTCATAAGCATCTCTTCGCATATTGGTCTCCATGCGGGTTCCCATAATATGCCCCCAGCCTGCCATAAAATAATATGCTGCACAGTCCACAATACGAAGCACTAAATACAAAAGCCCAAGTTTACCAATGGTTCCCACGGAAAGCGCTGCCAAATCTTCCACCCCCTGGTTGGTAATATAACGTAAAATCATCGGCAATACCAGCTCACAAATAGTGGTAAGCGCCGCACAAAACAAATCCAAAAACAATAAATGCTTATATGGGTAAAAATATGGAATAAACCTCTTTATTAAAGATTTTTTACGGTTCATCTTTTTTCTCCTCTTCCATGTACATACAAAATAATCATAACATATCTTAGAAAGAATAGCAAAGAAAAGAATTTCCTTTACAACACTTTTATTTAGCAGTACAATGATATTGTTTCATTTACAAATTATTACAGGAGAATCGGACATGGGAAAAAAAGCAACCAAGACCTTAGACAATATGTATTACAAAGCACGTATGGATGCCGCAGAGCGCAATGACGACTTTTCAAGCCGCGAAAAGGCCGCTGAAATTTTGGGCATTGACAGAACACGCCTTGCACGCATCGAATTAGAGACGATTTTCCCATACCCGGAGGAAGTTCTTCTTATGGCCAAGGCATACAATGCACCGGAGCTACTTAACTCCTTTTGTGCCAAGGAATGCCCAATCGGTATCGGAAATGTCCGTGAAGTCACGGTGGATGACTTGGACCGCCTTACCCTTAAGGTACTGGGTTCCTTAAAGGATATTGATGTTTTACGCAAGTCTCTCATCTCTATTAGCGAAGACGGCGTCGTAGAAGAAGCGGAAGAAAGCCAATTCTATTCTATTTTGGATTCCTTGGACCAAATTGCATCAAACGCAACCGCCCTGAAAATCTGGGCGCAGAAAAATATAAAGGTGAAGCGTTAGGCTTCACCCTAAACAACTTCCTTGCGTCTTTCATACAGCAGGTTACCAACGGATCATTTGCAAACGCTGCAAAAAGCACCTGCCATTTCTGACAGATGCCATACCATAAACTATATATCACTTCAGCAAATCCAATAATGTATATTCGCCTTTTCTTATTTTAGAAATCTCATTGTATTTCTTAATTGCCTGCACCAGAATTTCCGGATTTTTAAAATAGGATTTCACAAAATCATAGGATTTTACGCTGGACATCTTCAAATTTTCCTTGCAGAAAACACTTGGCTTTTTACCGGACTTCTTAAACTCATGATACTTATCCTCATGGAAGATAATTAACATTTCAATTTCCGGTGCTGTGATTACATTAATCACATCTACTTTTCTTTCGTATGCTTTACTAATTTTAAACTCTTCTCTTCTGGAATCTAGGATTCGAATAACTGAAATTAAGTCACTAAAACCCTTTCTCAAATACCTGGTCTCAAAAGTTTTGCCGTCTCTGCAACGGATTACTCTTTCATCCAACATTTCTTCTCGCTGAAAGATTAGCAGATTATTATCCAGCAACACATCAATAATCGCTGCCTCTGCAGCTCCTTCGCAAATACACGCCTTGATTTTTGATAATTCCACCGCAGTCCTCCTATCTTAAATAGAATCTGCGATGCTTTTCTTCAATCGCATGTAAGACTCATACACCGGTGTAGTTCCTTCCAGGAACCCACTTTGGTATGCCTCACTTTTTTTGATATCATTACGCTTTAATATGTTGCAGAGATTCTCCACCGTGATTCCATTTTTATTGCGAATAATATGAATACTGTCATTTCTGTCGTATTCATCAAGAAGCTCCGGATAATGAGTAGTAAAAATCAATGTACCCCCATTTTTATTCAACCTTGTATCCATAAAAAAACGAATCAACGTAGAAACAATTTCCTTATTGAAATGATTTTCAATCTCATCCATAACCAGATATCCGCCGGATTTCAATACTTCTTTCGCCAATGTAAATGCAACAATACCTTTTATCGTTCCGGAAGAAAGGTAATGATTCAAATCAATGGGATTGTTCAATACAATTTCATCTCTGCCTTTAAACTGTAAGTGAATCAAAGTCTTATTTTCCTTTTTATCAAAATAAAGATTCTCTATCATAGGGTCTAAGAAGGAAATAACTTCTATTGGTATCTCATCTGAAAACGGCAGCACATTAATATTTGTAAAGGATAGCAGACTGACAACGTCCATTCGCTCTTTCTTTTTCTTATTGTGAGCAATGATAATACTTACATCATCGGATAAAAATTCTTCTTCTTTACGAACAGCAATGGGCTCATACACAGAGAAGTCTGTCAGGTTCTTTCTTGCAATTACCGCATCCTGTGGCTTTGCCCACAAGGTTTCCTTTATTATCTTGTAGTATGTTGCATCTGTTTTTGATTCTTCTGAGACAATAACGGTTTCCAATCTACAGATTTCCTGCGTTTCTGAATAAAAATAGGTATTGATAACTGCCTTATCCGTATCACCCAAAATGTCCTTTGTCTCGATGTGGTTAATCGGTTGATTATTCAACAAGTTCAGTGCTAACAGGATAACTTTAAGCACAGATGTTTTACCCGCAGCATTAATTCCGATAAATGCATTGGAACAATTCATGTATACATTTGAAAAAAGTGCATACAATAAGTCTTTGTCATCATCCGCAACTCGCTGTTGAGCAAAGAATGATATGTCTAATTCTTCCTTGAACAACGGCAGACCTTGTGCCGTAATTTTAAGAATCTTCATGTCTTACCTCCAGATTATTTACGCATTTTCCGTTTTTAATCTTTTTATACTCCTATTATATCCGCATATTTTAAATTTATCAACAGCTTTTTCGTTTTTAATCCTGTAATTCATCAAAATTCTTCGAGGAAATCCTCCCCCTTCTACGCCGACAGTCATAACAAGAGGACTATTTTTGTCCTGTAACTAATGTTCTCCCACCCTTTTTTGTATATCCGCAAAAAACTCCTTAATTCCCTGAATACACTCTTTTTGCTCTTTTGTCAAATACTTACGAGGCTTCGTATGCAGATATATGTAGCGACTTAGATTTATCCCTTCAACCGGTCTTAGCACAATTTCATCGCCTGCAAAGGAATCCCAGGAAACAGATGGTACAAAGGCAATTCCTAAACGTGCCTTTAGCAGCTCTCTCATCATATTCGGATTGTCTACAATCATAGTAGCCTTAGGTACAAAGGAGACCCGTTCCATGGCAGCTTTTATTTCTCTGCCTAATTGCCAATATTCGTTCAGACTGGCAAACTCTTCCTGCACAAGGTCACTCAACACAATTTTATCCTTTTTCAGTAATGCATGATTTTCAGGAAGTGCTAAAAGAATTTTTTCAGTCATCAACACATCCGGTCCTTCAGGTTTTCTGTCAGTATCTTCCAAGGCGCTGGATAAAATCTGTATATCGTCCTCATTCGCCTCTTTATCAGTCCGCCACTGATGAATATGGTACTGGGTCTCAGGATTTCGTTTTTTCAAATAGAGTAATAATTCCGGAAGAAGCTTGGATGCAGCGCTAAAATGTATCGAAACATTTAAATGACTCCTGTCATTCAATTCTTCAAGTTGTGTTCTGGTATTCTGCATCAACTCATTCATCTGAACGACCGTTTGTAAAAAAATTTTACCCGACTCATTCAGACTGATTTTCTTTCCATTTCGCAAAAACAGAGGATATCCTAGCTCCTCTTCCAGACGTTTAATGGTCTGACTTAAAGAAGGCTGTGTCATATTTAATAATTCTGCTGCCCTTGAAAAATGTTCTTCTTTCGCCACCACCATAAATTTCTGAAGCTGATTCCATTCCATTTCTTTATCCTCTTTTCTTATTAACATCACGCCATCTTATAACTTTGTTGTTATAATAATATACCAATTTCCTATTGGAAAATCAATATAAACATAGATATAATTATTTTTATAGATTTCTATTCAAGGAATCTATTTCAAAATATTTTATAAAACAGGAGAAAAAATGAATATTTTAAAAGACATTGTATACGGAGCCTTAGACACGAAAAATCAGGTATTAGACCTTTACCTTCCTGACGGAGATGCAAATGAGGCTGCAGATGTGCTGATTTACTTCCATGGAGGCGGACTGGAAGCAGGCGATAAGTCCAAGGGATTGCACTATGAACATCTTACTAACGCCGGAATGATTGTAATTTCCGCCAATTACCGCATGTATCCGGAAGCCAAATTTCCGGAATTTTTAGAAGACGCAGCCGGTGTTGTAAACTGGGCAAAAGAAAATTTAGGCAACTACAAAAAAGCAAAGAGAACTTTTGTAGGCGGCTCTTCTGCCGGTGCTTATATGACCGCCATGTTAGCTTTTGACGGCAAGTATTTAGGCGAATACGGAATAAAAACCACTGATATCAATGGTTATATTATCGATTCTGCGCAAATGACTACGCACTTTAATGTACTGCGCGAACGAGGAATTAACACAAAACGAATTATGGTGGACGAAGCCGCACCGGTATATTTCTTAAATGAAAATACCGAATTCCCAAATGCTCTTGTTGTAGTATCCGACAACGATATGCCATGTCGTCTGGAACAGAACCTGATGTTTTTAAAAACAGCGGAAATGTTCGGTTGTCCGGAGGGCAAGCTTCAGTACCAATTAATGGAAGGTTACAAGCACTGCAAATATACCGGCAGTGAATTATTTGCCGAAATCATCCTGCAATACATAAGTACCATAAATTAAAATACAAAAAGGAGTATTCCAATGACGACATTACTGATTCAACAAGTTCTAATTATGTTTTTATTAGCCGGTATCGGCTACATCTGCTTCCGTGCAAAAAAAATATCTATGGAAGGATGCCGTACACTCAGTAACATTTTGATTTATCTTTCATTACCATGTGTTATTTTGAACGGTTTCTTAGTAGAGTTTTCTAAAGAAAAATTAATGGGACTGATTTACAGCTCTTTAGCTGCTTTATTGGTTATTATACTTTCCATTGTAATATCCCATTTGTTTTTTTCCAAGGATGCTGTTTTAAACTTTGCATCTTCTTTCTCTAATCCGGGATTTTTTGGTGTCCCTTTAATTGTTGCCACTTTAAGCGATGGAGCTGTTTTCTACATTGCCGCATTTATCGCTTGCGCAAACCTATTACAGTGGTCTTACGGAGTTGATTTACTCACAGCAGACAAATCGGAAAAAAAAGAAAAAGGCGCTTGGAAAAAATTACTGAAACGACTTTTCGTTGCACCTTTTATGATTGCTACGCTTATTGGTATATTCTTCTTCCTGACAAGACTTCCTATGCCGGTATTGGCAGGTAAAGTAATTCAATACATAGCCGGACTGAATACACCACTTGCTATGTTTACAATCGGTATTTATTTGGCGCAATCCAACCCGATTGCTATGATTAAAAAGCCAAAATTGTATTTACTCTCCGCAATAAGATTATTATTCATCCCAGTAATTTCCATGCTGTTGCTTTCTTTCTTACCGGCAGAATTTGCTGAATTGAAAATGTCGTTGCTAATTGTAGCTGCATGTCCAACTGGTGCCAATATTGCAATGTATGCACAGCTTTATGACAGCGATTACTCTTACGCAGTAGAAACTGTTATTATTACGACTTTGTTTTCCATCGTTACACTTCCGCTGATTGTACAGTTGGCTGATCTTGTACATTTTATTTAAGTTCAACAACCACCCTAGGTATAAGCAACTTTATAAGACAGGTTGTATCGCTCACATTAAGGAACATACAGCCTGTCTTACATTATAAATTAACTATGAGATTCATACTCGAATTCTTCAAATAATAGTTGATAAAAATCATCGGCATACTTCATGCCAACGGCTTCCGGACGTCGGTAAACACAAATTTCACGATAGTATTGCCCCAGCTCGCGAAGTTCAATCTGATCGCTAAATTGTCCCCTCCATGTTAAAGCAGGAACGAACGCAACTCCAAGTCCTAGCTCTAGACATTGACGGAAATAATATGGATCTTCACTATGCAGAGCAATTCTAGGTGAAAATCCCATATCTCGACAGATACGTTGAGTAATTGATAATAGATTACTACCTTGACTCATTGCTATAAATGGTCTATGTGCCAGTTCATCTATGCTATTAGGAATATCACCTTTTCTTGCGGCGAGCAACATCCGTTCTTGTAAGAGAATACTTCTTCGAAAATCCGGAAGTTCTAATTCACTGTCGGAAATTACAAAATCTGCTTCCCTAGCATTTATTATATCATGACGAATAATTAATTTAACATGTGGTTCTATAAGTCTGAAGCGTGTAATGGCTTGCATAACAATACGTCGGTGGGCATGAACACAAATAACTAATTCTTTTGTATCTTCATGAGTTCGAGCAGCTTTTTTAGCGCCTTCCAGCAAATCAAGAGCCTGTCTTACCTCTTCATAGAAGAAGCGCCCACGTTCATTCAATTCAATTTTATTCGCACTTCGTTCAAATAAAGATACCCCAAGCTCTGATTCCAAACGCTTAATGCATTGAGATATATTGGATGTTGGTACTGTAAAATTCTTTGCTGTTTCTGAAAAGTTTTGTGTTTCAGCGGCATCGCAGAAATATGTTAATTGTAGTAAATCCATTGTATTCCTCCTGATCACATACATGTAATTATACCAAAGTTTACGTTAACTTTCAAGTTAATGTAGAGCACATTATTTCATTATTTAAATTATAGTAGGTATGTGCTAATATTCGCTGTAAAGAAAAGAAAGGAGATACTAATATGAGTACATATTTTCCCATGTTTGCGATTATAACCATTGGTTATTTAATAGGGCGAATTGAAATTAAAGGGTTATCTTTGGGAACATCAGGAATACTTTTAGTCGCATTAATCAGTGGTCACTTTGGAGTTGAAGTGCCTAGTGTAGTTAAGACGTTGGGTCTTGTTTGTTTCGTTGGTTCTGTAGGTATCATTGCTGGTCCTGCATTCTTTAGAAATTTTAAAAAGGGTGCATTACAGTATATTTTCCTTGGATTCCTTGCTATTACATTAGGGGCTGTTGCTACTATTATTTGTATCAAAATAATGAACTTGCCTTCTGCACTTGGTGTCGGTATAATGAATGGTGCTTTAACATCCACACCAGGTCTGGCAGCTGCTTTGGAAGTAACAGGAGATCCGATGACCTCTATTGGTTATGGAATTGCCTATCCGTTTGGTGTTGTTGGAGTGGTTCTGTTTGTACAGTTGCTTCCGCGTATTCTTAAAACAGATATTAATTCAGAAGTCAAAGAACTTCAGGATATGGTTGCAGAAGCAGACAAAATTCCGGATGCTCCAATCCATTTAGATCCCGGTGGATTTGCGGTTATAGCACTTTCCATTGCAATCGGCATTGTGCTTGGATCTATTACCATTCCATTGGGTAACGGTGCAACATTCTCACTTGGAACTTCAGGAGGTCCGCTTATCAGTGGTCTGATTATTGGTCATTTTGGTAAAATTGGAAAAATTTCACTTCGTCCGCCCAAAAACACATTAAATGCATTACGTGAATTTGGACTTGCACTGTTCCTGTTAGGTGCCGGATGTGAAGCAGGAAAAGGATTCGTTGCAGTTCTTATGGAGTATGGTGTTGGACTATTTGTCGCAGGTGCCATTATTACACTTCTGCCGATGGCAGGTGTATATGTGATTGCTACCAAGCTGATGAAGATGACAACAATGAATACGCTAGGCTCCCTTTGTGGTGGTATGACCAGTACACCGGCTCTTGGAATTTTAATTGCAGTTGCAAAGACAGATGCCGTTGCAGTATCTTATGCGGCTACCTATCCGATTGCTCTTGTTGTTGTTGTTATTTTTTCACAGCTAATTCCGCAGTTCTTTTAATGTTTCAATATAAACTACCTTTCAAGAAAGTTTCTGTAAAAAATATTGAATATATCCCGGAATCCCCGGTTTTAAAGGTTGCTCCGGATACTCACTTACTTAAACATCTTCGCGAATCCTCTGATTTGTGGGGTTAATGAAAACTTTAAACTCAAAAAGTCCGCTTTCGCGGACTTTTTATTATTACATAGGAATGTACGCTTTCCTATGTAATAATAAACGCTCCGCGAGGAGGCGCACTTCGGGGAATTGAAATTAATGCTTCGCATTCCGCTCCGGCGCGAAAAAGTCGCAAGTGACTCTTTTTTAATATCTTAGTTATTTACATAATCTATAAACCTCTCAATTGCTTTTTTCCCTCATCAGTGCATTTATACACACCTGCATCTACAAGCACCTGCTCTTCGGTAGTGATGTTATTGCAAAGTACCAAATCCAGCTTCATCAGTATATCCGCGCCATGCCTGCAAAATCTTATCCGCAAGAACAATCAAACCCTCTTTATCTGCACCGTTTAATCGAATAACAGACATCGGCCATTTTACAATACCCGCTTTTACATCTTCATTGGTGTATGCTCACTGTTAAATACGATACAGTGTTCATTGTAATACACATACGGAGAATACTGGAAAAACCAATCGCTGTTGTTAATGGTTATCGGAATAATATGGTGATTTTGTCTTCCGGCTGAATCAGACCTGTAATTACCTCCATCAGCATATGTATGTTATGACAATTTACACGGACCATTTCCTGCAGATACCACATAAAAATCTGCAGCATAACCAATTTTATCTTCATAAACTGCACCTACATTTTGAATAAATGCTTCTACATTTTCCTCTTTTACCAAATTCACGGTACATCCGCCAAATCCGGCTCCGGTCATTCTGGCACCAATCACACCCGCCTGCTTCCAAGCTTCCTCAACCAGGGTGTCCAATTCGATACCGGTCACTTCGTAGTCATCGCGCAAAGAAACATGGGATGCGTTCATCAACCGGCCAAAGGTTGTAATATCATTATTCACCAGCGCATCTACTGCCGTCATGGTTCTGCGGTTTTCATACACAGCATGCTTTGCACGTTTCTTGCGAATATCACTGTTAATAGCACTCTTGTAAATTTCAAAATCGTCCTCTAACAAATCCCCCAGAGATTTAATGTCAATGTACTGCTTCAGTTCTTTCAAAGCCTGCTCACATTCGCTGCGACGTTCATTATACTTGGAATCCCCAAGACCACGCTTTTTATTACTGGAAGCAATGACAATCTTAATGCCATCCAGTTTAATTGGAACTAACTGATATTCCAATGTGTTGGTATCCAGGAAAATAGCATGGTCCTTCTCGCCCATTGCAATAGCAAACTGGTCCATAATACCGCAATTTACACCATTAAATTTATTTTCAGAAAACTGTCCGATTAACGCTAATGCCTTATTATCTACATGAAAACCATATAAATCTCTTAAAATATATCCGGTGAGAACCTCTACGGAAGCACTGGAAGATAAGCCGGAACCATTTGGAATATTACCGTAAAGCATTAAATCCATACCGGTATCCATTTTCATACCCATTTCACCAAAAGCCCACATTACTCCCTTTGGATAATTGGTCCAGTCCGCCTCCTTGTAAGGCTTCAAATCGTCCAAAAAAGACTCAATAATACCTAAATGTTCAAAATTCAGGGAATAAAAACGCAGCTGATTGTCTTCACGCTTTCTGGCCACACCATATGTACCAATAGTCAACGCACATGGAAATACGTGTCCGCCGTTATAATCGGTATGCTCACCAATTAAATTCACACGTCCCGGAGCAAAATATAAAGTTCCTTCCACTCCGAAAATTTCCTGAAACCTGCCTAATAACTCTCTATTTTCCATACAACTTTCCCTTTCTTCTAAGTATATATTTCCAAAACTACTTAAAGCTTTTGTTTACTAAACAAATATGCTTTTCACTAAATTAAATGTAAAATATAAATACAAATTTGTCAAGATATATAGTTTATATCGACAAAGGAGTTTTATATGTGTTATAATCAAGTAAACATTAGTAAACAAATTTGATTGGAGATTATTATGGCTACCATTAGAGATGTTGCCCAAAAAGCCGGTGTTTCTCCGGGTGCAGTGTCCCGCATTTTAAATAATGACCCTACGTTAAGCGTATCCTCCGAGACACGACAAAAGGTTTTTGATACTGCCAAGCAGTTACACTACCATGCAAAAACAAATAAGGATAAATCAAACTTTAAAATGGGTATATTGCTTTGGCTTTCTCCTGAACAGGAGCTGCAGGATGACTACTATCTTCTGACCAGAAAAGGAATTGAAGATTTTTGTCAAAAACACGCCATCAGCATTGCTCGTGCATTTTTGTCTGATCCATCCTCTTTGAATAATCTGAAGGATATCGATGGTTTGATTTGTTTAGGTAAGTTCAGTCCGACAAGCATTCAACAATTTATTGATATATGTCCGAATATCGTTTTTCTGGATATGCCGGTTTCTAATTTTAATATTACCTCCTTGTCCATGGACTTCTATCAGGCTGTGGAAACAGCCTTGAACCATTTCGTGAAATTAGGCCATACACACATAGCTTATTTAGGTGGTTGTGAGTATTTGGAAAATGGAGAAATCTTCCCTAACGAACGAAAGAGTGCCTATATTTCCTATATGCAGAATCATAATCTTGAATATGAGTCCCTAATATACGAAGGAAAGTTTTCTGCAGCTTCCGGGTACGAAATGGCAACACGCATGCTGCAAAACCAAGTGCTTCCTACTGCAGTGTTTACTGCAAATAATGCCATTGCCTTCGGAGCAATCAAGGCAATTAAAGAACATAATTTGTCTGTCCCGGAAGACATCTCTATTATCGGTTTTAACGATACCGAAATGTGTTCTTACATCACCCCGGCACTGACCACCATTCATGCTCCGGCCTACGATATGGGGCAACATGGCGCCAACTTAATATATACCGCTCGGAGTCTCAACATTTCCACTCCGCTTAAAGCAAAGCTTCCTTGCTATCTGGTGGAAAGGGATTCCTGTAAGAGCATATGCTCTCCATGACGAAAGCCGCTCTTTCGAGCGGCTTTACTTAATGCCTACTTCGCTGCCTCTTCCGCAAACTTGGTATTTACCAAAGCATCATATGGCAACATACTTTCCAACTCTCCTGCTTCCATCAGAATATGTTCCAAAAGTTCAAAGCTTTCCTTTTTAAATACCAAATCTTCCGGCCAGGACTGCTGGTCGTAATATCTTTTCACAATGGTAGTCAAAGTGTCCTTATCGGTTTCTGCAAACTGCGGTGCAATAATCTTTGCAATTTCTTCCGGAGTGTGCGTATTTACATAATCCAAACCTTTCTGCAATGCATTTACAAAAGCCTGAATCACTTCCGGATTTTCTTCCATATAACTGGTTGTGGCGCTAAATGCCGTGTAAGGCACATAACCGGACTCTTCGCCAAGACTTGCTACAATATAACCATCCCCTTTTTTCTCTAAACTGGTAGCGTGAGGCTCGAACTCAACGGTGTACGTGCCTTTTCCACCGGAAAATGCTGCAGCCGTAGACCCAAAATCAATGCTCTGGTCAATACTCAAATCCGTCTTTGGGTCCATGCCGTGTTTTTTCAGCACATATTCAAAGACCATCTGCGGCATACCACCTGCTCGACCGCCAAGGACTTCCTCGCCTTTTAACATATCCCAGGTAAAATCCTCAATCGGCTCACGAGCGACAAGGAAATTCCCTGCACGCTGGGTAAGCTGGGCAAAATTCACCACCGGATTGTCTGTGCCCTGCACATAGGTATAAATACTGCTTTCACTTCCCATAAAGCCAATGTCTGCTTCCCCTGTAAGTAACGCTGTCATAGTCTTGTCAGCCCCAAACCCCGTAACCAGTTCAATATCAATCCCTTCCTCTGCAAAGTAGCCCTCCTCGATAGCCACATACATCGGTGCATAAAAAATAGAATGAGCCACCTCATTCAAAGTTACCTTTGTAAGCCCCTCCCCGGTGTCTGTGCCGCTACATCCTATGCAGCAAAAACTGCATAACAAAAGCACCAACCCCAGAGCAATGTGTCTAGACAATTTTTTTGTCATATTTGCCTCCAAAAATAGTTGATGCTTTATTGTATGCCCCTTTCGGGCTATTGTTGACTGTATTTTACACCCTAAAACAGCTGCCACCCACAAACTCTCTGCACACGCTGTTGCTTGGCAGGCTTTCGCTGCTGACGCCAAGGAAATAGTCCAGGAATTTCAAAAGGCGCTCTGCTTCCGGAAATGCCGGATCTTCCGGTGAAATGTGGAACAGTAAAGGCTCTGCAAATTGTTTTAATACTGCCAATTCATAAAGCAGTGCAGAATTAAACATCACATCTGCCTGTTCCTGGAATGGGAAGATATTTTGTTCCTCTCCACGACGTACACTCGGCCACATCTGAATGGTCTGGGATGCATCCGTACCACGGGTTCTTGCATCACGCACCATACGTCTAATTAAACGATTATCTGTAGATGGAATGCGGTTGTGTTCATCGATATTTAGACTGGTCAATGCACTGATATAAATCTTGAACTTGCTCTCAATTGGCAGAGAGTGGGATAACTTGTCATTCAGACCATGAATGCCCTCAATTACCAATAAATCCTCTGCACCAAGCTTCAAGGTATGGCCATTGTACTCTCTGCGTCCCGTCTTAAAATTATAGTGCGGCAGTTCCACTTCCTTACCGCTGAGCAAGTCAATCATGTCTTTATTAAACTGCTCCACGTCGATGGCTTCCAAACACTCAAAGTTCGGTTTGCCCTCTGCATCTAACGGTGTGTCTACACGATTTACAAAATAATCATCCAACGCAATCGGATGCGGCACCTTGCCCTGGGTGCGTAACTGAATAGACAGCCTATGACTAAACGTAGTCTTACCGGAACTGGACGGTCCCGCAATCATAATAAACTTCACGCCTTCTCTAGCGGTAATCATTTTGGCAATTTCACCGATTTTACGCTCCTGCTCTGCTTCCTGCACCAAAATCATATCACTGATATCTCCGGCGCAAATACGGTCGTTCAAATCACCGATATTTTGAATTCCAATCTGATTATACCAGACATTGCTTTCTTCTAACGTCTTCCTAAGAAGAGGTCTTGGAACAAAGTCAGGCAATGTATTTAAATCCTCGGCCAAAGGAAGCACAAAATAAAAGCCTCCCTGCTCCGGCAACAAATCAAATAATTTCACTTCAGACACATCCGGCAGACATGGGCCATAAAAATAATCATAATAGCCATCCAGATAACACAAATTCAATCCGTTATTACGTCTGTAACGAAATAGCTTGGCTTTTTCCTTCATGCCATGTGCCCGAATTAAATCCATAGCCTTATCTTTTGCAAACATCTGGTTTACAATCGGAAGTCCGGCCTCATTCATTTCCCGCATACGCTCTTTGATTTTCTGTAACGTGGCAGCATCCAAATCCGGCATGCCCTTAGTACGTACAAAATATGCATGGGCAATGGTATAATCCACCACACAATTCCATGCAGCCTTTTCTCCTAACACATCGCAAATCGCCTTACATAAAAGCATAATAGCAGTGCGTATAAACTGCCTGTAATACACCTGATTTACTTTTTTCTTTTCCATAAGCGCCTCCTTTTTTAGAGTACCCAGAAAGGCTCCTCTTCCGCGGCTTCTATTACTTCACACTCCGGCATGATTTTGGAAAAACAATCGTGTACATATGGTACAAATAATTTTTCAATGCCGTAATGCCCTGCATCAATCACACACACACCCTGTGCTACCAAATCAATGCCCGTATGATGGTCTATATCTCCGGTAATGTACACATCGGCACCGGTACGCAACACATCTTTTACCATGCTCTTGCCCGCACCCGGACATATTGCCACTTCACAACAAATGGTCTCCGGATTACCAAACACCCTGACACTCGGCACATGAAATGCTTCTTTTACAAGGAATGCTACTTCCTCTAATGTCATGGCCGCTTTTAATTTGCCTGCACGCCCGATTCCCTCGGTAGCAATTTCGTCCTCGTAAGTCACCTGCAGCACTTCGGTGTCTAAAAGTCCCAAACGCTCTGCAGCCGCATCTGCCATACCGATTACATCAAAATTGGTATGCATGGCATATACACAAATATCTGCCTGAATCAGGGTCAACAGTCTGGTACCAAAGTAATCCTCATTGGTAATACGCTTTTCGCCGGAAAAAATAAGCGGGTGATGGCTTACTATCATGCTGACCCCTGCCTGAATAGCCTGTTCAATCACCCTTTCTGTTACGTCCACACACAACATAACGGAATATACCGGCTTCTCTCTGCGGCCGATTAACAGCCCAACATTATCCCAGCTTTCTGCAAATCCGGTAGGGAATAAATCTTCTAAGCACTGAATCACATCTTCACAAGTAAGCATCTTGTCACCTCGCTTGTATTCCAAAAACTTTATTTCTTTTGTATTTCTTTTATAATTGATATTTCTTTTTGAAGTTCTGTCACCCTTGCTAAAGCCTGCTCACTGACTGCCTGGGCATGTAAGCGCTCCAGCAGTCCCTCTTTCAGCTTTAAGGAATAGTCCAAAAACTGCATCAAAACAGGATGTTTCTCCTGCAATAACAACGGTCCGTAGGTAAGCGCTGCCTCATCCGGCATAGCCGCTTTTCCGGGCTCAATATACATCATAGGATAATATTTGCCCTGCCCCGGCTCTTCACCATCCGCTTCAAATATCATATCTTCTCTAACAATATGCCAGCCAATATCATAAATATACTTACGAACCAGGTTTAGCTCCGACTGTGGCTGAAGCACGGCTCCCTTCATCTCGGCCATGACCTCCCTGCCCTCTGCCATAATATGCACCACTAATCGTCCGCCCATACCGGCACACAGAAACCGTTCTGCCTCGCCCGGTGTCACCTTCAAAAGACCGTCGGACAGCCGAAAGTCCAGCTTCTCTGTCACACCATATAGCGCCGCATTACGCTTTGCCTGCTCTAAGGGTCCTGCATTTACATCCATGGCAATGACCTTCTCTGCAATGCCCTTCTGGATAAAGGTAATCGCCACATACCCATGGTCACATCCTACGTCACAAATGGTATGTGACTTGGGCATGAGATTTATCACGCCTTGTAATCTTTTTGAAATTTCCATTAGTCTAAATAATCCTTTAACTTACGGCTGCGGCTTGGATGACGAAGCTTACGCAGTGCCTTTGCCTCAATCTGTCTGATACGCTCACGGGTAACCTTAAATTCCTTACCAACCTCTTCCAAGGTGCGAGCCTTGCCATCGTCCAAACCAAAGCGCAAACGAAGTACCTTTTGTTCACGCTCTGTTAAGGTCTCTAATACCTCTGTCAACTGCTCTTTTAACAAGGTATTGGCTGCTGCTTCTGCAGGTACCGGAACATTATCATCCTGGATAAAATCGCCCAAGTGGCTGTCTTCTTCTTCACCAATCGGTGTTTCCAAAGAAACCGGTTCCTGGCTGATTTTGATAATTTCACGTACACGCTCTACCGGCATATCCATTTCTTCTGCAATTTCTTCCGGACTTGGCTCACGGCCTAATTCCTGAAGTAACTGACGGCTTACACGAATTAATTTATTGATGGTTTCCACCATATGAACCGGAATACGGATGGTTCTTGCCTGGTCTGCAATGGCTCTGGTAATTGCCTGACGAATCCACCAGGTAGCATATGTGGAGAACTTGTAGCCTTTGTGATAATCGAATTTTTCCACAGCCTTAATAAGACCCAGGTTACCCTCCTGTATCAAATCCAGCAATAACATGCCACGGCCCACATAACGCTTTGCAATACTTACTACCAAACGAAGATTAGCCTCCGCCAAACGCTTTCTCGCCTCGTGGTCACCATCTTCCATACGTCTTGCAAGTTCAATTTCTTCCTCCGCACTTAAAAGAGGTACTTTACCAATCTCCTTCAGATACATTCTGACCGGGTCTTCGATGCTGATACCATCCGGCACGGATAAATCAATATTTTCAATATCAACATCTTCTTCACCGCTTAACAGAATATCATCATCCATAGGAGGCAAATCGTCATCATCAGAAATACGCAATACGTCAATGCCTGTTTTTTCCAGGGTATTAATCAAACGCTCAATCTGGTCCATTGACAAATTCAATTCTGCCATGAATTCTACAACTTCATTATATTCTAAGGTTTTATTTTTCTTTGACTTTCCTAATGTTAAAAGCCCTTTTACCTTTTCTTCGTATTTTGCTACCATGTTCTCATCCATTATGGTTCCATCCTTCCATTATTAAGTAGTATGAGCCTAAGAAAGTAAAATATGTACTTTAGCAAGCTCTTCCAGAGCTCTTTTTCCATCAATTACCTGCTGCAGGGCACTTACATCTGTGCCCAACTTGCCTGTATAGTACTCATAACTGTTTTTCTTTACTGCATAAACAATATCGCGCAGTGCTTTTTCCTTATCCTGCTTGGTCTCTATACCATCTAATTTGGTGTGAAACATCGACGCCACCTCACGCTGCTCTTCCTCTTCGGTAAAGCGTGATAAAATAGCTGCCGGATTGTAATTGCCTTCGCTTAAATCTGCAAAAAGCATCTGTGCCACTCTTCCATAAAGTTCTTCTGTAAAATCAGAAGGCTTAATATATTTAGAAATCTGCCTGTAAATCTCCGGTTCATCGGTCAGCCAGGTCAGTAACATACGCTGGGTACGTTTTTTGTGGTCTTCCAGCGTCTGCCTCTTCTGAATACCGGACTTAGGCCTTTCCACAGGCTTGGCACCGCCTGTCTGTGCCGCATAACGATTTACCAGCTTACGCAGATTTTCAAAACCAATGTCATATTCACGAGCCACAGCCTGAATGTAATTTTCTCGTTCCACTTCGATTTCAAACCCGCAAAGCTTGCGAGCAATTTCTTTGTGAAATTTGGTTTTGTCTTCCGGGTCTTCCAGATTAAACGCTCGCTTCAGCATGCGTATTTCAAATAAAAAGCTGTTTTCCGCCTGCTTGATACGCTCTTCAAAAGCTTCCTTGCCCAAATGCTTCATAAATTCATCCGGGTCCTTGTAAGGCTCTAAGTTAATGATTTTGCCGGTCAGTCCCGCTTCTTTTAATATTTCAAGTGCCCTTAAGGCTGCCTTTGTACCTGCTCCGTCACTGTCATAACTAAGCAGCACCTCATCCGTATAACGCTTAAGAAGACTGGCTTGCCCGGACGTAAACGCTGTACCAAGACTGGCTACTGCCTGTGTAAAGCCTGCCTGATGCATGGCAATCACATCCATATAGCCCTCGCAAAGAATAAAATTCCCTGCTCTGCTGCTACGTGCAAAATTTAAACCGTAAAGATTTCTGCTCTTGTCAAACACCATGGTTTCCGGACTGTTTAAATACTTTGGAGTACCATCTCCCATCACTCGACCACCGAAACCAATTACCTTGTGATTCATATCCTGAATCGGGAAAATCACACGATTCCAAAATTTATCATGCAAGCCAAAGCGTTCATCAAATGCCGAGATACCGGCCTCCACCAGCAAATCATCACTATAGCCTTTATTCTTTAAATATAGCGTCAAATCATTAGGCGTCTTTAAGGCATATCCAAGCCCGAATTTTTTCATGGTCTCTTCGCTAAGCTCACGCCTCATAAAATAATCACGCCCCTGCTTGCCCCTGTCCGTACGAAGCTGATAGTAAAAATACCTGGCTGCTTCTTTATTAATCTCTAATAATTTGTCACGCTTGGACTGCTTCTGTCTCGCCTCCTCGGTGAATTCCACCTCCGGAAGCGTCACACCTGCCCTTTCGGCCAGATACTTTACCGCCTCCTGAAAGGTATAATTTTCATAGTTCATAATGAAACGAATAACATTACCCCCTGCTCCGCAGCCAAAGCAATAATAAATCTGCTTGTGACCGGAAACCGAAAAGGACGGACTTTTTTCATTATGAAACGGACAAAGTCCAAAATAAGAGCTGCCCTTTTTTTGTATTTTGACATAACTGCCGATTACATCGACTATATCATTTTTATTCCTAACTTCTTCTATGATTTCATCAGGATAATACATGAAGCTTCTTCCTTTTCTAATGATTAGCCCTGCCAGGACTGTGGAATATAAAAGGATTCGAAGGTGGCAATGGCAAATTTATCACTCATAGAAGCAATATAATCGCAAACCACAACTTCCTTCGGAGTACCCCCATTTAAAAATTTCAAATAGTCCTTTGGCAGTAAATCAATATGTTCTAAATAATGTTTATATAAAGTCTGTACCAAGAGAATCGCCTTCTGCTCCTCCCTTCTAACAGCCTCATTTTCGTATACTTCTACAAATAAAAACTTACGCAGCTTCATCATCGCATTCCATACATCCTCGGACATCATAATGTCCGGCTTGCCCTGGGAATGTATCACAATATCGTGAATCATATGATTCAACCGCTCTTTGATATTCTCGCCCAAAACCTGACGAATCTCAACCGGAATATCCTTTTCCTGTAAGATATTACCACGGATAGCATCATCCATGTCATGATGTATGTACGCAATCTTGTCGGAAAGACGAACAATCTTGCCTTCCAGCGTAGCCGGAATCCCTGCCGTCTGATGATTACGAATACCATCCCGGACTTCGAAGCTTAAATTCAAACCTCGCCCATCCTTCTCCAACAACTCCACTAAACGTACACTCTGCTCACTATGCTCAAAAGGATACGGACAAATCTCATCCAAAGCACGCTCGCCTGCATGTCCAAACGGCGTATGTCCCAAATCATGCCCTAATGCGATAGCCTCCACCAAATCCTCGTTCAAACGCAGTGCCTTGGCAATGGTACGTGCATTCTGACTGACCTCCAGAGTATGTGTCAAACGGGTACGGTAATGGTCCCCGTTTGGCGTAAGGAATACCTGCGTCTTGTCCTTCAAACGCCTAAACGCCTTAGAATGCAGAATGCGGTCTCTGTCACGCTGATAAATTGGTCGGATGTCACAGGGTGTCTCATATCGGTCACGCCCCCTACTCTCACAGCTAAGCGAAGCGTAAGGACTTAAATACTCGCGCTCCCACTGTTCCTGATTTTCCCTGATAAGCTTGTGTTCCATCATAACAAAACACCTCCCTGCGTAAACAGTTGACTATAATATCAAATTTATTTGCTATATTATTCTTTTTCTGTGTCAATACCTTAAATTCCTTTTTTCGGCACAAAAATCCACCACAAAATCTACCACAAATTATAGCCGAAATATTATATTCAACCTGCAAAATTCATAACGATTGGCACAATAATTACCGTCAAAATACCGGTTACCACAATGGCAAGACTGCTCATAGCACCTTCCACCTCGCCAATCTCCAACGCTTTACTGGTACCGATAGCATGAGAAGCACTACCCATACCAAGACCAAAGGCCACCGGATTTTTTACACGAGCCAAGCGCAAAACCGTCGGGCCCACAAGCGGCCCCATCACACCAGCAACAACTACACCGATAATCGTAATCCCCTGAATGCCACCAAGCTCATTGGTAACACCAAGAGCTATGGCTGTCGTTACGCTCTTACCTAAAACAGAATTGCGGAGTACATCCTCTACTCCCAGAACCTTGGCAAGCACCAGCATAGTAGCAATATGTGCCAGACAACCGCAAATGATGCTGATAAGCACTGCTGCGATATTTTCTTTTAATACCTTTAACTGACGATATAATGGTACCGCCAGGCATACTGTAAGAGGCGTCAAAAGATTTCCGATAAACTTTGCCCCCTGCTCGTAAGTTTCATACGGAATTTTGGTAACTACTAAAATTCCTATAATTGCAAACATAGAAATCAAAAGCGGGTTAAAAATCGGAAGCGGCCATTTCTTTTGAATTGCTGCACCAATCTGATACATAAAAATCGTAAGAAAAATCCCAAAAAAGATTGAATTTGCGAAATATTCCTGCATTTATTTTTCCTCCTTTTTCGCTGTGATTTTCATGATAAATTGCGCTACAAGCCCCGTCACTATCATTACCACAATCGTAGAAATTACACACATGAAAAGCAACTGCATCACGCTACCCTTCACAATATCCATGCTGTTCATCAAACCTACGGAAGACGGCACAAAAAAAATCCCCATCATACTGATAAAAAAGTCGGCAGTCTCCTCTACCATTTCCAACTTCACCACATGCGTTACCAAAAGCAATACCATTAATACCAACCCATACACACTGGCCGGAATCGGAAACGGCAACAACGCATATAATAACTCCCCTGCAAAGCTCACACCTGCAATAATACCAAATTGTTTGAAATACTTCATTTGTATGTCCTCTCTAAATGACAAAATATTTTATCTTAATTGTTTATTATACTTTCAATTGGTTCCGGAAGTCAACCTAAAAGAATGAAAACCTCCTACTGTTTATTTAAAGAAAACCCTTGCTTCGTACCAATTTTTATGTTATTCTATATCCAAAGACAACTCTATATGATTTATGTACAGAAGATAAAGAGCAAGCATTTTTGCTCCGGGCAAGATTAAAATAGCGAGGTACATAAATATGAAAGAGTATACCCATATTGCAAATGCAGTAGACCTTGCTAAAGATAAAACAGAATACGACATTCCGCTCAAGCAAATCTTAGCAAATAAAGATGTCTTGGCATGGATTGCCAGTCGTTCTGTCAAAGAACTGAAAGGCTACCCTATCGATGTCATCAAAGACTGCATCGAAGAGGAACCGGAAATATCCAGCATCCCGGTGGCTCCCGGTCAAACTAATGAAGCCATTACGGGGCAAAATACAGAAGATAACGTAATACATGAGGGCACTGTCTATTTTGACATTCGCTTCACCATCATGACACCGGGTAGGGAACGCATCCGGCTGATAATAAACGTAGAGGCTCAGAAAAAATTCCAACCCGGCTATGACCTGGTCACTCGCGGCATCTATTATGGTGCACGTATGATTTCCTCCCAAAAGGAACGTGAGTTTACCGGAAGTGACTATGACAATATCAAGAAAGTGTATTCCATCTGGATTTGCATGAACGCCCCCAAGTATGCACAAAATACCATTACAGAATACAGTATACAACCCACAAAATTATATGGTAACTTCCGCGGCAAGGCACGGTATGATTTAATGAGCGTAATATTCATCTGCTTGGGAAAACCTTCCCTAGAAGATGGCTTAGCTGAAGACGAACATCAGCAGCTCTTGGATCTCCTTTCTATGATTTCTTCCTCAGAAATCCCTGTTAAAGATAAGCTAACCTCGCTGGAGAACGATTACCATATAGCCACTACCCGCGAAGTAAAGGAGGGGATTAATAGTATGTGTAACTGGAGCGAAGGCATCATTGAGCAGGCACTTGAAATGGCAAATGAACACGCAAAAGAGCTTTATGAAAAACTCGTAAAAGAATATGAAAACAATGGTGCTAAAGTATTCGTCGAGGAACGCGCTGAAGAACGTGCTAAAGAACTCGCCGAGGAACGGGCTAAAGAACTCGCCGATAAATGGGCTAAAGAACTCGCCGAGGAACGAGCTAGAGAACTCGCCGAGGAACGAGCTATGGAAAGCACACAAAAGAACATATTGAGCTTAATGAAAAATTCCAATATTTCTTTTAAAGACGCATGCAACCTTCTGGATATTAATTCCGAAGATTATGTTTACCTAATTAAGTAAAAGAAAAACATGAATGAACGTGCATAAATAGTCATTTATCCAAAAGGGCAACTCTTCCGGACATCTCCCGGCGTGAATTGCCCTTAAAATTTTCAAAAAGTTGTTGACAATATGACAATAATCGTGTATAGTATTTTTTGTTGTGAGAAACATATAAGTTTTTCAGAAATGCGGAAGTGTCGGAACTGGCAGACGAGCAAGACTAAGGATCTTGTGGCTATTGCAGTCGTGTGGGTTCAAGTCCCATCTTCCGCAGTTCAAGTGAGTGCGATAAATAAGGCAGAAATGCCGTATTTATCGCATTTTTTGTTGTATAGGTGTGTTCAAAAAATAGCGTAAAATTGTTTACACTTTTTTACACTCTCTTGTGGGTCTATACATTCAGGGTTTTCTCCAGTTCCTTGCGTTTCTGCTCGTCTGAATACCGGGAGAAGCAATAATGCTTGATGTAGGTCTGGATGTCCCGGTGTCCGCTGAATTGCATAGCGTCTTTCAAATTGATATTCGGGTTGTCCGCAATCTTGGTCAGGCAGGTCTTTCTCGTCTTGTGGTTGCCTTTCTTCACAAAGCCCAACTCCTTACAATAACGCTCATACTTTTTGTCAATGGCTTGGGAAGTGATGCGATTGCCACGATATACAAAGATATAGTCCTCTGCTTCGCAGGAAAAGCCACGTTGCAGATTGTACTCTTTGATCTTGGCAAATAGTTCCAATGCAGACGATACCACGTATATGGTGCGGTAGCCTGCGTCTGACTTGGTATGCTCCACCACCTCAATGTGATAGTGCCATGATCCGTCCGGGTTCTGCTCGTACTGCTTTTGCTCCATGCGTCTGATGTGGAGATAAGGTTCTTTTAAATCCTTCCACTTCAACGCCACAAGCTCGCCAACACGAAGTTCCAAAGAGAAGTTTAACACCACCGCAAGGGCGGTTGTAAGCTCCGTATTGCGTTCAAAATCCTGCAAGGCGTATTCCTTTATCTGCTGTTCTTCAAGCTCGTTAAAGACCTCATATTCCGGCTCTTTCTCTGCTACCGGGGTAAATAGTGAGGCTTTGATCTTGAAGTTAGCATAAGGATTGGCAGGCAGTTCCCCAAGCTCCACAAGGTAATCAAGGCTCTGTCTAATGATAACCGCCATGTTGTAGTAAATCTTCTTACTCAACTTGCAGGAAATGATCTTGTTTCTCGCCCAGTTCTTTAATTCCAAAGTAGTCAATTCCAAGATCGGGCGGTCAACAATGGGATCATCCTCATAAAAGCGTTTCCAATCACTTGCGATCTTGTGCATATAAGAGGAATTGTTGGTGTCCTGCCACTTGTAATCAAACCATTCCGGGTAGGACGTCCGCAAGGTCATACGCTTACGCTTTTCGGTTTCTTCCTGAGTTTGGTAATACTCCACGATTACCTTTTCCAGATCTTCCCACTTGCGTTTGGCAATGGGCTTCATTTTGCGTGGATGGCTCTCGTCCGGCAAGAATGAGTGCCACCGATTATCAGATTCATAATATTTAGTTGTAAATTGCTCCATGTGTTTCTTGATGATCATTTCTTTTTGCTTTTTTGTCATATCTTCTGTTTCTACCGGAGCACTGACTTGTGTAACCATAATACCTTCATTTAGTACATCTTTCAAGCAGTTTTTGATAATCTCCGGGGAAGAAGTGTATTGTGCCGGGATAAAGCACTCCTGCACGATAGGTCTAACAATCTCCATTTTCTGCTGCCTCCTTTTGTAGCTTTTGTTTCTTCTTGGCTTTGTTGTAACGGTTGCGGAGTTGGTTCTTGCCTGCACCGACTTCTTTTTCCAGTTCCCTAATAGTGAAAAAATCGTAGTCTATGTAATAAAGCAACATATCGTCGGTTAACTCGTTCCCATTTAGATAAAAACATCTTTTGGGACGTCCGGCTTTCTTGCGTGCTTTATCTTCAAGAAAATCCACTCTTTTGGTTAATTCTGCAATGGCACGATCTTTTCGTGTATTGGCTTCGATTAGTGCCTTGATAAGCATACTATGATTAAAATCCATGGTAAGAAACTTAGCTAGTTCTTCTTCCGTCATTTCCTCTAATGGCTTGGGATATGGCATGGGAAGTATTTTCATGTCTTTGTGATTTTCCATAGTAATAAATCCTCCTTTTAAGCAAAAAAAGACAAGCGGAGTTTATGTGTGAAAACTCCATTTGTCTTTTAATCTGTCCTATGCTGTAAATTAATTATCTAATATATTACCTACTTATATGATACGCAATTTTTGATCCGAAGGCAATAGATTTGAGAAAATATTTTGGTTAACTTATTGTGGTAATAAATATATCCTTGAGAGTTACCGAATGGGCGGTAATTAATTTCGGTTACTTTTTTACATTTATATTTTGTCGGAAATTCTTTGAAAATCCGCTGTTTTCAGGAAAAAATTCCATGGAGAATATAAAGACACGGTAACTAATAGGGAGGTAACTATGGCAAGGGTGAAAAATTAATGGGCAGAAGAAACACTAAAAATGTAAGGTATCGCCAATTTTTGAAAATGGAGTGATTTTCTGATACATGATGCGGAGATGTGAGAAAACGGGGAAAATGGGGCGGTCTTGCAGATTTTCGAAAAAGAAGTGATTTTCTGATACATTGTACGGAGATGTGAGAAAACGGCAGAAAATTGTCGGTATTGGGATTTTGGGAGAAAGTGCGGAATTTTTAGAGCGTGATGCAGGCTAGTTGAGATTTTGGAGATATGGTTGATTTTGTAATGCATTTGTAATGCATTTTCAAGAGATCTATGATAAACTATTTACAAATCTAATGTTTTATGATATGATTATTAACACTGTAATGTGTTAAAAGACAGCCTGTTATATGCGACCGCATTTAATAAGACATCATTATGAAGACAGGGATGAATTTTATTCTTAGCATAAAAATTAAAAATATAAATGGATTAATAACATACTAACATGAAAATTAGGTTGTTCATATATGAGCAATCAATAACGGGAGGTCTTTATGGCAATTGAAGTAAAAACCGTTGACGTTGATAATGAATCAGAACAAAATATCATAACCG
Source organism: Lachnospiraceae bacterium (assembly GCA_045631045.1). GTDB lineage: Bacteria > Bacillota > Clostridia > Lachnospirales > Lachnospiraceae > RGIG6307. The sequence continues at coordinate 26,002 of JAZQUB010000052.1, forward strand.
TATTTTATAACTTCGGTTGGAAACTCAAAAGTAGCCAGCGTGTATATAATCAGTCTACTACGCCTCGTGGAGTAATTTCATATCAAAATCTGCATTATATCCATTCTGAAACGGAAACAATAGATTATACTAAACTCATTTTCGAGCGAGACAAAAATATGCCGAATTATGATTTGATAGTTGAATATGAAGATGAGTTTTGGGATATAACTAACAAATGTCCTAATCCTCCTGAACCTGTACCTGAATTGCTTGAATATGAAGAATGGGTACGGAAAAATAAACCTTGTACTTTTTCTAAATCTGGTGATTTATTGGTTACATTTATTTTTTATGTTATTTCAGCATTCCTTTTTGCTATTTTAGTTTATACTGTAGGAACGAAAAATGGAGATATCGAATCGTCACTATTTATGTTTATTGTTACATTTGGTATATGTATGGTAATCGTTCCAATGCACTTATTTATAGGCGGTAAATTATATGATTTATATAATAACTTTCGTCTAAAAACGTTGGATATACATAAAATTAAAGCTTTACAAGATAGATATGCGGAATACGTTGATCATATAAACACATTAAAAAAAGCTGAAGAGTCATATAACAACAGAATAAATTACATGCGTTTACTTTTGGAAAATGTGCAAAGCTATTTATAAAATCATATAATGTATAGAGATTATTACATAGAACATATTACTTACAAACACTTTGAGGCATCAGATTATTCTGATGTCTTTTTTTGTTCTAAAATAAATGTTGGGGTGTATGATTGAAAAATTATCACCTCAGCATTTTTGTTTTATAATAATAAAAAACTCCAAGTGCCAGTCGACCAAAACTTATCACAAGGTGTTAAAATGCATCAACATTGTATAATTTCCGTTGTGTTCGTCAAGATGGACCCACTCCAATCTTCCTTTAAGCTTTTTTACATCACAAATTTTTACGCTGTGTTTACACTTTTCGTGTATCTGCGAAGATTTTCAAAATGAAAAATAGTGACGCTAGGAACTCGCCCCATCTTCCTTATTATGCCGTCTTTGACAACGGTTTGAGTGATCCGGCACAAATTGTTTACACTTTGTTTACACACCACAAGTCAGTGTCCGGAAAGCTCCTTTCTATGGGTATTCTTGAAGTGGGACTTTTGTTCAAGTCCCATCTTCCGCATTTTTTTATTTCATAAGATTAGCTTTTAAAAAGTGCCTGAAAAGCCCATAAAATCGCGGTTTTTGGGCACTTTTACTATGCCAAAATAAAAACCTTTGTTTTAGTTTATAAGCTAGACGGTACAAATTAATTGATGGAAAATGAGTATGGAATTTAGCTTTTTCATTACAAAGTCTGGAGAGAAAGTGTATATTTTATGTTGACTAGTCGCTTAAACTAGGATAAAATGTTATTGTCAAATGTTGACAAATGTTTTAATGAGGTGATTTATATGAAATATTGTAGTTCTTGTGGAGCTGAGGTTATGGAGGGTGCAATTGTATGTGTAAAATGTGGTTGTGCAGTCCAAGGTTTAACGACACCTGTAGGACAGTTGAAAACGAATAAGGGATTGTTTAAATATCTTATTTTTTCGATTCTGACGTTTGGTATTTATGGTTTGGTTGTTATGTCATCAGTAAGTAATGATGTTAATATTGTTGCCAATCGATATGACGGCAAAAAAACAATGCATTACTGCTTATTATTCTTCTTAATAGCTCCAATAACTTTAGGTATTGCATCTATTGTCTGGTATCACAAAATATCAAATAGAATCGGAAATGAAATCAAAAGAAGAAATATTTCCTATTCTTTTTCCTGTGCAGACTTTTGGCTTTGGAATGTGCTGGGCAGTTTAATAATTGTAGGTCCGTTTATCTATTATCATAAATTATTTAAGGCTACAAATCTTATCTGTGCAGATTACAATGTAAGGGGATAGGTATACATAATATCTATGGCAAATAAAATCAGGCTGTTGTTGTTAATCTCAGTACATTTTATAGTAGTCTATGTAATATTTGATTATTATGACATTTCCTGTGTGTTTTTGGAGATTACGGGAATTCCTTGTCTGGGATGCGGAATGACACGGGCAGTATTATCGATTGTTCGTTTGGATTTTGTTCAAGCATTCAAAGATAATGTTGTAATATTTTTTATGCCATACATAGGTATGTATATTTTGTTTGATTTTAAACATAGGATTCATAAAGTGTTATTGTTGATGATTGTCATGATAGCGATAGTCAATTGGTTAATTAAAATTATTTTATTTATATAAATTATATATTAAGGAGAAATGAATATGTTTTGTAGAAACTGTGGAAAGGAACTTAATGAAAATGCGGTAGCTTGCATGGGATGTGGATTTGCAAAAGGAACAGGAGAAAATTACTGCGCTAATTGTGGTAATGAAGTTAATTCGGGAGCAGCAGTTTGTACTAACTGTGGTGCGTCCTTAAAACCTGTTGCTGCCATCGGAAATGGAGAGCAAAAATCCAAGTTGGTTGCAGTATTGTTAGCTTTCTTCTTGGGGGGGATCGGAATTCACGATTTCTATCTTGGATACACCAAGTATGGTATTATTAAGATTGTATTAACATGTTGTACAGGTGTTGGCGGTTCAATTTGGGCCTTAATTGATTTTATTAGATTATTGACAGGTTCTTTAAACACTGATGCAAATGGCAACGAATTAAAGAAAGAATTCTAAATAAAACTACTATTGGTAGGGAGGTGCGGAAGTTTGTCACACTCGTAGATGATGTGCTGAAAAGCCCCTTTCTGTCGTGCTTTTTTGAGGTACAAATTCATTCAGGTCCCATCTTCCGCATGATGGACGAAATCAGAGCAGGTCAAATGACCTGCTCTTTTTCCGCAGTTTTTGTCATGAATTTTGTTATGACAAAACGTTGTATCAATCAAAGTTCAAAAATTATTCTTTCACATTTTTCTATTTATGCCCGCTCCCCCGCAAACTCCACCTTTATCCGAATAAACTCCTCCATATCTCGCATGAGACAAAACAGTCTGGCTCTATCTTCAAATTCTTTGCGTTCCACCGGAAGGGGCTTGCTTTTCATCCACACATCCATTTGCAGGAATTCTTGCAATATATTGTTTCCATTGTTTCCTTTTTCAAAAGCTTCCGACATATCCCTTAAAAAGTCCGAAATTCTTTTTGCTGTAATGGGCGTGGTATGCAGACTGCGTACATTTTTGTACATTTCATACAGCACCATGCGTTGTTGGTCTCGCATAGCAATGTACTCCAGGTCAAAGGTATCTTCTGGATTAAACTGGTTGTTATAGTTCTCTTCTGCAACTTTTCTCGCATATTCTATCTGTTGTGCAAGCACCTGAAAGCATGCTCCGTTATAATCGGATATATCCTTGTCCAAAATCCGCTCTGACATACGTGAAAGAATCTTTACAATCTGTGCGTCCATCTCCTGCATCAATTGCTCTGCATAGTCTGTTCGTTTATGCAAATACATATTTGACAGAATACCGGCACTTACACCTACTATAAAAATAAAGACCTCATTGGCAACTGTCTCCACATTCATAACTCCAAAAGTAACAAAGTGTGAAATCAACACGGAATTCATAGCCATGGCGCTGTACCATTTAAATATCTGGCACACCCAAATAAATATTATTAAGTATACAAAATAAGCTTGCAGTGTAACACCTAAAGCTCCAAAGCATACAAATGCTATTCCTATCGCTGCTGCAAAAGCATATAACCTTCCCAAGGCAGTATGAATCGTTTCTCTTTTGGTCGGTTGTATGGTTAAAATTGCTACAATTCCTGCAGAAATTGCAAATTCCAAATGTAGTAATTGTGCAGCCATGATTGCAACTATGGATGCAAATACGATTTTGAAAGACGTAATGAGGATATTTTTTTGCATGCCTACCTCCTAATGATTTAGAAAAGACCCGCATATGCGGGTCTCTTTCATAATCTATCCACTTATTCTCTTCCGTATGCTTCCAACTGTGTCAATGCCGGGAATGGAGACTCATCATCTGCCTTAATCAAAGTACCAAATGTCAGCCACTCTACTTCTCTTGCGGCAATGTGGAAGGTCTGTGCTCTGTCATACTTCACCAAGTCCAAAACTTCTACGCTTCCATCAGAGAAGGTAACAGTTGCCTTGGTCCACCAGGAATCATGTGGGAAATCTGCACGGATATACACCTTTAAACAATCTACAGTAACCTTTCTGCCAAAGTCAATTTTCATCTCTGCATTCGGGTCTCTGTTAATGCCCCAGGAAGCATATGGCCAAGAACCATGACCGTGATTTTCCAACACACCGTCAATGGCATTTCTTGCAGCAAATACAGACTCACCACGGGTCTCAACGTTCGCACTTGCATGCGGATAACAATTTACTGCGTCATGCAGGTCATTTACGTTTACGGTCAGGTTGCGGTATGCTGCAATTTCATCCGCCTCTGCCACTCTTGCAAAAAGATAATGCTTGCTGCCGCTGAATGTCTTTGGAGAATATACTTTTTTCTTTTCATTAAAAGGAATCTGATAAGTAACAACACCTGTCACATAACACATAGCAGCACCCAGTGCATCATCCACCTGCCATACAATATGCTTGTTTGCCGGGATCGTTTCCAGTATAATCACATCCCCTTCGTTATACTCTTCTTTGTATACGAAAGACACTGCATCCTCGCCCTTCTTTTCCAAAAGAATATTGCCATCTTTGTCTTGAATTTTTAAAAGTATTGTTACCATATCTTTTCCTCCTTGCTTTACCAAATTAAAAATTCGCGTCCTTTCAGTTTACACAAAGCTTCTACAAAGAAAAAGTCACCATAGATAATAGGAATATGTAAGCCTCTTCTGCCTGCGTCTGTATGTGGATAACGTTCTGTGCCCATCAATACCAGTGCATCCTCATCTTCCTCATAATTACAAAAATGCTCATCACAGGCTTTTAAAATATTAATTGCTTCTTCCGTATAATATTTTCCCTCTTCCTCGGAAACATATTTTGCAATTTCCAACATACCACAAGCTGCACAAACACCTGCTGTACTATCATAATAAACAGGAGTCTCCGGTGCTGTAAAGTCAACTACCGGAAGATAGCTCGTTTTCTTACAGTGCTCAATAAAGTAGGTTGCAGTTCTCTTGGCAGCCTCTAAATACTCTTCTTTGCCTGCATGGATGTAGGAAAGCACAGAACCATATACTGCCCATGCCAGACCTCTGGACCAACAGGAAGTCTCGTCATAACCCTGACCACCCAGTATATTTTGGATGCCTACCTTGTCCACTTCATGATTTACAATGTGGTTGACACTTCCATCCGGACGGATGTGGTCACGCATCGCCATCTCCATATAACGCATTGCAATCTTCTTGAAGCGGTCATCGCCGATTTCATCCGTTGCCCAGTACAATAACGGAATATTCATCAAGCAGTCAATAATAGAATAACCTGCTTGTGCCTCTCCGTTCCATGCACGGATAAAATCACCATCAATATTATAACGTGAAAATAAGGAAGTAGCTGCAAAGAAATTTCTCACAGCGGAAGCCTCATTTCCGGTAAGACGATAATTCGCCCCACTGGTTAAGTGCCACATAAAACCTACATCATGATGTAAAGCTTTGTATTGTCTTAATGCATCGTCCAGCAACTCTTCGGAGCGCTCTGCGGTTTTTCGGTACTCCTCGTTGCCGGTAGCTTCATACATTAACCACATCATACCACCCCAGAAGCCATTTGTCCACCATGTAATTCCTTTTCCTACCTTATTATCATGCTCACCATTCACAGAGGTATATGGAATCTTTTCACGGCTCTTTACTGCAGTTCTACTTAACTTCTTATCTACCTTTTCCCAGGTAGTATCAATCCAGTTCTGATGCTGTGCAATTACATTTTTCATTATTTTGTTACTCCTTTATAAAATTTTATTTATGTACCTAATATAATAAATTGACGTTTCCCAAACAATATCATATAATACTATAAACTAACCTTTTTCACTTTTTTTGCGTGAGAACTCAATGTACACAAACTTTTTATAAGACAAGGAGAATCTATGTATACTATATTTCGCGGAGGTTACAACGCCAAGCATCCTATGGATTTTTTGTTGTCTCGTCCCAAGGGGCTTTGCTGTTATTTATTTTTAATTATAAAAAGTCCGGCATCCATCCAAATAGATGCCAGACCTTTTACCATTCATTCTGCCAGTGCCCTTATCATATCCCCCAATACACCGTACCAATATTCCGGGCTTGATTGCGAGTATATAAACGACTGGCTATACTTTGATTGCACGAATGCAAACTTTATATCTAAATACGGGTCCCTTTTTAATCATCCGATTCCGTTAAGCAACAGTATGCAATTTTCACAGCATTTCCAACATATCATCTGGGAAAACCTCTATGCTTTGGAGCAATTCCGTACCAAAAACGTCTCCCTGTTATTAGAATTCCTCTTAAACAAACTCCTGCAGGAAGAGCAAACCGCCAAAGCACCACAACCTTATAATCCTTATATATCTCGCCTGCAGAAGCTACGAATGGATATGTTATCCCGACCATATCACAATTTTACGCCTTCCGAGCTGGCAATCAAACTAAATATCAGTCCATCCTATTTCCAGTTTCTTTACAAGGAATATTTTGGAGTTCCTTTTAAAACGGACCTGATTAACATGCGTCTGGAATACGCTCAGGGCCTGATTATCGAAACCACGCTGCCTTTTGGAGAAATTGCCTACCAGTGCGGCTACTCCAATGAAATACACTTTTACCGCCAGTTTAAGGCCAAAATGGGGATAACTCCGGGAGAGTATAGGTTGGCGATGAGGTAAAAGGTTGTTTCCTTCTCCCCATCCCCCCAACATCACCACCGAAAATTCCATCGAAACCACCTGCTAATGCAAGCAGGGTATACATGGCAGTACCGCCTGCTCAGAAACTACGCAAAAAAACATTTTGTAACATTGTACCAAGTCGCTGGCGCGACGGCTAGCCCCAAGTACAATTAGTTTCTTTTTTCTGCTTTCCTTAAATAAAAATAGCAGTTTTTGTTTTTATGTTGTATTGTTAAGTTACCACACTCCACAATCACATAATCACAAGAACTGCTATGCTTAGTTTATCATGGATTTTTAAACTCAACAACTACATATTTTATTTTTTTATCCGTCCACCGCCTCTTTTTGAATTGTAACTGCTGTTTTCATTACATTTCAAAGGAGATTTTATCATGGACAAATATTTAAATACTTTCAGGGAAATGATTTCCCTTCGCGGTCTTACAGACCATACCCTAATGGGGTACTGCACTTACATCCGGGCTTATCTGGCTTATCTCACAAACATTCTACACAAAGCACCCGAAGATGTTTCCTGGCAGGAACTGCGCGATTACATCCGCTGGCTGCAGAAATCCAGAGACCTTTCTGATCGTACCATCAACTGTGTCATTTCACAGCTGCGCTTCTTTACCATGTATGTCTTACATAAAACATGGGATGATACCCAGCTTCCTATGCGCAAGTTTGACGAATATATTCCCTATGTCCCTTCCCAGAAGAAAACCTGGCAGTTTATATCCTCTATGCCCGATTTAAAACCAAAGACCATGGTCACCCTCATGTATTCCTCCGGTCTCAGGATTGGGGAAGTGTGCCGTGTGCGTTATGAGGATGTTGACCGCAAAAACATGCGCCTCCATATCACCCGCTGCAAAAACAGAAGTGACCGTTTTGCCATTCTTTCATCCGCAGCTCTTGACCTTCTGACACAGTATTGGTTTGAATGCGGACGCCCTATGGGATATCTCTTCCCGAAACAATGCGGCGAGGACAGACCCATTGACACCTTCTTCCTCTCAAGGCATATCCATGCCCATGAAGACAGACTAGGCTGGGAACGCAGGATCACCTGTCATTCCTTCCGTCATGCTTTTGGTACACATTTGTATGAAAATGGAACCGATCTACTTACCATAAAGGAACTTATGGGACATAAATCCTTACATTCCACCACTATTTACGTACACCTTTCAGGCAGTGCCATCCGCAGTACCGTCAGTCCTTTTGACCGCATGGTGGGGGAACGTCATGAGTAGTTACAAGATCCGTCAGATATTTGCTTCTGCTTATGAAACCTATTCAGCACAGGCTCCTTATCTGTCCGATGTACAGAAAAAGGCTGCACGAGCTATCCTAAACTGCAAATCCGGTAAGCTTGGCTGTAACTTCAGTCAGTGCACCGACTGCGGGCATCTGGAAGTCCACAATAACTCTTGCCGCAATCCTAACTGCCCAAACTGTCAGGCCGTACAGAAGGAAATCTGGGTGGATAAACGTAGGGCTGAGGTTATTGACTCCCCCTACTTTCATGTAGTATTTACTCTGCCCCATGAACTGAATCCTCTCCTTTACTGCAACCAGAAGCTCCTGTATGACCTTTTGCACAGATGCTGCGCCGAAACACTTCTGGAATTATCTGCGGATAAGAAGTGGCTCGGGGCAACACCCGGGATTATCCAGGTACTTCACTCATGGAACCAGGAGCTGGATTACCATGTACATATGCATTGCATCGTTTCCGGCGGCGGACTTACAAAGGATGAAAAGATCCGTAAATCTTCCAAAAACTTTTTTATCCGTACGGAAGTTCTGCGGGATAAGTTTAAGGGCAAATATATGGCACACCTTTGTGCCCTTTATGAAAGCGGCTCTCTTGTCTTTTCCTCTTCCTGCGAAAAACTGCGTAATTCTTACCACTGGAAGGAATGGAAAAATAAACTTTATGACATGGACTGGTGCCCTTACATCAAAGAGACCTTTAATGGATTCGGTAATGCCATTGAATACCTTGGTCGTTATACCCATAAGATTGCCATCTCAAACAGCCGTATACTTGAACTTGACCACGAGACCGTTACCTTCTCTGCCAGAGGTATAAAACCTGGTGCTCCCAAACGTCAGATAACCCTAAATCATACGGAGTTTATCCGACGTTATCTGATGCACGTAGTGCCGGCTGGTTTCCAGAAGATCCGTTACTATGGTTTTCTGAATAACCGTATGAAATCCCGTAATCTGAAGGTGATCTGTAAGATTCAGGGTGGACTACGCTTCAAACAGCGATTTGCCGGTATGTCCATGGCGGAACTTCTACAGGCAGTCTGGGACTTCGATATCTGTGTATGCCCCGAATGTGGTCACGCAGCCATGAAACAACTGGGAAGGTGCCATGTACCTTTACCTTAAAATCGCATTCTCTTATAGTGACCTCTTTTAGACCTCCCGTTGGAAGGTCTACGAAGTATGCCATAAAACAGGAATATACCTGAAATCAGCCCTATTTCAGCACTGCAGACCGCCATAATATCCTGCTTTTAGCTTCCGGGAAAGAATACTATCCCCATACAGTTCCCGGCTAAAGTTCCGCGACTTGGTACAATTATGAAGTATAACACAGATACTGTTTTATGCATACCTTATACTAAAAGCTACAGAAGGAATGCCCTATATGAAAAACTGTTCTAATCTGTTTTTCCTCTCAACCATTGCCTGTAACCTGGCAGAATGCTTGTCCGAAGCTGAATTAGCGAAACTTTCTGCTGACTTAGTTGTTTTATCAGATATGTTAGCCAATATTATTACCCAAGAAGCACTCTGCAAAGAATGCAAAGAAATCCAATAAATTACTCCACACTACACCCCTACTTTATCCAGCGCTACCATAATCATTGTAGTAAAAATAAACCACAACGCAACCACTACCAATACCGGCACTTCGTCTGTTTTTACCTCCGAAAAGGTAAACAGTACATTCTGCACTACATACCCCATTACCATACTTAAAAATGCTCCGAAGTATGAAATTCCTTTTTCCTGTTCTGCGACGTGTCTATTCTTGTTATTCATTATGTTGTCCTCCTGACATATGTTTTGATTACTCAAACAGTTTCCTGTCTCTTCTTTTATCAAACTATACGCCATAAGGTGTCCAATATTCATCCCTTGAAAATCTTGCAACCATGCTAACCATGCCTATGGAAACTTTTGGATGTATTTTGGGCGTATGCCATTTCGCTGCCCAAGCCTTGCCTAAACCACATAAGAAATCTATTCCCCGAAGTGTGATTGGGTAGATTTTGGGCACAGGTCGCCGCAATACCCAAACTTTGCCAAAAAAATGCCCAAAAGCACCTATTGTCCAACCACATCATAGCCTCCGTCAACCGTACACTTGAAGCATTTCCGCCGTTGCCACTTTTACTCTCTCAACCACGTGCTCCGGTCCGATAATCTGCACGTGCTTCCTCATAGAAAACACCCATCCCAAAAACAGGTCGCTGACTGCCACGGTGGCATAAAAATAAAAATGCTCCTCATCCTGCGGCACCAGCGTAATATCTTTGCCAAAGCGGTCAATAATGACATTAGCAAAGGTCCGCTTGCATTTTAGTTTCACGCGCTCCACTTCTGCATCAAACATGCTGAAATAACGCTCGCCGTAGCCTGCCAGGTCAACTTGCTCAAACTGCTCCCGGCCTTCTCGTGCAAAGTCCACAACAGATGTATTCAACATTTTATCTACACGGTAATGCTTTATTCTTCCGGCAGGCCCATCATAAGCCAGCATATAATAATTTTCCTCTTCCCAGCACAGTGCCCATGGACTCACCTGATAGAATACACCTCCTTTTCGAAGCTCCATGTCCTTTTTGTCATTCCACCGGAAATATTGAAATTTCAGTTGCTTATTATCGCTGATAGCATTGTGTATTTCATCCACACTGTAGTAAATATGTTCGTTCATGGTCTTCACGCGACCTGCCACATACACCTGACGCTGCAATTGCTTTCCCTCATGCAGACTCGTCAAAGCCTCCAGCTTCTTAATAAGTTCTCTGGATTTCTTTTCCGTAATAAACTTGGAGGACTGGATAGCATCCACCAGAAGCTTCAGCTCCGCAAGTTCAAATTGTCTGGCCCCAACATAATAATAGTAGGTTTTGCCCTTCTGCTCACCGATTACATCCACACCCAGCTCGCGAATAGCTTCTATATCTGCATAAATGCTTTTTCGTTCTGCGGTAATATCGTATTTCCCTAGCTCTGCTATGATTTCCGGCATGGTAATCTTATGAGCATCATCGGTTTTCTCCATTAAAATTTTTATCAGATATACCAGCTTTAATTTTTGATTTGTTCCTTTTGCCATCCTGTCCTCCTTAAACGTTCCAATTCATAATTTTACTGCCGTGGTCTTTCAGCCACTTTTTATGTATCTTGTAATCCGGCATGACTTTGGCAACCTCACGCCAAAAACGTTCCGAATGATTCATTTCCTTGCGATGACACAGCTCATGCACCACTACATAATCCTGCACCGCTTCCGGTGCCATCATCAAAAGGCAGTTGAAATTTAAATTTCCCTGACTGCTGCAGCTCCCCCAACGAGTCTTTTGCGCACGAATGGTAATTCTGCCGTATGTCACACCGACCTGCTCCGCGTAACATGCAACCTTCTGTGAAAATACTGTTTTAGCCTGCTCTGCCAACAACTCCAGTTCCTTTTCCGTAAGCTTTCTGCTGTCATGCTTAATAGCCTGGCGCTCTTTAACCTTCTGAAGACTCTTTTCTATCCATGCTTTTTTAGAATTTACAAATCGCGCAATTTCTGCCTGCGATATAAAAAGCGGTGCCCGCACAATAATCCTGGTATCGCTTGTCACTTCCAACGACATAGTTTTGCGATTGCTTCTGCGTATTTCAATTTGTTTCATATCTATCTGCCCTTTATCTCCATTTGCCGGTTATGTTATTTCTATTATAAACAAATGGTCACTTGTCTTGCAACAAGGTCCTGCATTTTTTTAACATTTTGTAACTATTCAGAGCCAAAGCAATTCGTAAAAAATATGTGAAGAATGCTGGCATTCATGAACATATTTTTATACGAATTACTTTGGCGAGAAGCCACAGTGAGGAAATGCGAAGCATTTTCAAACTTGGCTCTGAATAGTTACAATGTTTTATAGCATTTATTGACGAATGATGCAACTTGACTTATGATAAGTTTAATCTCAATGAGAAAGGAAGAAACATATGAGTATACATACACGTTCCTTTGGAACAACTTCAAAAGGGGAACAGACAACCTTGTTCTCTATTACTAACAAAAATGGGGTGGTACTGGAATTGACAGACTATGGTGCAATCTGGGTCGGCACCAAGATTCCTACGAAAAATGGCATGACAGATGTGATCCTGGGTCTGGACAGTGCTGGAGATTATGAACCTTCCAAAGGTCATCTAGGTGGTGTTATTGGCCGTAATGCCAATCGCATCAGCAATGCGGCATTCACTTTGGACGGCACTAAATACGAGATGGAAGTAACCGGCACAGAGCCTGTGTTAAACCTTCATAGTGGTCCGGGTTGTTACGACCGTCGTATGTGGAATGCTGCTATTTGGGAAGATGAAAATGCCGTTCGTTTTAGTCTGAATAGTCCGAATGGCGACCAGGGCTTCCCAGGCAATCTGACTCTCCATGTAACTTATGTTTTAGCCGAGGATAATACCGTTAAATTAATTTATGATGGAATTTCCGACGCTAAAACCCTGTTAAATGTTACAAATCATGTGTATTTCAATTTAAATGGACATAATAATGGCACCGTTTGGAAGCATCTGCTGCACGTGGATTCCACACGAATTACCGAAACAAACTCCGGTTTGCCTACCGGAACACTCCTGCCGGTAGCAGGTACCAAGTACGACCTTACCACCATGAAAGAAGTGGAGCATGAATTTGATGATAACTGGTGCAAAGAGCCGCATCACACCCTTGACAAAGCTCGCATTACCTGCATTGGCGATAAATCAGGCATCCAAATGGAGGTTTATACAGATCTTCCGGGCGTTCAAATTTATACCGGAAATGGTTTAAATGTACCAAACGGCAAAGATGGTACTGTCTACACAAAAGGCCAGGGCATCTGCTTTGAAACCCAGTACTATGTAGATGCTATCAATATTGACTCACCGGAATTTGAAAAGCCTGTTTTGGAGGCTAATACCCCATTCCATTCTGAGACCTGGTACAAATTCTCTGTTTCAGAGAAATAATCTTAAAAACAAAACACCTTGCATAGTAGTTTGTGACTTGCTCACATTCCACTATACAAGGTGTTTTTTATTTTCTTCCAAATATACCTTGTTCTTTTAATTTTGGCTCTTTTCAGCCAGTTTAAGCACCGAAATAATCGGTACAATCAATATGCCACAGAAAAAATTACTAACCCCGTGAATCATGTCCCACGGAAGACCGGTTACAATCCAGGCAAGCGTTCCTTCAAAATTCAGCCCATATACAAGTGCCTGCACCGGTGCATACAGCACGCCATATAAAAAGCCATGCATTGCACTGACTGACATATAAACCAATGACTGCCACATTTTGGGTAATTTTTTGGGCAAAAGCATCACTACTGCCCAAAGCACTGTCCAAATGTACACATATGGAAGCCACCATGCATTGAAACCATTAAATAAGCCTGTCAAAAGCACAAATACATAAATGGGATATAATGCTTTTTTGCGATACACCACAGTAAACGCCACGATGAATGCACCTAGTAAATGTATATTGGGTGCAAATTCCATTATCATCTTAGAAGCATACATTACTGCTCCAAGCATGGAAAAAATCGTCATTTCTCGAATCGTAAGCTTCACTATTTTTCCACCTTAAATGCGTAATTGCTTCCTTGGGCAATATCCGTCACATCTACACCGGTCATGCCATATTCGCCATTTATGTAAAATGCCCAATATGTGCTATCCACGTCATAGTCTGCGGTAATACCATTTACCTTTTTAACATAAAGACCATATGGTCCTTCCTCTCCTTCAATCACACCAAGCTTCAGTAAAGCTGCACCCACCGTTTTCTCATCCGTATGGATTTCGCAAACAGCTTTGTTACCTTCTTTATCCACTACTGTGAAATTAAACTTTGTGCTGCCCTCGCCTAACACATCGCCATCCCGAAAAACAGATACGATGCTTTCCTGTGCAGCATTTTCTTTTGCATTGCCATTACATGCAGTTGTAAACAGTGCCATAGCCACAATAAGCACCATACAAAGGATGATAGACAACGCTTTTTTCATACGTTTCATCTTCATATTCTTTGTCTCCTATTGATAAATATTTCCTCGAAAGCCGGCACTCGCGGCATAAAAAGAGGTTACTTTGCCTGGATATTCCGACTTGGCACTAAGTTGGTCCGCCTTCTCAGATTCCTCCAATGACGTGTCCCGGACTGTGGCATCCGGTAGGACTAACTACAAAAACGTGCTTTACGGCGACGGGCTCGTACAGGATTTACACCTGTTTCCCCGGGCACTTTATAGTAAAACATAGTTTTACACAAATGTCTATATACAAAACCAACTAAAAATATTACAAAATGAATATTATTTGGTTGTTTGATAAGACAACAGCTTTATAATAACATCATAATTTTCAGGCTGGTGCGGAAAGGTACAATCCATGCAGGATTTAACCAACTTCCCACCCGCTTCTATGTATTCATGTTTTCCCGGACAATTCTTCAGATTGTACAATGGGCAATAACAAAACAAACAATTCAAATGCTCCACACCTTGATGGCAAGGATAATATTGACACTGCTTATTTTCAAAAAACTTATAAGTGTTTTCCATAATTACTTCTTCATGTTCTTCTTAGCTTTACGCATAGCCATAATGCGATTCATTTCATTATAAACAATCATAAATCCTTCGTCAACACCCATACCCGGCTTTGCCAGAATCTGAACCGGCTGTGTAGCCATTGCACAATGTACACAAACCTGTGCGCTGCGGTCCGTTTCATTACAGGTACCGCCCTGATATGCACCAATGCCTTTTTCTTTACAGTATAATACCGCTTCAATTGTATTGTTAATGCCACCCAAGTCAGGGGTTTTAATCTGAACCATATGACCTGCCTTGTGGTCAGCAAACAGCTTAATATCTTCTAAGGTGTTGCACCACTCATCAGCAACTAATTCTACGTCACAACCACGGTCATCCAGTTCCTTGGTTAATCCTGCCAAAGCAGTGAGCTGAGTCTCACGGTCACAGTCACAATCCATAGGCCCTTCGATACGAAGTTTGAATGGCTTTGCAATCTTGCCAAGTTCTTCAATATAATCAGCCATTTCTTTGTAATTATTATTGCCAAAAGCAGCACCAATGGTTCCATATACATCCATGTGCATTACAGGCGCATACTCAGAATCTGTGCGGTTTTCCAAAATACGGTCTCTTAACCATGCTACATACTCAGCCAGTTTCTCCCCCTTGCGGCCCAGCTTGGTATCAATATTATTAATCAAAGCATGTGGTAAAACCTGAGCTCCCTTAATAATCATTTTGTCCGCGTTATCATAACGGTCGTCACCGGACTGTGTGAAAATAGCAATCGGCTCCTCGGAAACACTACATCCATACTCATCCGCTACAACCTCACACATCATACGACCGGTAGCCTTGGCAACTGCATCCAGAATAGCCTGAGAAACACCATAACGAATAGCAGTGTGTAAACGCTTGCCTTCCACCTGAATTGCTTCCATCATAGCACACAGACCACGGAAATCATCTGCCTCCCTGCCAACCAGTTCAGGCTTAATATATGTATCAATTACCGGAATAAAGTCCTCTGCCAAAAACAACGAGTCACGTCCGCCTGCACCGGAATACTGCACAGCAGCACAATCGCCATATGCCATCTGGCCATCTTCCAATATTAACATTACGGAAATAGATTCGCCCGCCTGACGAATAGAACGGAAGCCTTCTGTAACAGGTTCACCAACATAAAACACACCGTCATGACCTGCACCCTTCTTAATGGCACGCTGGTCATCAAAGTAAAAGCCGGTACGACCTGCAGAACAAACAACATCAACAATTTTCATGACTTATTTTCTCCTATTTAATATTTAGGACGACCAACCATACGTCCCTTACCAATTGCGTAAACATCATCAATAACCATCTGGAAGGATGCTTTGCGCTTCTCTGCATTTGCACGTTCATTAATCTTCGCAGCATGGAAATCCTTTAATTCCTGAGTAAAAGGAACATTACCTATATTTAACATACGTACAGCACCTTCATTGTCACGACATGGTAACATAAGGCCTGCATTTGCACGGCAAGGTGCAAACGGAACATCCAATACACCAGCCTTCACACCGCGGCATACGCCAAGCGCAATATCACCGTTACCCAGCTCGAAACACTTGTCCACGATACAACGTGTTTCCTGACGGATAATTTCCTTTTCCTCTTCCAGACGTGTATCCTGGAAACTCTGGTCTGCCAACATATTTACTACCTGCTTGGTACAACGAAGTCCCTCTGCATTTGCTTCCATAGTAGGAATACCAACTGCTTCATGAGGGGTCTTAACGATAACCTTGGTAGCCTTAGACAGTGCTGCTATCAAGCTGCCGGTAGAGATAACGCCGAATGCTTTGGCTTCATCCGCCGGGAAACCACCCATCCACTGATGTAAAACGGTAGTAACCTGTACGTCATTATATCCATACTTCTGTAAATATTCATCGGTCAGCTCCTGCAATGTGCGGATTGCTGCAATATCCTGAACCAGGTTACCACACTGACCGTAACCTACGGTAATATTTTTAACCCCCTGCTCTGCTGCCAAAAGTGCTTCAATAATCGCAGCCGCATGGGAAATACAAGGTGGAACCAAGGTACCTGTCAAAGGTCCGTAAGGCTCACGATTTATAGAAACACCCATTTCTTCGTATACGCCTATCAAGCGGTCTACATACTGCCAGTCACGAATGGTGCGCTCCATAGGAATATTTTTGCAGTACGGCAGATTATAGGAAATACCGCCGCCTTCATAGCTTGTAAAACCGCCCGCCATAGAAATTTCTGTCAAAAGACGGGCATCCGGTGTACCGTGACGTACCTGAACAGGCACGTTTACGCTTTCCACAATACGACGGCAGCCTGCTACACCATGATTTACAGCCGGGAAACCGTTTAACATAGCGCGTCCTAAACGAATGGATTCTGAAATACCGTTTTCTGCCTCTTCATAACGATTTTGGCGGGTATAACTGTCAATAGTAGTCGGCAATAAATCCGCCTCACCTTTTTCCTCTAAATACTGCATTAATTTAATATGCTCTTCAATAACAGGTACTCCGGCACGAGGCTGTACCAAAGTCTTACCTTCCTTTTTGGCTTCCAACAGTTTCTTGGAAAAATCACGTTTTTCAGGCATAGATTTATGGTAAGCAACAGATTCCTCAATATCTACATCCTTACCTGTTGGCCACTGTGCCAGGACTTCCTGGCGAAGACGAGCAAATTCCTCGTCGGAAATTCTTTTATTCTGAATATCCATGGTATTCAAGCTCCTTTTTCATAATACGAAGGGCCGTCTGGGGATAATAAGAAGATAAAAGCCCCATTGCGGCCAAAATATACGTTCTGTCAACCCACACATCTGCATTCTTTGGTCTGAGTGATGCAGGCTGTGCAGGAGAATAAAGTGCATGGGCAGCAATTTCTGCCGTGCGCTTTGTATGTATCAGGCTTCCGCCCGTTACAATGATTTGCTTTACCTTGGTCAGGTTTTTCCCCTCCTGAACAAAGGTTTGACCCATCATGGTGTAGGTCTCTTCTATAGTACCCGCATGCCGGGATACCGCCTCTTTTATGGCCATCGAAGCCAATGCATAGTCTAACCGCTCCAGCTCATCATCCCCGCAAGGCACCTTGTCCGTATGCTCCCTTAAGTCTTCCACCAATTGATGCACCCGCTCTTTGGACAGTCCCGAAAGCCGACTGATACACTCTGTTCCTACCGCATCCACAATGCCCTGAATACTATAGCGCATCCCGATATCACCTTCCACCGTTCGCTTGGCATAAGGTTCCGGCAGTCCCTTGAAAACGGTATTCATATGTTCCGGCATACCATCTGCAATAGAATACACGTCTGTAGTGGCTCCACCCACATCGACTCCTATCAGTTCCCCGATTCCGGACTCTCCTTCACAGCCTTGTGCTAAAAGCTCCATAGCCTGAAGCACCGCAGACGGTGTAGGCATCATGATGTCCGAAAGAAGTTCTGCCACTTTTGACAGACCCTTGGCCTGAATGATACGGTTTAGAAAAATTTCACGGATTTGCTTTTGGGTCGGCTCTATATTCAGCGTGCCAAACCTTGGCATTACGTTTGGACATACATACACTTCCATACCGTCCAAAATTCGCTGACATTCTCTGGAAGCAGTACGATTGCCTGCAATAACGATAGGAAACTGCGGTTTCATGGAAGCCAACATCCTCGCATTGTGAAGAATGCACTCGGTATTCCCCCCGTCTGTACCGCCTACCAATAAGAACATATCCGGCTTGCTTTCGCGAATATCCTCGATATCATCCTCCGTCAGCTGGAAGGCATAAACGCCAACCACTTTTGCTCCCGCACCAAGACTTGCCAGCTTGGCAGCCTCTCCGGTAAGCTCCGGCACTAATCCACTGGTAACCATCCGAAGGCCTCCGGCAGCAGAAGAACAGGCATAACAGGCTTCATACTTTATCGGACCTGTTTTTTTCTCTAACAGCCTAAGTCCCTCTTCCAGGCCATCATTTATATCCGTCTGAACCGTAGTGTAAGCTTGTGCAGTACCTAAAAGCACCTCTGCTTCCACATCCACGGAAGTCAATTTGGTATACGTGCTGCCAAAGTCGATCAGCAAGACCGCTTTCATTTGGTCTCATCCTCCATATGCAACAGCTCTCTTAAAGCTTCGATGGTAGTCTCCGGTGTAGTTCCCGGTGGGAACGCACGGTCAAAGCCCATGGCTTTGAATCTCTTCTCTACATCTTCAAACGTCTGCTTACCGATAACGATATTCCCACCAACTAAAAGCGGAATATCTTTCAAACCGGCTTCATCACATTTTTCACGCATGCCGCGACAGTCAAGCTCACCCTGACCATATAAGGAAGAAATAACAATTGCATCTGCATTAGATTCAATTGCTGCGGCTATGTACTCTTCCTGGGACACCATTACGCCCAAATTGACTACCTCAAAACCAGCTTCTGTAAAAGCATGGTAAAGGATTTTGTTGCCCACGGCATGAACGTCTGCACCGATAACGCCAATAACCAGGACCTTTTTTTCTCGGTTTTCCATCTCAATACCTCATAACATATTACATGTTTTTTCAAATTGTTATACACCTATATACTATAATGTACTATATCATTTGTCAATATTAAATTAGAAAAAATTCCGCGGAGTGCGCCTCCTCGTGGAGCGTTTTTTATTACATAGGAAGAAGTGTTTTCCTATGTAATAAAAAACCGTCCAGCTTGCACCGGACGGAATACATTTAAATCGTTTTTTCTTCTAATAATCGTTTGATTTTCGTTTCTAAGTATAAGATGGAGCCTTCGTCCATTTCATAGTAGCAATGAATAAGCTCGCCGTCAAATTTTCGCAACGCATCTGCTGCCGAAGCACTGCAATATTGCTCGTAGAATTTAGGCACCAGTACAGCATCTTTGCCCTTTAAATAAGCTTCCACATCCAACTCCGGAGCAAAAACAAGTGCCTCACCCCAAATCACGTCCTCAGCATAGCTTTCGCATGTCTGGTGCAGCAGTTCGCAAAAACGTCGGCTGTAACCCATAATACCCACCTTCATACCGGAATGCAGCTTAATAATATGTGACAGACATCTGGTAGATGGTCTGAGCGCCACTTGAGCAATACGTTTTTTCACTGGAAGCACACTTTCCATATACTCTGCATGGGTAGCTGTAACAACAATCAAGTCAAAGTCCTCACCCAATTTATACGGATACTGTTGTATGCTCTCCAACAGGAAAGAATGCAGCTCCACCTGCGGTATATGACGCAACTGCTCTGACATCTGGGATAAATTCTCCGGATTACACTCCACAACAGCTACTTTAATATAAGCATCCTGCTCTGCCCACTCTCTAAGCTTTAGATTCAGAAAAATATTAATTTCCGCAGCAGACAGCCCCATATCCTCTAACTGCTTTAACAAGGCATCAATGGCAGCCATAGCCTGTTCCTTACGACTGCCGGAACTAGCCGGCTGATACTTAACAAACGTACCGCTTCCTTGGGCCTTCTCCACGATACCTTCCCGCTCCAATTCATCATACGCACGTTTAATCGTACCTCTTGCTACCGAAAGCTCTTCGCTCATCTCCTGCACCGTAGGTAATTTCTGACCGGATTCCAGTTCTCCCCTCTTTACCGCAGCACGGATAATATCTACTAACTGCTGATAAATAGGAATATTCAGGTTCAGGTCCACTTTGTAAATTGGTTCCATGCACTTCACTCCCGAAAATTGTTTGATTACAATTTTAAGAATTCTTATTCATTTTGTCAAGGGTGCTCTGCCAGATATGCAACACGACCTGTTTCATATAAGTTATTGCCCTCACTGTCAATAATTACGATAACCGGGAAGTTCTCCACTTCCAGCCGACGAATTGCTTCTGCACCCAAGTCTTCATAGGCAACTATTTCTGCTTTTTTGATGCACTTACCAAGAAGTGCACCGCACCCACCAATGGCACCGAAATACACCGCACCATGTTCCTTCATAGCATCCACCACTTCCGGTCCTCTTTTCCCCTTTCCAATCATACCGGTGAGACCCTGTGCGATCAAAGTCGGGCTGTAGGCATCCATTCGGTAGGAGGTGGTAGGTCCTGCGGAACCAATTGCCCGGCCCGGTTTTGCAGGTGTAGGACCCACAAAATAAATGATACTGTCTTTTATTTCCATAGGCAGCTCTTTCCCCTGTGCCACCAACTCGCAGAGACGTTTATGAGCAGCATCACGCGCTGTATAAATAACTCCCGAAATCAAACAGCTGTCACCTGCTTTTAACGTTCTTGCCTGTTCTCTTGTCAAAGGAGCTGTAATAGAAATTGCCATTTAGAGCACCTCCTTTTTGTGTCTGGTAACGTGGCAGTTAATATTTACTGCCACCGGCAGTCCTGCAATATGGGTAGGATACTGCTCGATATTTACCGCCAGTGCTGTTGTCTTGCCTCCAAATCCTTGAGGTCCAATGCCAAGGGCATTGATTTCATCCAAAAGCTGCTGCTCAAGTTCTGCATAAAACGGATTTGGATTTCGTTCCTCTGTACTTCGCATCAAAGCTTTTTTTGCCAAATATGCAGCCTTATCAAAAGTGCCGCCGACACCCACACCTACCACAATCGGAGGGCAGGGATTAGGACCGGCATCTTCTACGACTTTCCGTACAAAATCCTTTACTCCCTGAAGACCATCAGAAGGACGAAGCATTTTAATCTGACTCATATTTTCGCTGCCGAAGCCTTTCGGGGCTACGGTAATTTCCAGTTTGTCACCCGGCACCAGTTCGCAGTAAATCATGGCCGGGGTGTTGTCTCCGGTATTTACCCGGTCCAAAGGATCACGTACCACAGACTTTCTCAAATACCCCTCTGTGTAACCCTGACGAACACCTTCATTTATCGCTTCATTAATATCGCCGTCAATGTGAACCTCCTGGCCCACTTTCAAGAATACACAAGCCACGCCGGTATCCTGACAAATAGGCTGGTTTTGCTCATCGGCAATATGATAGTTCTCAATAATACGGTCTAAGATTTCCTTTGCCTGCGGCCAGTTTTCCTGTTCATAACATTTTGAAATACAATTTTTCATATCCTGCGGCAGATGACAATTCGCCTCCACACACAGTCTTTTCACCACTTCTGTAATGGTGCCTGCACTGATTTCTCTCATACCCTGCTCCTTCTTTATGCCTTCTGAGGTACATTGTAAATATTATCTAATAGCTCCCCATAACGGCTGATTACCTGTGCCACCACTCTGTCACCCTTAGGAAGCTTTTGCGGCTTTCCGGTAATGCGTTCTGTTTTTTCTTTTAATTCATGAATATCAATCACCGGCAGCCCTGCACCAACCAATTTTTCCTTCAACTCGGCATTTCGCGGATTTACCGCAATGCCGCCCTGGGTAACCAATACATCAATATCCTGTCCCGGAGTAGAAACACAATGTACATGGTCTGTTACAATCGGAAGTCTTGCTCTGAACATCGGAGCAATAATCATGGAAAGCTTGGCACCTGCTGCGGTATCACTGTGACCGCCTGAACCACCCATAATATAGCCATTGGAATCGGTATGCACATTTACATTAAAGTCTGTATCAATTTCCGTAGCGCCTAAAATAACCACATCCAGATTATCTACCACTGCACTGCGGCTGCTTGGGCTGGCATAATGCATTGCAGAAATTTCCTGATGGCGTGCATCGGAACGAATGGATTCTACCGCTTTTAAGTCAAAGCACTGCACATCCATCAGACTGCGGAAGCATCCTGCTTGCAGCATATCCACCATGTAACCGGTAATACCGCCCAGGCCAAAGCTGCCCTGAATGCCCTTTGCCAACATAATTTCCTTTAAAAATTTGGCTGCTGCCAAAGAAGCTCCGCCGGCACCTGTCTGGAAAGAAAAACCATCCTTTAAAAGACCGGAAGCTTCGATTACCTTTGCCGCATGGGAAGCCATCACAAGTCCCACCGGATCTCTTGTAATCTGTGTGGTACCGGACACAATACCCTTTGGATTGCCGATGGCATCTACGGTTACCACATAATCCACGTAATCTTCGGAAATGGACCAATCCTGCAGCGGATACGGCACCAAATTATCCGTAATAACAACTACTTTTTTCGCATACATAGCATCCGCAAACGCATATCCCAGACTGCCACAGGCAGAAGGGCCGTATTTGCCGGAGCAGTTGCCCATAGGGTCTGAGGTGGGTGCCGCAATAAATGCCACATCAATGGGTGTTCTGCCCAGTGCAATATCACTTGGGCGACCGCCATGTGTTCTGAACTGTACAGGCTTTTCCATAACACCCGTGGAAATTGCCCGCCCCAGGCTGGAAGCAATATAATCCGTAGCCAGACCCGTAACTACGTGATTTTCCATATGATTTAACAACGGAGTATGTACATCAAACAAGGAGCTGGCATTCACATTCAGTTCCTTAATCCCCAGATTTGCTATTTCCTCCATCACCATATTTAAAACATAATCACCATTTCGCAAATGATGGTGAAAAGATACGGTCATGCCATCCTTCAAACCGGAAAGTGCAATGGCCTCTTTTATCGACTGAACCAGCTTACTCATGCCGTTCCTCCTTCCCAAGTCCAAGCGCCTCTGCCATAGCAATGGTACGCTCCGCTCTTGCCACAATCGGCGCATCAATCATTTTGCCATGAAGCGAGATGGCACCCTTACCCTGTGCCTTCGCCTGTGCAATGGCCTCCACAACCTCATATGCATATGTAATATCCTTCAGACTTGGGCTAAATACCTGATTGATTACTTCTACATGTCTCGGCGAAATAGATGCTTTACCGGTAAAGCCAAGTGCCTTAGCATAAGACGCATCCTCTACAATACCCTCGTCATCATTTACATCGGTAAACGGTGTATCATAAACATCCACACCGGCAGCACGTGCCGCTACCACCAAACGAGTTCTGGCATATTCAATCTCTCTGCCTTCCTTGGTACGCTTACACTGTAAATCAGCCGTTAAATCCTCTGCTCCCAAAAACAAGGCTTTCACACGTTCAGAGCAAGAAGCAATATTAAATGCATTCTCTACACCCATAGCAGTCTCAATCAACGGCATCAGCCCTATGCTGCCCTGCTCCAAGCCTACGCGCGCCTCCACTTGAGCCATGTACGCATCTGCTGCCAGTGCATCTGACGCCGTACCAGTCTTTGGCAGCAAAATCAAATTAGGTTTATACGGCAAAACTGCGTCCAAATCCGCCTTCCAGTATGGGGTATCTATAGAATTAATACGGACAATGATTTCACAGCCCTGAAAATCCATGTATCGCATGGTATTGCGCACCAAAATGCGAGCCGCATCCTTCTCGGCCGGTGAAACCGCATCCTCCAGGTCAAAAATCACCGCATCAGCCCCCAGGCAATTACCATTGATTAACATATTCGGATTATTCCCCGGTAAAAACAACATACTACGCCGCATCAGTCTGCCTCCTTTCCGCAATCCACAGTAGCACGCATCACTGCGGTCTCCACTCTGGCACGCAGGACACATTCCAGTGCACCCCTATCTGCCACACGAACCACCGCATTACGTACCTGACACTCCTCAAGCACCTCACGCACCGCCTTAAGAATCGCCTCACCAAACTGATTCTCCACAACAGACTCCAGACAAATCTCCAATTCGCCCATGCCCGGCTCTATTTCCACGTATACATCACTGGACTCTAAGGTTCCCGCAGATGCATTTTTCAAAATTTCCATACGACACAACCACTCCTCTCTCAACAAACTACAAAACCATTATTTCACTACTCACTTTGTGTAAATTATACTATATCAATTTAATACAATTATATAATACAATTATTTAAATTGCAATTCCTTTTCTGTTTTTATTTGCATATCTTGAAGAATCATGTATAATACAATTATAAAACCAGTTCAGCCACCAAAAAACAGAGAGGTATCCTATGAATATTGAACTGCATTGCCATCTGGATGGCTCAAAACGGAAAATCTGGACAGACTTTTTAACCCGCACCGGACTGACGGCAGACGAGGCTATTACTCAGACTGTTCTTGTCTGGGATGACGATATTCTTATTGCAGCCGGAAGCCGTGAGGAAAATATATTAAAATGTATTGCCGTTGATGAAGCACACCGTGGCGAAGACCTAACCGCCACAGTGCTTGGTACTCTGCGTCAAGAAGCTTTTCGGGAAGGCCACAGGCATCTGTTCCTTTACACCAAGCCTTCTAATAAATACGTATTCTCTTCTTTGTTTTTCTATCCCATTGCCCAGACGGAGCAAGTGCTTTTAATGGAAAATCAAAGAAACGGTATCCGAAGCTTTTTGGATGCTCTGCTGCCTGCTACACTTAATAACGCTACTGAACACACCGGTAATGAAATCGGGGCAATTGTAATGAACTGCAACCCTTTTACCTTAGGACATCAGTATCTTATTGAGACCGCCGCCGCAGAATGTGATAAACTTTACGTTTTTGTTCTTTCCGAAGATAAAAGTTATTTTTCTGCTAAAGACCGTCTGGAAATGGTACGTTTGGGTACGCAGCATTTACCTAATGTGACGATCTTACCAACGGGACCTTATCTGATTTCTGCCGCCACCTTTCCTACTTATTTTATAAAGGAAAGAGATAAAGCCGGTCAGATACAGTGCCTTTTGGATATTGAAGTATTTGTGCGCTACTTTGTACCACACTTTCATATTACCCGCCGCTATGTCGGTACTGAGCCGCTTTCTCCGATGACAGCACAGTATAACGACGCATTACGGATGCACCTGCCAAAGCGTAAGATTCTTTTAAAAGAAATACCGAGACTCACAGAAAATGGCATTCCTATTAGTGCCAGTGCCGTCCGCGCTCACATACAAAGTGGTAACACACAAGCCCTAAACGCTCTGCTGCCACACATTACCATAAAATATTTACAGGAAAAAAACCTGCTGTAACTTAAACATCTGCAGGCAAAGGCCTGCTCAAGGAGGTAACATTATGCAAGATCGTCAAAATAACCATATTTTAAGCAGCTATTTCGCTCCACGCGGCCATCATCGTATGTATGCACTGGGTATGCAGCTGGCGCAACTATATTTATCCCCATTTGATAAGCTTATCGGTATTATCGGTGAAGCCGGTTCCGGTAAAAGCGCACTGATTCGCGGCATGTTCCCGGGTCTGGAGTTGACCAATGACGATGACGGCGTTTATATTCGTCCTCTGCCTTTGCTAGAACAGGATTCTCAAATCGGATACTTTGCACCTCACACCTATCACGTGGATATTCGTTTTGAAAATGGTTTTACCCAGATGAGCGTTCTGGCAGATGCTATCATAGAGGCTTTACAGAACGGCAAGCGTGTGATTGTAGAACACTTTGATCTAATTTACCCGCTTTTAGGTTTTAATGCCAACCTGCTTATTGGTGTGGGCGAACAGGTTCTTATTTCCCGACCTACTCTGTTTGGCCCGGAACCCCAGGAAATCCGCAAGAATGTATATCGTTCTCTTTCTTATCGACTTATGGCACACACTGCTGAGGATTTATGCGAGTTTTGTATGCCGGCTCATGAAGTGGCACGTTGTGGTCACGATGACGTAAAACACGGCTTCGTAATTACCTTCCCGGATGCAGAGCCTCAGTTTGATATTAAGGAGCTGGAACAGAAGGTCAATACCATGATCCAAGAAGATTTGCCCATTACTTACGCAGACAACTATCACGTTTCCATTGATGGCAAGCTTCATCCATGTACCGGTCCCCGTATTCATGTAAGCCGCACCGGACAGATTGAGAATTTCCATCTGCTGCATCATTTTATCTATGACCGATTTAATAAACGCTACCTCCTGGTAGGCTGTGTCGGCGAAGGTGCCGAGGAAAATCTGCGTAAGCTGGATGCCCAACAAGAAAAACAGTCCGATTTGATTATACAGCAGCCTTTAGATGCATCAGGAGTACTATAATGCAGGAAGTCACTTTGGAACAGATACTCTTAGCAAGAGAAGCACGAGCAGCTCTGCAGCAGAAGCTTTTAAATACATACCGTTGCCCTTTGGTTAGCTTTACCATGAATATTGCCGGACCTGTAAAGACCTCTCCTTTGATTGAGCGGGCATTTGAAACCGGGCTAAGCGAACTGGCAAAGCACCTGCCGGATGAAAAAATACTTTTTTGTCATAAAACCATGGAAATAACAGGTTACGAAGCTATGCTTTCCGTGGATATAGAAGCAGTTACGCTCAAAAAAATCTGCACAGATATAGAAGATGCCGCCCCTTTAGGGCGGCTGTTTGACATGGATGTATTGGATTCGGATGGTCATAAACTGGACCGTGACATCGTAAAGGGTGGTCCCAGAAACTGTCTGGTATGCGGTGCACCGGGACGCGGTTGTGCTGCAAGACGCCTACATTCTGTATCCGAATTACAGGCAGTAACACACTCAATTATAAAAAAACACTTTGCCGCAGCTGACGCAGAGCATATTGCGACTCGTGCCGTACAAAGTCTGAAGGATGAAGTATATACTACGCCCAAACCTGGTTTAGTGGACCGTCGCAACAGCGGAAGCCATGTAGATATGAATTTAGAGTTGTTTTTATTAAGTGCCGATGCTCTAAAGCCATACTTTGCAGAGTGCGTAAAAATCGGTCAGGAATGCTGTCTCTCACCAGCTCCCGAAACCTTTCCGCGCCTGCGTCAAGCAGGCTCAAAAGCCGAACAAACCATGTTTCTTGCAACAGGTGGTGTCAACACCCACAAAGGTGCAATTTATACGCTGGGGATTCTCTGCGGGGCTTTGGGGCGCCTCTGGACTCCGGGGAAGCCTATTGCTTCCTCATTAGACACCCTTCTTGAGGAATGTGCACACATGGTCAGCACGCATGCAAAGGCAGATTTGGAAGCCTTTAAGACACTTAAAAGGACAGGGGCTGTGAATACCTCACCTTCTGAAATCACCGCCGGCGGACGCCTTTACCTGGAATACGGGCTTACCGGTATTCGCGGCGAAGTTGCAGCAGGTCTGCCTTCTGTAGCCAATATCGCCCTGCCGGTTTACAAAAAAGCATTGCAGGACGGATTGCACCCCATGAATGCCGGTGCCGTGACATTGCTGCATCTGATTGCCTGGGTAAATGATACGAATCTTTACCATAGGGGCGGCCCGGAAGGTGCAGCTTTTGCTGCAGATGCCGCACGCGCGCTTTTAAAAAATGCAACTTATCCTTCCACAAAGCAGCTGGAAGACCTGGATGATGCTTTTATTGCAAGAAATCTGTCACCGGGCGGCTGCGCAGATTTACTGGCAGTTACGTATTTTTTACATAATTTAACCGAGTATCCTTTGCAATAACCACAGCGGTTTTATAACATCAACCTATAAATATTTGCAATATCTTCTTCTTTCAGCACCACAAAGCTTCCCAACGTGCCATCGTTTCCGTTGCCGTAGCTTGCTGTATGCGCAAGATATGGTATATCTTCTTCCTTGCCGCCAAGCTCGCCCAGGGTCTGAGGCATCCCAATGGATTTTAAGAAATTTCTAAAAGCTTGGATGCCTGCTTTTGCAGTATTTTCCGGATGTTTAAAATCCATGGAGCATCCCCACACACGGTTTGCAAGCTGGGCAAAGCGCAGCACATCATGCTTCATGGTGTATTCCATCCACGCCGGAAAGACCACGGCAAGTCCTGCACCATGGGCACAGTCGTAAAGGGCAGAAAGCTCATGCTCTATATCATGACTTCCCCAGTCCTGCTCACGGCCAACGCCGCAACAGTTATTATGTGCCAGCATGCCGGCCCACATAATATTGGCGCGTGCCTGATAATCATTTGGATTTTCAATTACCTTCGGTGCTTCATGAATCATGGAAAGAAGCAAGCCCTCAATAACACGGTCCGTCACTTCCACATCCTGTGTATTGGTAAAATAACGCTCCAACAAATGCGCCATAATATCGGTCACTCCGGCAGCAGTCTGAAATGCCGGAAGCGTCTGCGTCAACTCCGGATTCAAAATAGAAAACACAGGGCGCATAGCCTCTCCGCCGGCGCTGCGCTTCAACATCCCTTCTTCCTTCGTAATAACAGAGCCGGAACTGCCTTCACTGCCTGCGGCCGCAATCGTTAACACCGTTCCTACAGGCAATGCTTTCTCAACTGCTTTCCCACTGTAAAAATCCCAAAAGTCACCTTCATACATTGCACCTACCGCAATCGCCTTTGCAGAATCAATGGTACTTCCACCGCCTACAGCCAAGATAAAATCCACATGCTCTTTTTTGCAAAGTTCGATTCCTTCATATACGAGCCCGCTTCTCGGATTCGGCTCCACACCACCAAGTTCAACAAACTCAATTGCATCATTCATCAAAGACTTTTTAATTCTATCCAGTAACCCGGAACGCACCACACTGCCGCCACCGTAGTGAATTAAAACCTTTTTGCCTCCAAAGCGCTTGACATATTTACCCGTATTACTTTCCTCGCCTTTTCCAAAAACAAAATACGTAGGACTATAAAATGTAAAATTATTCATAACAACCGCACTCCTTATTTTTTATTCGCCAAGTTTATTTCTCTATACTCAATATACTACACGCTGCTTTTTTCTTCAAGGTGTACGATCTTATCCGCAGCAGATAATATTTGCATTTGATAATCTGAAATCTCTTTAAGAATCCGAAATCTTTCTTCTTTTGTTTTACCTTCTCTAATCATCTGGGCATTGTGCGTTTCAAGATTTGAAAGAACTGTAAGCTCATTAATAGTAGCATAATCTCTTACATTACTACTTTTTGCCAGTTCCGGATTACTCTCGCGCCATGCCTTCGCCGTAAAACCAAACAAGGCAACATTTAATAGGTCTGCTTCCTCAGTATATGGCAACCACTGCAAATCTTCTCTATAATTACACTTTGGAATAATATAATTTTTAATTGCATTCGTTTGAATCAAGTAATTATTCTTGGATAAAAACCGCTTTGCATCCCATTCTAACTTTTGACGGTTATTTTCTTCTTCTTTTAAACGCTGAAATTCCTTAATTAAATACAATTTAAAAATCGGACTAATTGCAGAAGCAAATTCAAAAGCAATATCTTTATGTGCATAGGTTCCCCCATAACGTCCTTTTTTTACAAACATTCCTATTGCGTTTGTCTGTTTCACCCATTCTGAAACACTAGGTGTAAATGTTAATAAGCCTGCTTGTTTTTTAAAGTGTTCAGATTCGAACACTTTAAAATTTGGATTATATATTTCTTCCCAAGTTGACAAGAATTCAATCGTTCTCCTATTTCTAAGCCAATTACGCACCACATCTGCCGCTCTGGAATCATCTGATTTTGCCGCAGCAATATCTGTAATACATATGTAATCATCTATATCTTCTTTTGAAATCGTAATTGGTAAATTTTGAACAGTTATAATTTTATTTCTCTGCATCTGTTTCATCCTCTAATATTATTTTCTGTTCCACTATTAAACGTTCCATTTTTGTATAATAAGTGATTAAGCGTAAAACATAATCCGGCATTTGCCTTCTTCCGGCTTCCCACTCCTCCAAAGTTCTCAACGGTATATCAATATAGCGTGAAAACTCCGTTCTGTTCATTCCTAAAGCTTCTCTTATTTCCTTCAATTTGCTAATCTGATTTTCTAATTGTTTTTTCTTTTCCATTTTATCCCAACCTCCACTCATTGTGTGGTTATTATATCACATTATACTTTAAATAGCAACAAAAAAACACATATACAGCCTAATTTACCAAAGGCTACATATGTGTTTTCAATATCGTTTGCTTTCTCTTTATTAGGTTATTCCAAAATTACAATTTCTTCGGCTTCTTAGGCACATGCTGGTATATATGCACCAGAATACCCAGCGCCAAAACCACAGAAGCAAGCTTGTGCAGCATAAGCACTATCATAGTTCCTTTTAGAATGGGAAGCAAAAAACCTGACACTAAAACAACCACTAGTGCAACGATACAAACTATATCAGCGACCTGCCAGCGTATGGGGCATTTTAAAATTCTGCGGCGTCTCGTAATGGTATGTATGGCAAGCAGTGCAATAAAAACCAAACCGGCTATCATATGAAAATGAACACCTGTAACGCGTACACAAAACAATAATACTAAAATAAAATATGTGGCTAACGTAGCAAGTTTTCGTTTAAATCTTCTATCCATAAAATTTCCTCCTTTTGTTAGTTAGTCTAGACTAACTTTAACACATTTTTTATATTTTTGCAAGTAGTTTGCGTAACTTCTTACTTTATAATATTATGTTTTTAACGATTTGTTTCCGGAGGTATGTTATGGAATTTACATTTGCACACAACAATTTTAATGTTCGTGATTTAGAGAAATCTATGGCTTTTTATAAAGAGGCTTTGGGTTTAGAAGAAGTTCGCAGACTAAAAACACAAGAGGTGGCTATTACGGCCACCTCTTCATACTCTACAATAGCTTATCATCATACACTAATGATTTATTAAAACATCATATTGCACTTGTGCATCAGCAACTTTCTTCAATGCCGCTTCTAATGAATTCATTGATTTTTCTAATCCTTGCTCAGCTTTTTCTTTTTGTTTGTTTGTTTTTGCTTCAATAATGTCTTGTTGATATTTAAGTACTCTGGCTTCGATTTTTTGTTTTTGTCCAATAACTACTTCCAATCTCTCCCTAGCTTTTTCTCTTTTTTTATCAGTCACAAGGTCATACTTATCTTTTATATCACTCCACCTTGGAACATTCAATTCCTGCCCACACCACGCCTTATAATTTCTTTGAAATACAGCTAACCATGTGGAAGCTACGGAACTACGCAGCTTAGGCTCCTTAAATGTTGTTTCTTCGATAGCTGAAACAAAATCTTCAAGACAATCAAAAATAGCATAATCCGTAACTCTTTCGCTGTACCACACTCCCGGCCTTATTTTATGTATTACCCCTTCTTTCACTTGCAAGTTAATAGGATAATTCTCCATTCTTCTTGTGATTTGCCATACTTTCTTCAGCCAAACATCTTTTACAGTTACAATACCATCATCACTCATGTCATAACCAAATATAAGGTAATCCACATCCAGCATGTATGGTTTCTCTTGTATTTCCGATGCATACATTCTAAAATCTGCAATATCAAATCCCGGAGTGCCATTTCTGTTAAACGCTTTTACTTCCAATAATCCTTTTGTTCTATCATCCGGATTTAAAAAGAAGTCAGGTGGCATTTGTGTATTTTCACTTGGTGCATATTCAATACCTCTTGCATCCAACCATCCTTGTAACCACTCCTGCATGATGTTACCCACTACATCCTTCTGCTTTACAATGATATTTACATCTCCCAAATAGAACTTTATCTGTCCTTTTAATTCAAGAATATGGTCATCATTTAATAATCTATCATATATTTCTTGTGCTGATAATCTCACTTTACCTTCCCCCATCAACATTATTCATATAGTTTCTGCCTATTTTCAATGAAATATCTTTGATTACGGGCACGCAAACGGTATTGCCCAATAAATCAAATGCATCCGCTTCACTAAGCATATCCAAGTTGTAATCATCCGGATATCCACATAATCTTTGACATTCTCTAATGGTTAATCTGCGAATACCATCTCCATCAACAACTCCTAATTTAGCCACATCCATTGCTACCAAAGTAGGTGCAATATCTCCCGGGTCCAATATCTTAGAAAATTCAAAGGACAGCTTACCGGCAACAATGTTATATCCTTTATCCTTTGTTTCATCAGGAACTCTTTTCATAGTCCCATCTTCGTCCTTAACTTGCTCCTTCGGATGCTCATATACTAAATATCCCATTTCTGTTAAGTGCTCCAATATTTCATGTAACTCA
Source organism: Lachnospiraceae bacterium (assembly GCA_045631045.1). Lineage (GTDB taxonomy): Bacteria > Bacillota > Clostridia > Lachnospirales > Lachnospiraceae > RGIG6307. The sequence goes on from JAZQUB010000052.1 coordinate 58,668, forward strand.
GGAACATCAAAAAATGTTCTGATTTGTGCCTCTGTTAAAGGCATTCCATCCATCCATTTTATACCTATCACTTCTGCCCAATGTTTTTTTCTTCTTTCTCGCAAAAGTGCATTCATCAAATTTCTTTCCACCTGAGATGTCTGACCTTTCAAATCAATATCCCACGAATGAATATTATTGTCTCCACCGCGCTTGTCCTTTATTGACTTTCCTATCACTTCTTGAGTTGTGTAGTTTGCAAATAATCTTCTGGTAAATTCCGTATCTACTGTTGGTAATCCCTGCTGCAATATATCTCCTAAAACAGCTTCTCTTTGTTCAAATCCGTCAAGGTTGATTTCTTCATCAAGCGAACCAACTATATATACTCTTTTTCTGCTTTGTGCCAATCCGAACTCTCTCGAATCCAACAACTTATAACTAACATGATAGCCTAATTGTTCTAAATGCGTAATAATTGTATCTAATGTATTACCATTGTCATGATTTATTAGTCCTTCTACATTTTCAAGCAGAAATCCTCTTGCCGGATGGTTTGCATTTATCTTGTCCTGAAGTATTCTTTCAATCTCAAAGAAGAGTGTTCCTCTCGTATCTGCAAATCCATTCCTATTCCCTGCGGAACTAAATGGCTGACAAGGAAATCCAGCTAATAAATAATCAAAATCCGGAATATCTTGATTCGTATCGACAAGTGTAATATCCCCATATATTTCTTCTTCTCCATAAAAACCCTTATATGCTTGAATTGCATAAGGTTTTATCTCGGACGAAAAAACGCACTCCGTTTCTAATCCAAGTTCATCCATGGCCTGCTTAAATCCAAGCCTAATCCCGCCTAAACCAGCGAATAAATCAATAATTCGTGGCATCCGTAATCCTCCTTTGTTTTTGGTTCCGTTTAAATTATACTACATTAGGCTTCTAAAGTCCACACCATTTTACGGAACCGTCCTATGCGATGTGCGAAAAAATAACAAGAGGTGGCTATTACGGCCACCTCTTCATTCATATTATTCAATTATAATTTGCTCCGCAAGCTTAGTTACAAGTTGCAGTAATTTCCAATTCCAATCGGTCTGATGCAGTACCATTATTGCTGTATGCATGACCCGCAAAGGTTGCTGTATAAGTCTCACCCAGAACTCCCGGATAGGTAAATTCTGCTCCAATAGGCTTTTCATAGTCACTTACCGGCCAGATTGCCAAGCAAGTTCCTTCGGAATCAAACAATTTAACCAAACCGCTCACACCGGAACCATGACTATAAGTTGAGACACAAAGTCCAATATAAACGGTATAATTGCTATCAAAATCAATAAGCAGTGTTGCATCGCCAATATTATTAAATCTTGGAGTTGCTGCAGATACCGGAATGGTAAACATTACCATTACCAAAATCACTGTCAAAAACTTTAAAATACGTTTTTTCACTTATTTTCTCCTTTGTACTGAATGCCATTCATTATAGAGCACAATTCATCTTTACTCACATTACCATACACACGATAAAACAAACCTTCAGAATCTTCCCAAAGATATGTAAACTCATTTTCACGTTCAACATAAAGACACTCATACCCGGCACCATTCACGAAAGTTTCTTTTACAATTTCTTCATTATCCTGCTGTGGTTGATTTAATGTCTTAGTTACACGTACAGAAAAGTACTTATCCTCAGCATTTTCATACTTGTATTCAACATAAGTAAACGTCTTGCCCTCTCCGGTTTTTTCAAACCCTTCCGGAATATATGTTATCTGTGCTTCATCAAATATAAGTTCATTATCTTTGGAAGTAGATGTCCCTTTATTAAACTCAAAATGGTCATCCAACCAGTCCAAAATATCTATCGAAGGCAATGTTGCTTTCGTGGATGTAGCAGATGCAGATACGATACCCACCACAACAAGCAGTGCTGCTGCCATGGAAACTGCATATTTGAAAACCTTTGTGCTTTTGGTCTTTTTATTACGTACTACCAAAAGTTTCTTCATTCCTGCTTCGAATTCATCCGAAAAAACATAGTCTTCATACTGCTCCATTTCTTCATCAATCATTTTCTTTTTTTGTCGCATACATTCCTGAAGACAGTCGCTCAATATCTGGTCAGCTGCATTCCTGGCATTCATATAAATTCTCCATCTTTGTTATCATTGTTACTTTGGAACTTTCCAGTTCCTTTAATAATTCATAATGTGACAGTCCGAGCAGTGTACTCATAGTATGTGCACCGAGTCCAAAAGCATATTTTAGTGTCAAAATACATCTTTTATCCTTTGGCAACTCATATATCGCCTGCATTATTACCTCTTTGTCACAATCATTTACCAGTGCAAGAAATTTTTTCTCGCCTCTGATAGTATTCGTTTTTATCTCTTCTTGGTCTAAGCCCACACTTTTAACACATAGATACTGAATAACCGTCTGACTAATGCCTGACAAATCCTCATAACTTTTTCTTTTTAAGACAGGGTATATCTCTATCATGCGTTCTAATACTGTGATACATGCCTTCTCTGCCGCTTCTTCCTTGCCCAATATCTTGAAGGCTTCAAAATACAGCTTCTGTTCTTTGCATAACCTACGGAGTAACTCTTCTTCGCTTTTTCGCATTCCTGCTACCATCCAGACTTTTGTCTGCCCTTTCTTTCAAGTTCTCCGAGATAATATGCTAGCTTATCAAAATCAGAGACGAATTTTGGTAATAATGGTGCGCGCTTTCCATTATTAAATCTACGCCTTACGCAGTATTATTCCCCCGCTTAGCCCCCTTATACTATTAACGAGCTTTGTCGAATTTTGTTCCCTGTTTTTGAAAAAGTTTTTACTTGTGTTTCAAGTGTTTTTATACCCAAATCCTGTCATCTTTTGTTACCTCGTTTTTCTTTTTTTATAACACAAAACCACATGCAAATAAAACATAATATAATTTGTACAACCGTAGAGCATGGGGTCGCAAGTCCGATTTTAAACAATGATACCGGCTCTAACTTGCTCATCAAAAAGGATACAGGTACACGCACTAAAAATGCTCCCACGATTCCCTGAATCATAACAAATCTGGTCAATCCGATTCCATTAAAGAAACCAATAAAGCAGAATAGGAAGCATGTGAACAGACAGTCGATTGCGTATGACTTTAGGTATTCTGCACCGGCTGCAATCACATCCCCTTCGTTTGCAAAAATGCCTGCCAGCAAATTGCCATTGAAAAAGGATATCATAAACATTGTCAAGCCAAATAAGAACGATACACTTATACCGTAAAGGAGTGATTTTTTGGCTCTGTCCATACGCCCTGCCCCCACATTTTGGGCTACAAAAGCACTCATAGCCTGCATAAATGCAGATGGAACAAGCATGATAAAGGCACAAACCTTTTCCGCCACACCAACTCCTGCGGACGCGATAAGCCCTAAATCATTTACAATGGCAAGAATAATTAAAAAGGATATTCCAACCAATAAATCCTGTAACGCAATCGGAAGCCCCAAAAGCATTACCTTTTTTACAATGTATTTTTCCGGCCGAATGTATTCTTTTTTAAATGGAAACGGCAAATTTTGCTTACGAATCAATGCAACGGAAATCACCACACTGACAAACTGCGCAAATACCGTCGCAATGGCGGCACCGGCTGTCCCCATTTTAAATACTGCCACTAAAAGTAAATCACCTATAATATTACAGATACACGCAATCAGTACCGTAATCAGTGGAGTTTTAGAATCCCCCAGGCCCCTAAAAATACTGCCAATTATATTATATGCAATAATTACAATAATGCCAAATCCACAAATACGTATATAATCCACCGTCAAGTCAAACGCTTCTGCCGGCGCATTCATGGTATCCGCAAGTACACCTGCACCCAACGGAACAAGCACTGTAAATACTATACCAATTACCGCAAACAGCCAGATACTGGCACCAATAATTTTACCACCCTGTTCTGCCTTGCCTTCACCCAGCTTCTGACCTAAAAATATGGTGGTACCCATACTTAATCCACTGAGAAGATGGGTAATCGTCATCATAATTTGAGAACCGGTAGACACCGCAGACACATCTGCGCTGGTTCCGAATTTACCTACTACCAACAAATCCACCGCGCCATACATGGCCTGCAAAAACAGCGCAAATAACACCGGCATAGCAAAACTAAGAAGCGGCCCTAAAATTTTTCCTTGCGTAAAATCATTTCTTTTGTGCATGAATTATTTCTCTCTCACAAAACGAATTTCACAAACATCATCACCGCGTGCAATCGTCTTTGGCAAATTCAGCTTGCATCCAAAGCTTTCAGCAATGCCTCTGTCTCCACACATCGCATAATCACAAAGTTTGCTGATTTCTTCGTCGCTGCATCCCTGCTTCTGCCATGCCTTTACCAATGGGCAATAATGAAAATCAATATCCAGATTATCGTCAGTGCACTGCTTGATATCCATTTCAAAAACAAGCTGAGCAGGCTTGGTAAATAACGTCTTTTTAAGTCCTTTTAAACTTTCACCGCCTCCAGCTTTCTCACGAAGTCCTGCACCCTGATACAAACCACATCTCTTGATGGCAGCAGGTGCATATTCTTCCGGGTCCAGCCCTTTTTTCTTGGCTTCATCTACTAAAAGATACATCCAAAGAGCTCTGTGCTCTAATTGTTCGCGAATTGCCTTTAATAATCCGTTTTTGTATTTTGGTTCATTTTTGATGCTCATAATAAGCCTCCTTGCTTTCTTCATTTGTTTTATATGTATTTTAGTATACTGCAAAATCAGTTCAAAGACAACTCCGCAAGACCGGCCTTGTGCAGCATCCATACACCTGCCAGTAAGCTTCCCTGTCCTACCACATTCACACCCTCTGCAATCCAGTTCATGCTCGCCTGTGCAAAATCTTGAGAGGATAAATATCCCATACAAAGCGAGCACACAAAGGCCAGTACAAACAGTGCAATTACTGATTTCTTTTTCATTTTGGCTGCTAAGATACATAATCCCACTGACATGCAGCCAAGGCCGGCAACCATTAAACCTACAAATAAAAAAGTGCCTTTGAAAAGTACAGGTGCTACAGCCAATGTAACATTTTTCTTCTGTTCTTTAAAGCAAAACATTGCTATCATTCCAAATCCGGCAAGTAAAAATCCAATGGACTGTACCGGGAAAAACATGGCATTTAATGGCTCAAAATCACAAACTCCGGCCGCATATAAAAGCTTATAGGTGGCCTTAAGTGCGCCTGCACACAACACATTAATTGTACCTGCCGCAAATAATGCAAATGCATCCTTTCGCATCTTATTATACAAATCACGCTGTAAAATAACTGCTGCAATGCCAAAAAGCACTACCGGAATATAATCTACCAGCGCCATTGCTATAGAAAAATCCTTCATAAAATATCCCTCATAAATCATTCTGCCATACCGCCACAGGCGGCATGGCAGACATACATTCGTTATTTCTCGATTTTATTTAAATGGTAAATTGGTAAAAACGGAATAATAATCGGTGTCTTATTGGCATACTCCACGTATTCCGGATTGCTTCCATAACGTTTCATCTGGCGTTTTTCCAATCTCTGTGCACCATTAAACATAATGTATACGATGCAGATGTAGGAAATAATTGCTGTCAGCCACTGACCGATTCCGCTTAAAATATCTAAAGAAGACACGAACACACCGGTCCAGAATAAAATTTCACCAAAATAATTCGGGCAGCGTACGATTTTGTATAAACCTCCCGTAGCTACCATATCCGGGCGAACCTTTTTCTGGGCACTCTTCTGCTCATCTGCCCAGGCCTCTAAAGCAATACCACATATGGAAACGATAATACCCGCCCAGGTAAATGCAGAAACTTCTCCACCATTGTACATACGGAAAAATACCGGTGCTGTCTGTGCCACGTAAAGCACACTTACACAAAGCCAGATAGATACCTTTACAAACATCGGCATACCCTTTTCGTCACCGGTTGCTTCCTTTAACGTCTTGCGATACGCTACATTTTTCAGCTCTCGAATTAACAAAAATCCGGCCAAACGAATACCGTAAACTACAAACAACGCAAATAAAATATAATGTGGAAGTGCTGCATTAAACTTACCCATAAGGCTCATAATCGCAAGTGCCACACCAATACCGGCTACAGAGAAGCCATAACCGATAGATAAAAAGTAAACATACTTGTAGAATCCTACAAGACAAAGCACTAAACTAATGATAAAAAATATGAAAAGATAATTCCAACCCATAATAGTTTCCTTCCTAAATTACTTTTTGAAGCTTTCCTCGATATACTGCTTGAAGCTCATATCACCGGTCTTTGTATCACCAACCATTTCTTCGGTAAGTGTCCATTTGGAGAAACGTAAAATTGCTTCCTTTCCGTTCTTTTTCAGTTTATTTACGAATGCCAATACATCAAATAACACTGCAGGTGCACGTTTGATTACAGGCTCTTTTCCTGCTGCTGCAAAACACATATTTGCAATTTCTTCATAGGAATAGGTTTCTTTTCCGCCTACATCGTACATTTTATTTTCATCGGTCATATGTGCCACGATAAACTCTGCAAAATCTTCGGTAGAAACAACGTTGGCATGCACCGGATTGTTGCCAAGTAAGGTTACTTCGCCCTTTTCAATCATCGGACGGAATACTTTTACAATATCGTAGAAATATCCGGTTGGACGATGAATGGTGTATGTCATACCGCTTTTCTTTAATTCTTCTTCGAATAAATATTTTGCATGAAGCATAGGAACCTTTGGTGCCTTGTCTGCCTTTAACACGGAAATATATGTAAAATATTTAACGCCTGCTGTCTTTGCCTCGTTTAATAAATTCAAGTTACCTTGATAATCGATTTCATAATTAGTAACTTCTGCACTTGTCTTAGTAAGACCAACGGTAGTGATTACGCAATCTGCACCGTCACAAAGCCCCTTTAAAGATTCCGGCTTAGTAACATCTAATTTACGGAAGGTAAAATTTCCGCTGACGCCAAGGTCACGCTCTGCCAAATCCGCTGCCACTACTTCATGACCGGCCTTCAACAATGCTTTGAAAATGTCTGCGCCCAAATTACCATAAGCGCCTGCTAATACAACTTTCATCTTCTGTTTCCTCCATTATTTCTTTTTATTTTTTTCCTTGGAACGCTTGTCGTTAATAATCTGCATATGCTCCGCGGTAATCAGTTCTACGTTATTTTCCTTGGCCCAGTCCACGCAACCCTTCAGTACAACAGATAAAAATACACGCGGTACACCCAAAATAGTCTTTAATGCATCATCTGTAAATTTAATCTTGTCATCAATACGGTCTGCTGCATAACGAACGGATTCCAGGCTTGCCTGACGCATCTGTAAAAGCTCTGCCTTCATGCGGCGCGCTCTGTGGAACCAGAAATTCTTGCTGTCACGATAACCATAATCAACCGGCAATGGCGGGAAGTCCTTTGCACGAACCCCATTAATAATGGCATCTGCATACTTTTTCTTCATCAGAATTTTATCAACTTTCAGAATAAAATGTGCTCCAAATTTACTGGTAATGCCATTGAAATCATGGTATGGGCCTTCATAACCATTCAGTTCACCCGGCAAATCCTTATCTGCACCATCTAATTCACGTACCCAGGTACATTCAATTACTTCGATTGCATCCGTAAGTACCATTGGTCGCTTATCCTCCGGATTTTCTTCTTCTAACAAACTCTTTTCTAATTTGAACTTACACTTAGGCATTTTTTCTTCCGGCTTGTCACCCGGCCAGCTAAGCTTTACACACTCTTTAAAAGTCTTAGGGTCATCATCAACAAAATTAAGTGCACATTTGCCGTTTCTTAAAATGTTCTGCGCTGTGTTGGAAGAGTTTCGACAACACAATAACATCGCATAATAGTCCTTGCCTGCTACGTAATAAGGCTGTACCAGAGAATACGGTCCAAGTGTTGTGGTGCCGTCTTCACATAAAGTACTGATTACTACCGTGGGCATTGGAAAAAATAAAGATGTCTGGTAAAAATTATCTACCACACGAAGGTTTTCAAAACTGCTCATTTACTTGTCTCCTTTTTTGAACACGTTCATTATAGTTTTATTATATTTAATTGTTAAACTTTTTTCAATCGAAACAGACGCAAAAAACACGAAAATCATGTGCCTTTTTTATTCTTGACACATTTTCTTTTCTGTTGTATATTGTTCTTGATGTTACACATCAAACTACATATTTAGCTAGGGGAGCAATTGCTGAGATTGAGTGCCTTGCACTCTAACCCTCATAACTTGAACCGGTTAGTACCGGCGTAAGGAAGCGAATTTATAAAAGTCCGGTACCGGATTTTTATAAACTATATAATAGTCTTTATTAAGTGCACGTGATAGAGTCTGTTTGCTTAGTTGCTTCCTCCTAGAATTAAGGAGGATTTTTTTATGCTAAAATTTTTTGCTACCGAAGTAATTGACCCGGAATGGGGTAACTACTTTGCACTTACTACCTGGGGCTACATGGCTCTGATTGCTATTTTATTGTGTGTGCTTTTTGCAGCTGCTTTTGTTTCCAAATCACACAAACTAAGTACAAAACAATTAGTCTTTTGTGCCATGGCCATGGCCCTTGCAACGGTCACATCCAATCTAAAAATCTGGCGCATGCCAATGGGAGGCTCTGTTACTCTTTTAAGTATGCTTTTTATCAGTTTAATCGGGTACTGGTTTGGTTTGCGAACAGGTCTCCTCACCGCGATAGCCTACGGACTTTTGCAATTAATCATCGACCCATATGTTATCAGTCTGCCGCAGCTTTTTATCGACTATATTTTTGCTTTTGGTGCTTTGGGTTTTTCAGGCTTGTTTACCAATAGCAAAAACGGACTCTACAAAGGCTATATGTCCAGCGTTCTTGGCCGATTTATGTTTGCTTTTATTTCCGGCGTCGCCTTTTTCGGCAGCAGTGCTGCGGGCTACGGAATGTCCGTACCGATATATTCCATCTGCTATAATGGAGCATATATTTTCACTGAAGCAGTGATTACGTTGATTGTAATTGCACTTCCACCGGTAAAGGATACGCTTAACAGATTAAAACTTTTGGCGGAATAAACATTTTTCATAAGATTTAATTCATACACAGCCTATGCAAAGAGCGTATTTCCCTTAGTGAGAGAAATACGCTCTTTTAGATTATACCTAAGACATCTTGGATTTCAACTCCTCCTCTGTCATCTCAAGCTGTGCCGCCGCCTGTGCCAGCGTCAGTATGCCTTTTTTTACTAACTGTACACAAGTATCCAATGCACCTTCAGCACGCCCCGTATTCAATATCGTCTTTGCCGGATAATCCAATAATACTCCTCCCATAATCTCCTCAATTCCTTTCTTGATTACTTCATATTTTTCCAAACAATGCTCTGCTACTTTTAAAACCATGCTGGCAAGCAGATTTCTTTCGTATTCATTCAGCTCTCCTGATTTAACCCTCTCCCTCAGATAAGCCGCAATTCTTTTGTATTCTGTTATTATTTTTTCTCTTTCCGCTTCGTCTTCATTACACACCTTGAATCGGTTTTCATGTACCAGAATGTAGAATGGAATTAGCAAAAATAATCTTTTCTCAAAAATTTCATCCAGCGTATAATTCTTCAGTTTCATTACACGCACTTCCTGCAGTACACGCCCCTGGCTGGTTTCCACGTAAATATGCATGGTATCAGGTGTATTTCGCGTATGCCGCAGAAAAAGCACCGCCGACAAAGGATACCGCACCGTCAGCTTATTCTCCTCCAAGGTATTGTCCCCAAAAGCAATCTGGCTGTCATACTGGTACATACGCAACAGCATGGTGCTGTCCGGTGTACTCTGACACTCAAAGTGGTATCTTTTCTCAGGCTTGTCCTTAATCATAAAATAGCTATCCGTGTCAAGCTCCTTGATTTCCTCCGGTGTATTTATGTAGTGTTCGTCCTGTAAGTGTATAACTTCTTCATCGCCCCGGTACTCCTCTCGGTACAGTTCGTTCATTGCTTGCAGAATCATTCTCCTGCAGTCATGTGTGGTTGTCTTAAACACGCTGTCATATATTGTGCTTTGCTGCATATCCTTACGACTCCTTCTGCTTATTCGAAGGATTTTATCGAAAAATATCCCTCTATAATATATATGCATGAGAAGAACTTTTCGTCGCACTTTTTTCTATTAAATTTTCATAAACTGACAAATTTTGTATTCATCTTCATTATAACCTATAACCCGGTTTTTGTATACCAAAATATAAAAAATATATAGAACATTCACCAATATATTTTACAATTTAAAAGAGCCATCAAACGATGACCCTTTTAAATATCTATACATATGTATTTTCTTTATTAGCAAACACCCTGAGCCATCATAGCTTCTGCAACTTTTTCAAAGCCGGCAATGTTTGCACCTGCAATGAGGTCGCCTTCCATACCGTACTTCTTAGCTGCATCAGAGCTTGCCTTGAAGATGTTCTTCATAATCTGCTGAAGCTTTTCGTCTACTTCTTCTGCTGTCCAGGAGTAACGCATAGAGTTCTGGCTCATTTCCAGACCGGATACGGATACACCACCTGCATTTACAGCCTTAGATGGAGCGATAACTACGCCGTTTGCCTTGAAGAATTCTACTGCTTCTGCTGTAGTAGGCATATTTGCAACTTCTACGTAGTACTTCACGCCGTTTGCAACGATGTTCTTTGCATCTTCGATACCAACTTCGTTCTGTGTAGCACATGGCATAACTACGTCAACCTTGGTAGCCCATGGACGCTTTCCTGCAAAGAATTCCACACCAAACTTATCTGCATAATCCTGAACCTTATCACGACCGGATGCACGCATTTCAAGCATGAAGTTCACCTTTTCCTCTGTGGATACACCGTCCGGATCATATACATAACCGTCCGGACCGGAAATGGTTACAACCTTGCCGCCAAGTTCATTAATCTTCTTAACAGTACCCCAAGCTACGTTACCGAAACCGGAAACTGCAAAGGTCTTGCCCTTAATATCTTCACCATAGGATTTTAATAACTCAACTACATAATAAACAGCACCGTAACCTGTAGCTTCCGGACGAATCAAAGAACCGCCGTAAGGAATACCTTTACCGGTAAGAACGCCTGTAAATTCATTACGAAGTCTCTTGTACTGACCGAAAAGATAACCGATTTCTCTTGCGCCTACACCAATGTCACCAGCCGGAACGTCTGTGTCTGCACCAATGTGCTTTGCAAGCTCGATCATAAAGCTCTGGCAGAAACGCATAACTTCTGCATCAGACTTCCCTCTAGGATCGAAGTCAGAACCACCTTTACCACCGCCCATTGGAAGGCTTGTAAGGCTGTTCTTGAAGGTCTGCTCGAAACCTAAGAACTTCATAATGGAAGCATTTACAGATGGATGGAAACGAAGACCACCCTTGTAAGGACCGATTGCAGAGTTAAACTGTACGCGGAAACCGCGGTTAACCTGTGGCTTACCATTGTCATCCACCCATGGAACACGGAAAGTAATCATTCTCTCCGGCTCGCACATACGCTCAATAACACCACTGTCTACAATTTTCTGATTCTGCTCTACAACAGGTTCGAGAGATTCCAAAACCTCAGCTACTGCCTGAAGAAATTCAGGTTCACCGGCATTACGCTTTTCAACATCAGCATACACCTTTTTCAAATAATCATTTTTTAACATAACTGCCTCCTCCTAAGCAAATTACATATTATGGCAATTGAAACCATTAAAAAAATTTTAATCCTTTCGGTATATTTTGTCAATACTTTACAGTTTAATAATTTAGTGAAACAAAGCATTTTTATACACTAATACTTGTATACAATCCACAAATTATTAAATACATTGCATGGCATCCATCACACTTGCAACGCCAACTAACCGCATACCTTCAACCTGCCCTACATCTTTCAGACATACTTCCGGTAAAATACAGGTGGTAAATCCAAGCTTTTTGGCTTCCATCACGCGTTGCTTGGCCATGCTGACTGCACGAACCTCACCACTTAATCCGATTTCACCAAAGCACAACATCTTTGGATCCAACGGCAAATTTCGATGACTGGAAATAATAGCAAGTACAATGCCCAAATCAATAGCCGGCTCCATAATGCGTATACCCCCTGCAATATTCACATAAGCATCGCACCCTGCAAGCTGCATACCCAGACGCTTTTCCAATACTGCCATCAGCAAATTCATACGATTAAAATCCGTACCGGTAGCCTGTCTGCGCGGAATACCAAAATTGGTGCTGCATACCAGTGCCTGAATTTCAATCAAAATCGGTCTGGTCCCCTCCATAGAACATACCACTACCGAACCGCTGGCATCCTGAGGCCTGCCGGTCAACATATATTCAGAAGGATTGGCAACCTCCACCAGTCCCTTTTCCTGCATTTCAAATACACCGATTTCATTGGTAGCACCAAATCGATTCTTTACGCCGCGTAGTATTCGATAGGAAGCATGTCGGTCTCCTTCAAAATAGAGTACCGTATCCACCATATGCTCCAATACTCTCGGTCCTGCTACGGTGCCTTCCTTGGTCACATGGCCCACAATGAAAATACTGACGCCCTGTACCTTTGCCAATTGCATAAGTACTGCGGTACTTTCCCTAACCTGAGAGACGCTGCCCGGTGCAGCAGAAATCTCCTGCCGGAACATAGTCTGGATAGAATCGATTACCACCACCTGTGGCTTTCTGTCGCGAACAACCGCATCAATGGCATCCAAATCCGTCTCACACAAAAGCTGCAGGTGGTCATCAAACTTCCCAATACGTTCCGCGCGCAGCTTAATCTGACGCAAAGATTCCTCACCGGAAATATAAAGCACAGAAACCTGCTTACCGGCCAGTTTCTGACACACTTGAAGTAATAGTGTAGACTTACCGATACCCGGATCACCGCCTACTAATGTAAGACTGCCTGCAACAATACCACCACCCAGTACACGATCCAACTCTGCAATGTCGGTAGTCAATCTGTCTTCTTCTTTTAAATTAATTTGAGAAATAGGAAGGGGTGTACTATCCTCCCTAAGTCCGGTCGTAACACGTTTGCCCTTTGCCGTTACTTTCACCGGTTCTTCCACAAAACTATTCCATGCACGACAGCCGGGACACTGGCCCAGCCACTTGCCGGATTCATAACCACACTCCTGGCAAAAGAATATGGTGCTTGATTTTTTACCTGCCATAGTAATCTCTACTTTAATTTTTTATTTTAAAATTTACTTTGCCGCCTGCGTAGCCTGCCACAATATGACTGCCTGCTGCCAGCTTCCTTGTAAGGATTTCTTCAGCGAGACCATCCTCGATAATCGTTTGAATAGCACGTTTTAACGGACGTGCCCCCATTTTGGCATCGGAATGCTTCTCGACCAAATGCTCTTTCAGGGCCGGAGTTACTTCTAACTTCATACCAAGCTGCTCTTCCATACGACGACTAAGCTGTCTGGTTAACAGTCCAACAATTTCTTTCATCTCATCCTTAGTCAATGGATGGAATACAATAATTTCATCAATGCGATTGATAAATTCCGGCTTAAAGAGACGCTTCACCTCTTCCATGACACCGGACTTCATCTTTTCAAAATCCTTTTCCTTGTCTGATTTTGCTGCAAATCCCAGATTCTTAGGATCTACGATGCGGTTTGCACCTGCATTGGAGGTCATAATAATCACGGTATTTTTAAAGCTTACCTTACGCCCCTTGGAGTCTGTAATATGCCCGTCATCCAGCACCTGCAATAAAATATTAAATACATCCGGATGTGCCTTTTCAATTTCATCAAACAATACCACTGAATAAGGATTTTTACGAATCTTTTCAGAAAGCTGTCCGCCGTCATCAAAGCCTACATATCCCGGAGGAGAACCTATCATTTTGGAAACGGAATGACCTTCCATATATTCAGACATATCCACACGAATCAGAGCATTTTCATCCCCAAACATAGCCTCTGCAAGCGCTTTGGAAAGTTCTGTCTTGCCCACACCGGTAGGCCCGAGGAATAAGAAGGAACCAATTGGTCTCTTTGGGTCTTTGAGTCCCACACGGCCGCGACGCATAGCTTTAGCCACTGCTGTTACTGCCTGCATTTGTCCAATCACTCTTTCATGTAATACCTGCTCCAGCTTAAGCAATCGCTCCCCTTCCTTCTCTGCAAGCTTCGTTACCGGTACCTTGGTCCATACGGAAACTACTTTTGCAATGTCTTCTTCGCCTATCTGAAGCTTTGTATCCTTGGCTGACTTAACGGCACGCTTCATAGCTCGCTGATACTTTTTATTCACCTCGTCCTGCTGAGAACGAATGGCCTTTGCACCGGTTAAATTACCGGTTTTCAAACTATGCTCTAACTGCAAATCCAATTCTTTTAATTCTTTTTCCAGTGTTTTAACTTTATCCGGCTTCTCCATATCACGAATGCGGGCTGCACTGGCCGCCTCATCAATCAGATCAATGGCCTTGTCCGGAAGATTTCTATCGTTAATATATCGATTGGAAAGTTTTACTGCTGCCTCAATGGCCTCCGGCAAAATTACGACCTGATGATGCTCTTCATATTTATACGCAATACCGGTCAAAATACGAATTGCTTCCCCTTCGTCCGGCTCCTCCACATTGACCGGCTGGAAACGTCGCTCTAGGGCAGCATCCTTCTCAATATATTTGCGATATTCTGTAATGGTAGTGGCACCAATTAACTGAATTTCACCACGTGCCAGAGAAGGCTTTAAAATATTGGATGCGTCAATGGCACCCTCCGCACCGCCGGCTCCGATAATGGTATGAAGCTCATCCAAAAACAAAATAATATTGCCGTCTGCAATTACTTCTGCAATTACATTCTTGATACGTTCCTCAAATTCACCACGATACTTACTTCCTGCAACCATACCGGACAAATCCAGTGTCATCAAGCGCTTATTTTGCACCGTTGCAGGTACATCTCCGGAAACAATCCTCTGCGCCAGCCCTTCTACCACAGCCGTCTTACCAACGCCCGGCTCACCAATCAGACAAGGGTTATTCTTAGTGCGTCTGGACAAAATCTGAATGGCACGGTTTATTTCTTCCTCCCTGCCAATGACCGGATCCAGCTTACCTGCTCTGGCAAGGGCAGTCAAATCGCGGCTATACTGCTCCAGAGTCTCTGCCTTACCTTTACTGCCGCCAGTCTGCAAATCCTCCTTATAAAGACCTCCATCTTCTCCCATGGCAATCAGGGTATCCACGTAAATTTTTTGTGCACTGACACCAATGGTATTGATCAGTCGAACTGCCACATTGTCACCTTCTTTAATCATGGCAAGTAAAATATGTTCTGTACCGGTCTCATCGCTTTGAAAACGCGTTGCCAGTCCATGTGCATCCTCCAATACTGCTAACGCACGCGGAGAATACTTTTCCTTGTCATCCAACAAAACACCGGAGTCAAAAGCAATCAAGTCACGAATCATCTCGCGGATTTTGGCTGCATCCACACCATTTTCCTGCAACACAACACTTGCAGTTCCACTGCCTTCCTCCACCAAACCTAATAAAATATGTTCACAGCCAACATAGCCCTGATGCATACGCTTGGCAAATTTTTCAGCCAACATCAAAGCCGCTTTGGCATTCTGGGTAAAATTACGCAATATCTAATCCTCCGAATCCATTATATTATGAAATATTTTTATAATAAATTATTTGCAGCCCCTTTAGTAACAAATCATCTTCCACAATAATCTTACGTTTACAAAGCGGTACCACCAGTCCTGCAAGTCCACCTGTAGCCACTACCGTACATTCTGAACCCAACTCTTCTTCAATACGCGCCGCCACACCATCTATAGCTGCCGCATGTCCGAAAAGTGCTCCGCTCTTCATGCAATCAATGGTATTGCTGCCAATCAGCTTCTTTGGTGCTTCTAAACTAATCTGGGTAAGCTGCGCCGTACGACTCACTAAGGACTCCGTAGCAACGCCAAGCCCCGGCATAATCAGACATCCAATATACGCACTTTCATGATTTATTACACTAACCGTGGTCGCTGTCCCCATATCCACAATAATAAGGGGCGGTTGAAACTGTGCAAGGGCTGCCACTGCATTTACTACCTGATCACTACCCAGCTGTGCCGGGTTATCCGTCTTAATGCGAAGTCCATTCTTAAGTCCCGGGCCCACCACCTTGACCTTCTTATGCAGAAGCTTCTCTACTGCGCATCTGATACACATCGTCAAAGGTGGCACAACCGAAGAAATAATGCCCCCACATATATCTTCCGGAGTTATCCCATATAATTCCAAAACATTTTTCAAAGTAATGGCATATTCCAATTCCGTTCGATGCTTGTCCGTAGCCATTCGTTCTATAAAGTACGTATGCTCTCCCTCTATACAGCCCACTACTATATTAGTATTCCCGATATCAATCACTAAAATCATCTTTGATCCTCTCAATCTATACTGCCGTACTCACTGTATAATTCATCAATCAACACATGTACTTCCTGACGAGAAATCCCTTTACAGCTGCTTTTTGCCAAAACAACCAAAAGCTCCTGCTTTAATTCCTCCAGCGCCTTTATCTTATCAAGATTTACTGCAATCACAGCGCCTCTGCGCCTGTCCACCTTCACAAAACCTTCCTGTTTTAACACCGTATAGGCTTTGTTTACTGTATGCATATTAATCCCAATGGTCTCTGCCAACTGGCGTACACTGGGTAAAGAATCACCCTCTCTAAGTTCCATTGTGGCAATCCCCATAATAATTTGATTACGAAGCTGTAAATATAACGCCTCTTCACTATTAAAATCTATCTCTATCAGCATGATTTACCTCCTGCTCACAGGGTCTCTTTTGTTATAGAATTATTATAACAGAGTCTATATAGAAAAGGCAACACCCTTTCTTAGGTATTGCCTCTTTTGTTTGAAATATTATTTGTCATCCATATCCAGGAAATCAAATTCTAAATCATCATCATCTGTTAGGAAATTTTTGCTCTTCCAGCCATTGGACTGTGCATTGTTTACTGCACTTGTCTGATTATTCTGAAGTTCCTGCTTAGTAACCTTCACAATATCGGAAGTCTTTGGCAGAACCTCCTGCACTGCCGGTTTCTCTACAGGCTTCGCAGGCTGTACTACCGGTTTACTTTCCGGCTGAGACGCAGGCTGTGCTGCCGGTTTACTTACCGGCTGAGACGCAGGCTGTACTGCCGGTTTATTTATCAGCTGGGACGCAGGCTGTACTACCGGTTTATTTGCCGGCTGGGACGCAGGCTGTACTGCCGGTTTATTCATCGGCTGAGACGTTGGCTGTGGTGCAAGTTTACTTGCAGGTGCACTTGCCGGTTTTGCAGCAACCGGAGCCTGCTTGGTAACAGGCTGCTTTGCAGGCATAGGCTGTGTAACCGGTACCGGCTGTTTTCTGGTACGAGCCTGCTTTTCTCGCAACTCTAAAATAAACTCTTCTGCATCCTGCCATCTCATATAGAAGAAGGTTGCTGCAGCCGCTGCCAAAATCAATAAAATCAGTAATATAACAACGATAACTTTATATACACCGCCACCTGACTTCGTGGTCTGTGGGTTTAATAAAGAGGTAACTTCCTTTGCCTCTCCTGTATTATTGTCCATTAAATACCAAACGGTAATTCCTTCTGCATTTACCTGACTGGTAATACCATAAGGAGCACTGGTCTCCACGGGTTCACTCGGAACATCCGTGGATGGAATCTCTACCGGAACCTGTTCTTCTCTGGTAACCTCTTCCACCTTGACTAAATCAGAACGCACATACCCATGAACTTGTGTACCATTATCATCAAACTTTGCTTCATACCATACATAACCATCGCCGGGACTCACTTCACTCAACACCAAAAATGTGGCATTCGGCTGCATGCTGGCAACCTGATCACTGGAAGTGGTAGCCTGTGCACGTACACGAACGGCACTCGTAGCTGTAACCGTACCAATTTTCTCTGTGATTGTCACAGTCTGCATGGTAACTGTAGTACCGGAACCTGCAAGTCCCTCTGTGCTACTGCTTCCGGAAGATATGGTAATCGTATTGGCCGGAACATAGCCAAATGTACTACCATTATTAATCGTAATCTGATACCATGTGGCGCCATCTGATCCTGTGATTTCGTTATTTACTTTAACAGCCTGCCCATTAGAAAGCTCCATAACCTGATTAGAAGAACTGTCCGGGTTCTGTCTAAGTATAACTGCTTCATTTACAGTTCCCTGCTTTTGTATGAACGCCTTCACAGGAATGGTTACACTGGAAAAGAGTAAGCCCGCCACCAAAAGGAATGATAATAATTTTAATTTTGTCTGTAGTTTTTTCAAAGCCTGCGCACCTCTCTGTTTTTTATTCTTTGCATATATTCTACTATACATTTTTCAGTTTGTATAGTTTTTCGTCGAAATTTGTCATAAAAATTTACAATTTAAATGTAACAAAAGCTACAGCATTCGTTAGATGCTGTAGCTTAAACTTTTTATATTTCCTCTGCATGAATAACGCCATCTACGGCATTAATCATATAAGTAATCATGGACATCATTTTCTGATTCGGAACCCTTAACGTAACCGTAGCTGCAGTGGTGCCGGTTTTATCTGATCCTTCTGTTTCGATATCTACTATCTTTACATTTTTCTCCTTCAAAAAGAGAGACATATTTCTGATTCCGGCCATATTCTCAAACTCTACATAAAGAGCAACCAATCTGGAAGAACTCACGAGCTGTTCATCTAAATTATGTAATGCTGCCATTGCCACGAAAATCATGACAGTACCCATAATGGCTCCTTCGAAAAAGCCGATACCGATAGCCAAGCCGATGCAACCGGATGCCCAAAGTCCGGCCGCTGTTGTAAGACCTTTTACTTTGCTATGCGCAGTAGTCATAATGGTACCTGCACCCAAAAAACCGATGCCGCTGACAACCTGTGCTCCCAGTCGGGAAGGATCACCGGTCTGATATACTTCACATATGTATTGATTTGTCATCATAACAAGTGCAGCCCCCATACACACGAGCATATAGGTTCTAAAACCCGCAGGCCTTTTCTTACGTCCTCTTTCAATTCCCAATACACCGCCACAAAACAGTGCCAATATGAGCTTTACCGCTACAATAACTAATCTTTCTAACTGCAATTCAAACAACTTGCATCCTCCTTTATATGCACTAATGGACAGGAATCTACTATCCCTGTCCTTCGCGCGCCTTTACTCACTTTTTACATACATTTTACATTATATATTGGATTCTTGCAAGCCCTGTTTTTTATAAATCAAAGAAAATATGTGAGAAATTTTACCTATTAGCATCCACTACTTCTTTAATTCTGGAACGCACCATTTCCGCCAAATCCTTGGTATTTAAGTCTTTATACTCTTCATATGGAATCGGTTTCAAGTAATGAATTTGTACCTTCACCGGTTTTATGCCTTTTTGGTCAAGCACTTTAAAACTATCCACAAATGCTATCGGCACAATCGGACACTTTGCCTTCAAGGCACACTTGAAGCTTCCCCAGTGAAAATCCAGCATTTCATTTCCGTTTCTGCTGCGGGTACCTTCCGGAAAAATTAAGTAGTTGCGACCTTTTTTTACTTCCTTAATCACATTTACAATAACTTCCATGGATTGCTTAATATCTTCGCGGTCCATAGCAAAGGAATGCGTACAAAGTCTGATTTGCTTTAAAAACGGAATATCACTCAATTCTTTTTTGAGCACGGCGCCGATTGGCTTGTCGCAAGTCGCCGCAATAGCCAGCACATCAAACATGCCCTGATGATTTCCACACATAATAAAACCATTTTCTTCCGGAATATGTTCCTTTCCGGTTACTACTAAATCAATATTGCCGGAGGTAACTCCAAGCTTCAATATATACTGAATATGCCTATACATTTCGATTTCCGGATATTCATCTACATGCCTTGCGTAATGACATAATTTCCAATACGCATGAGGCACTCTCCAGAAATTTCTAAGTACCATTAATAAAATCCGTAACATCTAACCTTCTCCCAAATTATTTTGAGGGCTTACAGGAACAGCCAATGCCCAGACCACCCTCCCCCACATGACAGGAAATGCCCAGGGATAAATTTTCACACTGCACTTCCATATCCGGAAAATACGCCTTTATTTCTTCTACCCATTCCTTTGTAATCACCTCATCTGCACTGGATGCTGCCAAAAGATGCACCTCACCTTTTGCATAGGCTTCTGCAAAGGTAGTCTCTAACTCGTTTTTCATAGCATCTAACATTTCTCTTCTGGCCTTTTTCATGCCACGGCATTTGCGAAAAGTCTCTAACACACCTACATCCAATTTTAAAATCGGCTTAATATTTAATAAACTGCCCAACGCCGCCGTTTCCGGCGTAATACGGCCGCCCTTCTTCAAAAACTCTAAGGTTTCTACCGCAATAAAAATAGCCATTTTACCACGAGACGCTTCCAGAATTTCTAATATTTCCTCTGCACTATATCCTTCTGCTATCAACTCCAACGCATCCAAAATCATGCGATGCAATGGCGTTGCTATACGTCCGCTGTCTACCACAAGAACTTTTCCTTCAAATTCTTCCTCCATGGCAAGCACTTTGGCTGTATTATAAGAACCGCTAAGCCCGCTGCTCATGGGAATATACAGAAGCTTTTCGTATGTTGCAAGCCCTTCTCGCCAACACTCCATCACTGCTTCCGGAGACGGCTGTGAAGTAGACACTCTCTGTCCTGCATTCAATCTTTCAAAAAATTGTGCTCTGGTAATAGAAACTTCTTCATAAAAACATGCTTCTTCAAAATAAAATGGCATCGGAAGCACCATTATGCCTGATTTTTTCGCTGCTTCAGGCGAAATTCCACTATGACTGTCGGTTACTACTCCTATCGACTTCATACCATACATCCTTTCTCATTCCCCTGCCGTCTGTACTTTCTCTATTAACTGTATACACCAATATGACGACCCTTTTTTGATATCTATTTCAAAAACATGCGTATTAATCGCTCAAATCCTTTTGTATAAGGTTGGTATCGCATAGGTAAATCCAGCCAGGTCTTTTTATCTACCATACTCTTAGTATGTGAAAAGGTATTAAAACCATCCCTTCCATGGTAAGAACCCATGCCGCTTTCTCCCACACCGCCAAAACCCATCTCGCTAGTAGCCAAATGGATAATGGTGTCGTTGATACAGCCGCCACCATATTGGATTCGATCTGTCACAGCCTTTACATGCGCTTTATCCTCAGAAAATAAATACAGAGCCAGTGGCTTCGGCTTGTCTTTTAACATGTCAAATATCTCATCAAATTCAGAAAAGGTCAGAATCGGCAGAACCGGTCCAAAAATTTCTTCCTGCATCACGGCATCAGACCATACTACATTGTCCAATACGGTAGGTGCTATCTGCAAAGTTTCCCGGTTTGCTTTGTCTCCACATACTACCTTTTCTGCATCTATCAGACCACAAACACGCTCAAAATGCTTTTCATTTATAATCTTGCCGTAATCCGGGTTATTCATAGGATTAGCTCCAAACTGCTCTTTAATCTGAACACATATTTCCTTTACGAGCTCATCCTTTACAGACGCAGCGCACAGAACATAATCCGGAGCTACACAGGTTTGTCCGCAATTTAAATATTTACCAAATACAATACGCCTTGCCGCCAGCTTGATTTTGGCAGAACTGTCTACGATACAAGGACTCTTACCACCCAGCTCCAGCACCACCGGTGTTACATGCTCTGCAGCACGTCGCAATACTTCCTTTCCTACAGTTGTACTTCCCGTAAAGAAAATAAAATCAAACTTTTTATCTAAAAGTACTGCATTTTCCTTGCGCCCGCCGGTCACCACTGCTACATACTCCTCTGAAAAGCACTCTTCCAAAAGCTTTTTTACTACCTCACCGGTAGCCGGAGAATAAGCACTGGGCTTCACAATGGCAGTATTGCCGGCAGCAATGGCATTTACCAATGGGTCCAATGTCAAAAGAAACGGATAATTCCACGGACTCATAATCAGCGTGTTACCGTATGGTGTAGGCTGCTTGTAGCTTACTGCCGCAAACTGAGCAAGCGGCGTAGCTGCATACTGCTTTGCTGCAAACTTCTTGATATGACGTAACATGTAAGTAATCTCACTTAACACCATGCCTATTTCACACATGTAACTTTCAGAAGCGCTTTTGCCTAAGTCTGCTTTCAATGCTTCCGCAATTTCGTCCTCATATTTTTTCACCGCACCACGAAGCTTCCTTAACATTTCTATACGAAAAGACACCGGAAGTGTGACACCGCTCCGAAAAAAGTTACGTTGACTATCTAAAATATTGTCTATGTTTTGTGTACTCATGTTTAAATCTCCTTGCTATACACAGCACTTATCCGAAAAACACCATCACGCGCTCCACTACAAATACCGCAGCGCACGCAAACAATGCCACGGTTAATAAACTTTTTTCCCTATAAGCCAGGTATAACGCAACTGCAAAACCAACGGCACCACTGATAACACTTGCGGTTGCATTTAAAATTGCCGGAAAAGTCATAGCAGCCAGACATGCATAAGGCACATAAAATAAAAAGGATTTCACAAAAGGACTGGTAATCTCCTTGCGCCAAATAGCAAGCGGAAGCATACGAATCAAGTATGTCACTACTGCCATTACCAGAATGTAGATATAAACATTATTCTGCATGCTTTTCCTCCTTTTCTTCTATCGGGCAAAAATATGCCGCAAGCCCTGCCACTAACAACGTTGTAATAATAATTACAAAGCCTCCGGATATCTTATTTAATACCGGAACTACTGCAAACAGACTACTAACCAGCATTGCACCAATCACTACCTTTAATACCGCGGAATTGGATTTGGCCGGTGGGATTACAATAGCAAGAAACATACCGTAAATTGCCACACCCAGGGCACTGGTTACAAAGTCCGGCAAAATATTGCCGAGCACCGCACCTGCCAACGTACCAATGGTCCAGCCCGGAATTGCCACACTCATAGCCCCGTAATTATAATACGGACTAACTCTTCCCTCCTGACTGGCGCTGACACCAAAAATCTCATCCGTCACACCAAACGCTACCACAAACCGATGCAATGGACTGCCTTCTTTTATTAATTTCTGAGACAAGGAAAAGCTCATCAGACAATACCGCAGATTAATAATCAACTGGGTCATGGCAATTTCCCAATAGGAGCCCCCTGCCAAAATAATATTAAGTCCTGCAAATTGTCCTGCACTGGTAAGGTTGGTCAAAGAAATCAACACCGCCTGTCCAATGCTAAGGCCACCGGTTAC
>JAZQUB010000053.1:0-23797 GCA_045631045.1 Lachnospiraceae bacterium
CGAAGAAAGAGTATGTATACACAAGATTATTATTAGTAAGGATAAAAATTTTGTACCTTCCGGTAAAGAAGGTATTCCGAATACGGAAGTAACACCAACAGCAGAGCCAACAGAGGCACCTACGGCAACACCGACAGCAGAGCCTACGGCAACACCAACAGCAGAGCCAACACCAACACCAGGAGCAGAGCCCACGGCAACACCGACAGAACCTCCGGTATATGAATTTACTGATCATGCCACCATGTTTGAGGCAGAAGAGGGTGTGTTTCCTACAAGCAGCACTGCTGTGGTAGTGGATGAGAGTTTCGTTGACCCACTTGCCAGCAACTCAGCTTATAAAGAAGATGGTAAGTATTATTATCCTTTTGCTAATCAAAGCAAGAAAGCCAGCGGTTTAAAGTATGTAATGCTGAATCCTGGTGGTAAGTACAACGATGCTAATCTTAGTGATACAACTGGCGTAGAACCTGATGTTACATACAAAGTCAATATTCCTGCTGCAGGTACCTATTATGTATGGCTGAGAGCAGGAGGCTTTAATGATCCTTATAATAGGGGTGACCAATTATGGGTAGGCACAGATGCTTCAGGATATCAGAAAGTAACAGTTGAGACGTTCCAAAAAGATATCAACAATTATGGTTTCACATGGAAAACGGTCGCTGTAGAGTTTACAGAACCAGGTATACACACGATTGATCTTTTGCGTTTCGAAGAAAGATTATGTATAGACAAGATTATTATTAGTAATAAGGTTTCTTTTATGCCTCACGGTGAAGGAAGTATTGGGGAGGCGGGATATACGGCAATTTATGACATGCCGGAGATTACCCCTGTCGTTGGACAGCATCCAAGACTGTATTTCACAGCGGAAGATGTTCCTACTATTAAGGAGAATCTAACCAAGGCACAGAATGTGAATGCATATGAAATGCTGTTAAAGCAGGTAGAAAACCATGCAATAACAGGCAAGCTATCCTCTGGTACTTATGATCAGACTACCATCCAGGCTGCCGAAGCAAAGGCACTCTATTATGCACTCTTTGGCGACGAAGCGATAGGTAAAGAAGCCATCGAGATTACATACAATTTCATTACTACAGCAAAAGCAGACAAATTTGACTATAACAAAGCAGGACAGACAGTTTATACTATGGCTGCAGTATATGACTGGTGCTATCCGTTGATGACGGATGAGATGAAGGAAGTATTCCATGATATGATGATTGTTTTTGCCAACAGGATGGAACTAGTATATCCTTTCGCTGATTGGTCAGATCCGGGTAGCACAAAAATATCTGATATTCTTTTTGGTCATCGTTCAGAGGCAATCATTCATCGTGATATGCTATCAGCAGCAGTTGCCATGTTTGACGAATATCCACAAGATTATGCAAATGTTGCCGGCTTATTTTTTGAGCACATGCGAGATGCTAGGACGGTTCTTTATGATATGAATATGCATTCGATGGGCTCTGCCTATAACGATTACCGAGGTTACTGGGAAGTAGTCTGCACAATGATTTGGGATGCATTAGGTGTTCCTGAGGTGTTCGGTCCTGAGCAGGAGGATGTCTATATTAACTACCTGTACACACGTCGTGGTGATGGTCAGATGCTTTTTGATGGTGATACAGACGGGAACAATCTGAACAAAGGTGAATATGAAGATGAAATGCTTCGAACCATGTTCCTTGTAGCTAACTATTATGGCAATCCGTATCTGAAATATGAAGCAATGCGTTGTATGGACAATATGACGCCTGAACCGAGCACCGGATCCAATGGCGGACTTAATGCAGTAATGTTCTTGATCTTCAACGACCCTGATTTGGAAGGAAAGCCATTTGACGATCTTCCGCTTACCTGGTATCAGCCATCACCTAAGGGTGGCATGATAGCACGTACCGGCTGGGAGGATGGTTATGATTCACCGGCAGTTGTAGCAGAAATGAAAATTAATGAGCATGCCATTGGGGCTCATTCGCATTTAGATGCAGGTGCTTTCCAGATTTATTACAAGGGCGCCCTTGCTACGGATGACGGATATTACCATGCATACAGTGGAGGAAGTACAAAAGAAAATACCGGTAATACAGGTTGGAAATCTATGCATTGGGCAAACTACTATCGTCGTACCATTGCACATAACTCCATGCTGGTTTATGATCCGGAGGAAGTATGGAATGAAGATACGGTGTATGTCGCTAATGATGGTGGTCAGCGTGTTATGAATAATGGTAAAGGTCCAGCTCCTGTGCATAGCGTGGAAGATTTAGGAACGAATAAGGTGGGTGAAGTGCTGGGTCATGAATATGGCATAGACCAGAGAGAGCCAAACTATACCTACTTAAAGGGTGACATTACAGAGGCATATACAGACAAGGTTGCGAACTTTGAACGAAGCTTTATGTTCTTAAATCTGAAAGACGAGGAGCATCCTGCAGCGCTATTGGTATTTGACAGGGTAGTTTCATCAAATGCTTCCTTTAAGAAAACATGGTTGTGCCATGGTCTTTATGAACCTATTATCAGTGGAAATCGTACAATATTTAAGAATACGGAAAACGCTATAGAGGCCGACGGTTATAATGGTATGCTTACCATTGATACCTTGTTGCCGGCATCAGCTAATATCACACCTATTGGCGGTGAAGGCTATGAACACTGGGTAGATGGTACCAACTATATCGGACTTCCGCAAAACGACACCAACATGAACGAAGGACAAGGCTGGAGAGTAGAGGTATCTCCTGCTGAAGAAAATACCACAGATTACTTCCTGAATGTTCTTCAGATTGGTGATGCTGACGGAGCTGATCCATATACAGTATCCTTGATTGAAACAGAGACCAATGCAGGTGCGGTTGTAGCAGACAGAGTCGTACTTTTTGGTAAGGATCGTGACAGAACACAGAATGATGTTACTTTCAGCTTTACAGGCGAATTGGAATCTTATGAGATTACAGTTGCAGACCTTGTGGCAGGTACCTGGCAGGTTACCAAGGACGGTACACCGTTATGTACTGCAATAGCAACGGAAGATGGCGGTGTGGCAGTATTTAACGGCGGCGCAGGTACTTATACCCTCAGCTATTTAAATGAGTATGCTGTTCGTCAGACCTATTCCAGTGAAGCACCTGAAACAGAAGGCATTTCCGTTCGTGTTAACGGCAGGTTCATTTACTTTGAGGCAGAGCCTACCATGCAGAATGACTGCGTACTTGCTCCTATGGAAATTCTTGCCGAAAAGATGGAGACCGAATATGTATGGGATGAGAGTACCAAGACGGCTACTGCAACAAGAGGAGGCTACCAGATTGTCGTGACAGCAGATTCTCAGATAGCCTATGTGAATGGAAAGCCACTAACCATGGACACTGCTGCTGTTATGAAGGACGGAGTACTTATGGTTCCGGTTGTAGATTTTGCAGAAAGTCTTTACTGCGAAACCAGTTGGGATCCGTTCTCTAAGACAGTCAATATTATTCTACTTATGGCAGAGGGCTATGAGAACTGTGCAACGGTTGTTAATGTAACAGCTCCGGCTAATGCTGCGTATGTAGCAAGCAATTTGATTGACCATAAGATGGAAACCCTCTGGTCTAATCAGGGTATTAGCGACGTAATATTCGAATTTGATCAGTCATATGACCTTGTAGCAATGGAAATGATATTCAATCCAAGCAAAAAAAGAACAGCCTTTTTTGAGGTGGCTTATTCTACAGATGGAGAAAATTACACCACGATTATTTCCGATGGTGTTTCCGATGGAGAGGTCTATAAGGAATGGGAGCATTTCGACTTTGGTGATGAACCGGTTACAGCAAAGTATATTAAGTACACAGCAAAGGGCACTAGCGTCGGTGATTTTAATGGTGTAATCGAAGCCAGATTTAAGGTATACGTAGAACCGGAAGATGACAGCTCAGATAGCAGTGACAGCTCAGACAGCAGTGATAGCTCAGACAGCAGTGACAGTGATGTACAGGCACCGGAACTTGTTGAGAGTGCAACAGATGACAGTTACACACTTGGTTCCAATGCAGAGGTAATTATTAAAACCACAGGAGA
The DNA here is from genome assembly GCA_045631045.1 of Lachnospiraceae bacterium. Lineage (GTDB taxonomy): Bacteria > Bacillota > Clostridia > Lachnospirales > Lachnospiraceae > RGIG6307. The sequence goes on from JAZQUB010000053.1 coordinate 4,078, forward strand.
CTTTTCAAAGTTTGAAAGCGTAGAGATGGATGGAAAAATTGTAGATACGGCTAATTATTCTGTAAAAGAAGGCTCTACAATTGTAACCATTAAGGCGACATATTTGGAAACACTTTCAGAAGGTGACCACACTGTAACGATTAATTACATTGATGGAAGTAGCGTTGATGCTAATCTGACTGTTATTAAAGCAGCTGATACAGACACAGACAACAGTGAAGAAACTGATAATGCGGATGACAACGATGTTGATGAAGATAGCAGTTCTGATGATGTTGGCAGCTCTGATGAAGCAAAAGCAGATATCGCTGTAACTGGTCCGGGAACAGGAGATAACAGCGGAATTCTGATGTACAGTATCTTTGTAATATGTGGAATTGTATTACTTGCATTATGTGGAATTTACAGATTAAGGAAAAAGTAATAGAATAATAGACAGAAATGCCGTACCTGCATTATGCAGGTACGGCGTTTCTTGTTTTGACGACTACATCATAATATAAAATGCTAAGTATAATACTCCCGAAACGAGGAATACAGAGCGTATTTTTTGTCGTATATAGCCTTGTTGTCCGGATTAGGCAGATATGATTCACCATAGTGGAGGAAGGATTCTGCCACTTGGAAAACAGGCTTTTTCTGCGTTGCGGCAAACCCTAAAATGGCACTGCCCATAGCGCCTGTTTCTTCTGAAGGTATCCGAATAATCTCACATCCCAAAATATCTGCCTTAATCTGTAGCCACGGCGCACTTTTGGCGCCGCCTCCACATGCATAAAGACGCGAGAAGGTGATCCCTTCATGGGAGAGTTTTTCTTGATTATAGCGCATTTCCAATGTGATTCCCTCTAAAATTCCACGGTAAATATCAGCAAGACTTGTATTCGTTGTAAGACCTGCTATCAAACCAGTAGCATTGGGGTCAACTTCAGGAGTTCCTCCCATCCCCTGCAGGAATGGAAGAACCAAAAGGTCGCTTGGTTTATCAGGGCATATATCGTTTAAATAGTCATAGATGCCTTTCCCCATCTTACGTGCTTGTGCGTCAAATGCATCTCCAAAACAGTTCCGAAACCAACGTACAACAGAGCCTGCGGAAATGTTATATGCGTAGGTTACATATCCATCTGTATCAAGATATGGCACACATGCAAAATGGTTTTCATGAAACTCGGTATTGCCCGGCATTTCCTCAAAAAGAGGAGTAATACATTCACAAGTACCGGAAGTATCCACTGCATCACTGTGTTTAAGGACACCAGCACCTAATGCATTTACAATCTGGTCATGGCCGCCGATCACAATCGCTACATCCTCCCTTAGACCATAATGATGGGCAAGCTCAGGGAGAATGGTTCCTACCACACTACCTGTGGGAACCACTTCAGGCAGTTCATCCTTTGAAATGCCTGTTTTCTCAAGAAGCTCATCAGACCAAACTTTCGATTCTACGTCAAAAAGCAGACTGCGACAAGCTAGAGAGATATCGGTAGTAGTTTGACCTGAGAGTATATAAGTGATATAGCTGCCAATAAAAAGGAATTTCCATACAGGCTTATCTGCGATTTCCTTGGTATAGAGCATATTTGCAAGTGAAAAAGAGGGGTCAGGAAAAATCTTTGCTATTTTTACAAAAATCTCTTTTCCAATTTTGTCGACTACAGCATCAAATGACGAAGTGGCATGGTTACCAAAATAAAGGAGAATGTCTCCTATTGGAGTACCATCTTTGGAAAGAGCTACAAAAGATTCGCCAAAAGATGCAACGGTGACTGCAATTACCTCTTGAGGATTAATTTCCTCTAAGCACTTACCAAGTACGAAAAGAACACTTTCTTTCAGTATCCCGGGCGAAAGAGTGGTAGCTCCTGAGGGAATATTGTATTCCTTATAAGCTAGTGCGTGTTGCACCCCATCGGAAGTAAATGCCACACATTTACAACCGGTTCCGCCAATGTCAATACCAAGACTATACATTTAGATTCCTCCCAATTTTGAGTGATTTCCTGTTGTATGTAAAAAGTCATGAATTACCCAGCGAGTGCGTTCATACACCTTTTGTTGTGCATAAGCGATGTCGCCTGGTTTTTCTTCTAACGCAAATTCATAAGGCTGTCGAATTTCGGTACCTACGTTAATTTTAGCGATACCATTCGCAATGGCTTTTAGAATATAATCCTGCTTAATACCGCTTCCGCCATGGAGTACTAAAGGCAGACCACCGGTAGCCTTGAAAAGTGTATGAATATGGTCAATATCAAGGCGTGCCTCTGGTTTTTTCAGATGCTTTGTGGAAGAAGCGATTGCGCCGTGGAAACTGCCGGCTGCAACACTTAACCAGTCGCAACCGGATTCCTTTGCAAAACGTGCTGCCTCTTCAGGTACGGTAAAGCCTTTCTTGGTTGTGAAGAGCTCCTCATAGCTGAGGCCGATACCACTTCCTTCATGACCGGAAACAGCACCCAGTTCCGCCTCAACAGCAGCACCAAAAGAATGGGCAAGCTCTGCAACAGCTCTTGTAGTCTCAATGTTTTCATCAAGGGAAAGGCGTGAACCGTCCACCATAACGGATTGATATCCTGCATCGAGTGCACGCTTTAAAATCTCCATATAATCTACCTTGAGATGATCCTCATCAATAGCAGGAACATGGTCTAAATGAAGTAAGGTATAACCTTCCTTGCAGTGCTTAAAGTATTCCTTTGCAACTGCCTCAGGGCTTTGTGATTCAAACTTTTCCCACTCAAGACGTGCAACCTGCACCATGGCGATGGAGTCCTCATCCTTTATAGCCTGGGTAACAGGCTCCATCATGGGGAGATAAGGAATATTAAATGCGGGAATAATAGTGTGGGCATTAAGGGCCGCACGAACAATTTCTGCTGATTTCATAATTTACTCCTTAGAAAGCAACGACTTCAATGCCCATAAGCTTACCAAAGTCAATGATCTGATCATAAAGATCCTCGCCATAACCAAGGCAGCCATACTCGTTGTTCCAATTTTCAACCATATCGCCTACATTGCCTTCTACCTGAACGAATGCATGAGGCCAGAATGGAATACCACATTCATGACGACGTGCTTCCAATTCAGAAGCATCCGGCTGTACAACTTCGCAACGAGCAACCACGATTCTGAACTTACCATCGATACGGCTAAGACGTGCAAGAACACCCTTACCGCTCTTGCATACCAGGTCGATAGAGAGACCGCCTGCTTCACCTTCGGTAGGAATACCGTGGCCTGCAAGAGAAACACCTGCTTCATTTGCAAGACAAGGAGGAACTGCACCATCACCAATGATCTTGATCTCACCTTTCTTCTTGTCCACATGCTGAAGGTCACCATAGTAAATAGGATCCTTACTGAGTCCCATAATCATAATGGAGGTAAGGCAAGTGTTAAAGTCAGAAAGGGTAGCAGTAGGAACACCGTCATTTAACATCATACTCTGTGCAAAACAGGTAGCTGCATAATAGTCACCCATGCCAGGGAAAGACTGAATGGTATAATAATCGAATCCTTCCTTCTCCTTTAATGCTTTGATTGCAAGGTATAAACGAATGGAACGTAAATTACCGTCAACACGCTCTACAGGGGTGTTAAAGTTAGCGTCGATCCAATCACACATTGCATCTACCTCAGACTGTGGAATTGCTTTCGCAGTTTCAATCAAATCGTAGGTATCGCGAGTATCGATATCAATACCGAAAGTCTTCATCCACTGTGAAGGATCTGCAACGCCACAGGTCTGACCCATGCCGCGACCGCCAAATGTACGAAGGGTTGTCATTTCCATACTTTTCTTAAGAGCAGAAGCTTTACAATAGTTAGCGACTCTCTTTACATTGGTTATATCATCAGTACCACCATAAACGAACTTGTGTGTAATGCCAACCTCGTTAAGCGCTGCGCTAAGAACAAGTCCACCAACAGGACGCCAGCCTTGAGAACCATCATGTGTCCAAATAACAATACCTTTGCCGGTTTTTGCAAATTCACGGATAGATGCGATCATGTGTGCCGCCCATACCCATGTACCGGAAAATAACACAAGAGTGTCAACGCTGTCATCTTTAGCTAAAGGAAGAATCACATCCTGAGCTTCCTTCTTGGTAGCGATGATCAGTTTTTCTTCCACAAGGTCAATGCCCTCATTTTTTAGGGCTTCCTTGGATTTATTGATGATGCTCTCATCAATAAATAAGTTTCCGTCCGGGTCACAAAGACCATCTTTGTGTACACCGTACACTACAAATGCTGTTTTTGATTGAATCATTTTAATTTCCTCCTTATGATTGTAGGTAGTGTCAAAAACTACCTGTTTTTTATTCTTAAATATCCTTTGCATCATGCAAGGGACATTTTTTTCCTTCCAGTTAAAAACGTGTATATGCTCGATGTGATACCAAACTTAAAATATGTACCGTAAGAACAACAGTCTATATAGGAGAGTCCTGCCCAATTCATAGCCAAAAGAATTTCTTTGGGAGATTTATCTCTGGAAGAAACAGAAATAAGACCCAACTTATAATCCGACATTATCTCACCCTATTCAATTACTGTTGTTTCACCTTTTTTAAGTAAAACATCTTTACCACACACTCTCACATAAATATCGGTATCGGTAGGATTATATACGATATTACTTTTTACCGAGCGACGCAAAGCTTTAAAGGCAGATATATAATCTATAATTTCGCCGTTGGTAGCATACCATACATAATCACGACCTCCAACGGTTTCACATATACGCTCTAATTGCTCCCATTTATCCTTAAATTCATAGGAATGCCCCCAGATATAGAAAAGCTGCAGCTTAATTCTCCACGTAGGCTCCATATCGTCAGGCTTAAAGAAGCTTTCTGCTAATTCGGGTAATTTCGGATCCGCCTGATGGCAGGTAGGATTCCAACGAAGATAATCGGTCGGCAAGTCAAATTGGTGTGTGGCAGCAGCAGTTCTGCCGTATCTTATACCGGAATTTTTAATGCAATCTACCATACCGTCTGTTTCTCTTAGTCCAAAAGGATATGCAAAACCCTCTATGATTTTGCCTGTTTTTTCTTCTAAAGTCTCTCTATCCTTAATAATCTGATAGGTAATACCGCCTAAATCAAGATTATTAAGATGCGGATGCGTGTATGTATGAGAAGCTATTTCATGACACTTGTAAAGCTCTTCAAATTCCTCAAACTGCACCTTTTTGGCATTTCCTTCTATCTTACCGCTGTTGATATTAAATGTACATTTAATGCCGTAGCGGTTAAGTATTTCAACCATTTGGCGATCGTCTATAGAGCCATCATCAAAGCTAAAAGTTACAGCTCTTGTTTTAAATCCGGGGAATCGTAAAAAAAGCTCACCATATTTCATATTTTTTCTCTCCTGATTGCAGGTATCCCATCTTTGCAGGTAACCTGTTATTTACATAGTGTTTCAGCAATTTCTTCATTGCCCTCAACGACTCCGATTTCGACGCGGAATCGTCTGCTTTCACCCGGCCCAATTTCAGGTAATAATCCCCTTTCTCGCAGAACACACCTTGGCTCACAGGGAACATTTGCCGGCTCAATTGCCACAACGTAATCCTTGATATTTTCAAGTACCCATTGGGTCATATATGGCAGTGCTTGGGAATCAAATTTAACATATACCGCAAGTCCACCCGCTATTTTAGGATTGTGAATATAAGCGGTAACCATTTCATTGTCAAATGTATGGGTATAGTTCTTTTCAAAATGGCTGCCATCTGGTGCTTGGACAGAGCTTACTTCGCTAATTTTATCCATGGTGTATTCATCACAGCCAACACACTCCTTGGAAGGAATATGAACCGTTGCATCCTCGCTTAAGAACGGGTATCCGAAATTGATGTGATAAAGCATTGTAAGTGGAGCAGGACTACTTCCTTCATTGCGGATTTCATCCTCAATTACAATAAAGGATTTACCAAATTCAGATGTTATTTTGCGGCGAATGGCAATTTTATGACCGAAAGTCACCATCTCATAAAGTCTGCCGTGGATTTCGATGTTACCCTCTTCAAAATCCGTAAGATCTGCAACTTGTCTTCCGGCAAGAGAAGACCATCTTCCATGCTGCCCCAATTTCTCGCCCTGATCCTCACAGGCATTACCTAAATGATTGGGACCACAGGTAGTAAGAAGGCCTGCTGAAAATGTACGAAGCCATTCGGCCTCCCAAGGGTCTACCGCTGCAGGGTTGGTTTCCATGCCCGCAGTAAGGTGAACCAGGTTTACTCCCTTATAGGATGCAAGAGAAATATCAAGGCCGCGGTCACAGACCACCGTATACTCCAGACCACTTCCCGTGCGGACATCAATACATTTGCAATCGTGGGAGGGGCCGTCATCCAAACGATAGTGGCGTGTACCGCCGATTTGATAGGTATTCCCGATGTAGTGATAGGCTCTATTGCGCCCTTCCTTACTGTCAAGTCTCATATTAATCACCATCCTTTATTGTATGGTATCATTTGCATATAATGAAAAAAAAGGGGAATTCGTCCGTTTTGCATAACATTCGTTCAAAAGCGGATAAATTTACCCTAGAATTGTATTGAATTAATCTTTTTCATATGATAAAATTAAAGTGGTGATAAAACATGCTTAATATAAACATTTCAAATTTGTATAAGACTTTTCGCGATTTTTATACACTTACCAATATAAAAATCGTTTTATTTGACAAGAATGGGGAGACGCTTATAGCTTATCCGGAGTCGTATATTAAATTCTGTACCCTGATTGGGCAAGATCCGGTCTGGGATCAGCGCTGTGCGGATTGCGACCAAAAAAACTTTAATCTTTGTGCAAAAGCAAAACAGATTACCCATTACCGTTGCCACTTAGGTCTTTCCGAGGCTGTAGTTCCTATCTATGACAGCAACGGTATTTTAGGCTTTATTATGTTTGGCCAGGTTTTAATGCAGGAGAGAGCAGAGCGCACACGGGAGCAATTGCGCCGCCGCTTTCGTGAAGAGGAGTTTCCGGGAATTGTAGAAGCGATTGAGCAGATACCGGTGAAAACCGCGGCAGAACTGGATGCGGCAATTACCATTTTAAAAGCCCTTCTTTCCTACCTGCTGTCCAATCAGTGGGTAACTCCTGCAAAAAGTGAGTTTATACGCCATATGGACAGTTTTATCGAGGCAAATCTTGATAAGAACATCACGGTAGAGGATATTTGCGCCGAATTTCACATACGCCGAACACGGCTTTACACGATTGCAAAGGAATATTTGGGATGCAGTATTGCCGAATACATCCGTAAACAGCGTATTTACCACGCTTGTCGCATGCTTCGTGACACTGATATGTCCATAAACGCAATTGCCTATGCAGTGGGATTTTCCGATTATGGCCATTTTTCACGTATATTTCAACAAATACAGGGGGAATCGGCGACGGCATACCGTCGTTCTCAGCGAAAATATAATTAGGAGGTAAAAGAAGTATTTGATATGTTAATTATTTTTCAACAAGTTTTCATACTTTTTCTGTTTGCGGCTTCCGGCTATGTCTTGTCTAAGAGCAAGATCATAGATTCGTGTCAAAGTCAAATACTTTCAAAGCTATTGGTATATTTATTTTTACCTTGCAATATAATCAAGACATTTTCCACAAATTTTACTCTTGCTTATATTGCAGGTAATTTCGAAATATTGACTACTTCACTGGTCGTCATACTCGTTCTTGCGATTACGATGCATTTTGTTGCAAAGATTTTTTCAAAAAATGCTTATGAAAGGCATATTTATGAGTATTCGCTTATTATTCCTAATTATGGATATATGGGCTACGCTTTAGCAGAGAGTATTCTAGGGGAAAGCGGTCTCATGAATCTTATGATGTTTGCGCTTCCGGTTTCATGCTATACTTATACAATAGGTTTTGCTATGCTTACAAAACGTCCTTTGTCTTTGAAAAAATTGCTGAATCCGGTGGTTCTTTCGATGCTTGTGGGAATACTTGTAGGAATTATACAAATACCGCTTTCGGAAACGATTTACTCTGTCTTGAACAAAGCCAGTGCCTGTATGGCACCAGTCAGCATGCTGCTTGCAGGTATTGTGATTTCAGAATTCGATCTGAAAAAACTGCTTTATAATAAAGTTACATATATTATTGTGATATTGCGGTTGGTTGTAATACCTATTACGCTTGGATATTTACTAAGTCTGGTATGTCGTACTCAAGTTGTTGAGACCTGTGTGTTGCTTTATGCAATGCCTTGTGGATTGAATACGATTGTATTTCCGAAACTGGTGGAAGAAAATTGTGAAATAGGAGCCAGTTTGGCATTTATTTCAAATATATTTGCATGTGTTACAATAGCTTTTGTATTTGAACTTATAAGGAGCTTTTAATATAGAGTTTGTAGTAAATTTTTTTAACCCTCCCGATTGAGTACATCTTATTAATTGTAGAATGTACTTAATTAGGAGGGTTTTATAACGTTCCTTTTTACTTCTTCTCCCGCTTTCGTCCAAGATAATTATCTAATTTTTCCTTCATGTTTTCCGGAATTTCCTTGGAAACAGGGATTCGTCCTGCGTTGGCCATAGCTTCCACAAATTTACCTATAAAGTCGATATCCTTAACCATCTGCTCTGCACTCATAACCTTGGCAGTGTCGTAGGAATTGTGGATAGTTGCCGTATTTTGTGGGGCAATACGTGCAAAAGAAAGGGCAGGCACACTTTTATCTGCAAATGGGGTGGAGTCGCTGGAGTATACGCCCTGGTATGCCTTCATGCCAAAGCCCTGAATGCTTGCAAAATATTCCACAAAGTGTACTAATTTTTCTTCGGAGGTGCAGCAGGCAAGGAATTCACCCATAATGCAGCCAATCATATCTAAATTGATATTGAAAGCAATGTGTTTTAACTCTTCTTCGTGGGCAGCTACATATGCTTTGGCACCTAAGAGACCGCGTTCTTCGGAGCCGCACCAGATAAAACGAAGCCCATAGCGGTGGGGAGCTTTTGCAAACTTCTCTGCAATAGCCAAAAGGCCGATGCTGCCGGACATATTGTCATAGGCACCTTGGGAAAGAGAGGTACTATCATAGTGTGCCGTAAGCACAATCATGTCGTCAATTTCTCCCGGAAGGTCCAGCACTACATTGCGAGATTTACCAATGTATTCTTCCTGCTCTAATATAATACGTGCTGTCTGTGCTCCGGATTTTACCAGTTCAATTGCTTGCTTGGCATTGATATTTACGCCGGGGAGTTTGTTGCCCTTGCTGACAAAAGAACGCAGCTCGCGCTGGTCCATATCTTCGTCTACGTAGTTGGCATTACCATCGTAGGTAATAAATCCAACGGCACCATTTTCTAAAATATCCTGATACTTCCAATAGCCCATGTAACCGTCTGACATTACGATTTTGCCCTTGCACTGCGCCAAAGAGCAGGCATCCACATTTGGCATATAATAAAACGGCGCTTCCACGTCATGGCTGCCTGCATTGAAATAGCCCTTGCAAGGAATTTCCTTACCGTCTACTAAAAGCACAGCCTTTTTCATATTTGCCATGTCAACTTCAAACTCTTCCAAATGCGCCTTTAAACCGAGCTCTGCACATTTGTCCTTTAAATACTCTGCACATGCTAATTCTTCTGCACTGCCGCCCATACGCACATAGGCAGTATCTGCGAAGATTTGATTAATCTGAGATGTGTTCATCTTATGTGTCCTCCTAAAAAGTGGGTATAAGGGGATTATAGCATAAGTACGGGAAAAAAGAATGGAATTTTTTTCTAAATCCATATTTATATATTGATAGGGTATTGACAAAAAGCAATCACCGTCATAAAATAATGATAGAATAATTTGAAAAATACATCATATGATAAAGGGGAAAATACATGAATATTACCAGAAGCGAAGTAGAAAACTATCTCGCTGATGTGAGAACTGCCGTAAAAGAAGGACGGTATCAGGTCTCACCACGTGACAAAAATCGAGAGTTGTTTATTGATTATGTTTTTACAGAAGATAAACGTAAGGAGGTGCTGTTATCACTAACTGCAGATGATTTTTCCGATGCAGTTGTGAATGATCATCCCCAACATCCAGAAGAGATTTTATATATCTTTGGAAAAGATATATTTTTAATGCCTAGATTTGGAAAGAAAGAGGAAAAAATATCTTTATATATAAAGTTTAATAAATGGAGTAATTCGTATTTAATTGTAATTTCGTTTCATAAGCAAGAATATCCGTTAAAGTATAAGTTTAAATAGGTTAATAGAATAGGGGTAAAATATGATGAATAAGGGAAGAAAATGTATTTGTACGGAATGTAGAAAAGAAACGGTATATGAATTGAACAGAGTACCATACAGTAAATGTATTAAAGATAAGGAATATGTATTTAATATTACAATTGCTTTGTGTGGTGTATGCGGGAATGAAGTTTTTATTCCGGGACTTATGGATTTAAATGCTAGAGAGGTTGATGAGCAGTATCGCGAGAAAGAAGGAATTATTAGTGTTACGGATATTCAAAAGTTGATGGAGATTTATAATATTGGAAAAGCACCACTTTCATTAGCACTTGGTTTTGGAGAGATTACGATTACTCGATATCTTGCAGGACAGATTCCCTCTAAGGAATATTCTGATATAATTAAAATGGCACTGGCATCACCACAGTATATGGTAGAGCGGTTGGAGGTAAATAGAGAAAAGATTGGAGAAACAGCATATCGAAAGAGTATGAATATAGCAAAGGAATTAGCTTCTTTGTTTACTGTTTCCAATGAAATGTTGTCAACGCTTTCATATATTTTTGAGCATACCACAGATGTGACACCATTGGCTCTACAGAAAATGCTTTACTTTATACAGGGGATTTTATTGGCACTGTTTGGTAAGCCTCTTTATAGAGAAGATTGTCAGGCATGGGTGCATGGGCCGGCTTATGAACCAGTATATGAAATGTTTAAGACATTTAAGTATAATCCGATTGATGACCCACGGTTCGTAATGTTTAAAAATCGTTTTCAGGAGTTGGCGGATGAAGAAAAAAAGGTTATTGATTTAGTAATTGAATCTTTTGGTATATATAGTGGTAAAGTATTAGAACAGATTACACATAATGAAACGCCATGGAAGGAAGCACGAAAGGGGTACTTAGCAGATGAACCTTCTAGTGAAGTGATTTCCAAAGAGTCAATAAAAGCGTACTTCAAAAATGTGGCCGAAAAGTACGATATCAGTACAGCAGAAGGTATTGGAAAATACATCATAGATAAATTGGGAGAGGCGGCACAGGCCGGAAAATAAGTGGAAATTTTAAATAAAGTGGGGAACTGCATATTAGGTGCAGTTCCCCACTGGTTTAGGTAATGTTGAAGTGCCAGAATGCGTCATTTTTATATGGTAAAATTTAAAAGTAATGGTATAATATACATATTATAATGCATGAAATGATAAGATGTTGCTTAAAAAAGAATGAAAAGAGGGATTGTTATGGAAATATTAGAAAAATTGGAGCAGGAAAGCTATAAAGCAACCCGTGAAATATTAGATATTGCAAAAATAAAAAAAGGTCAGTTGTTTGTGGTGGGATGTTCCACCAGTGAAGTGATAGGTGGCAGGATTGGCACTATGTCCAGTCCGGAGGCGGCGCAGGCAGTATTTTCGGGAATTTATCGTGCAGTACAGGAGCAGGGCGTATATCTGGCGGCACAGTGTTGCGAGCATCTGAATCGAGCGTTGATTTTAGAGGCAGAAGTTTCAGAGCGGTATGGTTATGAGGAAGTAAATGTGGTACCACAGCCAAAAGCAGGTGGTTCCTTTGCAACAGTAGCGTATCAGATGTTTAAAGAACCGGTAGCAGTAGAGCATATCAAAGCCCATGCAGGCATGGATATCGGTGACACACTGATTGGAATGCATCTAAAAGATGTTGCAGTACCTGTGCGTATCAGCCCAAATCGTATTGGCGAGGCTCATGTGGTTTGCGCACGTACCAGAGCGAAATTTATCGGTGGAAGCCGCGCAATATATGCAGAAGACAAGTTATAGGAGCAAATCATGGAAGTTATTTTACAAAATCTCACAAAAAAATTTCCAAATCGCGATAAAAAGAAAAAAGGTGATGTTATTGCGGTAGATCATTTTGATATTGAAATTCCGGATGGTAAGCTGGTTGCGCTTTTGGGGCCTTCCGGCTGCGGCAAGAGTACTATGCTGAATTTGATTAGCGGTTTATTAAAGCCTACAGAAGGCAAAATTTTCTTTGGCGAGGATGATGTGACCGAACTGCCGCCGGAAAACCGTGGCATTGGCTTGGTATTTCAGAATTATGCACTGTATCCACATTTGACGGTAAAGCAGAATATTACGTTTCCATTAGAGAATTTAAAAGGCAAGGACAAGCTTACCAAGGAAGAAATGAGTGAGCGTGCATTGCATGCGGCGAAATTAGTCCAAATTGACGGGCTTTTGGAACGTAAACCATCTGAACTTTCCGGTGGGCAGCAGCAGCGTGTTGCCATTGCCCGTGCTGTGGTGAAGATGCCGCGTGTACTTTTATTGGATGAACCTTTATCCAATCTGGATGCGCGTCTTCGTTTGCAAACACGAGAAGAAATTCGCAGAATTCAGAGAGAAACCGGCATTACGACTATTTTTGTTACCCATGACCAGGAAGAGGCCATGAGTATTTCTGACATGATTATTGTAATGAAGGATGGAGCGCTGCATCAGGTGGGCAAGCCTCAGGAGGTATACGATGACCCGTCTGATTTATTTGTAGCCAAATTCCTCGGCACTCCGCCTATCAATGTATTTGATGCACAGATAAGGAACGGTAAGTTATACATAGGTGAAGATGCTGTTTTAGAGGTGCCAGGCGTAGAAGACCGGCCGGTTTATGCTGCTATTCGACCGGAAGGCTTTATTCCGGATGAAAATGGACCATTTTCCTGTAAATTAAGCGGTGTAGAAGTAATGGGACGTGATTATAGTGTACTTTCCACGAACGGTGCCTGCCACAGTAATCCAATCCGTGCTATTATCAGCACAGACCATAAAGTTGACATAGAAAAAGAAGTAGTGAAATTTTCTTTGAAGCCTCATAAAGTGCACCTGTTCCACAAGGAAACAGAAGAACGCATTTACTTTTGATTGGGCAGATAGGAGAGGCATATGTTAAAAAAATATAAAGAAAGCGGCATGAAAGCCTGGCTGTACTTGTTGCCGGCCATCCTATTTCTCGGTGTTTTCATGGTTTATCCGCTGATTGATGTTTTTGTTTATTCGTTTGAAGAGGGGTATAACTCAGCCTCTCAGACTTTTTTCGGGGTGGGTCTTTATAATTACGATTATGTACTGCATGACCCGTATTTTTTGCAGGCTTTGAAAAACACCTTTATTTTGGTAATTATTACCGTACCGTTGTCTACAGCCATTGCACTCCTTATATCCGTTGGATTAAGTTCTATTGAAAAGGTGCGGGACTGGTTTCAGACTATTTATTTCTTGCCATACGTGACCAATACTCTGGCAGTTGGTCTGGTATTTATGATTTTATTTAAAAAGACGGCGTATTCCGACGGCTTAATCAATATGTTTATCCGGTGGTTCGGAGGCAATAGTGTGGACTTTATTGACGGACCTTACTGGGCAAAGATGTTTGTGCTTTGCCTATACACCATCTGGATTGTTATGCCCTTTAAGATTCTGATTTTAACAAGTGCTCTTGCTAGTGTAAATAAGGACTATTACAATGCGGCAAGGGTAGATGGAACCTCAAGATTCAGGATTTTCAGAAGGATTACTTTGCCAATGATTTCCTCGATGATTTTTTACCTGATTATTACCGGTTTTATAGGTGCATTTAAAGCGTACAGCGATGCGGTGGCATTGTTTGGGACAAACCTGAATGCCGCGGAGATGAACACTATTGTAGGATATGTATACGACATGCTGTACGGCGACAGCGGCGGGTATCCGTCCTTTGCATCTGCAGCAGCGATTATTTTGTTTACCATAGTATTGACCATAACATGTATTAACCTGTTAATCAGCAAAAAGAAGGTACATTATTAAGGAGGAGTGTATGGGAAACGCAATTGATTATGCTAAAATAGAAAAACATGCAAAAACCCGCAAAAAAGTATCCAACACGATTACATACATTCTTTTGGCTGTATGGGCACTTATTGTACTGTTTCCTTTTTATTGGATGATTTTGACGTCTTTTAAAAGCTATGGAGAATACAATTCCGAGTATATTCCTAAATTTTTTACGTTGACACCGACCATGCAAAACTATGTGGACGCTTTTACTCAGGTACCGCTTGGAAGATACTTTTTAAACACCACTATTTTTACGATTGTGACCACGGCCATTATGTTGGTCGTAATAACTTTGGCGGCATTTGCTTTTGCCAGATTGGAATTTAAGGGGAAAAATATGGTATTTGTTTTGTTTCTCTCTTTAATGATGATTCCAAATGAGCTGGTAATTATTACAAACTTCGTGACGATTACCAATATGGATATGCGAAATACCTTTGCAGGGTTGATTTTGCCGTCTGTAACGTCTGTATTTTATATTTATTTACTGAAGGAAAATTTTGAGCAGATACCGGACGCGCTGTATTATGCGGCAAAAGTGGATGGTACCAGTGATTGGAAGTATTTATGGAAGGTTATGATACCGATTTCCAAGCCGACTTTGATTACCGTTACAATTTTAAAGGTGATTGAGTGCTGGAATTCTTATGTGTGGCCGCGACTGATTACGGATGATGAAAACTATTTTCTGGTATCCAACGGTATTCAGGAAATTCGTGAAAATGGTTTTGGTCGTGAAAATATTCCGGCCATGATGGCGGCGGTTGTGGTGATTTCGCTTCCGTTAATTGTACTGTTTTTGATATTCCGTGAAAAAGTTATGGATGGTGTGTCCAGAGGAGGTACCAAGGGATGATGATATGGAACAAACTGAAATCACGCCTGTTTTTGCTTCTTCTGATGGTAGGCAGTGTGGTTATGATGACAGGATGTCATGGTTCTAAGGGGATGGAAGCGTTTGTAATTCCGGAAGCGTTTGATACCTCCAAGGAATATGAGATTACCTTTTGGGCCAAAAACGACACGAATAAGACCCAGACGGATATTTATGAGCAGGCTATTGCAGATTTTGAAGCATTATATCCGAATATTAAAGTGAATTTGCGTCTGTATACCGATTACGGCAAAATTTACAACGATGTAATTACCAATATTTCTACCAATACCACGCCAAATGTATGCATTACCTATCCGGACCACATTGCAACCTATTTGCAGGGAATAAATTTAGTAGTGCCTTTGGAAGAATTATTTGCAAATGCAGAATACGGTCTTGGAGGAAGTGAGGTGCGTTTTGATGCACCGACAAAGGAAGAAATTATTCCTCAGTTTTTGGAGGAATGTGCGTTTGACGGGCATTATTACGCGATTCCTTATATGCGTTCCACAGAGGCTTGCTATATTAATAAGACTTATGTGGAGAAATTGGGCTATACCTTGCCGGACAAGCTTACCTGGGATTTTGTGTGGGAAGTGTCCGAGGCTGCCATGGCACAGGATGCAGAAGGCAACTTTCTGGTGAACGGTCAGAAAGTTATGATTCCGTTTCTTTATAAATCTACGGATAATATGATGATTCAGATGTTAAAGCAAAAGGGTGCAGGGTATTCTACTAAAGATGGAGAGATGCTTTTATTTAACGATACTACCAAGGAACTGCTTTATACCATTTCCGAGCATGCCCGTACAAAAGCCTTTTCTACCTTTAAAATATCCAGTTATCCGGCGAACTTTTTAAATGCAGGTCAGTGTATATTTGCAGTGGACTCTACTGCGGGGGCTACCTGGATGGGCAGTGATGCACCGCTTTGTGATATTGCAGAGGACAAAATCATAGATTTTGAAACGGTGGTTATGCCGATTCCACAGTTTGATACCGAAAATCCACAGATGATTTCTCAGGGCCCGTCCATGTGTATTTTCAATAAAGAGGATTCACAGGAAGTGTTAGCATCCTGGTTGTTTGCCCAGTATATGCTGACCAATGAGGTGCAGATTGCATATGCTCAGACAGAAGGGTATGTGCCGGTAACTGCAAAAGCACAGGGAACGGAAGTGTATCAGGATTATTTATCCAGAAGCGGTGAAGACAATGAGATGTATTATTCTATTAAAATTCAGGCAGCAGAGTTGCTGTTAGACAATATTGACCATACCTTTGTCACTCCTGTGTTCAATGGCTCCACATCCCTTCGCGATGCGGCTGGTCAGTTGATTGAAAATACGGTAAAGTCCGTGCGTAGAAATCAGACGATAGATGAGGCATATTTTGAGAAGCTTTACAGCGATATTACGGCGTTATATCGTCTGGACCAGCTCAATGGTCAGAATGGTTCCCTGTCTTCAGAGAAGGCAGAACTTGGTCCTCTTCCTACGGAGGCCAAAGTTTTGCTGGTAAGTCTGGCTGTTGTATGGATACTTATTGTGATTTATGTGGCATCGCAAGCTCTAAAAAGCAGAAGAAATCAGCAATAGTGCTATTGATTTCTTGAAAAATCAGAGTATAATTTTAGGTGTTTAGAGATAAACAAACATTTAACAATCATTTTACATGAAAAAGGAGAAGAAACATGAAAAAGATTACAGCATTACTTTTAACTTTTGTTCTTGCATTTGCTTGTATGGCATGTGGTTCTAACGAAGCAGCAAACAACGATGCAGACGTGAAGTCCGAAGGCGTTATGACTTATGCAGAGTACGCAGCAGCAGCGCTTGACACAGAAGTTGTAGTAGAGACTTATGTTCAGGCTAAGCAGTCTTGGTGGGAAAACAAGGCTACTATCTACACACAGGACAAAGATGGTGCATACTTCATTTATGAAATGGCATGTTCTGAAGAAGACTACGCAAAGTTGACACCTGGTACAAAGATTAAAGTTACCGGTTACAAGGGCGAATGGGCTGGTGAAGTAGAAATCATGGATGCTACCTTTGAAATTATGGAAGGCAACTATGTTGCAGCTGCAGAAGATATGACAGCACTTCTTGGCAAGGACGAACTTATCAACCACCAAAACAAATTTGTATCCTTCAAGGGCATGACAGTAGAATCTGCAGGCAAGGATGCAAATGGTAAGGATGTAGCATTCTTATACAACTGGGATGGTTCCGGTGAAGACGGCAACGACTTATACTTTAACGCATCTGTAAATGGTCAGACATATACCTTTACGGTTGAGTCTTACCTTTGTGACAAGACAACAGATGTTTACGCTGCAGTTAAGAACTTAAAGATTGGCGATGTTATCGATATGGAAGGTTTCTTATACTGGTATGAAGGTGTAAACCCACATATCACATCTGTAGTTGTAAAATAGTTACAATAGTTTAACATATTTTGCAGAAGGATATAAATTCACCCTGAGCATCGTTTTATGGCGACGTTCAGGGTGTTTTTGGTTATTTATGGATTACTTGAATGGTAACGCAGCCCGGGCCGCCGTGGGTAATGAGCGCCGGAGAGAGCTGGAATAGCTCCAACGTTGCAGTCTGGAATTGTTCTTTTATCTGACTTAAAATTTCCTGGGCTTTTTCATAAGCACCGGCGTGGCCGACAGTGATAATAAAATTATCGTCCACTCCTAGGGTCTGGAAGTGGCTGATAATTGCTTCCACGGCCTTTTTCCAGGAGCGCTTGATGGCAAATGGTGTAATACGTCTCATGTCTTCCGTCTGGGTCATGACAGGGACAATCTTAATAAGACCACCGATTTTAGCTGCAATGGGAGTCAGTCTGCCGCTGCGCTTCAAGAAATCAAAGTCTGCCGGAATTACAAAAGATGCAGAGGTTTCGATACATTTCTGAAGTTCACCTTTGATTCTTGCAAGGTCTAAGCCTGCATCGCGTAATCTTAATGCTTTTTGAACCAAATATCGTTGCGGTCCGGCCAGCGTTTTGGTATCGATGATGTGAATGTGGCTATTTTCCTCGATAATATTTCTGGCACCTACGGCATTTTGATATGTGCCGGAAAGACCATCCCCAATAGACAAATACAAAATTTCTTCTGTATTGTCCGCAAAAACCTCCAGTACGTCGCCGATGGCAGGCTGGGAAGAGGTCGGTATATCGCCTTTTTCAATCATATGCAAAAAATCTTCACTGGAAATGTCCTCAAAATCCCTGTAGGTCTGGCCGTTATTAATAACACACGCCGGAATTACGGTAAATCCCTTCTTTATGCCATCTTCAGGAGAGTATAAGGATGCGGAATCTGTTACAATTTTCATGTGTTACTCCTTTATGAAAATATATGTCAATTAATTCTATGTAATGTAGTTTCGATTACTACATTAGCACTTTTTTTGTTTTTTGTAAAGTAAAATGAATTTATTTTACTATATTCTTTTAGTATGTGTTATAATTCATAAAAAAGACAGTCGGAGGTACAAGATGAAATACGATAAATACACAGAATATATTTTAGAAAAGACAAAGGAGGTTCTTGCCATTGACAGCCCTAGCGGCTACACCAAAGAGGCTGTAGAATATGTTTATCAGGCGTATCGTGAGTTGGGGTACGAACCGACGGTGACGATAAAGGGCGGTGTGCTGGTGGAACTGGGTCCAACGGATGGCAAGGATGCCGTTTTAATGGAGGCACATTTGGATACCTTAGGTGCTATGGTTTCTGAAATTAAGAGCAACGGCAGATTGAAACTGACTCCTCTCGGCGGAATGAATCCCAATAATGCGGAAGCAGAAAATTTGCGTGTGATTACCCGTAGTGGCCGCAAAATTGAGGGAACCTTCCAGCTCGCAGATGCATCCGTGCACGTAAATGATGACTACAGCGACACAAAGCGCACATATAAGGACATGGAAGTGGTGCTGGATGAAGTGGTAAAGAGCAAAGAAGATGTGCTGGCACTTGGCATTATGCCTGGTGACATTGTGGCATTTGAGCCTAGAACCCGCATTACCGAGAGCGGTTATATTAAGAGTCGCTTTCTGGATGATAAGCTCAGCGTAGGCATTTTGCTGGGCTTTGCAAAGTGGTTGAAAGAGGAGCAGATTACCCCTTCCCGCAAAATCTACCATCACATTACGGTATACGAAGAAGTGGGACATGGAGCTTGTGGAACGGTGCCTGCAGATGTAACCGAGATTCTTTGCGTGGATATGGGCTGCGTAGGCGAAGGACTTGGCTGCGATGAACGCCAGGTATCCATTTGTGCCAAAGACAGTGTAGGTCCATACACCTATGAAGTGGTTGGTGCGCTGATTGATGCTGCAAAACGTGCAAATGTGGACTTTGTAGTAGACGTATACCCACACTACAGCTCTGATGCAGACGCGGCCCTGCGCGCAGGCTACGACGTACGCCACGGCCTTATCGGCGCAGGCGTGTATGCTTCCCACGGCTACGAAAGAAGCCACGTAGATGGCGTGAAAAATACGTTTGAGTTGTTGAAGGAGTATTTGACATGGCGCTAGATCCAATGAAAAAGCCTATTGACTCTAACATTATGTCATAGTTTATGATAAAATTACCACAGAGAAAGAGGTGATTTCAGAAATGATGACAGTACATGAAGTTAGTAAGATATCGGGGGTAAGTATACGTGCCCTCCATCACTATGACCGCATTGGG
>JAZQUB010000054.1:0-3025 GCA_045631045.1 Lachnospiraceae bacterium
CCGTCCAGTACCGCATTAAAAATATCGCTTACCTCTGCTCTGGTAGGCACGGGACTTGCTTCCATGCTGGCAAGCATCTGGGTTACTACGACAAATGGTTTACCTGCCCGGATACAGGCGACTGCAATGTCTTTTTGTACCGCCGGTAATTCCCACAGTTCCATGTCATTACCCAAATCCCCTCTGGCAATAATAATCACGTCCGCTTCTTTTAAAATACTGTCCAAATGTTCCACCGCCAAACGGTTTTCAATTTTGGCAAAAATTTTGATATGGTCTGCCCCATGTAACTTTAACACTTCACGGACCTGTGCCAAATCCGCACCATTTTTTACAAAGGGCTGCATGAGTCCGGTCACACCATATTCTCTTGCCAAACAAATATTTTCCACATCATGTGCAGTCAACACCGGCAAAAGCACCTGTTTTCCAACAATCTTAATAGACTTGTGGCTGGAAAGCGTGCCGCCTCGCATTACCACGGCACTTGCACCGTCTACACCTTTCCCCAATACACTCAGGGCAACACGACCATCGTTTAACAGCACCTCGTCGCCGACTTCTACTGCCGCCAACACTTCTGTTTGAACCGGTATTATCACATCTTTCTTTGCCCCACCTATGAATACTTCCTCGCCAGCGGACAATATAACCTGCACTCCTTCCTGAAGTTTCACCTCTTCCAGCTTACCAATGCGAAGCTCCGGTCCCTGCATATCAATAAGCAACTGCGGTATCACACCGGCCTGCTCTGCGGCTTTCTTAAAATTATCGACCAGCATTGCGCTTTCCACGAGCCCTGTATGTGACAAATTCAAGCGCATCCCGGTAAGCCCTGCCTGAAACATCTGCTCCAGTGTGCTCTGATTGGCACACGCCGGTCCCAAAGTCCCGTAAATTTCTACCATGATTATTTCCTTCTCTCTTACCTCGATATCTATCTTTTTCGGTATAGCCGCATGCTATGCTTCCTTCTGGAATGCCATGCGTTCATCGCCATCTTCCAAATAAATAATTCCGCAATATACAAATCCGTTTTTCTTTAACGTGTTCTGCATTATGATATTGTCACGGTGGGTATCAATTTTCAAATTACCGCACTGAGCAAAAGCCCAATTCAGACAAAAAGAACCTGCACCCTTTATAGTTCCTGCTGATGCAATGCGGTGCACCACACCATAGGCTCTGTTATTTACCCATGCACCATCATAAATTTGTGCATAAATAGGGTCCGGCTCATTACTATAAAAAAAGGTGGCAGCAATTTCGTCCTTCTCTACACAGACATAGCTATTGCCGTTCTCAATATCTGCAGCAATCCATTCCCGGCGTGGCTTTATATTGCCCCACTGATTTGGATTGCCCGCTTCGGCCATAAACTGTCTGGCATGTGCATAAATTGCCATCACCTTATCCAATTCTTCTATTTTGGTTTTTCTGATCTCCATGTTACTGCTCCTGACCTATATTTGTAATTCATTGTAACATAAGTCCAAGAACAGTTCAACGCATAAGTCCTTTTAAAAATCGAGTAGGAGGAAATTTCTCGTAACGAGAAATTTCCGACCTCTCACACCGCCGTGTACCGAACGGTACGCACGGTGGTTCAATCAACTTAACATTAAACTTCGTCTTTCGATGTAGTAATCTAACATGGAGACTAATCCGAATCGGGTTAGTCTTTCTTTTGTAACAGCGATATTCATGGCTCCCCGTTGGCACACGTAAGCAATTCTTGCCCCACTGTATGCAATTGACCATGCATATTTTCGGCTGATACCAAGTTTTATTAGGTTCTTCGCTCTGTTCTGTGGGGTTTTCCAATGTTTCCAGATACACATCCGCAAACGATATCTGATGTTTGCGTCAAGTTTCTCACATAGGCTTTTCATGCTTCCGATTTTATAGTAATTAATCCAGCCCCGTATTAGCTCATTGAGCTTCCTGACTTTGTAGGCATTATCTACTCCCCAACTTCGGCAAGTCAATTCTTTCATTCTTGCCTTGAACTTCTCTACAGCTTTGGCGTGTGGTTTTGCTCTGTATTCCTTGGCAAATGAGTCATAATAGAATCCAAAGCCGAGATACTTTATACCTTTAGGCTTATCGATTTTGCTCTTGCTCGCATTCACTTTTAATCCGAGTTTCTCCTCTATATATCGGGTAATACTCCTTATTACTCGTTCTGCCGCCTGTCTGCTTCCAACCATGATGATACAGTCGTCTGCATACCGAACAAAATCAAGTCCCCTTGCTTCCATCTCCTTGTCCAGTTCATTGAGCATGATATTAGCCAGCAACGGTGATAAATTTCCTCCTTGCGGTGTTCCGATATCGGAATCCTCATACTCCCCGTCTACCATGATTCCGCTGACCAGAAATTTTCTGATGATAGATATAACATCTCCATCTTTGATGGTTCGACCTATAATGGTCATCAGCTTGTCATGGTCTACAGTATCAAAGAACCTTTCCAAGTCGATATCCACAATCCAGCTGTGTCCATCATTCATCATTTCCAATGCTTTGATGACCGCTTGCTGTGCACATCTGTTTGGACGAAAGCCATAACTGTGGTTATGAAACTGTTCCTCAAATATCGGTGTCAGCGCTTGGGCTATTGCCTGTTGGATAAATCTGTCTGTAACCGTAGGTACTCCCAGTTTCCTTATACCACCATCTGATTTGGGTATCTCTACCCGCCTTACTGGTTGCGGCTTGTATTTCCTTGTCCGCAACTGTTCCTTAATGATTTCGCCGTTTTCCGAAAGGTGTTTCTGCAACTCGGTGTATTCCATTCCGTCAACACCTGCTGCTCCTTTTGTCTTTGCCGCCTTTGACGTTATCGACAGACGTTGCTCCGGCTACGAAGTGGAACATACTTCAACTGATTGATTGTTCGCCCCTTCGCTCCATCCCCATTACAGGGACTTCTTCACTACTATGGGCTCTGCTGACTTCTCACAGTTCGTTGTTACTAGGCTAATGGAACCTCTGTGAGACCTCCGCGCTTAAGGTGCGCGAA
>JAZQUB010000055.1:0-30771 GCA_045631045.1 Lachnospiraceae bacterium
GGTGGGGAACCGGTATTAAGTAAAAAGGACATTCCTTATGATGCAGAATGTATTTTTAATGCCGGTGTCACAAAATTTCGTGGCAAGTATGTCATGGTTTTTAGAAATGATTCACAGTTTAATGGTATCAGTCGATTTGGAAAATGTGTAATCGGTATTGCATTTTCTGAGGATGGTATTCATTGGGATGTACAAGACAAGCCATTTTTAACAGTTGAGGATATGAAGGATCCGGATGTAAAGCGAGTGTATGACCCGCGATTAACGGTAATCGATGACCGTTGTTATCTTTGCTTTGCTGTGGATACCAATCATGGTGTAAGAGGTGGGGTAGCAGTGACGGATGACTTCAAGACCGTGGAAGTGTTGTCTCTGACCGTACCGGATAATCGAAATATGGTATTGTTCCCGGAAAAAATTAATGGAAAATATGTGCGTTTAGAGCGTCCGTTCCCGGTATATTCCAGAGGGGGAAAAGACCGTTTTGATATTTGGATGTCTAAGTCTCCTGATTTAAGATATTGGGGAGATTCAGAACTTCTTTTGGGCGTGGAGCATGTTCCGTATGCAAATGACAAAATTGGTCCGGGTGCACCTCCGATTAAGACGAAAGAAGGTTGGCTGGTATTATTCCATACGGTGGATAAAGACGTGGAGCGTGAAAAAAATGGTTGGGAGCCAAAGTGGCAGAAGCGCTATTGTGCAGGTGTAATGCTATTGGATTTAGATAATCCTTCTAAGGTAATCGGTATGTATAAAGAGCCATTGATTGCACCGGAAGGTGATTATGAAGAAAACGAAGGCTTCCGTACCAATGTTATTTTCCCGGGCGGTCTTATTGCAGAAGAAGACGGTACTGTGAAAATTTACTATGGACTGAATGACACGGTAGAATGCATGGCAACTGCAAAGATTCAGGACCTGGTAGACCTTTGTCTTTGGAACAAAATCATATAATTTTGAAACTTCGTGACATGGAAATACATTTTTAAATACTGTACAATCATAATGAAACTAAAAAATACAGTATAGTGCAGAAAAGGAAAGAACATGTATTCATTAAAATTTGTCACAGAAAAAAAGAAAGAGTATTGTTTTGAAAATATGTCTCTGGAAACCGGAGAGTACAAGCGGGAGGGTGTGCTTGTTAAAGTAAGACGAGAAGGTGTATGTTCTAAAATCTCTATCCAAGTAGAACAGGACAGAGTAAAAAGAATATTCCATACATATTCCACGTCTTTACGCAACTTCAACAAAGTGATTGTGCCGGACAGTGGCAGAAACTTTATTGGAATGACCCAGCAGATGGTGTATTTTTGGACAAAGAATTTTGAGACCAGAGTAAATGATATTAAGACACCATTATATATTTTCTGCGGTCAGGATCATTGTTCCAGCTTGTGTTTTGGTGCAATCGGAAAAGATTATGAGCGTGAGTTTCTAAGTTTAGAGCCTCATGGCGGCAGAGCCCTTTCTTTATATAGCCGAACCCTTACGTTACAGATTACGGGGGAGATTCCGGAGGAATATAGAGAAAATGTTTTTGAAGAAGGCATTTATTTAATGGATGAGCCGAAAAACACCGGAATTCCTTGGACGGAGACCCTTAGAGAATTTCATGAAATTCGTCAAAACTGGGAACAAATCACATTTCCATACACCAAAGAGAGTATGTATCCGATGTGGTGCAGTTGGACGGATTGGGATTCAGCAGAGGTAAAAGAAACGATTGTTTTGGATAACGTAGAGGAAGGCGTTAAGCTTGGAATTAAAAATTACATTGTAGATGATGGCTGGTTTGGCTTGGGATTAGATTGTGATGAGAAGCTGAAGTTGAATATCGGTGATTGGGAAAGCGATACTATAAAGTTTCCGGATATAAAAGAACTTAGTCATAAAATAAGGGAAAAAGGCGGCAAGTCCATTATCTGGTGTGCACCACATGCAGTAGGAGATGTGGCAAAGGTAAGAGAAGCAAGAAAAAGACATTTGATGGTGAATGCAGAGGGTAAATTGGTTTATACAAGCAATGGGTTTAACGTATTATGTATGAGAAATCCCCAGGCTCGTGAAATCATGGCTGACATCTGTGTGCGTCTGGCAAAAGAATATGATACCGACGGAGCAAAATATGACCTGTACAATTGCGTTCCGGATGTGGCATGTTGCCGTAAAGAGCATGAACACGATACAGACTCTATGGTGGTAGCTTTGCAAAAAACCATGGAGCTTATTTGGCAAAAGGTCAGAGAGGCAAAACCAAATTATATGGTAGAGCTGAAGCAAAACTATGGCGGCAGCAGACTGGCTACCTATGGAACCATGATGAGAGCCGGTGATACCCCGTATTGTCCGGAAGGTAATTTCCTTCGAACTGCATACATCCAAAGCTACACTCCATATGCAGCCAATGACTATCAGACTATTACAAACTATGATACACTAGAATCTGCAGCCAAGGTAATTATTAAAATGCTTGCAGTAGGTATTCCAACGTACTCTATGGATTTGTTGGCATTAGAGGAAGAGAAAAAGCAGTTAATTGGTTTTTTAAATAAATGGTATATTGAAAACGTTGTAGAAAAAGAAAACTTTAAACGTTCTGCAATGGACGGTATGTTGGATGTATGGTATAGTAAAGGAGAAAAAGAGAGGCTCTATTTTGCAGTAAACTCCGCAAAGGAAATCGTTGTAGAACAGGGCGATTTCCAGTTGTTAAATGGTTCTATGTATCCGGAGATTTTATTAAGAGCAAACGGAGAGGCTAAATATCATTTGCAGTTCTTTGGCCATACAGGAGAGTTACTCAAAGAAATGAGGGATATTTCCTTGCAAGAAGTACTGCGAATTTCGGAATCCGTGATGTTAATAAAAGGAAAGTGCTTGGAATAGGAAGGGAGTAACAGCGTATGTGGAATATAGCGCCGGCGGTTTTTGCAGTGGGCAAGGAATACCAAATTATGCTCCCCACAGAGTGCGAATGTATTATGAAGGTAGAGGTTGCAGGCAAATTTTATTATGATGCAGCCAATGGTATTATGCGTTCTAAAGCGTTAGTGCATAAGGTTACGGTACCTATGGAAGCACTGGATCGGGCAAAGTGTTATACCATATATCTTCAGACTGTACTGGAGAGAAAACATAAATTTCCGGAAATGGGAGACTGGCAGTGCAAGCAATATGAATTCAGACCGGTAACCGGTGAGCATGTTCGGGCATTTCACGTTGCGGACAACCATGGTGCCATCGAGGAGCCTGTAAGAACTGCCGAGGCTTTTGGCCAAATGGACTTTCTGATTTTGAACGGTGACCTTGCAAATCATTATGGAGAAGAATCTGCTATTTGGTGTGTATATGAGTTGGCTTCCCGTATGAGTAAGGGCAATATTCCTATCGTTTTTTCCAGAGGAAATCATGACACCCGTGGTAAATATGCAGAGACCTTCACTGAAAATTTTCCGAGCAGGATGGGAAGCACATACTATACCTTTCGACTGAGCAAGGTATGGGGGATGGTTTTGGACTGTGGAGAAGATAAAGAAGACTACCATCCGGAATATGGCGGCTTAGTTTGTTGCCATGATTTTCGAGAAAAAGAGACGGAATATATTAAAGAAATAATTCGTAATGCGGCAGAAGAATATGATGCTCCGGATGCAATGCACAAGATTGTCATTTGTCATATTCCTTTTACTGCGCCGGAAAAAGGTGATTTTGATATCGAAAGAGAAGTGTATGCGGAATGGACAGCACTACTTAGAGAACATATAAAACCGGAAATGATTTTATGTGGTCATACCCATACTTGGGAAATTTATGAGTGTGGAAGTGATAAAGATGCATATGGCCAGCCATGTCCCGTAGTGGTTGGCTCTGCGAAAGGTAAGGCAGCAGACGGCATTTATTTTGTAGGTTCCGGTTTAGAATTTTCTGACCAAGGAATCAAAGTAACTAAAGTAGAGTAAAAGCTATAAATAAGTGAGGGTTATGTTGTGTCCAGAATAGCACATGAAAATATAGAACAATTGCATATAAATAGCTTTTATACGTTTTTTATGGAGCATTTTTCACAGGACTACTCCTTTGTCGGACATATACACAATATGATGGAATGCCAATATGTGGTGCAGGGAAGCATTTGTGCATCGGTGGATGAAAGTGTATATCATTTATCCCAGGGCGAAATCCTTTTTATTCAACCCTTAAGTCCACACAAACACCATGTTACCAGTGAAGATGGTGCAGTCCTTTTAGTATTCCTGTTTGGAATGGACGGGGAGTTGTGCAATTATTTTTATAATAAAGTGTTCGGGCTTTCTGAGGCACAGCAAAGCATCCTTAAGTCACTTATAGAATATATGCAAAAAAAATGCACATCGCCTGTTATAGAGGTGGAGGGTCGCCTTTCTCAAGATTTTTTGGCATCCTACGAATCACGGAATTATATTCAAATGATTACTACGTATGTGTATCAGCTTTTCTTTTCTCTTGTAGAGGAAGGATGCCTGCGATATACTTCCAGGACACCGGATGCACAGATTTTCAGCAAAGCGGTATCCTATCTGAATGAGTATGTATGTTTGTCTCCATCTATTGATGAAGTGGCAGGTTATTGCAATACCAGTAGGTCAACGCTTATTCGTATTTTTGAGAAATATTCCGGCATGAGTATTCATAAATATCTTTTAATGTTGAAAATGAAAGCGGCGACGGAGCTGCTTCAAGGAGGAGAAACGGTAAGCAAAACAGCGGAAAAGCTGGGATTTAGCAGTCAGGCTTATTTTTCAACATGTTATAAACGGGAGACAGGAATGAATCCCTCAGAGATAATATAGAAAACAAAAAAGGAAGCAACCTTGTAGCTTCACAGGTTGCTGCCATATTTTTTTACATACCAATCATATCGAATTGTTCAAAGGATACAAGTACCTGATAATCTTTCTTTGGATTTGGATACTTAATTTGTACGGATTTCAAGCGCTGGCTGTAGTACCATCCACATTCCGCATCTTCAAACTTACGTCTGTGAAGGAAATGAGGAATCTGCTTGCCGTCTACGGTTACCCAGTAAGGAGCCTTGTCACGATGAATCATGTCGATGTACATATTTTCAACCTTGGTTTCATAAGAACCTTCGCTTGTAAAGTCAAGGTAGGTCTTTTCGCCGGCAGTCATAGTGATAGTGGTCTTTAAATAATCACCGTTTTCGTAATTCATGGTTACGCCGTCATCTTCATACAGAGTAAACTGTCCGTCCTTGTCTGCTGCACATAACAGGTTGATGCCGGTTGCATACTGGGTACGAAGGTTGTTCATCTGGTTGATTGCCATAGGAATCATTGCACCGCTTGGTACAAAAACCGGGATGGAGCTTAAAGTAACCGGAATCTCAATGGTCTGTCCGCCCTCGTAGCGCTCTCTGGTGTAGAAATCGTAGAAGGTAGTGCCTGCCGGTAAGTATACTTTACGGGTCTTAGCGCCCTTGTCTACTACGTTAGCAACTAACATGGAGTCACCAAACATAAAGTCTACGCCTTCGTCGTAACACTTAGGGTCGTTCTGGAATGCATAGCACATTGGCTCCATAATCGGCTCACCGGTTATGTGTGCGCGGTAAGTAAGAGAGTAGAGGTATGGGTTTAAACGATAGCGGAATTCAATTGCTTTGCGGATATCATCCTTTAAGTCACTGTACATCCAAGGTTCTGTTACTGTATTGTCTGTATTAACAGAGTGGATGGAGAAACGTGGCTGGAAGATACCATTCTGAATCCAACGAAGGAATAATTCACCTTCCGGAGCAACGCCATAGAAACCGCCAATATCACAGCCTTGGTTTGCAACGCCGGAAAGGCCCATGCCTAAAATTGTTGCAATATTGTATTTTAAAGTATCCCAGTGTGTTAAGTTGTCACCTGCCCAGGTCTGAGCGTATTTCTGAATACCTGCATGACCGGAACGGCAAACAATGTAAGGTCTTAAACTTGGTGTGGATTCTAAGATTGCTTCGTCTGTAATGTGGCACATAATGCTGGACATAACAGATTTTAACTGGCCGATAGTACCGCCCTTGCCTTCAAAGTAGCAGCGGCAGTCCTTGTCAACCATACTGTCGTACTCGCAGTTATCGTTCCAGATAGAAGTAGTACCATAGTCAAGTACGTGCTCTTTTAACATAGCCTTCCAGTGTTCGCGGGTAGACTCCTTGGTATAATCCACGAAAATACCCTTGCCGCCCCACCAGGTACCAATGCCAGGTTCGTCGCTGTCGCTGGCTTTTACAAACATATCCTTTGCCTTCATCTCTTCCAGCATAGGATGAATTAACAGCATACCCGGCTTTACATTTGGCGTTACGGTAATGCCTCGGTCGCCCATCTGTTTAAAGAAGTCTTTCGGGTCTTTAAATCTCTTTGGATTCCAGGTAAATACGCAGCGCTTTACACCCTTATCTGTT
This sequence comes from Lachnospiraceae bacterium, assembly GCA_045631045.1. GTDB lineage: Bacteria > Bacillota > Clostridia > Lachnospirales > Lachnospiraceae > RGIG6307. Next base: position 6,458 of record JAZQUB010000055.1, read on the forward strand.
TCCACGGTACAGTAACCGCTGGAAAGCTGGAAGCCGTCAACCGGAATTTCCTCTTCCTTGGTAGTATCGATAAATTCAATAATAGCATCGTCGCAATCCGCTTCCAACTCAGGATAGTACATGGAGGAACCAAGGTAACCCAATGCTGTACGAGGAAGCAATGCAGACTTACCGGTTAAGTCGGTGTAGCCCTGAACAACCTGGCTCATGGAAGGACCGGAAATCAGGAATAAATCGATATCACCGCCATCTGCACGGTAACGGCTGTGCATCTTCCAGTAGTTACTCTTTTCTCTACCCATGTCGAAGTCACACTCATAGGTGTTATGATAAAAGTAACCAACAGCTTTCTTAGTCACGCGATTTAATTTGATGTAAAATGGAATGTGCTTGTACAGAGAGTCTGTTTCTTTTGGGTTGTAGCCCATAGCATCCTTCGGGCTCATGCTCATAAACTTTTGAGCCTTATTGAACTCACCGCTCTTTTCGCCGAAGCCGTAGAAGCAGTCATCGGCATTGATTTCACTGGTATGGATTCTTCTGTGATTAGAGTCCTCCTGGTAAGCCAAATCCACAATATCTGCATGGATGAGAGTACCTTCTTCATCATAAACGCAGATACGGAATGGGTCTTTCTCAACAACTACTTTTAAAAGCTTGCCCTGAATTACTGCTTCTGTTTTACCGTCAGTCAGAGTTGCTTCAGCAGCAGTCACACGTGTACGGTATTTTTTCATGAAGTCATCCATGCGGTCTTCCCATGCAGTCATGACTAAACTGTAGGACTCCTCTGCAAAATCCCCGTCAAATCCGGCACGAATTCTTAGGATAGAATCGGTTAAAAACATCAGTCGAATCTCAACAGCATCTGTCTGCACGGAAAAATAATTGTCATGCTGCGTTACTGCATGAGCCAAAGTACAGATTTTCATAAAAATATATCCTCCTGTTATGTTTCTTGATAATCTAATAATGTTATAATCATAGGTAGTATATCATGGAAAAGCGGGTATACACAATTGATTATATCGACTATCTTCTTCACAAAAACGATTAACCGAGGAACTGAAGGTCAGCTTCTCGGTTAATTTGATTTTTTATAAATTTATTCTACACGTCCTGTCATAATGTCCAGGAACAAAAGGGAATGGTCAAGGTGTTCGCCTTCTACATAGCCAATCACACCAAATACAGTGTCCTGGCCACTTTTGAAATGATAAGCTTCTTTAAAGCCTTCCGCAGCATCTACATAAATGCCGACCGGAACCGGTTTTTCCATGCCTTCCTGTGAATGATGGTCTATGGTTTCCGGAACCTTTGTGGTTTCTAGGGTAGTATAGTCAATATTATCATAATAACCACTTTCAATCAGTGCATAGTCTATATAGTAGAAGGAATCTTTGTAATATTCGTACTGTTCTGGCGTAAGAACCTGACTTAAATCTAAGAATGCATCGCTTTTGGTATAGCCTTCAAAGGTAGTTTCATCGGTAACCATTACATCCACTTCCTTGGCAGCCATACGCGCGCCTACTAACTGGGAGGTTTCATAATCGGAGATGCCCCCGGTAATCTGTACGCTGTAATCCAGATGGATTTCCTCTTTCTTGGTATCAATTGCCATCTTTTCTGTCAATGCGGTGGTGTAAGCTTCGGATTTCTCTTCATTTGCATAACAATTGATAAACATTGCCATAAAGGCGGTGTCTTTCTGGGTAAGCCAGGAGTATCCTAGGTTAATGACGAAGAAAGGTACAAATGCTGCAGCCAGAACATGAAATTTGTGGTAATCCCAAAAGTATGCAAGGCGCACTTTAAAGGGTTGTGCTTTCATTCGTTCTCTCTCTTCTTTAAATTCATCCATTACTGCCATTTATATGTCCTCTTTTCTGAAAAGTATTTAAAATATATTATTATGTTACCCTATGAAAATAGCATTGTCAATAAATGACATTACAAAACAATGTTAAATGTTTGTGAATTAATTTATGAATTTTTTAGAAATATATTACTTGATAATTTACAAAAGTGTGTTATATTAGATGTAGAACAAGTAAAACATTCTGATTTTAGAAAAGCGAGGATGAGTTATGAATATTTCAAGATTTACACAAAAATCTATGAAAGCAGTAGAAGGCTGCGAGAGACTGGCAGTAGAGTATGGTAATCAGGAGATAGAGCAGGAGCATTTGCTTTACAGTTTATTGACTGTAGAGGACAGTCTAATAAGTAAGCTGATTGAGAAGATGGAAATCAATCTTACTTATTTTATGAATACGGTAGAGCAGGCAATTCAGCGAAGAGTAAAGGTACAGGGAGGAAAGCTTCAGGTCGGTCCGGATTTGAATAAGGCATTGCTGCGGGCCGAGGATGAGGCAAAGAGCCTGGGGGATGAGTATGTTTCCGTAGAGCATTTGTTTATGGCGCTGTTGTATGCACCGAATAGGGCACTTAAGACCATATTTACGGAGTTTGGCATTGACAAGGAGCGCTTTTTGCAGGCACTTAGTACCGTCAGAGGCAATCAGCGGGTGACAAGCGACAATCCGGAAGCTACCTATGATACCTTAAATAAGTATGGCCAGGAGCTGGTAGAGAAAGCACGGAATGGAAAGATGGACCCGGTGATTGGCAGAGATGGCGAAATTCGCAATGTGATTCGTATTCTATCACGCAAGACCAAGAATAATCCGGTGTTAATTGGAGAGCCGGGTGTGGGTAAGACCGCAGTAGTAGAGGGCCTTGCACAGAGAATTGTACGTGGGGATGTGCCGGAGGGCTTAAAGGACAAAAAGATTTTTTCTCTGGATATGGGAGCGTTGGTGGCAGGTGCCAAGTACCGTGGTGAGTTTGAAGAACGTCTGAAGGCAGTGCTGGAAGACGTGAAAAACAGCGAAGGCCAGATTATTTTATTTATTGACGAGCTGCATACGATTGTAGGTGCAGGTAAGACCGATGGTGCCATGGATGCAGGCAATATGTTAAAGCCGATGCTTGCCCGCGGAGAACTTCATTGTATCGGAGCCACCACGTTAGATGAATACAGACAGTATATTGAAAAGGATGCGGCGTTGGAACGTAGATTTCAGCCTGTTTTGGTGGATGAACCAAGCGTAGAGGATACCATTTCTATTTTGCGTGGCTTGAAGGAGCGCTATGAGGTATACCATGGTGTAAAGATTTTGGATAATGCACTGGTAAGTGCTGCTACGTTATCTCACCGCTATATTTCCGACCGATTCCTTCCGGATAAGGCCATTGACCTGGTGGATGAGGCCTGTGCGCTGATTAAGACAGAGTTAGACAGCATGCCTACCGAGTTGGATGAATTACAGCGCAAGGTAACTCAGATGGAAATCGAAGAGGCGGCGCTAAAGAAAGAAGAGGATAAGCTTAGTCGGGACAGATTGGCTACTCTTCAGGCAGAGCTGGCTGAGCTGCGTGAGGATTTCAAGGGCTTGAAGGCACAGTGGGACAATGAAAAGCGAGACGTGGAGCGGGTATCCGGGCTGCGTGAGGAAATCGAGGAAGTGAACAGGCAAATCCAGCTTGCAAGTCAGGAAGGTGATTTGGAAAAGGCTGCAGAGCTTAGTTATGGTAAGCTGCCAAGCTTAAAGCAGAGCCTTGCGCAGGAGGAAGAGAAGCTTCGTAATGCGGAGCATGCGTTAGTACATGAGAATGTGTCTGACGAAGAAATTGCACGTATTATCAGCCGTTGGACCGGTATCCCGGTTGCCAAGCTGACGGAAGGAGAGCGCAGCAAGATTTTGCATTTGGATGCAGAGCTGCACAAGCGTGTCATAGGTCAAGAGGAAGGGGTTCAGAAGGTGACAGAAGCCATTCTTCGCTCCAAAGCAGGTATCAAGGATCCTTCTAAACCGATTGGTTCCTTTTTGTTCCTGGGACCTACCGGTGTAGGTAAGACAGAGCTTGCCAAAGCCCTTGCAGAATCCTTGTTTGATGATGAGTCCAATATGGTGCGTATTGATATGAGTGAATACATGGAGAAGTATTCTGTGTCCAGGCTGATTGGAGCTCCTCCGGGATATGTAGGATATGAGGAAGGCGGTCAGTTGACCGAGGCAGTTCGGAGAAAGCCTTATTCCGTGGTACTTTTTGATGAAATTGAAAAGGCACATCCGGATGTATTCAATGTGCTGTTACAGGTGTTGGATGATGGCCGCATTACCGATTCCCAGGGACGTACCGTAGACTTTAAAAATACCATTTTAATTATGACCTCCAATATTGGTGCAGGCTATTTGTTGGAAGGTATCAGCGAGGATGGAGAGATTCGTCCGGAAGCAGAAAGCTTGGTAATGCAGGAGCTTCGCGCTCACTTCCGACCGGAGTTTTTAAATCGTCTGGATGAAACGATTTTATTTAAGCCATTGACAAAGGCGGATATTAGTCATATTATTGATTTAATTTTGGCAGACGTAAATAAGCGTCTTGCGGATAAAGAGCTTGTAATTCGCCTGACAAAGGAAGCAGAGGCATTTATTGTGGATAGTGCATATGACCCAATCTACGGCGCACGTCCGTTAAAGCGTTTTATGCAAAAGACGGTAGAGACACTGGCCGCACGCTTGATTTTGTGTGACGGAGTTTCCGTGGGTGATATCATCGTAGTGGATGTAGAAAACGGAGCACTGAAAGCCCGCAGAGAGGACTGATTAGGAAAGGATTTTGAGATGATACCAAAGGACCCGGTTATGTTATTAAGCTTTATGAATATGCGTTTGCGTGATTATGGCATTAGTTTAGATGCTTTGTGCGAGGATTTGGACGTAGAGCGAAGTGAGATTGAAGCTACATTAGCCAAGATTGATTATCATTATGACGAACAGCAAAAACGGTTTGTATAAGCCGACAGGTGCTTCTAAAAAGAAACTGAAAAGCATATGATTTAGAAATAAATCCCGTGAGGAATATATGAAAAATTATGTGCGTAAATCAGGTCAAAGATTGTGGATAGTTTCCGTAATCCTTGGCCTGTTTTTTTTGTATAAAAGTGGATACAGCGAAAAAATAGTAAGTGTTGCTAAGGAAATAGTGGGCATAGAGAAGTCAGATGTGTTAAAGAAGATTGCATTAACCTTTGATGACGGCCCTCATCCCATTTATACTCCGGAATTGTTAGAAGGCTTGAAAGAAAGAGGCGTAGTAGCCACGTTTTTTGTGACAGGAGCCAACGCTACGCTGTATCCGGAATTGATTGAACAGATGCAGGAGGAAGGGCATATAGTGGGAAATCATACCTACCATCACGTACAGCTCTCTTCGGTAGGAGAAGAAATTTTTATTCAGGAGCTCAAAGAAACCAATCGCGTTCTGGAGGGGATTTTAGAGGAAGAGGTGGTGTATGTAAGACCTCCTTTTGGCGACTGGACGAAGTCTATAGAACAGGAAATTAATATGCTTCCGGTATTGTGGGATATAGATCCATTGGATTGGTGTACCGGAAACAGCAACCAGATTGTGAAAAGAGTATTGGATAAGGCTGAGGAAAATTCCATCATATTGATGCACGATGAATATGAGGCTAGTGTGGAGGCGGCGTTGGAAATTATAGATAAATTGAAAGCCCACGGTTACGAATTTGTAACCGTGGACCAGATTTTATTGCATTAATTCAAAATCAGCACCCATCCGTCCTGCCATCTCAGGTACGTATCCACGTATTCTCCGGACACCGGCATGCCGGAAATGACTGGATAAAACATGGCGAATATCACAATGACAGCCAGGGTATATAAGCCGCATAGTGCGTAAAAGGTGCGTGGTTTTACGTGCTTTTTAAGCTGGGAAGCAGCATAGCAGGTCATCAGCACCAAAAACGGCACGCTTGGGAAGTAGTGGTACAAAAAGGTACATCGGCTTACCAAAGTCCAAGGCAGGAACTGGGTTAAGAGTCCCACACTTAAAAACTCAGCCGTTGATTTGTGCTTTATAAGCGCAAGATACAAGGTATAAATGGCAGCCGGAATGGCTGTGTACCATACTAGTGGATTACCAAAGGCGCTGATGCCTTGATAGATATCGTTCCCAAGAGACTTGGAGTAATAAAATACCGGACGCGCCATGGTAGGCCATTCATGCCATGCAGAAGAGTATGGATGAGTGGCAGTAAGGTTACTGTGATAGTTATACATGGCAAATTGATTGTTCCACATTCTTTGAATAAGCCCATCAGAGGTATAATCTCTAAACGGCAGGTAAGAAAGAAGATAAATTACTGCCGGAATCACCACAAAAAATACCAGACAAAAGCCAATGGTTTTTAAGGTGTTCGGCACAAAGGTTTTTATAATATGCTGATGCAGGATGCCGCTTGAGGTTCCCTTTGGGTTTGCACAGGCATATTTATATTCCCGGTATCGGTTAATTAAAGATGCAAAAAATATAATAGCCAGTCCCACACCTGCATAAAAACCGGTCCATTTACTGGAAATACCCAGACCAAATGCCAGTCCGCATGCACCCAGTGGAAGGAAGGTTTTATGTAAAGGTGTATCATAAAAACTTAGGGAGATATATCGCTCCATAAAGTAGTACATAAGTATAATAAAGAATACGATAAACACATCGATAGTAGCAATACGAGTCTGTGTAAAATGCATAAAGTCAAAGGCAAAACACAAGGCGGACATTACGCCAAGGATTCTGTTGCCGGTCAGGTTGCGGGCAAGCAAATACATAAACGGCAGCATCAGTATGCCAAATAACGTACCTATGAAACGGAAGCCAAATGGATTTAAGCCAAACAACATAGTGCCAAGCATAATAAAGGTCTTGCCAAGAGGCGGATGGGTCATTTCGTAGGCCGGCATTTCTTCCGCAAATTCATAGGCAGTGCGGTGATAATATATCTCATCAAAATATGCACTGCTTCTAAAATCGAAATAAGCAGGCAGCGTATCAGCCTCATCAAAAAGCGCAGGATATTGAACTGCGTTTGACGGACTCACCGCCTCGCCATCCTTATTCAAGAAAATAAGTTCTCCAATATATCCGCTATCGGAAGTGTTTTTCAAATTTAAAAAGTATGTATCGTTGTCCAGTTCCACCTGCTCCCAGCTAAATACCTTCTTCATGGAAAGCGTTTTGGGTTCGCTCCAATTGGTTCCGTTCGGGGAAATGGTAAGCTCGCAAGATAAGTCTACCTCATGGAGTAAATAGTAGCAAAGGGTTGTTGGTCGATTTTTCTCGGAAAATTCCAAAGAGATTGTACTGTTTGCGGTAAAGGTATAGGTGCTTTCCGGAGCCTTGGTGACACCCAAATTCAGGAATGCTACCACTCCATAGGAAAAGGTGATGGCAAGTATGAGAAGCAGGTCCAACTTGGTAAAGGTCATGGACTTTCCGGATGATATAGGCTTACGTGCCTGAAAGCATTTGGAAAGATTCTTGAAAAAAGACAACATGGCGTCTGTCACAACATCATTTTCTTTGTCCTTTCCATTTGCAAACTTAAGTAACTTGCAATAAAAATACACAACCGCAGCAAGCATAATAGCAGAAATATAAATAACAATATGTTCTGTTTCGTAATAGTGGGATGGGTCGTAGTGATACAACACATGCCAAACATTTAAAAAGTGTGCAAAAGAAATACATAGGTATGCACTTAAAAAAGCAATTTTACGGCTGAGAAGATATGTAATCAGTAAAAGTAGCATGGCAGGATATAAATATCGTTCATGCATACGTATGGAAAACATAAAGGTGGTAGTAATCAGGAACGCACCGGTAAGGTAATAGCGTTCTTCATGCTTTCTTCGTCTAAGAAACTCAAATAGGATAGCAGAAAGAATGGTAAGGATTACCAAAATTAACGTACCCATTGTCTTGTAAGGCATGCCAAATACCATGGAGTCCTGGGATTCCCAATTCAGTCCGAGGAGCGCCCAGAAATTGTAGGCATTAACGGATACGTATGGGTAGGAACCAAGGGTGTCGGTATATTGCGGAAGCACTTTATCCAAGCCAAAAGGAAGCATAGCCAAAAGGAGACATCCAATGGCAGTTAAGCCACCGGCAAGATGCATCAAAAAGCTTTTCAGGTCTCGGAATTTTAAAAATTCAAATTCATAAATACCATATAAAAGCAGGGGGGCGAATACCAGCATCTGTGGTTTCAATAAAACACCCGCAGCAAATATAAAGTAAGCCGGTATGGTTTTACCTTCTGTCATGAAAAGGCAAAACAGCAATATTAAAAAGACCAGAATAGAGTCTACCTGTCCCCATACTACAGAGTTGATAAGGACTGCAGGATTAAATGCATAAATGGCGCATAATAATAAAGCGGTAGTCTTATGAAAGCGGTGGGAAGCAAAGCAGTAAATCAGGTATGCTGCCCCTAAATCGCTTAATATGGAAGGGGTTTTCAATAAAATCAGACCCAAAGGAGAAAACATATTCAGCTTAAAATGATGAAGCAGTGCACCGATTGGATACAGGATATAAATGTATCCCGGTGGATAGTCCGTAAAAACATCCGGCGAATAAAAGCTGCCAAAACCTCCTTCATAGGCTCTCAGTGCCCAACTGCCAAAGCAGGCAATATCACTTTCAAAGCCTTTACAAACTGCAGCAAGTATGATTCTTAACAGAAATGCAAAGAAAAGTATGTACGCCGGTGACGGTGAAACTATGGAATTTGTTGGTTTGTTTTTAAATACGTTTGTTCTCATGTATTCAGTATAACACAAGAGAAATCGTTTGCATATGTAGAAATTTGTTAAAAAGTGTAGTATAATTTATGTAATCATACGCTTTTAGGAGTTATTATGGATTTATTTGAATATATGAGAAGCAACAATATGGAAAAGGAAGCACCTCTGGCGGCGCGTATGCGTCCGCGTACATTGGATGAGGTAGTGGGGCAGCAGCATATTATCGGCAAGGATAAGCTACTGTATCGTGCCATTAAGGCGGACAAATTAAGCTCTATTATTTTTTATGGTCCTCCCGGCACCGGTAAGACTACCTTGGCAAAGGTAATTGCAGGAACCACCAGTGCGGAGTTTACCCAGATTAATGCTACGGTGGCAGGCAAAAAAGATATGGAAGAGGTGGTAAATAAGGCCAAGGACAATCAAGGTATGTATGGCCGGAAAACCATTTTATTTGTGGATGAAATTCATCGTTTTAACAAGGGGCAGCAGGACTATTTATTGCCGTTTGTAGAGGACGGCACCATTATTTTGATTGGAGCGACTACGGAAAATCCATATTTTGAAGTAAACGGGGCTCTTTTGTCACGTTCCATAATTTTTGAATTAAAGCCTTTGGCAAGAGAAGATATCAAGGAACTGATTAGAATTGCGGTGTATGATTCAGACCGTGGCATGGGGGCGTATGGTGGCGTGATTGAGGAGGATGCTCTGGAATTTCTTGCAGATATTTCCGGCGGTGATGCAAGACATGCGTTGAATGCTATCGAGTTGGGACTCATGACTACGGACAGAAGTGCTGACGGTAAGATTCATATTACTCTGGAAGTGGCGGGACAGTGTATCCAAAAGAAAACGGTGCGTTATGATAAAGGCGGCGACAATCATTATGATACCATTTCTGCCTTTATCAAGAGTATGCGCGGCTCCGACCCGGATGCGGCAGTATATTATCTGGCACGTATGCTGTATGCAGGAGAGGATATTAAATTTATTGCCAGACGTATTATGATTTGTGCCAGTGAAGATGTGGGCAATGCAGACCCGATGGCTATTGTGGTAGCCACCAATGCCTGCATGGCTATTGAACGAATCGGTATGCCGGAAGCCCAGATTATTTTGTCACAGGCAGCGGCATATGTGGCAAGTGCACCCAAGTCCAATGCCTCCTGCAATGCAATTTTTGAAGCAAATGATGCAGTAAGAACTACCGGGTCACTGCCGATTCCGACGCATTTACAGGATGCACATTATAAAGGAGCAGCAAAATTGGGACGAGGAACCGGCTATAAATATGCTCATGATTATCCAAATAATTATGTGGAACAGCAGTATCTGCCGTACGAATTAAACGGCAAGGAATTTTACAGACCAAGCGGCAATGGATACGAGGTAAAAATTAAGGAGCATTTAAGAAGAATTAAAAGGGAAGCAAGAGAAGATTTGTAGGTTCTACAAATCTTCTCTTGGTGAAGTGCCGTATTCTTTTTGGTATGCCCTGTAAAAAGAAGAATAGTCACGAAAGCCGGCCTGTGCGGCTGCATCGCCGATGCTCATGCTTTCTGCGCAAAGTTCACGGACACGGGTTACGCGCTTGCGGCGTATGTATTCATGAACGGTAAGACCGGTTGCTTTATGAAAAGCCCGGCACAGATGATATTTGGATATAAAAAACTTTTCATGCAAAAGATCAAGGGTTATATCTTCCGTATAGTGATTATTGATATACAAGATTACGGACTTAACCGGGCTCCCTGTAAGGTCAGCATCGGAGAAGGTTGTAATTTTATTAATCAAATATAAGATTTCTATTAAGGTGCTTTTAAGTACCGGAAACTGGCCATCAAGTGTATAGGCTTCGGAATATTTTTTGTACCGTAAAAACGCATCAAACAGGCCGCTGGAACGTACCAGATCAGCAGGGATTTTATGACCCGTTCCAACGGGTGCTTTGATAAACTGTGCCTCGTAGTTAGTACATCCGTTTTCTGCAAAAAACTGTGGATTTACCATTAAAATAACGCGCCTGTAAGGAGCAGAACTGTTGTGATAAATACGATGGAACTCATGCTTGCGGATTACAATAATATCGCCGGGTTCTAATGTATAGGACTTATCCTCTACCACGTATTTTGCATCGCCCTCTAAAAACAGCAGAATTTCGTATTCATCATGGTTGTGGAGTTTGAAAGTTGCATTGGACGGGTCCGATGAGAAGCTTTCATGGATACCATAAAATTTTGTGCGCATAATCATACCTCTACATTGATATTATGTATTTATATTAATGTATTAGAGCAATTTTTGCAATATTTAAGGCAAAATCAGGAAAGATATTTTGTAAAGAATGTGTTATTGTAAAAATATCGTGACTATGAAGGTGCTGAATAGTTACAAAATGTCTTAAGATAGTGTTGTGACAATATTATTATAAATGAAGAAAGGGATAAGTATTATGGCATACGAAAAAATCAGTGGTTTCTCAGATGAGATTGAAAAGTCAATTGATGTGCAGTTTGAAGTGTTAAACAAACTGAATATCAAATATTTTGAAGTAAGAGGTGTTGACGGTAAGAATATTTCTACCTTAAGTGATGATGAGGTTCTTACAGTGAAATCCAAGATGGAGCAGTATGGGATTAAAGTTTCCTCTATTGGTTCTCCAATTGGTAAAATTAAAATCGAAGAAGATTTTGCACCACATTTTGAGGTGTTTAAGAAGGTTGTAAAAATTGCCGAAACTCTTGGTACAAAGTATATCAGAATGTTCAGCTTTTACCATGAAGGCGGTGATGAATGGACTGCAAAAGAGAGGGAAGAAGTGCTTGCACGTCTTCGTCAGATGCTTGCATATGCAAAAGAGCAGGATGTTATTTTACTTCATGAAAATGAAAAAGGTATTTATGGTGATACTGCGGACAGATGCATTGATTTGATGAAAGAATTAGCATGTGATAACTTCAAGGCAGTATTTGACCCTGCAAACTTTGTACAGTGCGGTCAGGATACCTGCTATGCATATGACAACTTGAAGGATTATGTAGAATATATGCACATCAAGGATGCTCGCTTTGAAGACGGTAAAGTAGTTCCGGCAGGTATGGGTGATGGTAATGTTGCATATGTGCTGAGGGAACTTTTTAATGGTGGTTACCAAGGTTTCTTATCTTTGGAACCACACCTTGGCAGCTTCGAGGGTCTTGCAGCTTTAGAGTTGGATGACAAAATGGAAGGTCTCCCAAAAGGCGGCGAGGGTACCTTTACTCTTGCATATCGTGCTCTTTGCGAGATTCTTGATGAAATAAAGTTCCAAACAAAAACGGCTTGAAGTTGCCATGGAAAGGAATGTATTATGGATAAGTTAAGATTAGGTGTCATTGGTTTCGGTAATATGGGAAGTGGCCATGTGGGCAACATTATGAATGGAAAAGTGCCAAGTATGGTAGTGGGTGCAGTGTGTGATAATGCTCCTTCCAGATTAGAGTCAGTAAAAGCAAAATATCCGGATATGCCGGTGTTTGAAAACGCTACAGACTTATTTAAAAGTGGTCTTTGCGATGCGGTTATTATTGCAACACCACATTATGACCATCCGAGACTTGTAATCGAAGCATTTGAGTGTGGCTTACATGTTATTACCGAAAAGCCGGCAGGTGTATATACTATGCAGGTAAAGGAAATGAATGAGGCTGCCGCAAAGAGCGACAAAAAATTCGGTATTATGTACAATCAGCGTACCAATCCGGTATACCAGAAACTTAGACAGATGATTCAGAGAGGCGATTTAGGACACATCAAGCGAATCACCTGGATTATTACCAACTGGTACAGACCACAGGCGTACCATGACAGCAGTACTTGGAGAAGCACCTGGGCAACGGAAGGCGGCGGTGCGTTAATTAATCAGAACCCACATCAGCTTGATTTATGGCAGTGGATGTTTGGTATGCCGGACAAAATCTGGGCGCGCGTTGGTTTTGGCAAGTATTACGACATTGAAGTGGATGATGATGTAATGGCGTATTTTGAATATGACAATGGTACAACCGGTGAATATATTACTGCTACCGGTGAAGCACCTGGAACAAACCGTTTGGAAATCGCTTGTGATATGGGTAGAGTTATTGTAGAAAATAATAAAATTACTTTTGACAGAAATGTGATTTCCGAAAGAGAGCATAATAAGGTGAATACTGCACCATTTGGCAAACCGGAATGTTGGGAATGTGTTGTACCTGCGAAAACAGACGGCGGCGAACAGCATGTGGGTATTTTCAAGGATTTTGCAAATGCAGTATTAAAGGGTACAGAATTACTCGCACCGGGCGAAGAAGGTATCAACGGTTTAACCATTTCCAATGCCATTCATTTAAGCGGCTGGACCGGCGAAATCGTAGATGTAAAGAATTTCCCTCATGAAAGATTCTACGAATTATTACAGGAGAAAATCAGAACTTCTACTATAGTTAAGAAAGAATCACAGGTTGTTGTAGATAATTCAAACACATATTAAGCATGGTATGGAACATGCATATGCAGAATTGGAGAAGCATATGGACAGACAAATTGGTGCACAGTATTATACATTAAGAAATTTTGCCAAAACAATAGAGGACTTTGATGAAACCTGCCGTAAGGTAAAAGAAATCGGTTACAAGCTGGTACAGATTTCAGGTACGCCTCTGGGTGCAGCAGAAATGAAGGAAGTACTTGATAAATATGGATTAAAGGTTGTTACCACCCACAGAAATTTCGATGATTTTTTGAATAATCTTGGGGAAGTGATGGAATACAACAGAATATTGGGCTGCGAGCTTTGCGGTGTAGGTTCTATGCCGCCGAGATATCGAAATAGTACCGAAGGTGTAAGTCAGTTTATTAAGGAAATAAACGAGGTTTCAGCTAAAATTAAGGAAGCCGGTATGTGTTTTGGATATCACAACCATGCATTTGAGTTTGTGAAATTTGACGGCAAATTTATTATGGATCGTTTGATAGAAGAGTCAGATCCGGATGCAGTAAAATTCATTGTGGATACATACTGGCTGCAGTTTGGTGGTATGAATCCGGTGAAATTTATCAAAAAGCTGGGTGAAAGAGCCATGGCAATTCATTTTAAAGATTTGAAGATAAACCTTGAGAGTAAACCGGAAATTGCTGAAGTAGGTGAAGGCAATCTGGACTGGGATGAAATTATTGCGGCCTGTGACGAAGCAGGTGCAAAATGGGCGCTGGTTGAGCAGGATATCTGTCAAAGAGACCCATTTGAGTCTATGAAAATGAGTTATGACTATTTGAGTACAAAAGGATTTTACTAAATATATAGGTGAAGGAATATAGATATGAAAAAAGTTTGCATAGTTGGCTACGGGGCAATCGGACCGGTACATGCCAAAGCGTTAGAAATGGTAGAGCAAGCGAAATTATATGCTGTCTGCGATATTGATGCAGGTAAGCGGGCTTTGTGTAAAGAAAAGTATGATGTGTTGGAATATGATGATTTTGATGATATGCTTCAGGATAAAGACATCGATGCTGTTCATATCTGTACTCCGCACTATCTTCATTTTGAAATGGTAAAGAAGGCACTTGCTGCGGGTAAAGACGTGGTAGTAGAAAAACCGGTTACTATGACCAGAGAAGAGTTTGAGGCATTGCAGGAACTGGAAGGCGTGGAACGAGTTTGCGTGGTATTGCAAAATCGTTTAAATGCTTGTGTGCAGAAACTAAAGGAAATCGTGGTAAGTGGAGAACTTGGTGCTGTAAAGGCTGCTAAAGGAATTTTAACATGGCATCGCGACAAGGCTTATTACGAAGGCGGTGTATGGCGCGGCAAATGGGTCACTGAAGGTGGTGGTGCCCTGATTAATCAAGCCGTTCACACCCTGGACTATTTCTGCTATCTGATTGGCGATGTAAAAAGTGTCAAAGCAGATATGTTTAACTATTCTTTAACTGGTGTAATCGAAGTAGAGGATACGGTTATCGCCTACCTGGAATTAGAGGATGGAGTAAAAGGCGTTTTCTTTGCAACCAATGCCTACTCTGAAAACTCTGCGCCGTTCTTCGAGGTCGCCTTCGAAAAGGGCACAGCCAGATATATGGACAAGAAGCTGTGGGTAAATGGAGAACTGCTGGCAGAGGATGCAGTGCCATCTACCGGCAAGGCATACTGGGGCAACAGTCATACCCCGCTTTTGAAAAAGTATTATGATGAGCATAAATACTTTACCGTGGCAGATGCAAAAAAGACCATGGAGACTGTGTTTGCGATGTATGAAAGTGCTTATAGCAGTTTCTCCATCAAATACTGATAAATCTGCTGGTTTTTTCTTTCCCAGTTATCACACATCTGTCCGGCCATATCTTTATCCGGAACAGACAGGGTTAAATCTACGAGAAGAGAGTCCTTGTCTCTTGCAACCATGCGGACTTCGTATTCACCACTGGTGGATTTGTAGTAGTCCGCATGGATATTTACTTCGCTTCGAAGTACAATTTCATTTTTTACAAAATATGCAGCAATATCTTCACGAATGGCATCACTGATTCGGTTGCCAAAAAAGTTTAAGGCTTCGCTTCCTTCCTTGGTGTTGGTAAGGCGGGTGCGGTTTCTTACCGTCTGACTGTCTACAAGACCGGCTTCCGTAAGCTCGCTGAGAGCCTGCTGCAAAGTAAGGTAATTGGTATAGCCCTGGTCAAGAATAAACTCCGTGATATGAGCGGTAGTCAGCGGAAAATCCACCTGTTCCAACATATATAAAATAATTAATTTATAAAGTGTTAATGGTTCCTGATTCATGAAAATCCCTTCCTTGATAAATCTGATTGTCTTTTAAATATTGATGTAAATGATTTAGGACTCCACGTTTGTTGGTGCTCCACAAAGGGGCGATCAGCAAATCCTTTGGACCATCACCGGTTACACGGTGAAGTACAATATCAGGGCGCAGTCTCGCGATGCATGCCCCCAGTATTTCTAAATAAGCCTCTTCTGTCAAGGCTTGGAAAGCGCCTGCTTCGAAATCAATAGCCAAATCTGTTCCCTTTAATATGTGCAATAACTGCAGTTTTACACCAAAGGGAGATATCTTGTTGACATAATCTATGGTTTTAAGCATCATCTCACCAGTTTCTCCCGGAAGACCTAAAATCACGTGTACAATAAACGGAATATCCAGTGTATGCAGTGTATTTACAGCCTCTGTAAATACAGGTAAATCGTACCCCCTTCGAATGTAGAGGGCTGTTTTAGCGTGAATGGTTTGTAAGCCTAGTTCCACCCAAATGAATTTGTGGGAGTAGGTCTGTTTCAGTTCCTTTAAAAGTGCCAGAACATCCGGACCAAGGCAGTCCGGTCTGGTGGCAATCGAAATACCTATAACTTCCGGGGCATCTAATGCTTCGGTATAAAGGCGACGCAGCTTGCCGATTGGGCCATAGGTATTGGTAAAGGCTTGAAAATATGCCACAAATTTTGTTCCGGTCTTTTTGTCGCCCATAAGGCTAAGGCCTGCATGGAGCTGTTCGGAAACAGAAGGGTGCTCATGGATGGACGTACTGAAGTCACCACTGCCGGATCCGGAGCAAAAAATACATCCTCCTACACCTATGGTGCCGTCTCTGTTTGGGCAGCTAAACCCACCGTCCAATGCAATTTTATAACATTTTTCTTTAAAAGCGTGCTTGAAGTACGCATTAAGAGAATAGTAAGGTTTGTCCAGCCACAAAGAGTTCCTTTCTGTCATAAAAAATCCTTCTTTTCGTATTATTATGAAGTATGTTATGATTGTAGAACATTTTTGCAAGAAAGGCAAGTCGCTGAACAAAACAAATATTTTGGAAATTTGTCGTAAATTATAGTATTTTTTTCCAAAAAGAGGTGTGGTTTTTAGTGACAAATATATAATTCTTGTGTATAATCAAAATAAGTTCAGAGTTCTAAGGTGGGATTGTTCATCCTGCCTATTTCCCAAAATGATTTATTTTAAACATGTTAATACATAGAAAGGAAGACCTATGAGAGAAAAATATGAATCCCTAGGACTTACAGATTTAAGGGCAATTGCCAAACATAGAGGTATTAGGGGAACCTCAACCATGAGAAAAAGTGAAGTGATTGAAGCAATGCTTGCGTTGGACGAGCAGGAAAAAAACGGAGCAAAAGAAGCAAATAACATGGTGAAAGATGTCTGTGAGACAGAAGAAATCAAGAAGCCGGTTGAGGAGCAAAAAGAAATCAAACAGCCGACTGAAGAGAAAAAAGAAGCAGAGCAGGATGACAGCAGGGAAGTAAAAGAACGCACCATTCCTACCAACTTGGATAGCGGTATGGAGGCACATGGCATCTTAGAAGTGCTTGCTGATGGTTTTGGGTTTATCAGAAGCGATAATTACATGCCGGGAGAGCAGGATGTATATGTTGCTCCGAGCCAGATTCGTCGTTTCAATTTAAAGACCGGAGATATTGTACGAGGCAATACCCGCATCAAGACGGAGAAAGAAAAGTTCAGTGCCCTTTTATACATAAAGAGTGTAAACGGCATGGACGCGGAAGAAAATGCACGTCGTTTGAATTTTGAAGATATGACACCGATTTTCCCGGATGAACGCATGGTGATGGAGCGTCCCGGATGCAGTGTGGCAATGCGTGTCATGGATTTATTAAGCCCGGTTGGTAAGGGGCAGCGTGGTATGATTGTATCTCCGCCAAAGGCCGGCAAGACCACCCTTTTGAAGGAGGTTGCCCAGTCCATCCAGCGTAACCACCCGGATGTTCATTTGATTATTTTATTGATTGATGAAAGACCGGAAGAAGTTACCGATATTAAGGAAGCTATTCGCGGTGATAAGGTGGAGGTTATTCATTCTACCTTTGATGAACTGCCGGAGCATCATAAGCGCGTGGCAGAGATGACTATTGAGCGTGCCAAGAGATTGGTAGAGCATAAGCAAGACGTATGCATTTTGCTGGATAGTATAACAAGACTTACCAGAGCATATAATCTGACCGTTTCACCAAGCGGTCGTACCTTGTCCGGTGGTTTGGACCCGGCGGCGCTGCATATGCCAAAGCGTTTCTTTGGTGCAGCCAGAAATATGCGTGAAGGGGGAAGTCTCACCATTCTTGCTACGGCACTAGTAGATACCGGCTCCAAGATGGATGATGTGGTGTATGAAGAATTTAAAGGCACCGGCAATATGGAAATTATTCTGGATAGGAAGCTTTCCGAAAAACGCATATTCCCGGCGATTGATATTCCAAAATCCGGTACCAGACGAGAGGATTTGCTTTTGCACCCTTATGAAATCGAGGCAGTAACCATGATGCGTCGTGGACTAAATGGTATGAAGCCGGATGAAGCGGTGGACAAGATACTGGATTTATTTGCAAGAACCAAAAATAATCGCGAATTTGTACATACTGTACGAAAACAGAGATTGTTTTAGTGTAATAAAAAATTTACGAAAGATGTGCAGGACAATCTGCCTTACACAAGGTTAGGAGTACATGATGAAAAAAATACTATGTGGGATGTGGAAAAAAGTAGCAGCTTTCTGTGTAAAGAAAAATGTAATCGTATCAGCCAAGCGTTACGGCATCGATGCTATGGGGGCTATGGCACAAGGCTTATTTGCCTCTTTGTTGATTGGAACCATTATCGGTACCTTGGGACAGCAGTTTGATATCCCTGTTTTGGTAGAAATCGGAAATTATGCCAAAGCGGTAGACGGGCCGGCTATGGCGGTTTCTATCGGGTATGCTCTGCAGGCTCCGCAGTTGGTGCTGTTTTCCCTTTTGACAGTGGGAAGCGCTGCAGATATCCTGGGTGGTTCTGGAGGACCGTTGGCTGTATTGATTATAACCATTCTTGCAGCAGAGTGCGGCAAGCTTGTTTCCAAGGAAACCAAAGTAGATATTTTGGTAACACCGTTTGTAACCATTTGTGTAGGTGTGCTTTTAGCTATGTGGTGGGCACCGGGCATCGGTGCGGCGGCAAGCTACGTGGGTAACTTAATTAGGTGGGCGACAGAGCTGCAACCGTTTTTCATGGGTATTATTGTTTCCGTGGTTATGGGAATTGCACTGACCCTTCCTATCAGTAGTGCAGCCATTTGCCATACGCTGGAGTTAACAGGTCTGGCAGGAGGAGCAGCATTGGCAGGCTGCTGTGCACAGATGGTGGGCTTTGCATGCATGAGCTTTAAAGAAAACAAAGTCAGCGGATTGATTTCTCAGGGTATCGGTACCAGTATGCTTCAGATGCCGAATATCGTGAAAAATCCCCGCATTTGGCTTCCGGCGATTTTGACCTCTGCGATTACTGGACCGATTGCAACCTGTGTATTTGGCATGGAGATGAATGGTGCAGCCATTTCATCCGGTATGGGTACCTGTGGTTTTGTAGGTCAGATTGGTCTCTACACCGGTTGGGTGCAGGATGTGGCAACCGGCGCAAAGGAGGCTGTTACTGCCTTTGACTGGACCGGCATGGGACTGGTTTGCTTTGTGCTTCCGGCGGTGCTTTGTACTTTGTTTGGAGTGTTTTTCCGTAAGATTGGCTGGATTAGAGAAAATGACTTAAAACTTCCGGAATAATCAAGAGGAAATTTATATTTTTTACGCGAAAAACTTTGCATTTTTCTAAAAAAAGTCTTGAAAAGTATGCGGAATAGTGCTATCATATAATAGCTGTCTATGTACAGATGGCGCGGATGAGAACAACAAACGTTATTATGATATAGAAAGGTGATTGTACAATGAAAGAAGGAATCCATCCTAATTATTATCAAGCAACTGTTACTTGCAACTGTGGTAACACATTTGTAACAGGTTCCACTAAAAAGGAAATTCACGTAGAAGTTTGCTCTAAGTGCCATTCATTCTACACAGGTCAGCAGAAAGCAGCTCAGGCTCGTGGACGTATTGATAAATTCAACAAGAAATACGGTGTTCAGTAAGACATTAAAGGTTGAGGTGTATATCTCAACCTTTTTTAATCATTTAGAATTTCTTTTACACATTACAAGGAGGCTAATATGGCCAAGAAAAAACAGTGTTATTCCGGTATCGGAGGTCAGGCAGTCTTAGAGGGGATTATGATGCGAAATGGTGACAAAAGCGCAGTTGCCGTTCGTAAGTCAGATGGTACCATTGATGTACAGAGTATGGAGTATAAAAGCGCTATACCGAAGAATTGGTTTACAACCTTTCCTTTTATAAGAGGTGTGGTAAATTTTGTGGATTCCATGATGATGGGAATCAAGAGTCTTAATTATTCTGCAGATATCACCATGGAAGAAGAGGATGATGAGACGGGTAAGTTTGAGCAGTGGATCAAAAAGCATCTTGGAGATAAGGCCAATGATTTACTGCTTACCATTACCATGATTATTGCAATTATTATGTCTGTGGGACTTTTTGTAGTGTTGCCGTATGCGTTGTCAGCCCTTATGGGAATTTGGATTCACAATAAGCTGGTGTTGTCTGTTTCAGAAGCGGCTATGCGTTTTGTGATTTTTATCGGCTATGTGGTGTTAATCGGCCAGATGGAGGATATTAAGCGTCTTTACATGTATCATGGTGCAGAGCACAAATGTATTGATTGCATTGAAAAGGGCAGACTGCTTACCGTAAGTGATGTTATGCGCTCTAACAGACTTCATCCAAGATGCGGTACAAGCTTTATGCTTTATGTTATGGCAATTTCCTGCATTTTGTTTTTCTTTATTAATGTAAGTAATCCGGTGCAGAGGCTGGGACTTCGTCTGCTTTTGATTCCGGTGATTGCAGGCATTTCCTATGAACTGATTCGTTTGGCAGGCCGTTTTGACAATCCGCTTACCAGACTGTTGTCTGTGCCGGGTATGGCGCTTCAGAGACTGACTACCAAGGAACCGACAGAGGATATGGTGGAGGTCGCTATTAAGGCAGTTGAGGCGGTTTATGACTGGAAAGCGTTTTTAAAGGAAAACTACGGTTATGACGTGAAGGACGAATGGCTTATCGATGAGGAAAATATGTCTGAGGAGTATGGCGCGGAAGAATATGATGAAGATGCATTGGAAAGCTTTACAGAAAAGTTCGAAGAGGCATTTGAATATATTGAAGAAAGTTTTGAAGAGGCGCTTGATACTATCGAGGATGGTGTTGAGGGCGTGCTTGAGCAAATAGATAAGCGTTTTAGTGACGGAACCGGACGGGAAGAAAAAGATGACCTATAGAGAATGTTATGCATATGGTATGGATGAACTTTTCAAGGCAGGAATTGCAGACGCCAGAATCGATGCCAGATTGTTGCTGGAATTTGTATGCAAAACATCGCAGCATGACATGCTATTGCATGGCAACCGTAAGGTAAAGGAAGCTGATGAGGCCGCATACAAAGCATGTATTTCCAAACGCAGTGAACGTATTCCTTTGCAGCATATTACCGGAGAGCAGGCATTTATGGGGTTTGATTTTGTGGTGAATGAGCATGTACTGATACCACGTCAGGATACAGAGCTTTTGGTGGAAGAGGCACTTAAGGTGCTGAAGCCGGGGATGCGGGTTTTAGATATGTGTACCGGAAGCGGTTGTATTTTATTAAGTCTTTTGGCACTGAGCCAGGGATGTGAAGGTGTTGGGGCAGATATTTCCACGGAGGCACTTCGGGTTGCTTGCCAAAATCATTTGCGGGTGTCAGAGCAGTGCAGCAAAGAACTCCCGGTTACCTTCGTGGAAAGTGATTTATTTGCTGCATGGAAAGGGACGTATGCGAGCACCGGAGAAAGTCAGGAGTTTGATGTGATTGTGTCAAACCCACCGTACATTGCAAGTGCGGTTATTGAGACTTTGGAGCCGGAAGTAAGGCTTCATGAACCTATTGGTGCTTTGGATGGGACCGCAGATGGGTTGTTTTTTTATAGGAATATTGTAGCAGACTGCAAAGCTTTTTTAAAAAAAGGCGGTGTACTGTTATTTGAAATAGGATACGACCAGGGAGTGGCTGTGTCGAAGCTTATGAAGGAGGCCGGATTTACCAGTGTCACAGTAAAGCAGGACTATGCAGGATTTGACCGGATAGTGTATGGATATTATGAGGAGGAAGCCTAAATGTTTGATAAATTAGAAGATTTACTCATTCGATTTGAAGAAATTATGGGTGAGTTAAATGAGCCGAATGTTACCGAAAATCAAAAGCGCTTCAGAGCATTGATGAAGGAGCAGAGTGATTTAACTCCTATCGTGGATGCCTACAAAGAGTATAAGCAGCGCAAGCAGGATGTGGAAGACTCTATTGCAATGCTTGAAATGGAAGATGACGAAGATATGCGTGATATGCTTAAGGAAGAATTAAGCGATGCAAAAAAGCGTATTGAAGAGCTAGAAAATGAATTAAAGATTTTGTTATTACCAAAGGACCCTAATGATGACAAAAACGTTATTGTGGAAATTCGTGCAGGAGCAGGCGGTGATGAAGCAGCCTTATTTGCCGCAGAGATTTACCGTATGTATGCACACTATGCGGAAACACGCCGTTGGAAAATCGAAGTTATGGAAATGGATGAAATCGGCATTGGCGGTTTAAAGAGTGCCAGCTTTATGATTTCCGGTCAGGGCGCGTATTCTGTTATGAAGTACGAATCCGGTGTACATCGTGTTCAGCGTGTTCCGGAAACAGAGTCCGGCGGACGTATTCATACCTCTACTATTACCGTTGCGGTAATGCCTGAGGCAGAAGAAGTGGACGTTGTAATCAATGATAATGATATTCGTATTGACGTAATGCGTGCTTCCGGAAGTGGTGGTCAATGCGTTAACACCACCGACTCCGCAGTTCGTCTGACACATATTCCAACCGGTATCGTGATTTACAGCCAGACCGAAAAGAGCCAGATTCAGAACCGTGCAAAGGCTTTTGCACTTCTTCGTACCAAACTTTATGATTTAGAGCAGCAGAAGGCACATGACGCAGAGGCAGAGCTTCGCCGCAGCCAGGTAGGTACCGGTGACCGTTCCGAAAAGATTCGTACCTACAACTTCCCACAGGGACGCGTAACCGACCATCGTATCGGCCTGACCCTGTACAAACTGGAAAAAATTATGGATGGTGACATTCAGGAAATTATTGACGCATGCATTGCAGCAGACCAAGCAGCAAAGCTGGCGAAGATGAATGAGAATTAAATAAAGGGGTTTTATCGGCATCTTATCTGTTACAGGTAGGGTGCCGTTTCTACGATTGCTGTCAATAATAATTGTCAAAAAAGTTTACTACATTTAGTTTTGCAAATTAATAGAGGTGTTTATAAAAACAAATTGCAACTAAAAGTTGCACAAAAATCAAACTGTTGTATATTGAAACCCTTGTCTAAAAGTTGTATGATAAAAAGAGTGAATAAGAACGCAAAGGAGAAAATATATGACTTTAGGTGAAAAGATTATGCATCTCAGAAGTGTGGCGGGGATGTCTCAGGAGGTTCTTGCAGACAAGCTGTCCGTTTCCAGGCAGTCTGTGTCCAAGTGGGAGATGGATCAGGCCCTTCCGCAAATTGATAAGGTGCTGCAACTCTGTCAGATATTTAATGTGTCCACAGATGAACTGCTTTATGATAAAATCGTAATAAATCGTTCCAAAGAGGGAAGGACCAATAAATATTTTGGTACGGATGGCTTTAGAGGCGAGGCGAATTTAAATCTTACTTCTATGCAGGCATACAAGGTTGGTCGTTTCCTGGGATGGTATTATTCTTCACCATTGTCCGGTTGTAACAATTCCGGCTACAGACCGAAAATCGTAATCGGTAAGGATACCCGCCGTTCAAGCTATATGCTGGAATATTCCGTAGTGGCAGGTATTACGGCTTCCGGCGCGGATGCATATATGCTCCATGTTACGACTACTCCAAGTGTGTCTTATGTAACGAGACAGGATGAATTTGACTGCGGTATTATGATTACAGCGTCACACAATCCTTTTTATGACAATGGTATCAAGATTATTAATAAATACGGTGAGAAGCTGGACGATAAAACGACCTCTCTGATTGAAGCTTATATAGACGGTAATTTAAGCGAGTTGGGAATTTATGGGGACGATTTGCCGTTGGCTCACAGAGAGCGTGTAGGATGTATTGTGGACTATGTATCCGGCAGAAACCGCTACATCGGTTATTTGATTTCGGTTGCGTCTCATTCTTATCGAGATTTAAGGATAGGTTTGGATTGTGCCAATGGTGCTTCCTGGATGATTGCTAAGGCGGTGTTTGATGCTTTGGGAGCACAGACGGTGCTGATAGGCAACAAACCGGATGGTTTAAATGTAAACAGCGATTGTGGCTCTACGCATATGGAAAAGCTGGTGGCACTGGTAAAGGAACAGCACCTGGATGTGGGTTTTGCTTTTGATGGTGATGCAGACCGATGTCTTGCCGTGGATGAAAACGGCAACATAATCGATGGCGATGCCATTATGTATATTTTGGCACAGCGCTTAAAGGACCGTGGTGCGCTCAACGATAACACCGTGGTAGCTACCGTGATGTCTAACAGCGGTTTTGTGGCATCTCTCAAAAAGGCAGGTGTTCAATGTGTGCAGACCAAGGTGGGGGACCGCTTTGTGTATGAATGTATGCAGGAAAAAGGGT
>JAZQUB010000056.1:0-48552 GCA_045631045.1 Lachnospiraceae bacterium
ATTTCATCCTTTGTTACAATACCCTTAACAACTGCTACTAAAATAGTAGTAGAACCGGTTGGAGTAGGAACACGCTGTGCAGAACCGATTAACTTACCGTTTAATTCAGGAATAACTAAACCGATAGCCTTTGCAGCACCTGTAGAGTTAGGAACGATGTTCTGAGCACCTGCACGAGCACGTCTCTTGTCACCCTTTCTCTGAGGACCGTCTAAGATCATCTGGTCGCCTGTGTAAGCGTGAACTGTTGTCATGATACCGCTCTGGATTGGAGCTAAATCATTTAAAGCCTTAGCCATAGGAGCTAAGCAGTTTGTTGTACAAGAAGCAGCAGAGATGATTGTATCTTCAGCTGTTAATGTGTCATGGTTTACATTGTAAACGATAGTTGGTAAGTCATTACCTGCAGGAGCGGAGATGACAACCTTCTTTGCACCTGCATCGATGTGAGCCTGTGCTTTAGCCTTGCTTGTGTAGAAACCTGTACATTCTAAAACAACGTCTACATCAAGTTCGCCCCATGGAAGCTCAGCTGCATTTGCTTTTGCGTAGATTGTGATTTCTTTGCCGTTTACTGTGATAGAGCCTTCGCCAGCTACTACAGAATCAGCATATTTGTATTTTCCCTGTGCTGTATCGTACTTTAATAAGTGAGCAAGCATGTCAGGACTTGTTAAGTCATTGATTGCTACTACTTCATAACCTTCAGCATCAAACATCTGTCTGAAAGCCAAACGACCGATACGGCCAAAACCATTAATTGCTACTTTTACTGCCATTTTGGAAATCCTCCTAAAAAATAAATTATTTCATTACGCTTTTGGGCGCAATTCGATTGACAATTTTTTATCAGCATGAAAATTATACATTGTTTTCCTCTGTTTGACAAGTCCTAATATAAAGATTTTTCCATTTTTTCAATTTTTCATTCCATTCTGTGCATAAATATTGTATACTGTTAGCAGTAACATATTTCATATATCAGGAGAATATATTTATGTCTATTTTACATGATTTTCATATGCATTCTTCCTTTTCCAGTGATTCCACTGCTCCCATGGAATCCATGATTCAGAGTGCAATCAGCAAAAATCTAAAAGGTATCTGTATAACGGAACATTACGACATTGATTATCCAAATTACTTCGGCGAACCTACTCCGCCTTTTTTAGTGGATTTTGAAGCATACAGAGCACATTATTTAGAATTAGAAGCAAAATACCGGGGGAAATTGGAGTTTTTATTTGGTTTGGAACTGGGTTTACAGCCACATTTGGCTCGGACTTATTATGAGTGTATTGAAAAATATCCGTTTGATTTTGTCCTTGGTTCCATACACACTTGTAACGGAAACGACCCATATTATCCTCAGTATTATTTCAAAGATATTGAAGAGGAAGAAGCATATCGTAATTACTTCCAATTTATATTAGAAAATTTAGAAGTATATAACGGTTTTGATTCTTTAGGTCATCTGGATTATGTGGTTCGTTACGGTCCAAATAAAGACAAGTTTTATACTTATGAAAAGTATCAGGATTTATTAGACCCGATTCTTATGAAGCTGGTTTTCATGGGGAAAGCAATTGAGTGCAATGCCGGTGCTCTTTCCCGCGGTTTGAAAACCACCAATCCAAACAGCACCATTTTAACACGCTACCGTAAGCTTGGCGGCGAACTGGTTACCATTGGGAGCGATGCCCACAAACCGGAAGCAATCGGTGCAGACTTTGATTTTGCCCGTACTGTACTGTTAGAAAGTGGTTTTACTCACTATGCTACCTTCCGCAACCGTATCCCGCAAATGCACAAACTGTAATTTCCATATTTTTATAGCTGATTTATATGAAATACAAATTGTGAATTTGTCCAAACAGTGCTATATTAATATAGATGTATATTTTTTAACAAAAGGATGAACACACTATGAGAATAGGCTTTGATAACGAGAAATACCTGAAAACACAGTCACAGCACATTATGGAGAGAATTGGTCAATTTGACAATAAGCTCTATTTGGAATTTGGCGGTAAACTTTTTGATGATTTCCATGCCTCCCGCGTTTTGCCGGGCTTTGCTGCCGACAGTAAACTCCAAATGCTTATGCAGCTTGCTGACCAGGCAGAAATTGTTATGGTAGTAAGTGCTGATGATATCGAAAAAAATAAAATCCGAGGCGACTTAGGCATCACATACGATGACGATGTGGTACGTCTTATGGACGAGTTCCACTCCAAGGGTCTTTATGTAGGCAGTGTGGTACTTACCAAATATGCAGACCAGCATCGTGCTGTTTTATTTCAGAAACGATTAGAGAAATTAGGCGTTAAGGTATATCACCACTATGCTATTTCCGGTTATCCTACCAATGTTTCTCATATTGTAAGTGAAAATGGTTTCGGTAAAAATGATTATATTGAAACGACCAGACCATTAGTAGTGGTAACCGCACCGGGCCCAGGAAGCGGCAAGATGAGTACCTGTCTTTCTCAGCTTTACCACGAGCACAAACGTGGAGTTCGTGCCGGCTATGCTAAATTTGAGACCTTCCCAATCTGGAATCTCCCACTGGATCATCCGGTAAACTTAGCATATGAGGCTGCTACTGCTGACTTAAATGATATTAATATGATTGACCCATTTCATTTAAAGGCATATGGTGTCACCACCGTAAATTATAATCGTGATGTGGAGATTTACCCGGTATTAAATGCCATGTTTATGATGATTTACGGCGAAAGTCCATACGCATCTCCTACCGACATGGGTGTAAATATGGTAGGCAATTGTATTATTGATGATGAGGCATGCCGAGAGGCTTCCCGTCAGGAAATTATTCGCAGATACTACAATGCTATTGTAGGCGTTGCAAATGGTAAGAGTCGTCAGGAAGAAGTAAACAAAATCGAGCTTTTAATGAGCCGTGAGAAAATCTGTGTTTCCGACAGACCTACCGTGAAACCGGCACTTATCCGTGCAGAAGCTACCGGCGCTCCTGCGGTCGCAATTGAGCTTGCAGATGGCACCATGGTAACCGGCAAAACCGGCAACCTGTTAGGAGCCTGCAGTGCTGCATTGTTAAATGCCATCAAAGTTCTTGCAGGAATTCCTCATGAAAATATGATTTTGGCTCCTTCTGCCATTGCGCCGATTCAAGAATTAAAGACCAAATATTTAAAGAGTAAAAATCCACGTCTTCATACAGACGAAGTATTAATTGCCCTTTCTGCTACTGCTGCCAATAACGAAGATGCGGCACTTGCTCTTTCCCAGCTTCCGAAGCTTCGAGGCTGCCAGGTGCACTCCAGCGTTCTTTTATCCGTTGCAGACCAGAAAACATTCAAAAAGTTGGGTTGTGATGTAACATGTGAACCAAAGACTATGTAATGAAACAGGCTCAGAGATTCCGTTCTCTGAGCCCTTTTTATTAATCAAACCAAAATTCTTTTATGGCATAATATTCTGCTGCATTTTTGCTTTCTATCTCACCTGCCTGTAAGCCCATGCCAAATTGCATAAAAAGCCCCCATATTCCACATACAAGAACAAATAAAATTAACGTTTTTTGAAGACTGCTTCCTTTCAACGTTTCCCTCAGTTGCAAAAGTACCGGAATTGCCGCAAGAAAAAGCAACCACAAAAAATCTGCATAGTATCTACTAAGTATACCAGCCAACTGAGTGTCTGCAACTACAATAATTAGAGCAAATACAATACAGGCGGTCACCATACCAAACAATTTCTTTTCTTTTAGTTTCTGTTTCACTTTTCTTAATGCAAGCAGCGAAAATAAAATGATATTGGTAAAAAAAACACCTCCGAACATTGCTTCACGGATTGTTTTTCCAATATAGGGTGATTGAAAGCTTGTGGAAAATACGTATGGGAAGTTTGCTCCAATATTAGGAAACTGAAAGAGATACATAAATATACCATCCACATTCCTTGCAAGATTTATACCTCTATGCGTCATATCATTCGTAGTAAGATTATAATTTGCTCCAAAATCTACCGGCGAACCAAAACGTACATAATTGTAACTCATTAATCCTGCTGCCACAATTACAAAGGGAACTGCTGCCCATATCGCCCTTAAAAAAAACGTTTTGCGAGAACACCTCCATACTTTTGGGATAATATGACCAAATATAAAAAACATCAAAAAAGAACCCAACAAAAACTGGGGTCTGCATCCGGCAACTAATGCCATGCAAAAACTTCCCAATGTCAGCTTTACCATTTTGGCCTTGTCAAAAATTGCTGCCCCATTCAGCTCATTCTCCCAGGCTTCTGCTGCCGAAATCCACAGCCCAAGTCCCCATATAGAAAAAGCCATGGCACACATAATCGGCAGAGAATAAAAATCCGGACGCATCATAAACATAAAGGTACTCATGCAGTTTCCGGATATCACGGCTAATATTACCTGAAGTAAAAATGGTGTGTTTGGAAAATGCCTTTTCACAATCTGCTTTATGAAATAAAACATCCCTATAAGCACTGCCGCCCCTGCCAAGAAGATTCCCAACCAGGTAGGGAAAGCACTGCCCGTAAATATATAGTATGGCAGATAAAATAAAAGTACCGGCACCACACCGAAATATACGTAAAATTCACCTTCATAAAAGGCAGTATCCCACCCTGTATTTACATTCGGCACGCTGTTTTGTCTCAAAGTATAATCGTATGGATTTTCTATCTGTGACAAATCCTCTTCTATGCCAATAGGAATGCTTACTTCGCCCTGACTTATGGCTACAGCAAGCCTATGATACTGATGATGATGGGGCCATGGAGGATCCATGAACTGTGGATTCAAGTTAATTAAACGGTACCACAAAATTAAGTTGGCCACAACTACAATACCAACCACAAGAACTCGCTCTTTTGCGGACCACTTTTTTTCATACAGAGAGGATCTCGGACGAATACACCATAATAAACTTATCCCCACAAACACGACTAATAACCTTATCACAGAAAAATGCATCGGTACGCTTACATTATATAACACTTTATGGACGGTAAACGTTGCATTTTCATTTGCCCAAATATAAATACGCATAGCTGCCACATCACCATAACTATGGGCATTGACATACTTTGTTTCTTGAACATCAGAATATATGGTAACTGCAGGCAAATAGTACATATTTGCATTGCCTTCATCTGAAATTGCAAGCTGTAGCCTATATGGAATCGTTTCACCGTTTGCATTCCTACAATCTATGTCAAAAAACAAATATCCCGGTTCCCCACTCATTCCGCTTAGCATCAAATACCCTTTTTGCCCGGAAGCAAGAAATAAGAGCCCCTGTTCCTGTTCTGAGAACTCCTTGCTTGCTTGATATTCCATTTGTATATTTTCTGCACCTTTTACTGAAAAAATGGTATCTCTATTAAAAACAAGCAATTCAACTATAATACTTATGATAAAAAAAATAAGCGCTCGCTTTAGTACATGTTTATTCATATCTGATTCCTCGCGTTCCTATGCATCAGTATTATTATCATACTGCCAAGCGTTTTTTTATGCAATCCAAAATAAGGAAAGGCTTATTTTTTCAGATATTCCTCAACCATAGGATCAATTATATCAGTACTTCTGGCCCACTCCTTGGTGCCCTCCACCTTATGCGCGGTTTGGGTATGTTTTGCCAAAAATCGGGTCAACGGATAGACATCCACCCAGATTTCATACCCTTCCTCTCGTCGCTTTTCATCAAAGACCAATTCCAGCCCCCAATGTAAATGTGTAACCTCGATATTATTTACATTTTCTTGTGTACTGTAGCCGGTATGCCCCATATAACCAATCACATCTCCGGCAGTCACCACGCTGCCTTCTTCCAGCCCTTCTGCGTATGGGTAGTTCTGTCTCAGATGTGCGTAATAATAATAACGCCTCTCATCAAAACTTCGTATCCCTATACGCCAGCCACCATACTGGTTCCAGCCTATCGCCTCCACCACACCGGACTCCACCGCAATAATCGGCGTTCCGGTCTGTCCCATCATATCATGACCCAGATGCTTTCTTTTATAACCATAGCTTCTCCCGGCTCCAAAATCATCATAGTGAGAATAATCAAACCCACGCGCCAACGGAAAATAAGCCTTTAGCCCGTATTGGTTCTTATAACTGATCTGCCCATCTTCAGACACTACCGTTGTCTCATATTCACCCACCATTCCACCCAGCACTGCTGTATATGCTTCATGGTAGTAGTCATAATATTTCATCTTCTCCGTTAAGGCTTCCAGTTCTGCTTCACCGGCAGAAAGCTTCTTTGCCACATCATCCAACGTTGCCAGTGCTCCTTTGTCAAAAACACCACCGGTTTTCGCTGCAGTATATGCAAGAAGTTCAATCCAATGGACCTCGCATTCCGTACCATGGGTCTCTACATCCCACTCATATGCCAGGCACAAGGCCTCATAGGAAACAGTAAAATCCACCCACTTAATCGTCTCCTTACCGGTGTCATCCTGCTCCGTTTCCTGCACCTCTTCCGAAGCCTGCTCCGTTTCCGTCAGCCTGTCTTCCACCCGAAGATTTGTCATCACAGCCTCATCCTGCTTTGTTACTGCAGCAAGTAATATCAAAACCAAAATGGCCTCTATGAAAATTCCATATGAAATCCAAGACTTTTTCTTGAAACTTTTTTTTCTTAAAAACTGCACCTGCTCACCATATAATTTATACTCATCCTTATATTTTATGAGCGTAATGGAAAAATCATTCTACATCATTATTTTTGCCACATCCTCTACCGTTCCGGTAACCCAAATAGAGCCCTTTTTCAGTGGCATATCCGGTGGAATATTTACGATTACTTCCTTACCTTCTTCCTCATATGCAATCACGTTTACGCTATATTCACGGCGAAAATCCAGTTGGCGCAAATTCCTACCGATCCACTCCTCCTGCACCGGAATTTCTACCATGCTGATATGTTCAGATAATTCAAAGAAATCTAAAACCTTTCCATTCATCAGTCCTTTGGCAATTCGGATACCACTTTCCTTTTCCGGAATAATAACTCTATCAGCTCCTACTTTACGTAAAATTTTAGCATGCATCTCATTCATTGCCTTTGCAATAACATAAGGAGCCCCATTTTCTTTTGCCATAATGGTAGCCATAATAGAGGCATCCATGCTGCGAGTAACTGCAACTACCACTGCGTCCATATTACTAAGACCAAGAGATGCAACCGTTTCTGCATCGGTAATGTCTGCCTTTACGGCATATGTCACATGCTCTGCAATCAGGCGGACACGTTCTTCGTTTAAATCAATAGCCAACACGTCTGCACCGCCTTTTGATAGTTCTTTTGCTACAGATGAGCCAAAACGTCCCATGCCGACTACGGCGTATGAATTTTTCTTTTTCATGAATTACCTCCTAACCTACCGTAATGCTTTCTTCCGGATATTCTATCATTCCGGTAGATTTACTTTTCATATTATTCAGGGCAATTACCAAAGAAATCGGACCGGTACGCCCCAGATACATACAAATAATAATAATGATACGTCCCATGGTATTCAATGTGGATGTAACGCCTCGCGTCAGGCCAACGGTACCGATAGCACTAAACACTTCAAAGGTCAAATCCATAAAGTCACCTTCACAAAAGGTAAGAATCATCGTTAATGCTGATAATGCAGCACACAAACTGATAATCGTAACAGAAAGTGCTTTTCGCATAGTGGCAGGATTAATTTTACGATTAAAAACGGCAGCAAAATCACGACCTTTAATGGTAGACCATGTAGCAATCAAAAGGACTGCTATGGTGGTTGTCTTAATACCGCCTGCCGTGCCAACAGGAGAACCGCCGATAAACATAAATATCAGACTTAAAAATGCGGTACTGTTATATAATCCTTTTTGAGAGATTGTAAAAAATCCCGCAGTACGAAGGGTTACAGATTGAAACATAGCAGCCTGTAGCTTTACCGGAACACTTAATGGTCCAAGTGTCTCCGGATTATTCCATTCCAGGACCAACGTAATAAAAAAGCCAGCCATAATCAACCCCAAGGTAGATACCAAAACAATCTTGCTATGGAGTCTTAATCGCTTCCAAATATGGTTTTGGTGGATTTCTCCTTTTCGATATTCCTTCACTACATGTATCACATCCCACCATACTACATAACCGATGCCACCAAAAATTATTAAAAGCATCGTGGTAGTATTTATAATTGGATTTGCCACGTAAGGCGCTAAGGATGCCGGACCAATAATATCAATGCCCGCATTACAAAATGCAGATACGGAGTTGAATACTGCCGCCCAGATACCCTTTACCCCCATTTCCGGCACAAATACAAGCATATATAAAAATGCTCCA
This sequence comes from Lachnospiraceae bacterium, assembly GCA_045631045.1. Lineage (GTDB taxonomy): Bacteria > Bacillota > Clostridia > Lachnospirales > Lachnospiraceae > RGIG6307. The sequence continues at coordinate 8,364 of JAZQUB010000056.1, forward strand.
ATTCCTTCCACTACAATTGTTCCCACAAAGACTTTTCTAATAAATCGTAAAAGACCTGCAATGGTATCCAAATTCAGGGCATCTTCCAATAAAAGTCTCTGTTTCAGACTGATTTTTTGTCCCAAAAGCGTTAAAATATACGTGCTGAGCGTCACCACGCCCAATCCTCCGATTTGAATCAAGAGCAATATCACTATTTGTCCAAAAAAACTCCAATGTGCATACGTATCCACCACAACCAAACCGGTAACGCAAACGCAGGTTGTTGCCGTAAACAAACTTGTTAAAAATGGAGTAAAGGTTCCCTCTTTTGAACACACAGGCAACATAAGAAGTAAGGTTCCTGCCAAAATAGCTAACAGAAACCCTAACATAATTACCTGTGTTGTAGATAATTCTTTCTTCTTTTTTTTCATGATACCTCAAATTAATTCTTAAAGCTATGAATCGGTGCTGGAATTCTGCCGCCACGATTTACAAAGGCGTCGCAAGAATATGGATTTACCGGCATAACCGGTGCATAACCAAGCAAACCGCCAAACTCAACGGTTTCACCGATACCTTTACCAATAACCGGAATCAGACGTACTGCTGTAGTCTTCTGGTTAATCATACCGATTGCCATTTCATCCGCAATAATACCGGAAATGGTAGTGGCTTTCGTATCTCCCGGAATGGCAATCATGTCCAGACCTACGCTGCATACACAAGTCATTGCTTCTAACTTTTCTAAAGTAAGGGCACCTGCCACTACGGCATCAATCATGCCCTGGTCTTCGCTGACCGGAATAAATGCGCCGCTCAAACCACCTACGTAGGAAGAGGCCATTACGCCGCCCTTCTTTACCTGGTCATTTAACAATGCCAATGCAGCAGTAGTCCCCGGAGCACCAGCGTATTCTAAACCAATCTCACATAAAATGTCTGCCACGGAATCGCCTACTGCCGGAGTCGGTGCCAAGGATAAGTCTACAATACCAAACGGCACGCCCAGCTTCTCACTTGCTTCCTTTGCAACCAACTGGCCCACACGTGTAACCTTAAATGCCGTTTTTTTGATGGTCTCACAAAGCACCTCAAAGCTTTTTCCGCGTACCTTTTCCAAAGCAGTTTTTACTACGCCCGGACCGGATACACCCACATTAATAATGCGGTCTGCTTCGGTCACACCATGGAATGCTCCTGCCATAAATGGATTGTCATCCGGTGCATTACAAAATACCACTAACTTGGCACAGCCGAGAGAATCTCTTTCCTTGGTATACTCTGCGGTTTCTTTAATAATTTCACCCATCAGCTTTACCGCATCCATATTAATACCGGTCTTGGTAGAGCCTACATTTACAGAGCTGCACACTCTTTCTGTACAGGAAAGCGCCTTCGGAATAGAGCGAATCAACAATTCTTCTGCAGGCGTCATTCCCTTAGAAACAAGTGCAGAATATCCACCGATAAAGTTTACGCCGACTTCTGTGGCTACTCTGTCTAACGTCTGTGCAATACTTACAAAGTCATCTATTGTTTTACAAGCTGCACCGCCTACTAAAGCAATCGGTGTCACACTGATACGCTTGTTCACAATCGGAATACCGAATTCCATGGAAATCTCTTCTCCGGTTGCAACCAGGTCTTTTGCAGAATTGTAAATTTTATTGTATATTTTTTCATTTAACACTGTAATATCAGAATCAATACAATCTAAAAGGCTGATACCCATGGTAATGGTACGTACATCCAGCATCTCCTTCTCAATCATGTCATTGGTTTCTGTTACTTCCATTATGTTGATCATATAATTATCCTCAAATCCTATGCATACTATCAAAAATTTCTTCCATCTGACACTTAATAGAAACACCGATATCTTGACCTAATTCATCTAATTCTTTTACTACCTGACCAAATGGTTTCCCTATTGCTGCAATGTCTACAATCATCATCATGTTGAAATATCCCTGCACAATCGTCTGGGAAATATCCAAAATATTAATACGTTCCTCTGCTAAATAAGTACAAACTTTGGCAATAATACCAACAGTATCTTTGCCAACTACGGTAATAATGGCCTTTTTCATTTCGTTACCTGTCCTTTCTCATATTTTGTTTATCATATAACAAACCTTAACACTTGTCAAAGGTTAAAAATAAAGTACTTCTCCGGCTTCGCTTCGACTTGCCACACGCATATTCAGCATCTCTGCACTGTATGGTGTATCCGCGGCATTAATCTCCAGCTTTACAGTTTCAAATGCAAGTTCCGGCATATTATTTTCTTTACTAAGGTGTCCCAGCAAAATGTACTTTAAATCATCATGTAAAATCTGGTTTAATAACAATCCGCTGTTATCGTTAGATAAATGACCTCTATCACTCAAAATACGCTGTTTTAACGCATATGTATAAGGCCCTGCCTGAAGCATGCGTATATCATGGTTTGCCTCCAGCAAAATAGCATGCACTCCTTGTAAATTCTCCACAATATACGGGCTGAAGGTCCCCATATCCGTAGCAACAGCCGCCTTACTGCCCGCGCTTTCAAAACGATATGCACAAGGCTCCTTGGCATCATGGGAAATACGGAATGGATGCACCGTCAAGTCTCCTATCTGCACATCTTTATCCACGCAAATCGGATGAAACAATTCCTTATCATATTCTCCAAGATTTTTGGCACCATTTACAATACCATCAATAGTCCCCCTGGTAGCATACATGGGAACACCATACTTTCTGGCAAGAACACCTATGCCTTGAATATGGTCACTATGTTCATGGGTAATAAAAATGGCGGAAAGGTCTTTTCCGGTAATCTCGGCCTTCTTCAGTCCTTCCTCAATACGCTTACAGCTAATACCGGCATCCACCAGTACATGTGTCTGTTCACTTCCTACATATATACAATTGCCGCTGCTTCCACTGGCAATACTACATAATCTCATTGATTTCTAAATTCCGTCTCACCTGCTCCATAGCCTCCTTAAGACTGCCGCTGTTGTCAATGACTACATCACACGCTGCACGAAACGCTTCCTCCTCTAACTGTTTATCCATAATACGGTAAATTTTGTCCAAGGTGTACCCTCTTCCTTGTTGCAACCTATCTATACGCACATCCTTATCCGCATAAATATACCACAGACTGTCCACCATATCGCGATAGCCTGCCTCTATAAAAAGTGCAGCCTCCACAAACACAAAATCCACTCTATTCTGCTCACGTTCTTCCCTTATACACTTCCGAATATATGCTTTCACTGCCGGATGTACTATCTCGTTTACGATTTCCAAAAGTGCCTCATTTCCGAAAATCATATCCGACATCTTTTTTTTATCCATACATCCCGCTTCGTCCAATATCCCGCTTCCTAAAAGAGCCACAAGCGGCGCATAACAGCTCTGCCCCGGTTCCTTTAGAAAATTGGCAATATCATCTGCCAACAGCATTCTGCAACGGTATGTTTCTGCAATGGCGTGGAGCAACGCTGATTTTCCGCTGCCTACACCACCTGTAATTCCTATTACTTTCATATTTTCCTCAAATGTCTGCCTTGCATTATGCAGCCTCTTTTGCCCTTATTTCGCATCATACCAGGTCAAACCGGTATGCATATCCACTTCCAGTTCTACTTTAAGCTTTGCTGCATCCTTCATGCTATGGTACAAAATTTCCTTTACTGCTTCCACTTCGGATTCCAAGGTCTCAATAACCAACTCGTCATGTACCTGTAAAATCAGTCTGGATTTCAATCCTGCCTTCTTCAATCCTTCATATACCCGAATCATGGCAAGCTTCATAATATCTGCAGCAGTCCCCTGAATCGGGCTGTTCATGGCAATTCGTTCCCCAAAGCTTCTCTGCATAAAGTTTGAACTCTTAAGCTCCGGTACCGGACGCTTGCGTCCATACAAGGTCTCTACATATCCCAACTCCTTGGCATCACTTACCAGCTTATCTAAAAAGGCTTTGATACCCGGATAAGTTGCAAAATACTGATCGATATATGCTTTGGCTTCCTTTGTAGAGATAGATAAATCCTGGCTGAGACCAAAAGAACTGATACCATATACAATGCCGAAGTTTACTGCCTTTGCATTACGTCGCTGCAAATCCGTCACCTCTTCAAACGGTGTGTGGAATACCTTGGATGCGGTAATGCGATGAATATCCTCGCTCATGGCATAAGCTTCTATGAGGGCTTCATCTCCGGACATATGCGCCAGCACTCTTAACTCAATCTGGGAATAATCCGCATCCATCAGCACATAGCCCTCTTCCGGCACAAATACTTTACGAATCTGACGTCCAAGCTCCGTTCTCATCGGTATATTTTGCAAATTCGGCTCTGTGGAACTTAAACGCCCGGTGGCAGTAACGGTCTGCTGAAACTTTGTGTGAATACGGCTGTCTTCTCCAATAAATACACTAAGTCCATCTGCATAGGTGCTTTTTAACTTAGTAAGGCCTCTGTATTCCAAAATTTCTGCCACAATCGGGTATTCCGGTGCAAGCTTCTCTAACACATCGGCAGCTGTAGAATAACCGGTTTTGGTCTTTTTACCACCCTTTAAGCCCATCTTTTCAAATAAAATCTCTCCTAACTGCTTTGGAGAATTAATATTAAACTGCTCTCCTGCTTTCTCCCAAATAGCCTGCTCCAGCTCAGCAATACGGCCTGCCAGCTTTTCTCCATAAGAAATCAGTTCTTCTTTTCTGGCCTTGATGCCATGCTTTTCCATGGAATAAAGCACCAACGACAACGGCATCTCCATGTCACGCATCAGCCCATCCATCCCCAGCTCTTTTAAACGCTTCCAAACCGGCTCATACGCCGCCTTGCACACATATGCCTGATAACATGCATACTGATAAAGCTTCTCCGGCTCCGCTTCTATGGATGCAGATAGCTTTTGCTTGCCAATCAGTTCTTCCAGGGAAGTAATAGTCATACCTGCGTACTCTGCACCGATACTGATGGCATCATAATCACTCTTTAACGGATTACATAAATATGCTCCGATAATAAGGTCTGTGTAGTTTTTCGTGTAGTCTTGCTGAAAATACTCATAATAATCCTTAATGCCACACACAGAAACAGAGGTGTTTTTGGATAAATCGTATATCTTACCGATTAAATACCCCTCTGTCACAAAACCCACTGTAGGAATGCACACCGTTTCCGCGCCAAAAGACAATGCAACCGCATATACTGCCTCTTCACCCAGCACAAAAAGACCGGTTAATTCACTTTTTTCGGCTCTTTTAAACACCTCTTCCACTTCACCAAACTCAGTAACAATTCGAAAGTCCTCCGTAACCTTGGTGGTGTTTTCTACGGAAACCGCTTCATCAAATTTCTTGATAATACTCTTTAATTCCAAACGCTTACAAAGCACATATGCCTCACTGGTAAATGGGTTATGCACCCGTGCTTTGTCATAATCCATTTCTACATCACTGTCAATTTTGATGGTGGCAAGCACCTTACTTAAATCTGCCAGCTCTTTATTGGCAATCAAGGACTCTCGAATACTCTTTTTGGAGATTTCCTCCACATGAGCATAGATACCCTCTAAGGAGCCATACTCTGCCATCAGACCGGCAGCGGTCTTTTCTCCCACCTTCGGCACACCCGGAATGTTGTCGGAGGTATCCCCCATAAGGGCTTTTAAATCAATAAAGCCTTCCGGAGTCACACCATACTTCTCCATAACCTGTGCTGCGAAATAATCCTCTATCTCGGTCTTACCCATGCGAGTCTTTGGAATACGAATTTTAATCCGGTCTGTAGCAATCTGCAGCAAATCCCTATCACCGGAAATGAGGCTGACTGCCTTTCCTTCCTTTTCCGCTTTCTTTGCCAAAGTACCCAGAATATCATCTGCCTCCAGCCCCGGCTGTTCGTAAATAGCAATTTCCATGGCACATAAAAGTTCCTTCATCACCGGAACCTGCTCACGCAGTTCATCCGGCATGCCTTTACGTGTACCCTTATAATCTTCATATATCAAATGTCGAAAAGTAGGGGCATGCACATCAAAAGCAACAGCCAGATAATCCGGCTGTTCTTCCTCTAAAATCTTAAACATAATATTTAAGAAACCATATATGGCATTGGTATGAAGTCCCTCGCTATTGGTCAAATCCGGCACTCCATAAAACGCCCTGTTTAAAATACTTAATCCATCAATTAAAACTACTTTTTGCATAATTCTCCTATTTTACAGCATACTCCAAACCAAAAGACCAATGATTACCGCAACCACAATGGCACCGCCAATCATATCCCAGACAATCATGGCAGCCTCCGGAGAAAGCCATTTTTGCCTCTTCTTTTTATTATCCGTCTTTTCCTTTAAACGTTTTTCCAACTCTGCATTTAAATCAAAAGACTCACCGGACTCCAAACGGTTCAGACCTTCCGCCAAAAGAAATTCTATGGTAAGCTCCTCTTTACACTCTACACACTCTTTGATATGCGCAAGTATCAGTGCCTCCTCTTTTGGCGTGCATTCATCTTTTAAAAATTTAGGAATTAGTTTCTCAATATTTTTACAATCCATACTTCGGAGTCCTTCCATCCATTTGTATTTATTTTATTCCATATACAATTTTAAATCAAGTATGAATATTCTTTTTGCAATTATTACATGATTATACTGTTACTGTTCAGGCGCGTTGCCGGGTGCTGGTGCGAATGACCATGCTTTCTCAGCACGTTTGCACTCTAAGCTCACGTAGCGGTACTAAGCTTGACTTCGGCTAATGCCTCGTCTCACTAAGGACCGACGCTCGCTTGAAGGCATTCGAAAGCATGGTCATTCGCACCAGCACAAGGAACCACGACTAAACAATAACAAAATAAGCATTATTATAGAATTTGAAGGAGAAAAATCATGTTATCATTTTTAAAAAAGAAAAAAGACAAAGCATCTGCTTCGCCACACATATTAAAGGCCTTTCTTTCAGGAAAAGTCATTCCCATTGAGGAAGTAAAAGACCCTGTATTTTCTTCCAAGATGTTAGGCGATGGACTTGCTATCGAACCTGAAAACGAACTTATTATTGCTCCGTGTGATGGTGTGATTTCTACCGTTATGGCTGACTCTACGCACGCAGTAGGTATTACCGCTGAAAATGGCATGGAGCTGCTTATTCACGAGGGCATAGATACAGTTGCTTTAAACGGGAAAGGCTTTGAGTTATTTGTGAAAGAAGGGGATAACGTTAAAGAAGGGGATAAATTAATCCACTTTGACGCCAAGCTAATTAAATCCAAGGGTTACCAGACTACCTGCATATTAGTGGTTACAAACTCAGATGACTTTCCGAACATGGAGCTTCATACCGGAATGGATGCCATTGTGGGTGAGACCATTATTGTGGAAGCATAATTAATGGGCCATATTCATTTCTAACTGGAGATTTTCCTTGAAGAAAGGCTAGTAGGATTATAAACGGTTCAGAAATGTTGGGGGCTATTTTAGCCCCTGGCTTGACATACCCAAAATCTCGATTATAATACAAACAGAGGGCAATGCCCGAAAAAACAATTGCCATTAAGTGACGCATTCACAGTGTAATGCAATACTCATTATATAAAACGCCACTTTCTCCAAATGTTCTTATAAATTTCCCACCGTTATTGATAATCGTCTTTATCGAAGCAATATTTGATTGTTCACATACAAGTTTTATTTCTGTAAGTCCCGCCTTACATGCATTGGAAAGAATAGTAAAAAGCATCCTTGTGGCATATCCTTGCCTGCGGAAAGATGGTCTTACGCTATAACCAACATGACCGGAATTACTATAAAAATCTGTTAATGTGTGACGAAAATTAATGATTCCAACAATAATATCTTCTTCGTTTACTGCAAAATATGTTTCAGAAACACCAAATTTTGGATTTGCAGTTTCTGTAGTCAAATTACTTTTCAGAATATCCAGCCATTCATCATATGTATATCTATTCATATCAAATTTATAGCTTCCATAAATGGTGTATTCGCCTGCATCAAAGAATTCTTGTTTAAACTCTAATGCATCATCTTTCATTTTCTTTTCTGGAAATACAAGTTTTATGTTTTGCATATATCATTCCTCCGTTCATGTTTGTTTCTACTATATACTGAAAGTTATAGTTTGCACACATATATTTCTTCATCAATAAAAACGCCTTCTCCGTCATTTATACGAATAACACTAACATTGTGTTTTTTTTCATAAATACAACATTTTTCTTCAAACTTCTCAAATCTTGAAATAAATTTGTTATAGTGAGGCAACACTTGTACTTTCGTTAACGCAAGACCTCTTAAATCCGTTAATCCTAAAAAATTCATTTCAGGAGAATAACAATTCACCAATTCAAGTGTAGGACTAAATACGAATGCAGCCGCACTCCAACCAATTAAAATTCTGTTTATTGCAATATCCTTTAATATTTCTGTCGCACTATTTTCTCTAATTGAGTGTAATAAGTAATACGGATTCCCACCGATAAATTCTACAACATCATAATCTAGTAACAAATCAGCAGGCTGCTTATCCAAGTCAAAGATATCCACCTTCAGGCTTAACGATTCTAATTCAGAAATACATCTGGTTACATGATAATTGGATTCTTTATATTCATTATCTGCTGTTACAACCAGGGCGGCAGTTTTGCAATGACTCACCTTATCTTTAATGTATGATATAATTTTTTTACTTGACAAACCGTTTGAACATAAAACCAGCATTTCGGCACCTCACTAATAACTTCAAATTTGTTTTATTCAAATATATTGATAATATATCCATCAATAGTTGTCACACTGCAAGTTTTACCACCCCAAGGTTGAACAACGACCTCTGTTATCTTATCCCAACCATGTGAAACGATATAATCATGCATTTTATAAATATTACTTACTTGCATAAAAGAAATCACACGAGGTTCAGGGGTTCCACAAAACATTTGAAAACCCGTAAACGGCGCTAAATGTACCAGTTCTACTTCAGGTAGCATATCAAATACTACACCATAGCATCCATTTCCATCAACATCCCGTTCTACAATATTGCTATACCAACCCAGCACATCTTCGAACCACTTTGCGGTTGTATCCATATTCATTGTCAAATAAATAGGTGCATTTTCTTTAACAACATATCCTTTTTCACTAAATCTACTCATTTTTTAAACCTCCCTTTTATCAATATATCCACATTCAATAATTTTCCTTTTGCACATGTGTGCAGAATTAGTCGCAGTGATATTTCTGCAATGCGTTCTCAGCCGCTGCAACACGCTCATTTATTTCATCTCTTGTAGAATCCCAATAACCATCTGTATCTCCTTCGACAAACATTAAGCAATGCTTATTTTCCGGATGTTCTAAAAATTCAAAATATTCCTTACGAGTTTCATACAAAGTCTGCATATGTGCTAGCGCCTTTTCCTTATTACCCACTTTCACATTATCCCTAATTAAGCCTAACAACAAGGAAGTTTTCTGAAATATCTGTCTGTGCGGAAAATAATCTCCTCCAGACAAAAATCCATCAATCAACCTTAACATGTACTCATTCAACTCAATACTTTTTTCTACTGAACCGCATTCATTTTTTGCTCTTATAATCCTTACTGCCAAACGAATACTTCTAGCTACAAAACGTGCTTTTAATGCAAAACTATGCTTAATTTTTTCAAGTGCAACATCATATTTTCCATCAGCATATGCCATCTCAGCTTCCCAATACTCTCTATCGCCATAAATATATGGCAGCTTCTGCATATACTTTTCTGCTTTGCTCATTACACCACACAAATCATACGCTCTTGCCATTATATAGTACGTCTTGCACACATTATCAGAGTTGTTTTCATACCGAAAAATGCTATTACCATATCTTTCACATTCTTCTAAAAACACTTTCTCAGACACATCCAATTTCTTTCTTGCAAATAACTCCACATAGCACTCCAGACATTTTAGTGCCACATCTGGTACATCCGGGTATTTATTAAAGAATCTTAAAGACATCTCATATAAATTGCTGGCTCTATCTAAGTCAGTAATCAGATTAATTCCACCATAAGATCCTCTAATTTCCTGCAACTCTCTTTCAAAATTTTCATTGGTATTCCCTAATAACTTATCCGTTGATATATCTAACACTTTAGCCAATGGCACAATCTGAGAAATATCCGGTATTCCTGCATCTGTTTCCCATTTAGAAATTGCCTGAGTTGATACTCCTATCAATTCAGCCAACTGTCCTTGTGTAAAAGCCTTCTCTTTTCTATACAACTTAATTGTCTGACCTATTGTCATTGATAATCGCCTCACTTTTATATATTTGGTACCGTGACTCTATCATAACAGATTATATCAATAACGTACACCATTCATTTTGTAAGTAAAAATCAACGCAACGTGGATTTTCACTTGCAAAATGATTGATGACTTGAACTTTAGCAAGAGAGGGAGATGGAAATAGAAAAAGGTCCGGTGGCCCTTTTTCACGTCGAGCCGACCGACGAGACATGCAGAAGATAATCCTATAAATAACGAATTTTTTCTAATGTTTGAGTGCCTAAATCGGATACATCTTCGATACACGCGATGCTTAACTTATACTCTTGTGGAGTAAACAAGGTATAATAAACAGGGATATGTTTACTTTTAGCCAGTACAATTATTTTCTCTCGAACATCTTTTCGACATATTGCCTTACGTCCAATAATAATTCCAATCAAATCAGTTCTGTTAAAATTAATATATTCGTTAGAGGATTTATCTACAATGCGATATTCATCCTCGTATTGCCAATGTTTACTTTTATAAAAGAAGCTCTTTTTGATTATATCATCAAATTCCGCACCATAAGGCTCATATATGGGGGCAAATGGTTTATCTATGTAGTGTACTCTAGAAGCCTTACCAAATACGCCGGTTGTGCCAAATTCAAAACATATGCCTTCATAATTATCTGCATAATGTGCCCACATTTGCATACTTAGTGGATTTCTAGATAAAGATAATATACGATATTCATTTAATTTAGCTTCAACTATTGGATGATTTAAACCCATTGATGTAAATATGCCCTCTCCGCAGATACCTAGCTTAATTGGAGTTGCAATTCCCTCATATGGGTCATTTAAAGTTTCCCTTAAAGGAAAGTATAATCTACTATTTTCTATTATATCAACGCATCTTTCGATACCATCATATATTATCTTTCCAGTATTATCGTAAGCAACTTTTAAAGAACGGTATTTATACAGCTTATTCTTCTTATGCTTCACATTGGCCTCCTCTGTCTATCACATACCTATTTATCGGGAGTGATTTATTATTAACCGTTTCATTACTTATATGTAACAATTCAAAATCAATCAGAATATTTCTATGATGCTTTATTTGATCAAAATGCTGTTCATAATCGTTACACATCTACAACATTATTCAGTCAATATCAGTATACTCCTTCATAAAATTAACGTCAATGCTATCCAGATGTGTCCAATAAAACACAGAAACTGACGATATCATCTACGATATGAATGCTCTTAATCTTCCAGATATCCCAGATGAAAAACTGCCCTTCCAGTAACCCCCTATTATATGTAAATCGGCGGTCAAATTTTGACCGCCGATAAATAATCAAAAAACTTACACATTTTACTTAACAAACTCAAATAACCATTAGTTCTGCACTTACTGCCTAATCTCTCTTATCAGTCTAAAAACTACAATTCTTTGATTTGCTCCAAAAACTCCTGCATACTTTCTGCTCTGGAAGCCAGCTTGGTCCACTGCTTTAAGGTTTCCGCATCCAAAACTCTCGCACGTTCTAAAATCTCTGGTGGTATCTCGCCCAAATCGCCAAGTATCCCCATAAAAGTCTCCAAACGACCTTCTGCACGTTCTTCTTCCCTCATCATCTTGAGAAACTTTTCCTCATCAAATTCAGTCAATACCATATTTCTGACCTCCCTTCGGTGCTTGCTAAAAAATTCCTCCAACACACCATTCTCCACGCATTCATCTACTGCCTGGTCTACTGCTGCCGTTAAAGGCATGCTCCGGTTGTAGGTTCTCACCTTATCTACAAAGGTTGCGTAGCCTCCCAAGGCCTTGCATCTACGCAAAAGCTCCGGGTTCATACCTGCATTGATATTTACCATGGTGGCAGTCCATTCGAACCTGCCCGGATCCACCTCCATATCAAAAGCATCAGACAAATACAGCTCCTTTACCTGCTCCGGCATATCCTTCTTGTCTCCATTGTAAAAAACAATGTACTTTGGTGCTGGAATCTTCACGATACTTTTGCTGTAAATCCGCTCGTTATCCTTAATAAGCTGACGATACAAATCTGCAAAATACAAAAAACCTCTCAGTGGCATATTCGGATTGTATGTGCTTTGATGCTCGTACAGGCTCAGTGTCTTATCGAACAGGAACGACACATCATTTTTCATCTTCATATACACCACATCGTCCAATGTAGTAAAAATCAACTCATCCGCATTGGTATAATTGCTGCCGTTCACGGCATTGTATAAACTAAGCGCATTCTCCTTATCCTCACCGAAAAGCTTGCTAAAGACAGTGGATTTATACTCTCGGTTTGCTTTATAATTTTTATTAGCATTCATTTACTATTACTCCTTAATTATATCAGATTTTCATCACGTTGCAACTAATGAATTGATTTAAATCAAGGTTATTGTAGCAATTTTCAAGGATTAATGTAGACGATATATTGTCTAGATTAAAAAAATTTTATAAATTTTGTATATAATGTAATATTATAAATTCTCTTTGAAGAACTTCTCAACCGCTTGGATGCAGGCTGCTTCGTCTTCCCCTTCTGCGGAAACCGTTACAACCTGGTCTTTCTTTACCCCCATGCTCATAACAGCCATTAAACGCTTTGCATCTGCTTTCTTTGTGCCATTATCAATAGTAATAGCACTGTTCCATTTCATCGCTTCCTTTGCAAGCATCCCTGCAGGTCTGGCATGAATTCCAAGTTCGTCCTTAATTGTATACGTAAAAGATGCCATATACTTTATACTCCTCAAATACATTATTTTCTTATTCACTTTCTCTAATCTGCTTACGCAGAGCCAAAGTGTAAGCCGGTGATACCGATAGCTCATCGATTCCCATTTCCAAAAATCTCCGGGTTAATTCCATGTCCGCGCCCAGCTCTCCGCAAATACCACACCATGCACCATGCTTGTGAGCACTTTCACAGGTCCACTGTATCAAGCGAAGTACTGCCTCGTGATGTGGGTCAAAAAAAGCATCCAGAGACGGATTTTGGCGGTCAATAGCCATGGTGTACTGGCTCAAGTCGTTGGTACCGATACTGAAAAAATCTACGTGCGGTGCAAGGATGTCACTGATTATGGCTGCTGCCGGTGTCTCAATCATAATACCCAATTCTACCGCACCATATGCAATATTTTCTTGGTCAAGCTCTGACTTTACTTCTGCAACAATATCCTTAATCTGCATGATTTCTTTTAAAGAAGTAATCATAGGAAACATTATAGAAAGCCTTCCATAAACGCTTGCTCTATATAATGCACGAAGCTGTGTCTTAAATACCTCCGGCTGTGTCAGGCAAATACGAATAGCCCTTAAACCAAGTGCCGAATTTTCTTCTGATGCAATGCCAAAGTAATCTGCCTGCTTGTCTGCACCGATATCCAAGGTACGGATAATCACTCTTTTCCCTTCCATCTTGGTTAAAACCGTCTTGTATGCTTCAAACTGCTCTTCTTCGGTTGGGAAAGTATCCCTGCCAAGATATAAAAATTCACTACGGAACAAACCGATACCTTCTGAATCCTGTTCCAAAACAGCATCTATATCCTGAATACTGCCGATATTGGAATATAAGTGAACCTTCCGTCCGCTTTTGGTAATGGTTTCTTTTCCTTTCATTTCCTGTAAAAGTGCACGTTGTTCGTCGGTCTTCGCCTTCTTCTCCTGCATTTTTGCCACGGTTTCTTCATCGGGTTCTATATAAATCACACCTGCAAAACCATCCACAATAGCGGTAGCTCCATCATACTTCAAATCTACCTCAATGTCTGTATTTACTAAAGAAGGAATATTCATGGTTCTTGCTAAAATCGCCGTATGAGAATTAGCAGAACCTTTCTGTGTGACAAATGCAAGAAGCTTATCCTTCTCCAACTGAATCGTTTCACTTGGATTTAAATCTTCTGCAAGAATGATAACCGGTTCCGCCATGGCTTCCGGAGCAGCTTGTGTACCATTTAAAATAGAAATCACACGTTCTGAAATGTCCCTTATATCTGCGGCACGGCCTCTCATATAGTCATCATCCATGCTAAGAAACATAGCCGCAAACTGTTCACAAGCAAGAAATACTGCGTATTCTGCATTTACCATTTCACCTTCTATCGCTCCAACGATAGCATCCCGGTAATCCAAATCCTCTAACAGCATCTGATGAATATCAAAAATCATTGCTTCTTCTTCACCAACATCACGCAGTGCTTTTTCATAAAGACCTTTTAATTGTCCAAGCGCCTTAGCCTTGGCAGCTTCAAAACGCACAACTTCTGCATCAGCATCTTCTACAATTTCTTTTTTTATGATTTTTTCAGCCTTCTTATATACAAATACTTTGCCGATTGCAATACCTTTGTATACACTTTTTCCTTTTCCGACGAGCATCCGTCCCATGGCAGGACCTCCTTTATAAAAGTTTTTTGAATTCATCTGCTACAAACTGCACTTTCGTGCCGATAATAACCTGAACAGAATTCTTTCCCGGTCTGATAACCCCTGCAACCCCTGCTGCTTTGATTTGCTTTTCATTTACAAGCGCCTGGTCCTTAATTTCCAGTCGCAGTCTTGTAATACAGTTATCAACGCCGGTAATATTTGCCTTGCCGCCAATACCTTCTAAAATAGCTGCAGCCGTCTTTGCATAATCGTTGTCTGATAAAACAACTGCTTTTTCTGCTTCCTCATCGTCCTCTTCTCTACCCGGTGTTTTCAAATCAAATTTTACAATTGCAAAACGGAATACTACGTAGAACACCGCAAATGCAGCAATACCCAGTGGTATAATCATCCAGGTATTCTGTGCTGCCGGAAGAGCTGATGAAAATACTAAGTCTGTTGCACCGGCAGAAAAACAAAATCCTGCCCGGAAACCAACCAACACGGTAATTACTGTGAAAATACCATATAATGCCGCATAAATCAAGTACAATGCAGGTGCTAAAAACATAAAACCAAATTCAAAAGGCTCTGTAACACCACAAACAAAGGAACAGAGGGCTGCGGAAGCAACTAAACCGATAGCAACCTTCTTTTTATTTGATTTTGCAGTCTGAATCATAGCCAAAGCCGCCCCCGGAATACCGAACATCATACAAGGGAAGAAACCGGACATGTACATGCCAAGGTCCCAGGTTACATCCGCCGTTGTCTTGCCGGCCCAGAAGTTACCAAGGTCGCCAAGACCAATGGTATCAAACCAAAATACGTTGTTTAACGCATGGTGTAAACCGGTTGGGATTAATAAACGATTTAAGAATGCATAAATGCCGGCGCCTAAAGCACCCATGCCGGCAATTGCCTGCCCCACGGAAATAAGCGTTCCAAAAACCACCGGCCAAACAAATAATAATACGGTTGAAACCACAATAGAAACAACACCTGCAACAATAGCCACACAGCGCTTACCGCTAAAGAAAGACAACCAGTCGGGCAACTTCACTCCCTTAAATTTGTTATAGCAACCGGAACCGATAATACCGGATAAAATACCGATAAATGGGTTGGCAATCTTTTGGAATGCAATAATAGAAGCCTGGTTGTCTGCAACCGAAGGTCTGATGGTAGTAACAAAGCCCTCGGATAACAAGGTCGTAATCATCAACCAGGAAGCCAATGCAGCGACACCACCGGTACCATCGTTGTCGTCAGACATACCAACACCAACACCGATTACAAATAACAGCGCCATATTATCAATTAAGGCGCCTCCTGCTTTTACCAAAAATACACCTAATAATTCTAGAAATCCTTCCGCAACGCCACCCTGCATAGTAGTAGGTGATAATGCGTAACCAATCCCCATAAGCAAACCACAAATAGGAAGACACGCAACAGGCAACATCAAGGATTTCCCTAATTTTTGTAAAAATTTCATACCACTTCTCCTTTCACTTATAATATAACCATTTTGATGTATTTTGTCAATAAATGCATCGAATCGCGATTATTCTTGATGTATTTTGTTATTTTTTACCATTTCCCCAAGTTTTTACAAAGAAACCGAAAAACCGTTCAAATCACTACGACTTGAACGGTCCTTTTTATTTTACCATTGCCTGATAAAAATACTCATAATAATTATAATTTAAAATTCCTGCAGAATGTTTATGAAGCATCTTCACATAACTCTTCATTGCAGATACATATTCCTCACTTACCGGTTCTCCGGTTCTGGAAAGCACTTCTCCGTTTTTTTTATTATAAGAAGCCACGTCTGTAATAAAGCTTCTG
This sequence comes from Lachnospiraceae bacterium, assembly GCA_045631045.1. Lineage (GTDB taxonomy): Bacteria > Bacillota > Clostridia > Lachnospirales > Lachnospiraceae > RGIG6307. Next base: position 24,924 of record JAZQUB010000056.1, read on the forward strand.
TTGGAAAATACTACAAGCGGTGCAAGGTCAGAGAACATATCCCTGCCGGAGTATAGCCTAGAATCATACGAAAAGCCAAATAAATTTAAAAGGGTAGGCATCAAATCCATGGCACTGCACGGCTCATTTACCTCTACCGTCTCCATTGCGGAATTCCACAAAATCAAGCTGTTGCGATAAATATCTAAGGAATTATCCAGTTCCATACCCATTAACTCTTCATAATTGTCCAGATTCATGGCATATGGATAATGGTCTGCACTTAGACAAATTACGGTGTTTTCCAATTTTCCGGCTGCATAAAGCTCCTGAATCAAATATGCAAGTGCCCTGTCTAACTCTATATTACATGCTATATAAGCCTTTCCCTCTTCAGAATATGGCAAATTCTTCACTTCATCATAATGCAGACTGGACATTCGATTGCCTTTAAAATTGTAATTCATATGACCGGAAACCGTCATATAATATACGTGGAAGCGGTCCTCATGGATAAACTCCGGAATAGTCGCCTTAAACATATCTAAGTCAGAGGATGGCCAATAATTTGCATTCTCCATCGAAAACACACTGCTTCCCCACTCTGCTTCATCCAAATCCCCTAACTTAGAAGCCTTAAATAAATATCCAAGATTTGGATGACTCAAATGCCTGTCATAATAGGACAGCGTGTTATTATGGTATGCAAAGCATTTGACACCTTCCGCCTTAAAGTAATTTGCCAGACTAAAAGGCTGACTGTTCTTAGCTGAACGTGACATACTAAACTGCTGGTCCGGAATAAGACCGGTCAAGTTCACATATTCCCCATCACTGGTACTGGTCTGCCACAACGGCACATAATATTCGTTTGCAACCACACCACTATGGGTCAGCTGATACAATGTCGGCGTCAAATTGGCGTCAATTGCTGCTGTAGAAAACCCTTCCGCAGTAATATAAATCAAATTATATCCTTCAAACAAACCGGTATACTCATTTGATTTAGACGGCGTCATGGAAAATACATAGTCGGTAATCTTGTCTACATCATCCGAACCAATTTCCTTTAAATAATCATAATTTACCGGTAACACCTGTTCTTTATAAACCGGTGTCTGTTCCTTAGACTCGGACGCAGCAGTTTCAGAACTAATATTATTGTTTCCTGTAGTTTCTGTTGTAGCACCTTCTGTTCCTTCACTGCTATTATCCGGCTTCTGTGGCATCACTGCAATCTCCTCCTCATACTCCGGAAGACTCACAAGTTCTGCATCCCTAAACCAGAATGCCACTACACCAAACAGTTCCAAAACCTCGTCCGGATAACCAAACTCCTGATATTCTGTGTACTTTTCTTCCGACCACCTATACATCCCAAGAAAAGAACCTGCCAAAAGACCACATGCACCAAGAATACAAGCCACCTGTACAACCACACGTTTCTTAGTCAAAGGCTCTGCCTCCGGATTCCAAAGCTTAAACACTACCATTGTCCAAAGAATCCCCATTAACAATGCCGCAAGCCCCAGCCCGGTATCCAAAATCCCCTGCAGTGCCTCACGCCAATAATTCGTCAGAGCATCTTTACCACCCATAATCACCGCATCAATCATTAACGGCTGTCTAAAAATATAACGATATACCATCTGACTGCCGAACAGTAAATAATTCCCGAAAAAGCAGACTCCCATAAATATCTTATTTGCTCTGCCCTTCAAGAAGCTCTGTAAAAAGCCCTGCAAAACAGAAATAACGGCAATTACAAACAGACCCGGCACAAGAGATACCTTCACATTCTGCCAGAAAAACAAGTGGAATATGAATTCCATATATATAAAATTTACAAAATAAAACAACGTTGAAATTTGCATCTGTATATTCCCCACTATATAGCCAAAATATATTATGTATTAAATTTATATTAGCATACAGCAATTTTTTAGGGAATACAATGTGCTTTAAGAAAAATTAAGAAAGAAAACACAAAAGACCAGGGCGACCTGGTCTTTTGTGTTTTAACAATAATACTTCATCTGAATCTGTAAATTTTCCCTCATCTGGTAAGTATTCACCTGCAATGTATAAATCATATTAATCGGGAATGCGCAGGTATAGCGATAAAGCTTATCACTGGCTCCCGGCCCGTATTTTTCTTCCAAAAAGTCATGGAATACCTGCAAATCACCAAAGTACACGACTTGATGTGTGCTTCCATCTGTAGATTTTACGGTAAATCGTGCCGCATTGCCTTTTTGTCCTAAAAGCTGTCCATTGGTTAAAAGCAAGTGCTTTTCTGCAAAAAGCGGTTTTGGATTGCCATTTCCAAAAGGCTCCAGACACTCTAATTCCTTTGCTAACTGCAGGCTTGCCATAGACATGGGCATCGCCACGTCAATGTGAACCTTTTCCACAAAATCTTCTCTTTTTAACGTACACTGTGCATTCAAACGAGTTCTCAGTACGTCAATCTCTTCTTCACGGGCCATGGACAGCCCCGCTGCCATTTTATGACCGCCGAATTTAGTAAATAAGTCCTTACAAGCAGACAGCTCCGCAAACATATCATAACATTCCATAGAACGCCCGGAGGCTTTTACCCCTTCCTCTGCCTTAGTAAATACGAGGGTTGGACGATGACACGCCTCTCGAATACGTCCTGCAATAATACCTGCCAAGCTTTCATGGCACTCCGGCAAATACATGACAATCACCTTATCTTCATCCCGTCCTGCCGCCTTTAAATCAGCTATTGCTTTTTCGGTATTTTGTAAGGTTAAATTTTTGCGTGTATCATTTAATGTCTTTAATTCGTAGGCATACACCAGGGCCTGTTCCGGCTCTGTCATAGTCAAAAGCTTCAGCGCGTACTCCGCAGTTTCCAGTCGCCCGGTTGCATTTAAGCATGGCCCCAGTAAAAATCCCAAATGGTACGCAGAAACTCCTTTGTCTGTTAGCTCGTATGCACGAATCAATGCCTCCAGCCCCACCGGAGGACAGGTGTTCAAAATCCGCAAGCCTTCCTTTACCAGTACACGGTTTTCATCCATCAGGTCCATGACATCACACACCGTAGCAAGTGCCGCATAAGGAATCAATGCCTTAATAACCGGATGTGTCTCACCCAATAGCACCTGCCCCAACTTCCATGCCGTAACGGCACCACAAATCCCCTTAAAAGGATAGATGTCATTCTCCTGCTTTACATTTACAATGGCATCTGCAGACGGCAATTGAAATCTGCGCTCACCGTCCACTTCCACAAAAGGCACCTCATGGTGGTCTGTTACAATTACGGTCAGCCCCTGCTCCTTTGCGAAAGCAATCTGTTCCATGGCAGCAATGCCATTGTCGCAGGTCACAATAGTATCCACACCATCATTTACTGCATCCTCTACCATGGAAATATTTAGCCCGTATCCGTCCTTAATACGATGAGGCAGACAATAGTCCACATGTGCACCCAGTTCTGTCAAAACACTCCACAAAATAAAGGTGGCACAAATACCATCGCAGTCATAATCACCTATGATACGTATAAACTGCTTTGCTGCAACCTTCTCCTTAATAAGAACCGCTGCTTTTACGCAATTCTTTAATAATTCCGGTGCATGAAGTCCTTGCATATTACCATCCAAATAGGTCCTGGCAAGTTCTTCGGTATTTACATCCCTGTTTATCAAAATTTTGGCCAGAACCGGACTAATTTGAAGAGCGCCTGCCAAAGCAGACGCATCTCCACGTTTATTTTTTAAAAACCATTTTTCCAAAACAAATCTCCAAATATCGTTTATGTTTCCTGAATTGCATTAATCATTGCCGGAATAAACTGCTTCTTACGGGAAACAATGCCCGGAAGGAAACAAGTACCATTATTGACCTTCGCATGGAATGCCTGCTCTACGAAACGAGCACTTCCTTCACCAAAACATAAAAGCTGTGTAGATTCCGACATAATATTAGTAAGCATGAAAAATACCATAGATACCGCATTTTGTCCAACTGCATTGGCCATAATAGGCTTTACCTGCTCACCGATATGTGCAAGCATGGCTGCATTCATGGAGTTAATCTGTGCCACACCAAAGCTGGTAGTACCGGACTGGAATTTCTTGAAATCCTGGTAGAAAATCTCTTCCGCGGATTTATCTCTCAAATCACTTCCCGCCATAAACATTTCATCTGCAAAGCTCTCAATATCCAGTTCCGCCATCGCCGCAAGCTGTAATGCTGCATCCTGGTCGTACTTGGTACAGGTCGGGGAACGGAACATCAAGGTATCGGAAATAATAGCAGCGCACAAAAGTCCTGCAATATGCTTTGGAATATCCAGTTCCTTCTCCTGATACATCTGGAACATAATGGTAGCCGTACATCCCACCGGCTGGTTACGGAAATAAATTGGCTGAATAGTCTCTAAAGAACCTAGTCTGTGGTGGTCTATAATTTCCAAAATTTCCGCTTCTCCTACATTGTCAACCGCCTGTGTACGCTCATTATGATCCACTAAAATCAACTGCTTTTTCTTGGCATTAATTAAATTTCTACGAGAAATGGTTCCCTTGCATCTTCCCTGTGAATCCAGTACCGGGAAATCACGAATGCGCAACTTACCCATAGTGTCTTTAATATCGTCTACATAATCATTGGTATTAAAGGTAATCAAATTCTCCCGCTTCATCAAGAAACGAACCGGGATACTCTGATTAATGAGACAAGCTACACTATATGTATCGTGCGGTGTGGTAATTACTACGCTGCTATTGCGCTTTGCAAGCTGAATAACCTTATCGGAAACCTTGCTGTCCATACTAACAACGATACAGCTTGCATTGGCCTCCAAGGCAGCAATCTGAGCTTCCTCTCTGTCACCTACAATTACTAAATCGTCGCTGTCCATGTAGCTTTGCAGTACATCCGGTGTACCTGCACCTACCAGCACTTTTCCTTTTGTAAAAAGCCCCAATTCATTTCCCACAAGCACCTCGCCATTTAACGTTTCCGCAATATTTTTATAACGAGTCTTGGCAGAAGCAAGAGGACATTCATCCGACGGCACCATGAAATACTTGGCGATATCGCCAATGGTAATAATACCTTCCAGACGGTACTCACTATCGGTAATCGGAAGGGTTACCGCGTTATTGTCATTCATAAGATCCCATGCTTCTTTAATTGTCATAGCAGCATGTGCATATGGGGTTTTGTGAATTTCCAAATCTCTCACCTGCACACCTACATCCAATACAAATTTCGGGGCATTTACCCCAAACCGCTTTAAGACAAATTCTGTTTCTTTATTTATCTGACCTGCACGTTTTGGTACATATTTAATACCATGCATAGTCCTTGTTTTTAAATCTGCATATGCAATTGCGGAACAAATGGAATCCGTATCCGGATTTTTGTGTCCGATTACATACACTTTCTTTTCTCTATTCATGCTCAACACCAAATTTATAAATCGTTCTACTTCTAAATATTTTGCCTGCCGACGGTATAAGTATAGCACAAAAAAATCTGGAAGAAAAGCACAAAAAAATAGCACAGTCTAGTTTTCTTTTATGGTTTTCACACCCCAAATAAAATAAATAATGTGGAATATCCAGACACAGGCCAGTACCATGCGCCCTGCTGCAACCTGCTCCATCATAATAAAGCCAACAGACATTAATAACGTAACTGTAATCATAATGCGTACTTTTGTTTTCTTGGTCATACCGCGCCCCTGCACATAGCTTTCCAAGTTATTTTTATATAATTTTGTGTTCATAAACCAAACATGCAGACGCTCGGAACTCCTTGCAAAACAATAGGTGGCCATAAGTAAAAAAGGAAATGTGGGAATAAACGGTACTACCGCTCCAACTGCACCTAAACCTACACCAACACAACCTAATACAATATAAACTGCTTTTTGAATATTCACTTTTTTTACCTAACCTTCCTTATCTTTTCGCGGTTAGTTTTAACTAACCGCAATAAGTGTTATGGTATCATGAGACAAATATTTTTGCAAGTTTTTTCTTGTTCTCACGGAGTGTTTTTTGTTTTTTTGTTACTCAGGAAAGTACCCTTTCCTATGTAACAAAGGTGGGGCTGTTCAAACAGCCCCACCTAATATGTATATTATTTACTTTCCCCAAATCTTAATTCAATCAACTTCTTAATTGCTTCTACGCAACCTCTGTATCCAAGCTTGCCACTGTCTAAGCACAGGTCATAATTTCTGGCGTCAGACCAGTCCTTGCCGGTGTAATACTTATAGTATGTACCGCGACGTTTGTCCACTTCCGCAATGTGCTTCAGTAGGTCTTTCTTGTCCATGCGACGAATTTCTCCGACACGTGCTGCACATTTTTCCTCATCTGCATGAATAAATACGCTGATTACATTTGGACAATCCTTCAATACAAAGTCTGCACAGCGACCAATAATTACACAGGAGTCTTCCTCTGCAAGCTCTTTGATAATCTTGGCCTGATAATTAAACAGGTTGTCATTAGATACGAAATCTTCCTTGTCCGGCGGAATTAATTCACCATTATATACTTTCTTGGCAATTCGAAAGAGTGCGGACGTCTTAACCTTTTCGTCTGCATTCGCAAATAGCTTCTCGTTAATGCCGCTGTCATCGCTGGCTAACTGTAAAAGCTGTCTGTCATAGTAAGGAATACCCAGTTCCTCTGAAAGCATCTTACCTATTAATCTGCCGCCACTGCCATACTGTCTTGCTATTGTAATTACTATATTCTGCATACCCCTACCTGCCTTTCAGATTTGTAAAAACATTATAACACCAATGTTCGAAATTGTCTACACAATTCACCTATTATATGTCATTTTTTAAAATTTCTTCTTCAATAATTCGTGCCGCTGTTTCTACACATCCAAGGCATGGCCTGCTCTCATAATATTCCAGTGTACGCACATTTGGTGCAGGAGGTTCCTCTTCGCCCTTTTTGAGCCCCAGAATTTCCCTGCACACAATGCTTTTTTGCTCCTTCAGAAAAGCTTCTGCCAGTTCGCGTTCACGCGTATAAATACGGGTCTTACCTTCCTGGTCTGCGGGGTCTGCATTGCCCTCACAAAACCCCAAAAGCATAGTCATGGCAGAAACCGTACCACACACTTCTCTCATTCGGCCAAAACCAGCACCAAAAGGGGAGCTGAACCTTGCAGCTTCCCCTTCTGTCATACCCACAACATCTGCATAGGCCATAAAAACGGACTGTGCACAGTTGTATCCTTTTAAAAAATTTTCTCTTGCTTTTTGTACTCTGTCAGACATAACTAATTGCGTCCACAGCATTTCTTATACTTCTTACCGGAACCGCATGGACATGGATCGTTTGGATATACCTTTGCTTCCTTAACAATGGTAGTAGAAGACTTCTGCTCTTTGTAAAGTGCTTTTAACTGCTCCTCCGTAAAGATTTCCTTCCAAGCATCCAAATTGTATAACCAGTCTGCTTCTGCTGCAATCATATTCTTGTATAAAAGTTCCTTATCAAAACCTAACTGAACCTCTGTATCCTCTTCCATAGTTTCAATAGGGTTTGGAGCCTTTAAAGAATCGTTGATACCATCTAAGAAACCGGTCATAGTCACAATGTCAACGTTAAACTTCTCTGCAAGTTCCTTTACAGTACCCTTCACTACTTCATCAGGGTTCTTTAAAAGTTCTTCGTAAATTGCTGTTTCTTTGCTGAAATAAACAGCCCAAAGCTTCTGAAGAGAATCTCTGTCCAATTTCTCATTATAGGCTATGTCGTGCCATGTATCTAATAATGCCATAACTATCTCCTTTGCATAACAAAAATCAAGCTTATTATATAATAAATCACAAAAAAATACAAGCTAGAAACTGCGAATTTTGTCACTTCCGTCATCTTCCGTCTTCTCTACCGCTAAAATAAACAAAAAATAACTGCCGCCATTCGGCAACGGTACCTCTACCTTGTCCCCTTTTTTGTGACCGAGGAGTGCTTTCCCGATAGGAGACTCAATACTGATTTTATTTTGAAGGGAATTGCAGCGAATAGGAGTTACAATACGATACACTTCCGTGCTGCCATCATCCTCAAACTGCACGGTCACGGTATTTTCCAGACCGATTTCATCCTCTGCCGAAGCATCCTCCAAAATATGAGCATACCTGAGAACTTTCTCCAAATATCGTATACGACTTTCGTTTTTATTTTTTTCTCTCTTCGCAGCATAATACTCAAAATTCTCACTCAAATCGCCCTGCGCCCTGGCTTCCTTAACCGCCTCCAAACACGCCGGCCGTACCACCAGCTTACGGTGCTCTATTTCTGCTTCTATGCGTTCCACATCTTTTCTGGTTAATTGCTCCGCCACGCTTAAATCTCCTTTTTCATAATATATCTTGGATATCCGCCATACTTTAAGGCTTCTGCTGCCACTTTATACCCATGTGCCAGCACATTTTTTAGGCTGTATTTATTATCCGGATGAACCGTCGCCATCAAAATCCGATACTCCGTCTCCCTGATAATCACTTCCTCAGCCTTTGCAATCAGCTTGTACTGAAGCCCGTATCCACGAAACTGGGGCAAAATAACAACAGAATCCATATGCGCTACTTTTAACAAATCACTCTCACTTAAAGAAATATGATGCCCTAAATTCTTCTCGGAAAGTCCCGGAAATGCCGCCATGAAAAATCCGACAATCTGCTCTTTGCCATCCACCACCGTCACGGCCTTCAAAATAAATCCTAAATCCTCTTTTTTCAATGGTTCATGCCCTATATGCTCCTTGATATAGACAATGTCATCATCCATAAACCATTCCGGGTTGTCCATCCCTGCCGAAACACACTCCATAACACGAGCCAATTCTTCTGCATCCTGCGGGATTGCCCTAATAAGCTTAAACTCCATAATGCCTCCATATACCAATAAATTCTTATAATAATGGGGCCATAACACGAAGCATACCATCTAACACGATTCCCAGCCCCTTGGTATACACATCCCCTTTATAAACCAAACGCGACTTTTCTATGGTCCCGATAGTATCCTTCTTTAAATCAGCCAATGCAGGAACCTTGTACATCCACACTGCATTTTCAAAATGCAAGAACAAACTACGATAATCCAGATTAATGGTCCCCACTACACCTACTGTATCATCACATAAGAATGATTTGGCGTGCACAAAGCCCGGTGTATACTCATATATTTTCACCCCGGCCTCCAAAAGCGGCAAATAATTTGCTCTTGTAAGTCGGAATACAATTTTCTTATCCGGAATACCGGGCGTAATAATACGCACATCTACCCCTCGCTTTGCAGCCATTACCAAAGCACGCTTCATTTCATCAGACAAAATTAAGTATGGCGTCATAATATACACATACTTCTTGGCCTGACTTAATATCTCAATGTATACATCTTCCCCAACATTCTCATTGTCTAACGGGTCATCTCCAAATGGCTGCACAAACCCTTCACAAGCTTGCGGCATATCATACGGATACTCCTCTGCCTTATATAACTCAGGCGAAAGCTTGGCCTCACTGCAGGCATTCCACATTTCCATAAACATAATCGTCAAATTCCAGACCCCGTCACCTACCATTTTCAAACCGGTATCCTTCCAATGACCGTATTTCTCTCTGACATTAATATACTCGTCTGCCAGATTAATTCCTCCGGTAAAACCGGTATGCCCGTCAACCACCAAAATTTTACGGTGATCTCGATTATTCATAACCATGGCTAAAAAAGGCACTACCGAATTAAACGGAATACACTTAATATGCGGATCCATCTCCTCCAGCTTACGTGAATACCCAAACGGCAAAAGTGCCACTGAACCCATATCATCATAAAGCATACGGACTTCTACCCCTTGCTTTGCCTTCTCCAGCAAGATTTCCAGCATCTTGCCCCACATCTCTCCTTCTTCTACAATAAAATATTCCAGGAAAATAAAATGTTTGGCCTTACGCATTTCCTCTAACATAGCCTCAAACATGACCTCTCCTATAGAATAATAGGTCACATGGGTATTGCGGTGCACCGGATAGCGGGAAGCCTTTTTGATATATCTGGTAGTCGCAATGGCACGCTGACTGACCTCTGACAAGGCCTCACAGGTAGCTTCATCGTCTTCCAGATACTTATCCATTGCAAGATATGACAAATTTAACTTGGCATGCAGTTTCTTGCTTGGCTTTTTGTCACCCCATAACATATATAAAAAGGCGCCAAATGGAGGCAAGGTCAAAATCACCAAAATCCAGCCCATGCGATAAGACGCGTTATCGTCTTTTGTAACCAAATAAAAAACATATAAAACACTAAGAATATAAAAAGCTCCCAGAATCAGCCACGAATAACGAATCGCCTTTAAAAATATATTTACCAACATCCCCAGCTCCAGCAAAATCATAATGCCGGTAACTAATATTCGGCTTGTAATCATTTTCTTGTAGTTAATGTCTTTTAATAATTGCATAGTCTTCACCATCTCCCACATTATGTACAACAATAACAATACTATTATATTATATCTTATCATGCCCGAAAATCAATCCTTTGCAATTCTTAAAATATGATAAACTCTTGCCCTTCATTCAAAAATATATTAAAATGGAGATTGTCGATACGGAGGATTTTTTCATGATAAAAACAGAAATTAGTGAAATTAAAAAACAGTTTTCCGATGCAAACTGTACAATCTCTAAAATATGCGCCTGCTACGTAGGTGGTGAAAAGGACAAAATCACTACCATGCGCGAGGCTTTCCTTTCCTTGCCGGAAGAAGAAGCAACCAGATACTTTCAGATATTACGAAAGGGTCTGTCCGGCACTATTGGTAAAAATTTAATTAATCTGGATTTTCCTTTAGAGGCAGAATTTTCAGATGGTGCCCAGCAGTTTCTATTAAACCTGCGTGACAGTCATTTGGAAGATAATGAACTGATAGAAGCATTTTACGACAAAATGATAGAGACCTACCCATACACCCAGAATTATCTTATTTTACTAGTGGACTGTAACTATGATGTGCCGGGACGCACAAACGATGGTCTGGATATGGAAGACGCTTCCGATGAAGTGTATCATTATATTTATTGCGTGACCTGTCCGGTAAAACAGTCCAAGCCGGGTCTTACTTATGAGCCACAAGGCAATTTGTTCCGCAGCCGCATCTGTGACTGGATTGTAGATGTGCCTATGAATGCCTTCCTGTTCCCGGCATTTAATGACCGCAGCACCGATTTACATAGCTGCCTTTACTACACCAAGGATTCTGAAAAGCCTTTTGAAGACTTTGTTTACAGCATGCTTGGTTGTACCATGCCGATTCCGGCAGGCTTCCAAAAAGAAGCCTTTCAGACTATTGTTACAGAGACCTTAGGCGAAGAACGTGATTTAGAAGTGCTTCGCAACATCCACGAAACCCTCTACGATATGATGGAAGAACACGCAGAAGACCCTGCTCCGCTCCTTTTGGACAAAGCAGAGGTTAAAAACGTCCTTGCCAAAAGCGGTGTTTCTAACGAGCAGTTGGAAACCTTCGATACTCACTATGACAACACCATTGGTGCCACCTCTGAGCTGATGATTACCAATATTGCAGAAACCCGTAAGTTTGAAGTAAAAACCCCGGACGTGGTAATCAAAGTCAATCCGGAACGCTCTGATTTGGTAGAAACCAAAGTCATTGACGGCCGCAAGTATTTGATGATTGAAGTTGGCAGTAATATTGAAGTGAATGGCGTGTCACTTTCTGTCTCCGGATCTGAGGAATAATTTATATAAAAAAACAGCTAGACAAGCATAGCGGAGTGCCTCATCAAAAAGAAAGAAGCACTCCGCTATTTTTATGGCATTTGCAAGCCATTATAAATATATATAACTCCAAACAATACATATAACAGAAGTATCCACCATGCCGCATGGTTACAAACCTGCTGTGCCTTTGTTTTATTTTGACGCTCTTCCAGTACCATAAATCGAAGGGCTGCAACCACCCACAAAAGAGTCATACCGGACATCATAGGCCACAAGAAATCCCCATGTGTAATTTTGCCTCCGCCTTCGCCAAGAAGTGCACATTCCAACACTCCTACTATATAACCAACCAATGCTATTCTGCCCAAATTATCCTTTACAAAATAAGTACCATTGAGCAGCACAAGAAAGAACGGGAAACCCATACCAAGTAACATAGATACCGCAACATTTTCAGTATACATGCGCCACACCTGCATCCACTCCGTTATAACCAATCCTGCACCTTCCCCGCCGTAGCTTCCGCCCCAAATAAAGTACGCCAGAAACTGCAACAAAATATATGCTAACGCAGGAACACTGATAAGTAGCATATTCAGACACTTATGGAAGTATTCCTTGGCACTACCATCCTTGGCAATCACTCGCTTCAGCCACTCATACAGCATAATAAGCCCTATCGCCGGAATAAACATTTCTGCGAAGGTAGGCTTTGCCATGCAGGAAAGCAACAACGTTACCGCCAAAAGGATGCTTGCCCTCTGGGTTTCTTTGCTTACGTCTACAAACACCCCCTTATGCTCCGGATTGTGAATCTTCTCTAAAACATCATAAGCAAAGCACAGACACAATAAAGAAAAAGGCTTTACACACATGTGCGTGGGATTGTGCATCGGATTGATAGAGAACTGCCCCAGATACTGACTGGTGGTGTCAAACCAGTACATGAAAAGAGGCTGAACGATAGACAGCGCAAATGCAAAGAAGCCTTTTTGCACCGCACCACATTCCAACTCATAATATGTTGCCACCTTGCCAAACATCCAGTAAAGCACATAGAAGCCAAATATAGAAAAAAAGCAACTGACAAATGCCGCAGAAGCTTCCAGCGGAATCGGTGTAAACTTATTCAATGCCATCACACACAAATGCCACATAAAATACGGCACTGCCATCCAACCATCTACTCCCTGACTGCCTTTTAAAAGCGGTATGTATGTATAAACATGTCCGCTAAAGTCGGACACCTCATTTTGCAACTCATTTAAAGTAATAAAATAGGTAATAAATACCAATAATGCAGAAAACATGGCTACTATAGCGGTGTTGTTTTTCTTTCGTGTCATACAAATAAACCTCTTTCAATAAAAAAAACTTGAAAACTCCCTCTTTTCCATCTATACTCTAGTATATAATATTATTTAAGAAAAAGGTATACTAATGAAGAAAAAATTTAAATTTTTCCTTATAGCAGCTTTTATCGCCTGCGCTGCCTGTACATTTATTTTTTATCCGTTTATGTGCACCGACCTTCACATAAAAATTTATTTTACAGAAGATTCTTCCTACACAGAGTGCCGTTTATACTATACTACTACAGAAGATCCTAACATGTCCGATGACAAGCTAATGACTGCTGACATGACCTATTGCAAAGCAGACCTTGTCCTGCCAAAAGAACTTTGCGGCAAGCTAACAGGACTTCGTTTAGACTTTAAAGAGACTGAAAACTTAATAAGCATCAACCGCATAGAACTCTGCAGTGGCGGTTTCGTAAGAAAAACCTTTGACGCTTCCCAATTTTTTGCTGAGGAAAATATTGCTGCTACAAATGACATATCGGCTCTCCAAAATGCTATTATTATCACCTATATAGGTACCGACGGCAATGACCCTTATATCCTAATGGGATCCGAAACAGTTCAGCTATGCAACAATGCCTACAGCCACTATACCGGCACAAAAGCTTTCATATGCCTTTTTGTGGTTGCAGCAGTCATGCTTTCCCGGAAGAAAATATTTACAATTTAATAAAATCAAGTGGCATAGCTTCCGATTGGAGGCTATGCCGCTTTGTTGTTAATAAGATAATCATCTTACATTTATCTAATTTATTTTAATGGATACTTTGCTACCAGTTCATCCACAATCGCTCTTGCCTTTGGTACGCCTGCTTCGCCTTCCTTGATAACAAATGCAATTGCCTCTGCAATCCGGTCCATGTCATCGGTCTTCATACCGCGGCTTGTAACTGCCGGTGTACCCAGACGAATACCGCTTGTAACAAACGGAGATTTTGGATCATTTGGAATGGTGTTTTTATTGCAGGTAATATGTGCTTCATCGAGGAGCTTCTCGATTGCCTTACCGGTCAAATCAAAGGTTGTCAAATCCACCAACATCAAATGATTATCTGTACCGCCGGACACAATCTTGATCCCACGATTCAAAAGCCCCTTGCAAAGAGCCTGTGCATTGTCTACAATCTGCTGCTGGTAAGCCTTAAACTCATCAGAAAGTGCTTCCTTAAAGCAAACTGCCTTTGCAGCGATTACATGCTCTAACGGACCACCCTGTGTGCCAGGGAAAATAGCCTTGTTAAAATTATATTTGTCAGCCATTTCCTTGCTTGCCAAAATCATACCGCCACGAGGTCCACGAAGGGTCTTGTGGGTTGTAGTGGTTACTACATGTGCATAAGGAATCGGACTTTCATGCACGCCTGCTGCCACAAGGCCGGCAATATGCGCCATGTCTACCATCAATACTGCATTCACTTCATCTGCGATTTCTCTGCAGCGCTTAAAGTCAATTGCTCTTGCATATGCACTGGCACCAACAATAATCATCTTTGGCTGACATTCTAACGCAATTTCACGCATTTTATCATAATCAATAAAGCCTTCATCATTTACACCATAAGGCACTACATTAAAATATTTACCGGATAAATTTACAGGGCTTCCGTGTGTCAGATGTCCGCCATGATCCAAATTCATACCCATAATGGTATCGCCCGGTGTCAAAATTGCAAACTGCACTGCCATATTAGCCTGCGCGCCGGAGTGTGGCTGAACATTCGCATATTCACAGCCAAATAATTCCTTTGCTCTGTCAATAGCAAGCTGCTCCACGATATCTACATTCACACAACCGCCATAATAACGCTTGCCCGGATACCCCTCCGCATATTTATTCGTTAAAATACTACCCATCGCAGCCATAACTGCATGGCTTACCCAGTTTTCAGATGCAATCAGCTCAATATGGCTGTTCTGACGCTCTGCTTCTGCATCGATGCATGATGCAATTTCAGGATCAACAGCTCGCAATTCATCCATTGTATACATAAAATAATGCCTCCTCAATTGAAATAGATACTCTTAATAATAGCAGATTGTGGAAATTTGTCAAACGTTTTCTTTCTTCAATTAACGCTTTATCACTTTTAAGCGCAAAATCACTTTCCTCTAAACACATCATAACCTACGGTCACCTGCAAATACTTCATATACTTGGCATAGGCAGTAGGTATCGGATAACTGAATTCCGTTTCTTTTGGCTCCACAAAAAGCCAGTCTGCCGGTACATCGCCTCGACTTAATTCATCCACACGAACCATGTAGCCTTTCATATGCCACTCCTTGTGGCTGAAAATGTGTTTAGCATCTTCTAATGGCGTAATCCAGAGGGTATTTAATCCCTGTTCCTTCAAATAGTTGATTACCTTGTCCGCTGCCACGTGTCCGCTCATAACCGGAAACTCATACATCCCGGCTAAAAGCCCCTTGTCAGGTCTCTTTACTATTGCAGTTTTATCCTCATCACGTAAAATTAAAACCGTACGTTCCTCTATTTCCCGTTGCTTTTTCGGTGCCTTGTAAGGATATTGCAGTTCCTCACCGCAAAGGTGGGCTTGGCAAATCCCGGTAAAAGGACAAATATCACACTTTGGTGCTCCATTCGGCATACAAACCATGGCACCTATCTCCATCATTGCCTGATTAAAGTCGCCCGGTCTTTCCTTGGACATGGTACATGTAAGCAACATTTCCCAGTCCTTTTTGACTTGTGTATTTAAAACATCTCTGTCGTCCTTAAAAATGCGGCTCATCACACGAAGAACATTTCCATCTACTGCAGGAGCAACCTTGCCATAGGCAATGGACGATATAGCGCCCGCTGTATAGGAGCCAATCCCCGGCAGTTTTAAAAGTTCTTCTACCTCGGAAGGCATCACACCATTATAGTCGGACATTACTTTCTGCGCTGCCTTGCCCAAATTACGTACCCGGCTGTAATACCCCAGACCTTCCCATAACTTTAGTAACTGCTCTTCCTCGGCCTCAGCCAAACATTTTATATCCGGAAGTGCTTCCATAAACCTGGAAAAATAAGGCTTCACGGCCTCTACTCTAGTCTGCTGCAGCATAATTTCACTCACCCACACACGATACGGCGTAGAATCCTCACGCCAAGGTAAAATCCGTCTGTGAGCATCATAGTACCCCAATAATGGTGTAGAAAGCCCTGCTGCCACCGCTTCTCTTTCTTCTAAATAAACAGGTACTCTTTCCGCAGCTTCCAAGGAATCCGGTGTAACATAACAGTCCAACGCCACAACCTCTACACCTGCATGTCGTGCTTTCAACAGTGCTTCAGCAAAGGCCGGCTGTGTTCCCCTGTTGGGCAAGAAATATTTCACGTCCTTCATCTGGATAACAAAGATTACATAAACCTTATATCCTGCTTTCTTTGCAGCAATTAATTCTTCCAGATGTTTTACCGCACGTTCACTGGGTGCATCCGGAAAACGTACCACACCATCTTCTTCCAGTGTCACACCCTTCACTTCAATAAAAGCCCTTTCCTCGGCACTCTCCACATAAAAATCAAAACGGGAGTTTCCCCAGGTTGTCTCCGGCTTAATCAAGGTGATGTTTGAAATTAACTCCTCCTTTAACAGCCATTCTCCGACCACTTTATTAGGTGCCTGTGAGTCCATATTTACGAGTCTATCTCCCTTTTGAACCGCCACCAAATCATAGGCCGTACTTCTTTCCGGATTTGTGCTTTTTTCCAGATATACCTCTGCCCCTGATATCAACAATTCCTTGCAGCGACCGGTATTTTTCACATGTACTTTTTCTCTATCTGCCACACCCGGAATTTCCACGTAAGCAATAAAACGATTGGGACGCTCCAGGAAACGTCCCATAATAATTTGTTCGTATTTCATTCTTTTCTACCATATTGGCAACAGATTATCGAATTCTGCTGCACTCGTATTTTACCTGCATCAACAGAAAATTTTTCAAACTGGCAATTCGTTCTTCCAGCTCACCTTCCGGCACCTCGGTATCCAAAGAAATTGCCATGATATTAATCATATCATCTGTCAGGCGGTGCTGCATACCGGTAAATATTCTCATTTTTTCTTCATAGCTGTCTGCATCCAAAAATTCTTCTACGCCGGCATCTAATTGCGGAACCTCTGGTGCAGTCTGCGTTTCAGCAAGTTCTTCCACTGGTGAAACCATCTCCTCCGTCTCTGCATACACTTCATCCATGGTAATTTCGTTAGCTGGACGTACCAATTCAAAACGCTCCCTCTGCTTTACATCAGAATACTTTTCTTTGTCAACCTCTGACATAAACATATGAAGCGGTCTTGCATATACCTGAAAATCCCCATAAAGTGCCTGATAAATCACTAATGCCTCCAGGGTCTCTGAATGACGCGCAATAGCCACAATCTGGTATAAATGTCCTTTAAAATGTCTGTAAATCTGCCCCGGTTTCGGAATCTCTCTCATACTAACCTCCTACTGCTCAGCAATTTTCTTTGCCAAATCTTCTAAATACATCCAACGTTCCATCTTTTCTTCCAGCTGAAGCTCTGCCTGCTCCTTCTGTTCTGTAATATCACGTAGCTTTACAAAATCGGTGGCAAATTTCAGCATGTCACCTTCCAGCTTCTCCAACGTTTCTTCCAGCTTTGCGATATCACTTTCAATGGTTCTATATTCCTTCTCTTCCTGATACGTAAATTTCAGCTTGCGAACACGGTCTGCATTCCACTTTTTTCCATTTTCTGTAACTTTTGCAGAGGCATCTGTTTCTGTACCCAAGCCGGTTGACATAGCTCTTTCCGCTTCCATACGTGCCGCATAATCCGTATAACCGCCTTCATGTTGGCAAAGCACTCCTCCTTCTTCAAAGGAAAAAATACGTCGTACCACTCGGTCCATAAAGTAACGGTCATGGCTTACCACAATTACAATCCCCTGAAAACGATCCAGATAGTCTTCTAATATTTGAAGGGTGGAAATATCCAAATCGTTGGTCGGCTCGTCCAAAATAAGCACATTTGGTGCCCCCATAAGCACCTTACACAAATATAATCTGCGTCGTTCTCCGCCGGAAAGCTTTTCCAAACGGCTATACTGCAGTTCTCCGTTAAACAGGAAATTCTCAAGCATCTTGGCAGCCGTTACCACACCGTCATCAGTTTGTACATATTCAGCCTCATCCTTGATGTAATCGATAACTCGCTTGTCCGGCTTCATTTCCTCATCGCCGATTTCCTGTGCATAATAACCGATTTTTACGGTTGGTCCAATATCAATGCTGCCACTGTCCGGCAACACTTCTCCCATAATCATTTTGAGCAGGGTACTTTTGCCTGCGCCATTTGGTCCTAAAAAGCCAATGCGGTCATTTTTTAGGAAAATATAGGAGAAATCCCGAATCAAATTCAAACCATCGTAACCCTTGGCAATGTGATTTAATTCAATGGTGCTGCGGCCAAGTCTGGAGCTGACGCTTCCAAGTTCTACATGCCCGTCACGTTGTGGAGCCTCCCTGCTTTTCAGTTCCTCATAACGCTCTAAACGGGCCTTTTGCTTGGTACTTCTGGCCCTTGCACCACGTTTTACCCACTCTAATTCCACACGCAAAATAGACTGACGCTTGCGCTCACTTGCCGCCTGCATATCTTCCCGCTCTGCTTTTAACTCCAAAAAACCTGCATAATTTGTATCGTAGGAGTAAATGCTTCCTTTATCAATTTCAATAATACGATTTGCAACACTGTCCAGAAAATATCGGTCATGGGTCACCATCACAATACTGCCGCGATAGCTTTTCAACTGTCCTTCCAGCCAGTCACTTACGGACGCATCCAAATGGTTGGTAGGCTCATCCAATACCAGGATATCCGCCGGTGCCAAAAGTACACTAACCAGTGCCAGACGCTTTTTCTGACCGCCGGATAACTGCCAACAAGGCTGTACAAAATCAGTTACACCCAAACGTGTAAGCATGGACTTGGCATCCGTTTCCACGGTCCACTCATTTTCTTTGTTTACGTTGCCTTTGAGCACCGCATCCAATACTGTCATATTATCTTCAAATACCGGTGTCTGTGGTAAGTATCGTACTACTACATGATTCGCACGTATGATACTGCCCTCATCCGCCTCTTCCAAGCCGGCAATCAATTTTAAAAGAGTGGATTTGCCGGTACCGTTAATACCGATGACTCCAACCTTTTCCTGCTCCTGTAAATAAAAAGAAGCATCCTCTAATAATTTTCTGTTTTGAAATGATTTTGTAATATGGTCTAATGTCAGTATGTTCATAAAACATCCTTTTTTTAAGCTAGATTTTATTGTGTGCTTTGTCCATATATTTTTTCTCTGATATATTGATTATTGGCCTTAAAATCTACATCCAATACAGACATACCGCTGATATTGGCGTTAGAATATGTTCCATCTAACGGGATACTTCCCTGAACCATTTCATAAGCTGCCAGCTTCACTATCTGTGCAGTAAGCCAGGTAAACTCAGCCTGTGATAAATTTGTAGTTACATTTTCAAACACATCAGGAACTTTATCTATATGCGCCACTACCCAAGGTGCACGTTTTACCATAGCTGAAAGCACCTTGCGCTGTCTTTCCGTACGTCCAAAGTCTGTACCGATATAACGATTTCTGCAATAAGCCAATGCCTGCGGACCATTTAAATGAATTACACCCTGCAGATTGGAAGCCAGATAATCTGTACCATGCGGCCTGTTTTCCAGCATATTATATTCATCCAAATAACCGTTTATTAAAAGCACCTCTTCATTGGTCACTTCCAAATCCACACCGCCTACTGTATCCACTACATCCGCAAATGCCTGAAAATTCACCTGAACAAAACGATTTACTTCTACATCAAAATTTGCTTCAATGGTTTCCATCAAAAGCTCCGCGCCGCCAAAAGAATATGCCGCATTTAATCGATTGCCGTCATATCCCGGTATATCCACATACATATCTCGAAGCAGTGACGTTATATGAACGGTCTTTGTTTTATCACTAATGGACACTAATATCATTGCATCACTACGTCCATCCTCACCTGCTGTTCTGGAATCATTGCCAATCAGCAAAATATTAGTTACGCCTTCCGCCTTCAATGGCTCACCTGACACCGCATACACTACTTTATAATTCATTTTTTTATACAAATAACCGGCTGCCAGACACCAGATTCCGATAACCACTGCAAGGATTAAAAAAACCTTGAATAAAAATTTGCGTAATTTCATGCCTTCTCCTAAAATACTTTCCTGTATAATATCAAAAAAGCCGATACAAAGTATCGGCTCTAAAATCAAAAAGCGCGAGACGGGGATCGAACCCGCGACCCCCTCCTTGGCAAGGAGGTGCTCCACCGCTGAGCCACTCGCGCATCTGTATAGTGTTCTTACGAACAAATAGTACTATACAGTATAAAAGACTTTTTGTCAACAACTTTTTTGAATTTTTCAAAAAGATTTTCAGCCGATTTTTAATTTTCGAATTCAGCTAATTTATATGCATATTTCACTCGCATTACTCTCTTTAAAGAATCGTTAATACGTGCCTCTGCAACAGAACCGTTTGCTATTCCCTCTAAAATTCCTTCGTAAGCATCTTCTACACTCTCCGGAAGCAAAATCATATCACAACCGGCCTTTAATGCTGCTACAGCAGCCTCGGAAGCTGAATAATAATCGGTAATAGCTTTTCCATTCATAGGCTCTGTAATAACTACGCCTGTAAACCCTAGCTCTTTTCTCAAAATATCCGTTACAACGGAAGAAGACATAGAACAAGGCTCCATACCACCTGACAATTCAGAAGCTACAATATTACTTACCATAACGAAATCCGCTCCTGCATCAATACCTGCCTTAAATACCGTAAAATTGGCTTCGTAATCTGCACGTGTTTTGTCTGTACTTACCGTACTCTTTGTGGTGCTGCTTTTCAAATGTCCTGTGCCCGGAAACGTTTTTAATGTGGCACTGATGCCCTGCTCCTCCAAGCCACGCACATATTCTGCAACAAACTCTGCATTCATGGCTGCATCACCGCCAAAACAATAATCGGACACCGCAGCGCCTTCTACATAAAGAATATCCGCTGTAGGTGCAAAGTTCACATTAAAATTAAATTCTGAAAGATAGCTTCCTATGGTACTGCCCAGCGTGTATGCTTCCTCTGCACTGTGAATATTGCCCGGCTTCGTTACATCCGGAACGAAAATCGGACTATTTTGCATACTGCTGTAGCTGTCACCACCTTCATTTACGGCCAGGAAGAGAGGATACTTGCTATAATTCATGGTATTGGTCAGCATCTCTTTAAACTGTGCTTCACTCTCCATATTTTGTCTATAATATACCAAACCACCCACCGGCATAGCCTCTATCGCAGTTTTGGTACCATCGCCGGCTCTGGTTGCACGCGTTACTCCGGTCAATCCCTCCGGACTGGTAATAATAAGCCCTGCAACCTTTTCCTCCAGTGTCATGCCTGCAATCACTGTATCAATGTATTCCTCTAACAGTTCTTCCGGTGTAACCACATTCACCACCTCTGTTGGAAGGGCAGATTCCGATGCCAGAATATCCTGCACAATATCCTGAATATTCTCTGTGTTTTCCGTAGCTACGCTTTCAACGGAAGCGCTATCCATAAACTGTCTGATTGTCCTTACTCCCGCAAAAACGCCGCCTGACAAAACAACTACTGCAAGCAGTGCCGCCATCGTGGCAAGCAATTCATTGCGCTTACGACGCTGTCTTCTAAACTCTCGCCTTTCTTCTGCTTCATTCTCCCTATCCTGTTCAGAAGGCTCCTCATCTGCTATTAATTCCACTTCTTCATGAAATTCCTCTTCTGCAGATTCTTGTGCCTCATCCTGCAACTTTTCCTGCAATTCATCTATCTGCTCAGCCTCGTCTAAATCCTTATTAAAGAAACCCATACTAACTCCTTAAAAAATACTCTTTTTTATATAATACCTTATTTCCCAAAGAATTTCTACAACAATCGTATTTCTTTTGTAAATTTTAAGAATAAATATATATCCTAAGAAAACAGTGGAATTTTTTTCATATTTCATGTATGATGTACATAAGAAATATACGGAGGTACGATGAATATGAAAAAAGAAGCTTTTAAGAAAACTGCCCAATCTGTTATTAAATGGCTGGAAAAACGTAACATGGAAGGTTATTACTTTGAAACTGCTGCGGAGACCGTACAGGCTGCTTTAGACATGATGCCGGAAGGAAGTATAATTGCCCACGGCGGAAGTGCAACGCTCGTAGAATCCGGCATGATGGACGCTATAAAGGCCGGAAATTATACCTTAATTGACCGCGCGGCCCAAAACACCAGAGAAAATTATGCAAAGGCTATTCTGTCCGACTATTACTTTATGAGCACCAATGCCATTACCTTAAAAGGCGAGCTGGTAAATATCGACGGCAATGCAAACCGTGTAGGCTGCCTTTGCCACGGTCCAAGCCACGTTATGATGTTGGTAGGTATGAACAAGCTTGCCACCGACGTAGAAAGCGCCGTAAAACGTGCTCGTACATATGCCTGTCCTGCAAATGCTCACAGATTAAATCGTAATACCCCTTGCGGCAATATTGGTGTTTGCGGTGACTGCCTCTTAGACGACTGCTTCTGCAACCAAATCGTTATTACCAGACGCAGCGGCCACAAAGGACGCATCAAAGTATTTTTAATTGGAGAAGATTTAGGATTCTAAACTTTTTAAAATGTCAGTGAAACCGGCATGGCAACACAAGGGAAAATTTTTCTATAGAAAATAAGCTCCGAATGTTCCGTCAAAAAAAGCACAAGTAACGCCTTGTGCTTTTTAGGAACTAACTCGGAGCTTATTTGATAGAGAAAAGATTGTTCCCTTGTAGTACCATGCCGCTTTTAATTTACAAAAGCTCCATAAATAGCTTTGATTGCAGTTTCAAAGTCACGATTTGCTACGCCGATAATAATATTCTGCTCGCTGGAGCCCTGATCAATCATCTTAATATTGACATCCATAGCAGCCAACGCTTTGAATACCGTCGCTGCCGTACCTTTCTGTGCTCGCATACCACGACCTACAACCGCGATAAGCGCCAGGTCTGCTTCAATATCAATGGTATCCGGCTTTGCAAGTCTGTGGATTGCAGAAACTACGCTCTGCTCTTTGTCGATAAATTCATCCTGATGTACGAATACGGTCATGGTATCAATACCGGACGGAATATGCTCAAAGGAAATACCGTAATCTTCAAATGCTTGCAACACCCTACGTCCAAAACCGATTTCAGAGTTCATCATATCTTTTTCGATATTTACTGCACAGAATCCTTTCTTACCTGCAATACCGGTAATAATATGCTGGGACTTCTGGCAAGTACTTCCTACAATCCATGTACCTGCATCCTCCGGTGCATTGGTGTTCTTAATATTGATAGGAATATTTTCCTGTCTAACCGGGAAAATTGCATCTTCGTGGAGTACACTTGCACC
>JAZQUB010000057.1:0-11478 GCA_045631045.1 Lachnospiraceae bacterium
GTTCCGGTTTGGTAACTGTTATGGTACGTGGTGATGTAGGCGCTGTTAAGGCAGCTGTAGAATCCGGTGCGGCAGCAGCAAGCCGTCTTGGTGAATTAGTTGCTCAGCACGTAATTCCACGTCCACACGCAGATGTTGAAAAGATTCTTCCGGGATTCCCTGAGGCATAAGAAATATGGGTGGCTCATACGGATTGATTGAAGTTTCCGGTGTGGTTGCTGCAATGGATTCTTTGGATGCAATGTGTAAAGCAGCAGATGTTAAGCTTGTTACCTGGGAACGCAAGATGGGCGGCCGTCTGGTTACCATCATTGTGGAGGGTATGGTATCTGACGTAAAGGCTGCAGTGGAAGCGGCTGCAAACATTTGCAAGGCAAATAATCATATTTTGGCAGCATCCGGCATTATTGCTTCTCCTGCTGAGGAGACACGCAAGCTGGTAGCAAGAAGTGCTAAGCGCATCCAAAAGAAATAATCCGGAAACGGAATAAAAAATAGTAGAAATAACTGTAATAATACAGTATAATATTAGCTGTATAACAGCATAAATTATAAACTGGCACATAAGTAAGGAGGATAAAACTATGGCACAGGAAGCATTAGGAATGGTAGAAACAAGAGGTCTTACAGCAGCTATTGAGGCAGCTGATACAATGTGTAAGGCAGCAAACGTTACTTTAGTAGGTACAGAGAAGATCGGTTCCGGTTTAGTAACTGTTATGGTACGTGGTGATGTAGGCGCTGTTAAGTCTGCAGTAGAAGCAGGCGCTATGAACGCAGAAAGACTTGGTGAGTTAGTTGCTCAGCACGTAATCCCACGCCCACACACAGATGTAGAAGGCATTCTTCCTGCTATCAAATAAGTATAGGTGACATACATATAAATATGTTGCCGGGAGCACTGTTTATGGTGCTCCCGGTCAGCTGTACTTTTACAGCTGGCTATTAAGTTTAGAAGGGTAACAGGTGAATAACGTGGAAAGAAATGAATTAGAAGCCTTAACCAAATTAGTAATATCCTGTATGAACAAGGAGATTGAAAAAGGCAATGGTTTTCAGGTTCCTGTAGGTGTCAGCAATAGACATATTCATCTATCACAGGAGCATGTGGAGGCTTTGTTTGGTCCGGGGTATCAGCTTACCAAGAAAAAGGAGCTGATGGGTGGACAATTTGCATGTAACGAATGCTGTACGATTGTAGGCTTGAAGCTGCGTGCTATTGAAAATGTAAGAGTTTTGGGACCTGCCCGTAGAAGTACACAGGTAGAAATCAGCAGCACAGATGCCAGAAAATTAGGCATCAATGTTCCAATCCGTGAATCCGGAGATGTGAAAGGCTCTGCACCGATTGCCATTGTTGGTCCTAAGGGAGCTGTTTATTGTAAAGAAGGCTGTATTGTAGCAGCCAGACATATTCATATGTCACCGGCGGATGCCGCAGCATGTGGCGTAAGCGATGGTGATTATGTAAGCGTAAAAGTAGAAAATGAGCGCGGTACCACATTTAACAATGTTAAAATCCGTGTAGATGAAAGCTTTACACTGGAAATGCACATTGATACAGATGAAGCCAATGCAAGTGAAATCAAGCAGGGCGATAAAGTGGTAGTTATAAAATAGAAGTTGAAAGAATTTGACACAGTCAGAAACGAGTAAGTAAAATGATTATTGGAAAAGTAATAGGAAGTATCGTTTCCACACGCAAGCAGGATAACCTGGTTGGTAACAAGTTCATGGTGATTGAGCCAATAAATACGATGAATGGAGAACATAAGCAGTTAGTTGCTATTGATAACATCGGAGCCGGCATTGGTGAATATGTATTAGTAGCACAGGGCAGTGCAGCACGTATCGGCTGTGGCCTTACCGATTCTCCTATTGACGCTGCTATTGTCGGTATTATCGATGATATCGGGAAATTGGGGTAACAAATTATGGAAATTGCCAGCTTAAGTAACATCTTAAGAGAGAGTGGTATCGTAGGAGCCGGTGGTGCTGGCTTTCCTACCTATGGAAAGCTTTCTGACAAGGCTGATACCATTCTCATGAACTGTGCAGAATGTGAACCGCTTTTGAAGTTGCACAGACAGTTGTTAAAGGTTCATGCACATGAGATATTAAAGGCTTTTGCTTTGCTTGCCGAAACCGTTCAGGCAAAGGAAGCGATTATTGGAATTAAAGAAGAATATGAGAGCACCATTGAGGCACTGGAAGAGTATATCGGAGAGTTCCCAATGATGCGTATACATAAATTGCCGGGAGCATACCCAATGGGGGATGAGGTGGTTCTTATTTATGAAGCAACCGGCAGGGTAGTGCGTCCGGGAGGATTACCTATCGAAAGCGGCGTAGCCGTATTTAACGTAGAAACCGTATACAATATTTATCAGGCAGTCTGGGAAGGAAAGCCGGTAATAGAAAAGTATGTATCCGTAGTAGGCGAAGTGGCTCATCCGATTACCGTTCGTGTACCGATTGGTATGCGTATCCGAGAAGTAGTGGAGATGGCCGGAGGCATTACTACAAAGGATCCGGTTTATTTGCTGGGTGGTCCGATGATGGGAAGCTTTGGCAAGGATTATCAGCCGGTGACCAAGACTACCAATGCAATTATAGTATTGCCTGCAGACCATACATTAGTATATCGTAAGACTAATCGGTTTAAAACGGCAGTAGCAAGAGCAGCATCCAGTTGCTGCCAGTGTCAGACCTGCACAGACCTTTGTCCGAGATTTGCATTGGGATACCCGATACAGCCCCATTTATTTATGAGAGCAGCTGCAAATCAGGATTTTCAGGATTTAGAACCGTTTTTGGATACCATGTTCTGCAGTGCCTGCGGTTTGTGTGAATTGTTTAGCTGTCCACAGGGTCTCTCTCCACGTACTATGATTAACGAGTACAAAAACGGCCTTCGCAGGGCAGGTGTTAAGCCTCCTATTGTAGAGGCGGCACCGGTAAAGGCATCCAGAGAATACCGCAGAGCCTGGGAAGGAAGATTGCTTGCAAGATTGGGCTTAGGTGTGTATGATAAGACGGTAAGACTGGATGATGTTTCTAGAGAAGCGAAAGAAGTTAAAATCCTGTTAAGTCAGCACATCGGTGCGCCGGCCACTGCAGTTGTCGGAGTGGGAGATATCGTAACAGCCGGTGATATTGTGGGCAAGGCAGCGGAAGGATTATCCGTAAATATTCACGCATCCATCAGTGGTGTTGTGAAAGAGGTGACCAAGGATTATATTATTATTAAGTAGAGGATAGAACATGGCTAGAGCAATCGGAATGATTGAATTTAAGACAGTTTCTGCAGGTATTACTGCAGCAGACCAGATGGTTAAGACCTCAGAAGTAGAATTATTAGAGGCACAGACCGTATGTCCGGGCAAGTACATTGCTTTGATTGCCGGTGATTTAAGTGCCGTAAAGGCGGCGGTAGATTGTGCAGAGAAAACCAGACCGGATGAATTAATCGGAAGCTTTGTGTTAGGTAATCCGGATGCATCCATTTTTCCTGCTATTTACGGCAGCAGCCAGATAGAAGAAATCAATGCATTAGGTATTTTAGAGACCTATGATGCGGCATCTATTATTGTGGCAGCAGACATTGCAGCGAAGACTGCCATTGTTAAACTCATTGAGCTGCGTATTGCAAAGGGTATGTGCGGTAAATCTTACATGCTGATTACCGGTGAAGTGGCTGCCTGTGAGGCGGCTATCGCAAAAGCCAAGGCAAGTGTAGGAGAGCGGGGCATGTTTTTGGATTCCTCCGTTATTGCGCGCCCGGATGCACAGCTTTGTAAGTCTATATTATAGAGATAAATAAGGAGCCGGTTATGTTAGCAGTAGAAAGAAGAAATCTGATACTGGAAAAGCTTCAAGACGAAAAACGGGTAGTAGTAGGTGAGTTGAGCGAGCAGTTTGATGTATCTGAGGAAACCATCAGAAGAGACTTAGACAAATTAGAAAAAATGGGGCTGGCAACAAAAACATATGGTGGAGCTGTTCTTGTGGAGAATAACAACACCGAAATGCCTTTCAGCGTCCGTAAAAAGAAAAACATGCGTGGGAAACGCATGATTGCAGAGATTGTTGCCGGACTAATCGCTGACGGGGATCATATCATTTTGGACCCAAGTACGACTACGGTGGCTATTGTGAATGCTTTAAAGGACAAAAACCGACTTAGTATTGTAACAAATTCTATTGAAGTATTGCTGGAGGTAGTGGATGTACCCGGATGGAATGTGATTTCCACAGGTGGTTCCATATGGGAAAATTACCTGGTATTGGTAGGTCCGAAAGCAGTAGAGAGTATCAGCACCTTTAATGCGGACAAGGTGATAATGTCCTGTAAGGGAATTGACATGGAAAAGGGCATTACGGACACCAATGAAATGTTTTCTCAGGTCAAAAAGAGCATGCTTCGTTCTGCTACCAAGCGAATATTAGCAGTAGACTATACTAAATTTGATAAAGCAGCTTTTTCACAAATTTGTGAAATAAGAGATATTGATATGATAGTAACTGACAAGCGTCCGTCTGATGCATGGATGGAATACTTTAGTGATAAAGGGATTGAGTGTCTGTATGGAGAAGAAAACTAAAATTATCGCATTTGCAAACAATAAAGGCGGCAGCGGGAAAACAACCTCCTGCGCCAATATAGGCTATTCTCTGGCAGCTATGGGGAGAAGGGTACTTCTGATAGACGGAGATATGCAGCTAAACCTGTCACTGTCTTTTTTTTCAGAGGACAAGGTGTTAGAACTTGCATCAAGCGAACGTAATCTTTACTATGCCATCAAAAAGCAGGAAGATTTAAAGGAGTATGTGATTACTACTCCTTACGAAAATCTGGACTTGGTACCATCTTCTATGTTGATGAGTGGTATGGAGTATGAGCTTTTTACCAAATGGCAGAGAGAATTTATTTTAAAAAATTGCTTAAAGAGCATCAAAGCATCCAATCAATATGATTACATTTTAATAGACGCACCGCCGACCCTGGGAGGTTGGGTTATGAACATTCTCTGTGCAGCAGACTATGTTATTATGCCGGTAGAGGCCAGTCCGTGGGGATTGTTTGGCGTAGCCAACATGTTTGAGTTTTTGGAGGATGTACGTCGTATTAACGAAAATTTGGAGCTTTTAGGCATTGCCATTACCAAAGTGGACGCTCGTAAAAATTATTACAAGCAGACATGCGAAACCTTACGTTCCGCAGACAATGTACATGTATTTACCAATATTATCCGCGTAGACAGCGAAGTAGAGTGGGCTCAGGATGACAGTAAACCTGTCCTAGTGCATAAAGCCAAAGCAAGAAGCGCAGGAGAGTATATGGAGCTTGCAAAGGAGATTGATAGCATATGGCAGTAGGAGCAGGAAGTATTAAAAGAGCATCAAAGTTGAATGCAGAAGCAACCACCGCAAAGAAGACTGTGGCAGAAGAGGTACAGGCTGTGGCTCAGGAAGAGAAGGCAGCAGCGCCTGCAGAACAGGTTAAGAAGACCACAACGAAAAAAACGGCTGCAAAGAAGGAAACCACTACTAAGACAGTAACAAAGAAAGCACCGACAAAAAAGACTACTCAGCCAAGGGCAGTGCCGAAAGAGGTTGTAACTACCAACGAAAAAGCCACACCGGTTATGGAGCCGGCGAAGAAAAACCAGGCTTGTCGCCTGACAGAAGAAATGCCGATATATTTATTATAGTGAATAGTGAAATTAGGACGTCCACCCGTGAGGGTGGACGTCCTAATTTCAAGCTATCTGGTTCCCGTTCAATGGTACCGGTAAGGTCCTCGGCTGTTTGCTCTTGTTCCATGGTGGTATCAATTTCGTTATACCCAAAGATATAACCGCCGGCGCTCCATATGCTAATCTTCCATGGTGTGAATCAAGTCATTGATATTCCAAACGCTAAAATTTTGGATATGATTACGCTCCAAATTGAAAATTTTTACTTAGCCTGAGTGTTTTTCATTGACCAAAAACCGATTTAATGATACAGTTGAATAGTCAAGATTACTTTAACATTATATTACATTATAGTCAAATATTTTATAAGGAAGATGGAATTATGGTAAGGATTTTATCAGACAGTACATGTGATTTATCAAAGGATTTACTTGAGAAATATAATATTGCGATTGTTCCGCTGCATATTATTTTAGGGGAAAAAGATTATAAGGATGGCGAAGATATTTCGGTAGATGAGATTTATGAGTGGGCAGATGCTAATAATGCTACTCCGAAAACTTCCGCAATATCTCCGGAGCAGGCGATGAATGCAATAAGTTTGCTTTTAGAAAAGGATGAGGATGAGGTAGTGTGCTTTACTATTTCCGAAAGCATGTCTTCTACATACTCTGTAATGAATTTGGCAGCACAGGCTTTGGATGCAGAAGACAAGGTGTATTGTATCAATTCACAAAATTTATCTACCGGTATCGGACTTATGGTTATAGAGGCTGCAATTATGGCGCAGGAAGGCAAGAGTGCAAAGGAAATTGTAGAGTATATTCATGCTCTTCGTCCAATGGTAAGAAGCAGCTTCGTAGTAGATACACTTACTTATTTACATCGAGGCGGAAGATGCAGCAGCGTGGCGGCAATGGCAGGCGGAATGTTGAAGCTGCATCCAAGAATTGCAGTGGATGGTGGTAAAATGGAAGCCGGTAAAAAGTACAGGGGAAAAATGTCCAAAGTGGTTTTAGAATATGTGAAGGACATGGAATCCGAACTTTTAAAGGCAAAACCGGAACGAGTATTTCTTACGCACTCTGGCTGCGAGCAGGAAGTGATTGATACCGTTTACGGCTATCTGGAACAGTTGGGAGTTTTTCAGGAAATTTTAGTGACGCGTGCAGGCAGCGTGATTTCCAGCCATTGTGGTCCGGGTACACTCGGAGTGTTATTTATAGCACAATCATGATAGTTTATATAATAAATATGACAATCTTGAAAAAGCCCTAAATGGGCTTTTTCTTAGGGATGGAGACTTTAAAAATAGTATTATGAAAAAATTCATTGGCGATAAAGCTTTTTATAAAAAGGTATTCTTAATAGCAGTACCGATTATTATTCAAAATGGTATTACCAATTTTGTGGGGCTTTTGGATAATATCATGGTAGGACGCGTTGGTACGGAGCAGATGTCCGGTGTGGCTATTGTTAATCAACTCTTGATGATTTATAACTTGAGTATTTTCGGGGCTATATCCGGTGCCGGTATTTTCGGAGCACAGTTTTTCGGGTGCAAGGACCATAAGGGTGTAAGGTACATTTTTCGGTTTAAGATGTACGCGTGTCTGCTTATTACGTTTATCGGCATGGGGATTTTATATTTTGGGGGAGAGGATTTGATAAGGCTGTATCTGCACGACGAAGGCGGAGGCCAGTCTTTAGAGGCTGCTCTTACATATGGAAAGCAGTACTTGCTTGTAATGCTCTTTGGACTTTTGCCTTTTGGCGTGGAGCAGGTATATACCAGTACGCTGCGTGAATGCGGAGAGACGGTTGTACCGATGAAGGCCGGAGTGGTGGCTGTTCTCATAAATGGTGTGTTGAATTTTGTGTTGATTTTCGGCTTTTTGGGTTTCCCGAGATTAGGTGTTGTAGGTGCAGCACTTGCTACTTGCATAGCTCGTTATATTCAGGCAATTATAGTTGTAGTATGGACGCACAGACATTCAGAGCATGTTGTGTTTATTAAAGGGGCGTATGCAAGTCCGACCATACCCGGTTATTTGACCAAACGTGTTATTTTAAGGGGACTTCCTTTGATGGTTAATGAGATAATGTGGTCCGCAGGCATGGCAATGCTTATGCAGTGCTATTCCTTGCGTGGATTGGATGCTGTAGCAGCATATAATATTTCCAGTACTATAACAAATTTATTTAATATTGTTTTTGTGGCCATGGGAAGTGCCATAGCAATTATGGTAGGTCAGTTGCTTGGCGCAGGCAAGATGGAGGAAGCAAGAGATACGGACACAAAGCTGATTGCACTTTCTGTCGTGAGTTGTGTAGTGATGGGAGGACTTTTAAGTTTATGTGCGCCGTTATTTCCTAAATTATATAACACCTCAATAGAAGTGAAAACGCTTGCAACATCTTTTATGTGCGTGGCAGCAGTTTGCATGCCTATGCATGGTTTTATACATGCTTCCTACTTTACGATTCGAAGCGGCGGAAAAACCTTTATTACCTTCTTGTTTGACAGTGTATATATGTGGTGTGTCAATATTACTGTGGCATATGTACTTAGTCGTTTTACGGATATGGAAATTATACCATTGTATTTTATGTGTCAGATGGCGGACATTATTAAATGTGTAATAGGCTTTGTCTTAATAAAAAAAGGCATTTGGTTAAACAATTTGGTTGCAGAGAATGATTAGTTTGCAGAGAAGGTTTTGACAAATGGGTAGAAAATAGTATACTATATAATTATTATAATATTTTAGGAGAATACCAATGAGAGATTTAGATTTTTACATTAGAAGCATTCCGGATTTTCCGGAAGAGGGCATTATTTTCAGAGATGTTACCAGTGTGATTCAGGACGCAGATGGATTTAAGCTTGCTATTGATACCATGCAGGACTTGATTAAAGATTTGGAGTATGATGTAGTAGTTGGCGCTGAATCAAGAGGATTTATTTTTGGGGCACCGCTTGCATATAATAATCATAAGCCGTTAGTAATTATTCGTAAAGCAGGAAAGCTTCCATGTGAGACTATTTCTCAAGAATACGAATTGGAATATGGTACTGCAACGATTGAAATTCATAAGGATGCCATTAAACCGGGCCAGAAAATTTTATTAGTGGATGACCTGATGGCAACAGGAGGCACCAATGAAGCTATGATTAAGCTGGTGGAAGCACTTGGCGGTGAAGTGGCAGGTGTGGTTGTTTTAATTGAGCTTGCAGGATTAAAGGGCAGAGAAAGATTGGCAAAGTATCGTATTGATGCGGCCATTACTTACGAAGGTAAATAAATTCGCAGGACGAAATCGAATGACAAGACATTCTAGTAATTTGTAGGATGGAGGCAGAGAATAGCTGTGGGCAGTGTATCAAATACCACTATTTTTGATGATGGCAGAATCGAGAGGTTGAAAGAATTCTTGACACCGGACGAATTATATAGGGATTTAATCGAAAGAGTGCTGAAATATCATCCAAGCGATGATATCAGCCTTATTGAAAGTGCATATCGTATAGCCTTTGAGGCTCATAAGGCACAGGTGCGTAAGTCAGGGGAACCTTACATTATACACCCTCTTTATGTTGCCATTATTTTGGCGGATTTGGAATTGGATAAGGAAACCATTGTTGCAGGTCTCTTACATGATGTGGTGGAAGATACAGTTATGTCCTATGATGATTTAGTACGGGAGTTTGGCCAGGATGTTGCCAATCTGGTAGATGGTGTGACGAAGCTGGATAAGTTGCCGAAGTTTAATGATGGGGATAATATTCGTCTGGAGATGCAGGCGGAAAATCTGCGTAAAATGTTTCTTGCCATGGCAAAGGATATTCGAGTTATTTTGATTAAACTGGCAGACAGACTGCACAATATGCGTACCTTAAAGCATATGCCTCCGGAAAAGCAACAGCGCATCTCCAGAGAAACCTTGGAAATTTACGCACCGATTGCAGAGCGACTTGGTATCGCGCGTATTAAGGTTGAGCTGGATGATTTGAGTTTAAAATATTTAGAGCCGGACATTTATTATGATCTGGTGGATAAGATTGCCATTCGTAAAAGTGTTCGTGAAAAATACATTCAGTCCATCGTAGACGAAGTGTCTACCCATATTCATACGGCAGGCATTAAAGCCAAAATTGATGGACGCATTAAGCATTTCTTTAGTATTTACAAGAAAATGAAAAATCAGAACAAGTCTATTGACCAGATTTATGACTTGTTCGCAGTTCGTATTATTGTGGAAAGTGTTAAGGATTGCTATGCGGCACTTGGCATTATACATGAAATGTATAAACCGATTCCGGGACGTTTCAAGGATTATATTGCTATGCCGAAGCCAAACATGTATCAGTCTTTGCACACCACACTGATTGGCTCCAATGGGCAGCCGTTTGAAATTCAAATTCGTACCGAGGAGATGCATAAGGCAGCCGAATATGGTATTGCGGCACACTGGAAGTATAAAGAGGCTTCCGATGGCAAAAAGAGCGATATGGGTGACGAAGAGAAAATGACCTGGCTTCGTCAGATTTTAGAGTGGCAGCAGGATAGTGCGGACAATAAAGAGTTCCTGACCATGATTAAAAGTGGCCTTGATTTGTTTTCGGAGTCTGTTTACTGCTTCACGCCAAATGGAGATGTTAAGACCCTTCCGGCAGGCTCAACACCAATTGATTTTGCCTATAGCGTACATTCTGCAGTAGGCAACCGCATGATAGGAGCCAGAGTGAACGGAAAACTGGTTACCATTGATTATGTGATCGCAAATGGTGACTGTATTGAGATTTTGACCAGCCAGAATTCCAAGGGACCTAGCAGGGACTGGTTAAAGATTGCCAAGTCTACTCAGGCCAAAAACAAAATTAACCAGTGGTTTAAAAATGAATTTAAGGAAGAAAATATATTAAAAGGCAAGGATATGCTTGAGGCGTACTGCAAGACCAAGTCTATTAATATGACGCAGCTTATGCAGCAGGCCTATAAGGAAGCCATTATGAAAAAATATGGTTTCCATGATTGGGACAGTGTCCTGGCGGCGATTGGACATGGCGGTTTAAAAGAAGGCCAGATTGTTAATCGTATGCAGGAACTATACGACAGGGACCATAAGAAAGAGCTTACCAATGAGCAGGTTCTGGCTGCGATTGAAGAGAATGCAGCAAGTCAGGCCTTAAAGATGAAAGCCAAGAATGGTATAACCGTCAAAGGTATTCATGATATGGCAGTGCGTTTTTCCAAGTGTTGTTCACCGGTACCGGGAGACGAAATCGTTGGTTTTATTACCAGAGGACGCGGTATTTCCATTCATCGTACAGATTGTGCCAATATTATGGCACTTCCGGAAATTGAAAGAGGTCGTTTAATGGATGCTGACTGGGAAGATATGGGCAATGGAAGCGGCAAGTATTTTGCGGATATTACCATTTATGCAAATAATCGAAATGGTCTTCTTGCAGATATTTCCAAGGTGCTTACGGAGAAAAATATTGATATTTTATCCATGAATACCCGCATTGCCAAGGATGATATAGCAACCTTACAGACTACCTTTGAAATTACCTCTCGTGAGGAATTAAACCGTATTATCGATAAGTTGCATACTATCGATAGCGTAATTGATATTGAAAGGACAACAGGCTAATGAGCAACTTAAAAATAGGTCGCATGGTTTTGGGAAGCTTTCAGACCAATTGTTATTTTATTTATAGAGAGGGCATGCAGAATGAGAGGGGATTTTGCCCTGCGATTTTTGTAGACCC
>JAZQUB010000058.1:0-15709 GCA_045631045.1 Lachnospiraceae bacterium
GATAAAAACAAATTCGCCCTTTTTAATACGTAAAGAAATACCTTTCAGTACATTAGATCCTTTATTTGCCTTTGTAACTTTGTATGACTTGGTAACATTATCCAGTACAATCGCGTCATCATCATATAATTCAATTTCTGCACGTGATTTTTTATTTTTTGCCACTTTGTTCACCTTTCCTTTATCGTTGTAACCATCAATACCCGTACTGAAAGTGGTGTCCTAAGCCACCTTTAGTGCGGGTATCCTTTTCAAGTTAGTTATCTAAATTTTCCATATATTTCATGTATTTCACTACCATCAACGCAATGCGGAAGGTAATGGCATCTTCAAACACTCGTAAGTCCAGTCCGGTAGCCTTCTGAAGCTTGTCCAAACGGTATACCAAAGTGTTGCGATGAATGAATAGCTGCCTGGAGGTTTCAGAAACATTCAGGCTGTTCTCGAAGAACTTGTTGATAGTAATCAGTGTCTCTTCATCAAAGTCATCCGGGCTCTTACCGCCGAAAATTTCCTTAATAAACATCTTGCAGAGCGGAATAGGAAGCTGATAAATCAGTCTGCCGATACCCAACTCACTATACGCAATAACCTGCTTGTTTTCGAAGAAAATCTTGCCTACGTCAAGGGCCATCTTGGCTTCCTTATAGGAACGGCTTACATCTTTAATCTCGCGCACAGAGGTACCATAGGAAATACGTACCCCCTTTGCCCCTTCTTTGGTAAGCTGCTCGATAATGCTCTTTGCATATCGGTCCACATCCTGATTGGTCTCATGCTCTGACAAATCCTTGATAATGATAACATCCTTTTCATCTACAGCAGTAATAAACTCTCTCGCACTATTACCAAAAGATGCTTTGGTTAGTTCAAGCATATTGATTTCACGACAGTTTGCAGCTTGAATCAGCACAACTGTACGCCTCTGCTCTACCGGCATGCGTAACTTCTTGGAACGGCTGTAAATGTCCACCAAAAGCAAATTGTCCAAAAGGAGGTTTTTCACAAAGTTGTCTTTGTCAAAACGCTCTTTGTAGGCAACCAACAGACTCTGAATCTGAAAGGCACTCATTTTACCAATCATATAGGCATCATCACCTGTGCCTCTAACTACTAAAATATATTCTAACTGGTACTCATCATAAATCTTGAAATACTGACACCCCTGTACCTCCTGACTGTCTGCAGGTGAACCGGAAAATTCCATGCATCTTGCTGCACAGTCCTTCATGTCACATGTAGATGCAATCTCCTTGCCCTCTACATCCATAACCGCTAAATCAATACGACCAATATTTTTCAATCCTTCAATGGTGCTCTGTAGTATCTGATTGGAAATCATAACCTTTTCTCCTATGTGCATTTGCTTTTAATACCATTAATTAAAATTTACACAAAATGCTCAAAAAAATCAATAGTTTTTTGTAAGAATTTGACGATATTTATTCAGAAATTTTCAAAATGCCTTTTTCTGTTATTTTAATACGATTATTTTTCAGCAAATTACCTACGGCACGCTTAAATTCGTTCTTGCTCATGCCGGTTTCACGCTTAATTACCTCCGGTGATGCCTTATCATTAAACGGCAAAGCTCCGCCAAAGCGTTCTATAATGTCCATTATTTCCTCAGCATCCGTAGCAATCTGAACATATGCCTTATCTCTTACACTTAAATCCAGCTTGCCATCCTCTTTCACCTTAAGAACTCTTGCGGAAACTGTATCACCTATCTGAATATTTCCGTACAGTTCTTTCTTTGCAATCAAAGCAGAATACATATCATCTACTGCAACAAAGGCTCCAAAATTCTGGCTAACTTCATACACGGTGCCGCTTACACGATCGTCCTTCTGATACGGACTGTCGGTACGAAGCTCATGATATACGTTCATGGTAGCACAAAGACGCTCGCTCTTATCGATATAAAGAGAAACCAAAACCTCTTCCCCCTCGCTTACACGCTTTTTCTGCTGCTTAAACGGAAGCATCAAATCCTTTTCCAGTCCCCAGTCTAAAAAGGCACCAAACTTGCCTACCTGCGCTACACGCAGTCTTGCCACCTGTCCCATTGCAAGCTTTGGCTGCAAAGTAGTTGCAATCAGTCTGTCCTTAGAGTCTTTGTATACAAAAACCTCTACGGTATCCCCTACGTTTTTGCCTTCCGGCACATATTTTGCCGGCAAAAGCACTTTATTGCCCTGCAATGCTTCCGGATCATGCGCCACACATTCCGGTGCTACATATACGCCAAAATCCACTTTCTTTACAATAATTAAATTCTGTATTTCTCCCAAACGAATCATAATACCTCTCCTCCCGGTATAGTATAAATATGCATGTTTACATACGGATTGCCATCTATGTCACGCAGGCTGACAGCCAGACCACCTTCTATAGAAGCCACAAACGGGTAAATTTCATCCCCCAAAAACGCCTGCTTTTTATATTCTATTCTAATCTCTTTTACCTCCAGATGACTAGGGACATAATTCATTGCCACCGTAATATATCTGGCATTATTCATGTGATGATTGGTATCAATATATTCCCCGGTTACCTTTACCGGCGTAAGCACCTCTCCAAGCTCCGGAATGATTACTTTTCTTCCGGCATACTCCATTGGTAATTTTTCCTCCAATGAGTAATGCTGTATAATTTCCTCTGTGGCCTTGACCGGTCTTCCGGTCTGCATATCCAGAAGTGTCCAAATAGAGTTGGCACTTACAATTCGGTTGCCTTCCATATCTTCCATCAAGAAGTTACGCATTCCCATAAAACCCTTAAATTCATACGGAAACGTACCTGTCTTCACCGGCTCATTCTGCCCCGGTCTTCTCTCAATCACAATCTGCCAGAAGCTGAGCACCCATGCCAGATGCTTCTCCTCCAAATACTGGCGCCCCACTCCCAGTGAGTCCGACTGCATATTCGAACAATCCTGAAAATAATCTATGATTTTGGGTACTGCCAAATATCCCTTTTCATCCAATTCACTATAACGAATTTTACTTTCAAATTTATACATCTAATACCTTCTAGTCAATTTTTGATTTCAGACGCTTTCCCCAAACACGAAGCTTTCTGATAACCCGATACCCAAAATGGCGCATAGGTCTGCTATAATGCCAAAAATAACAATATAGCCGGTAACCCGGCTCTGTCACACTATGCTCCCGTTTCCCTCGTGTAAATGCAGTTACCACTGCAATCATCTGGTCGCGACGAAGTCCAGTCTCCTTCACGAACTGATTATCTCCGATACAGGTATAAACCATACGAGACTCTTCTACCTCTATGATTCGATGCAACACATACTTGCCATCTTCCCGTTGATAGAGAACAATATCATATTTTTTCAAACACGATGTAGGCGGGGACAGCAGTACACTGTCTGTCCCTTGACGGAGCAGCGGCAGCATACTGATTCCCTTAGGTGAAAATCTAACACTCTGCCCTGCTTCCAGTCGCTCCTTCCATAGCGGCATAAGCTGCTCTAACTGCAGCTCTTTTGTCTTTACGAAGTTCATATTCTACTATCACTCACCATTTTTTCCGTTCAAAATATCTTCGAGATTAATAGAACCGCCGCCAATT
Organism: Lachnospiraceae bacterium; assembly: GCA_045631045.1. Classification (GTDB taxonomy): domain Bacteria; phylum Bacillota; class Clostridia; order Lachnospirales; family Lachnospiraceae; genus RGIG6307. Next base: position 3,595 of record JAZQUB010000058.1, read on the forward strand.
TCGATTGGCGGATTTTTCTGCTCATGCTCTGCCTTCGCTTGATTGTACCACGCAAAGAACTCTGCCACGGTTCCAAAGCTCTCATAATAAGCCTTCTGTGCATCCGCATCCAGGGCATTATATTCCTCATAGGACAGACGCTGGCTTTCAGATGGAGTTGATGTCTGTGTTGGCGCGGCAGTCGGTGCTGTTGTTGGTGTTGCTGTCGGTGCTGCGGTTGGTGTCGCAGTCGGTGCTGCTGTTGGTGTTGCAGTCGGCGTTGCGGTTGGCGTCGCAGTCGGCGCTGCGGTTGGCGTCGCTGTCGGTGCTGCGGTTGGTGCCACAGTTGGCTCTACAGTCGGTGCCACGGTTGGCTCTACAGTCGGTGCCACAGTTGGTGTTGCTGTCGGTGCCACGGTCGGCGTCGCGGTTGGCTTTGCAGTTGGTACCGCAGTCGGCTTTGCTGTTGGTGCTGCTGTCGGCTTTGCTGTTGGTGTCGCGGTCGGTACTGCTGTCGGCTTTGCAGTTGGTGTCGCTGTTGGTGCTGCAGTTGGCGTCGCTTTTGGCGTTACCACCTCTCCCTGAGTTTCCGTTGATACAACATTTTTGTCGTGATTTTTAGTTACTTTAATGGCAACTACACTAAATACCACCACTAAAACCACTGCCAATACAGCCATGGCACCATACATTATTTTGTCTTTCTTGTTCATAATTCGTTTCTCTCCTTTATGGTTATTCCGTTTTAGATAATCGAATACCTATGTATGTTTAAAAATAAGCCGGAAGTAAATCCGGCCTATTACATTCACTGTCAGCAGTTCTCCAAACAACCGGCCTGACTTAATTTGTCCAAAAATGCGTCCACATCCTCTAATGCCTGTCCGGTGCTTACTTCATACTCAGCAGTCAGTACCTCTGCCAACGCTGTACGATCTGCACCCTGCTCCAATGCCTTCCACAGTAAGACACCGGATTCATTCAATGTCAGCATTCCGTTAAAATCTACAAGTGCAGCTCCATAAGCCAATACACACCATGTATCTGCCACCTGTCGTAATACTAAATTTTCCTTTAATTTCATAGTCCCATCTCCTTTGCAGCCCGACTCATGGTCTCGTAACTTAAACGTGCTGCTGCCTCTTCCGGCAGATTTTCCAATTCAAATACAGGTATCTCCCGCACAAGACGGCCAAGACTGTCCAACAACGGTTCCAACCTCTCCGCAGTTCTAAACTGGTGTAAGGTCTGATAAAGCACATGACCTATAACATCCTTCTCACCAAGACAGCGAATTACATTCTCCTGACCTCTCTTTAAAAAGCAAATGCCCGCAAGCGGAACCCTTTTATTTTGATTGATGCCATCCTTTCCGCACCATGGGGTTCCATAAGCATACCAACGCCCGTCCTCTCTGCGAAGAGCCGGCTTGTCATCATTAAACACCTGGGCTTCTGCCCCGAATATCTGCTGCCACAACCGTGTGTGAGTAGACTTTCCCATACCACTCGGTCCGGAGAAAAGATAAGCTCTTCCGTCCAGCTCTACTGCCGATGCATGGAGCATCAACCCGCCGAACTCTATTAATTTAGCGTAAAACTGCCACCCGGATTCCAAATAGACAACGCTTTCCTCACTCAATGACTCAGGGTAGACCTCCGGACGATACTGTCCCGCATCAATTACGATATCCGCAATATGATCTTCTTCGCATAAATAATCCTTGCAGCGAGAATCCATGCCTCCCACCGCAGGTACTTCAACATATAAATTTGCTACTCGACAAAACATACGTACTAACCTCATTATTTCCCATTCTATCATAGTTTATATGGTTTGGCAAGAATTTCTATTGCTCGAACCCCCAAGATAGGATTGATTTTTTTTCCTCTTATTGTATAATTAAAATAATACTTTTAAGCTCACATCTGGAAATGGAGATTGAGATTTCGATGAACACAAGTACAAATGTAACGACTAAATCAAATACATATGATGCCCTTTTTGCGCTTTTACGAAGCACTCTTTGGGGCGAGGAACGGTTTCCTTTTATCATGGATAAAGAGACTCCCCTCGATTGGGACGAGATTTTTAAAGAATTGTCCTGGCACGCTATTCGTATCTTGCCTACGGACCTGCTCTGCCGTTTGGATTCCCCACACCAGCAAAAGTATATGCTGCACGCCAGCTTCAGTGTGTCTAGCTGGTATGCTGTCATGACAGCACAAAAGACCTTATGCGAGGAACTTCATGAAGCCGGGATTCCTTTTGTGATTTTGAAGGGTTCAGCCTCTGCCCGCTATTATCCTCAGCCTACATATCGCCAGATGGGTGACATCGATTTTTTGGTGCCCCCGGAGTATTTTGAACGGGCACGCCTTTTGATGTTTAAAGAGGAATATAAATTGTTAGACGAAGACACCCACCGGCACCTGGAATTTAAGAAAGACAACGTACTATTTGAATTGCACAGAGTTTTCGCGGCCTTTAAGGAACCGGAACGGGCGAAGCTTCTGGATGAGTTGCTTTTTGATGCCTTTGGGCGTCTGGAGACTGCCACTGTGGAAGGTTTTTCTTTCCCTGTACTTCCACCTACGGAAAACGGACTGGTCCTGCTGGAACATATCAACCAGCACTTAGAAGATGGGCTTGGACTGCGACAAATCCTCGACTGGGCTTTGTATGTCGACAAAGCTCTTGATAATGAAGCGTGGGAGCATACCTTCGCTCCTATTGTTCGCCGCCTCGGGCTGGAGACACTAGCCATTGCCGTAACACGAATGTGTCAGCTTTATCTGGGACTGCGTCCGGATATTACCTGGTGCGCATCCGCGGATGAAGACATATGCCACCGCCTCATGGACTACATGATGGAGCAGGGTAACTTCGGCCGCAAGGGTGACACGGACAGCCATAAATCCGTCAAGGCTCTGAGTGTGATGCAAAACCTCCCTGCCTTTTTTAAAAGGCTTCAACAATTGGGACTAAAGCGCTGGCCTGCTGTAACCAAGTATCCACGCCTTAAGCCACTGCTTACCCCTTTTGCCTGGATCTATCAGCTTTGCCGCTACATCCACCTGGGCTTAAAACGGGAACAGCCTTTTAAAAGCCTTATGCAGGACGTCAAAAAGAGCCGCGCCAAGGACACCCTTATGGAGGCACTGGGCGTCAATCAGAAAAAGAAAGGAATCTCAACGCCGGACGGATTGACGCATTAATTTAGAATTTAACCCCCCAACACCGGCCGCATTGCTAGGGCCGTGTTGGGGGGATTCGTAATTATTATATTCTGCTCCTAAAATTCATACAAAAATGGTTCAACTTAACTTTCCTCATATTTTGTTGTATTAATTGGAGGCAAAACAATTGGTGTAATACCTGGTTGTGTTGTAAGCAAAGTAACTTGACTCCTAATAAACGGAAACATAATTGCCACTGTATTGTTCTTAACAATACTTTCCTCCATTGTATAATCACCAGCCTCATACAAAAATTGTGCTTTTGCAATTACCAAAACAGACAAATCTTCTTTTTCTATAGAGAGTTGTAATTCAACATCATACAGATGTTCACCAGTTTTATTTACACTTCGATGCAAATCAGCTTTGTATGCACCATTTTCAACTTTCGTAGAACGTTCTACTAAGCACTTGCTAAAATACAAGTTTTTCATTTTTAAATCAGATTTCATTCTTTCTATTTCCATAATTGCACCTCTAAGCAGCCAATTCTATATTTTCCGGAATTGCTACCCCTCTGTCATTTGTCAAGTCTCCTTCGAAAGAGATTAAAATAGCAACATCCTCGTTCTGAAAATCCAAATTAAACTCTTCAATCTTTTCCATCGGTCCGTTTTGATTAAGGAAACTTGCGCCAAAAATACTCGCAAAAGAATCCGATTCAGCGGAATGCTGCAAATAAATATCACAACCAAATTGTTCTTTTGCATATTTAATGAAATCATCTACTACACTACTTTTCATTTGCTTTTCCTCCCTCATAAACGTTTTGAATGATATCTCTATCTTTAACACAATATTCCCGTCTCTTTTTTATCTGAGAACATTTTCTATTTGCCGCCCACCACTCCATGATATAATTCATGAGGCTGTCACATAACTTCTCATCCGCGGATACACACCAGGTAATATCCGGACGCAGTCCCAAATAAAGCTGGCACATTCCGGGTCGTTAAACGTCGCAAACGCCCTGTGCAATTCAAAAAGAACACCATTTTTTGAAATTCTATATGCCGGAGATCCCCTTCATCTAACGGCTTATAATTCTGCTCAAGCATCAAAAGACGTACACGTTCAAAATCACAAAAGGAATCTTGGCAACCTGAAGATTGCTGTCATTATTGCAATCATTTAATTGTTTTCATCTTCTGCTTCAATTTCTAATCGTTGCAGAATATCCGAAATAATCTTCACGTCTTCAATCCGTGTAATACCAAAACATTTCTTTCCTGCATCTTTAACCGATGCGCCTATATGATATGCCGTTGTCTCGTCAATAATAAGAAATCTGTCATGAAAAACACCTGTATAGTTTACAGTCAAAGTTGGATACTGACTGTTAAAATTAGCAACATCCTGACTTGCCAGGCGAGTTCTTTGAACCGTGTAAATAGTAACATCTACTCCAGCTTTCTTTTTGGACAAAATATTCAAAGTGCCAACATCAACATAATTATCAATTAACACAATTGATTTTTCAGCCTTTTCTACAAGACTTACCAATAGACTAAATGCATCATATATCTGACCATCAAAAAATATTTTTTGTCCTACTTCTTTGTGTTCAGATATGTACGAAAAAATCTGATTGAATTTTTCATTGGACTCTTTTTGATATTCCAGTTGTTTTAATTCAAGACTTTGTATTTTGTCAAACATCAGCGAATTCTCTGCAAGAAACCGTCTCATCTGCACAAAGGTGTTCATAATATTTACGCTTACCTGAATAGCTTCAGCACTTCTCAACACAGCAGAAAGCATTGCTATTCCTGCCTCCGTAAAAACATATGGCAAATATCTTCTACCACCTTTAGTAGATGTGGTCTCAGTTTCTGTATTTGAGGTCGCAAATTGCGACCTCAACTCAGCATACTCATCCTCAGTCAGCTGAAAACAAAAACTTTCAGGAAAGCGTTTAGAATTTCTCTTCACACTTTCATTCAATCTTTTCGTTTCAACATTATACAGCATTGCCAAATCACTATCTATCATAACCTGTTGTCCGCGTACATAATGAATCAAATTCTCGATTTTATCTTCCGTACTATTTACTACTACAGGAACATTTACTTCATTTTTTTCAGCCAAATCAATCATCTCCTAGCTTTTTCTTTTGAGGTCGCAAATTGCGACCTCAAAGAAATTGTACATCAGTATCCCTGCATAGTCAATCGTTTCCGACCTCAATCGACAAATAATTCCTTGAAAGATGAACAAGGCTTGTATTACCTTCCTCATTGTTTGTAAAATTCGAATAATCTTCTTCTGCGATACTATGTATCGGATATCCAAGTTCAATCAGTTTCTGTAAATAATTCGCTTTCCTTTTGCCTCAAGACCCTGCATAAATGAAATGGATGATGTGTCTAAAAGGGTCATTCGCCCTTCCTCGTAATCATAGAGATTTCTTTCATAATATTTATCAGAAATTCTTCATTATCTTTATGGTAATTAAGTTCTGGATTCGTGGTTTTGCTTCTTCTTATCCGTTCTTGCAAGGATGATACGTTAACTACATAAGATGGTTTTACCAGACTATCATCCAGACCAAGTTCCTGAAATCTCTGTGGCATATCCTCAAATTCCAAGTCAAAAACTTCCTTAATTCTTTTCGCCAGTGTTTCATTTTCGCTCTGAATCGCATATTCATAGAGAGAAACCAACACTGCTTTATACGGGGCCTGAAAAGCTGACATACAGAGGAATATTTTTGAAACAAAATCTATCTCAGGAAGTTCTATAAAATATCTGTCAACGCCCGCTAACAACATACTTGCTGCAAAGCATTCAGCCTTTCGTTCCTCCATCATATTGTCTCTTTCAATAAAATGATCAAATGACACTTTATCAAAAATAAGATGGTAGATTTCATGCCATGCTGCAAAATATTGATTTGCACGTGGCAGTGCTGTATTAAGGACAGGTATTATTTTCCCTTTTTTTACAAAAATTTCTCCACTCCAAAATTTGTCTTCAATAGGCATCTGAATCAAACCAAACCCCTGTAAAATCAGCAAAGCAAGCTGCGGTCTTGATGCAACCTTCATAATTGCAGGATTCATCTGCACTTTCATTGTCTGCCCCAACACTTCATCTCTAATTTCATTATTCTTTTTTATAACTAAATCTATATTCGCAGCAGTTATTAATTCACTCATACATGCACATCCTTAATAATATATTTCACACAAATCAATAACATCAAGAAGCAGGTTATACTGTTTCTTCGCTGTTTCGCTCATTTCATGTTCCAAAGGGGCATTCTGTGAAAACACTGTTGCTGTAACGGGCTTAGCAGATACAGAATGGTAAAGCAACAACTCTTCTACCGACATATTCAACACTTTCAAAATCTTCTGCAGATGCCGATCAAATGTACTTTTGTTATCAACAGCACCATTTAACAATCTATTTAATGTCGGACGTGATATGTCCGCCTTACTAGCAAAGGACACTTTCGTGTAACCTCTATCTCTGATACACTCTTTCAACTTTGAAGCCACCAGACTTCTTTGTTCAAATAATTCATCAAACCTCATTGTGATGACCTCCTTCTATTTTCTCACCATTATTATATGCCAAAATGAAGTGTAAACGGCAAGTACTTTCCATCAATTTTTGGCAATTAATTTCCGCCACTTTTTGGCAAATAAAATCCAGCACTTTTATTTACATCCCACGGATTGCTCCGTGGGAGTATTTTTTAGTGCTTATCTAAATGGCAATTCCTCATCCGGACCCACTTCGTATAAATATGGGACCACACAGAATACCGGTTCATCCATCTGGGTATCATACTGTGGCTCATTCTGATGGAGCAGGGCTTCCTGCTCTTCCTCGGACAGGCTTGCAAACCATTCCAGCTGCTCCTCCACAAAACGAAGGGCACTGACAAAGTCCATAGGCCAGCCATTTTCGCCATAAATATAATCGCCATTGTCATAAGGACTACGACCTCTTGCCACCCATTTGTGAAGTTCCCTGCGTTCATCGCTGGTCATTGCCATTTCCTTCTCATATTTCTTAAGCTGTTCTGTTAAAATCTCTCTATATTCCTGCGGTACATTTTTATGAAATCTCATTTGTCTCGGCTCCTTTTTGTAAAAATGATTTCCGGTTTTCCAACCGGTAGCTTTTTCCTGTCATTTGTATGCGGTCACACCGATAGGACAGCCTGTCAAGAATGGCTGTTGCCAATGCTACATCATCCAGAAATTCTGCCCATTCCTCAAATCCTTTGTTCGTAGTAATGATAATGGAGGTCTGCTCCTGAAGCTGTGATATTAGCTGGAAGAACAGGTTTCCTTCCGTTGCTGTAATCGGCAGATAGCCCACTTCATCCACAACTAATAAATTCGATTTTAGAATACGGTTCATTTTGGCCTTGCTGCGGCGGTCGATTTCCTGGGTACGCAGTACCTGCATTAATGACTGCATGGTTGTGTAGCTTACCTTATATCCCTCTTCACAGGCATGATAGGCTAGCGCTATGGCCAGATGGGTTTTTCCTACACCGGGCGGTCCCGAAAGTATGAGATTATAAATACCGTCAATCCATGTCAGTTCCGACAACTGATTCAGCTGTTTCTTTGTGATGGACTGACAGAAACTTAAGTCAAAATCCTTTAAATATTTTTTATACGGAAATCCCGCTTCCTTGATGCGTCTTTCCCTTGCTTTGTCCTGGCGGTAACGTATTTCACTGCCTAGCACCTCGCATAAAAATGAAGCATAGCCTGCTTCAGCATTCTCTGCTTCATGTATTAATTCTTCCAGTTCATTTTTGGTATGTACCAGTCCCAAGCTTGCAGCATAAGACCTGATATCCTGTAATCTATCCATTTACGACACCCCTTTCCATTGCCTGTTCATACACGCTTAAATCACGTTTCTGCGGATTATTTCCCCGGTATTTCGAGGGGAGTGTCGGTTTGATTTTCTTTGGTTCCTTTGCTTCCCGTATCTGATTAAGATAGATAATGCTGGACTTCAAATCACTTGCGGAGTATAATTCCCGTTCGCTGCAATATCTAAGCCCGTCCATAACAGCTTCTTTATTCCATTCCTCAAACAGCTTTCGGATAACACCAAGCTGGTCTCTGTAATATCGAGGTTTTTCCTGATGGATATGGTTTAAAAATGGCATTACCAGTTCGTCATTCTCGAAGAGTTCCTGTATCAAAGACTCAAGCTCCAGAAGTGATTTGCTTTTATCCCGCTCTTCACGTTTCTGCCCGATCAGTTTTCCTTTTTCATGACAGAGCGGATGTGTGGCGTAGATTTCTCCCGTCAGACAGTCGGTAATGGAAATGATTTCCTCATTTACTACCATGAAAACCTTCTTTCCCGGAGCATAAGTTCCTTTGGGAACACGGTAACGGTTGCCTTTATATAAAACGATGTTGTCTTTTCTGACCTGATAGGATATACTTTCCTTATCAGTAGTTGCAAAGCTATATGTGGGAACCGGTATGAGGTATTCTTTTTCGACGGCGAATACTTCTGCCGGTATTTTTTTGATAGTGCCATGTTCTTTTGCATTTCCGGTACGCTTAAGCCATGCAATACAGTCTGCATTAAAGCTTTCGATATCGCTAAATATGCGGTGTTCAGCAAAACCATGCTTGGCATACTTTACTACATTTTCAACCTTCCCCTTGGATTCCGGGTCTGCCCCGTGGCAAAGGAACACATCAAACTTCACCTCGCTTAAATAATTCTGAAATCCCTCCGTGTAGATAATGTCACCATGATTCTCACTGACTGCAAGAATCTTATCCTGGTCATATACAATCTCCCGGGGACGTCCACCGTAAAATTCAAATGCTTTTACATGGGCAAGAATAAAGCTGTCTGTTGTAAAAGGGCGTTCCTGCCACAGTACAAACTTCTGCCTGGAGCAGGACAATACCATGCCGAAGCAGTAAAGCTTTTTAAATCGTCTGCCCACAGTCTCTACACTGATTTCCCCCATATCAACCTGTCCCTGTTTACCGGGTGGCAGTTCATCCACAGCTTCATACTGTCTTTGCTTTACCGCTTTTTTGATGTCATACTCCTTACGGATTGCTTTGACATAATTGCGGAATGCCCGTTCCTGGAACTCCAGTGTTTCCAAGCAGCACTGCTCTTTAATCCAGTCATAAATCTGGGCCGCCGACATGTCGGGATATTTTGTCAGACATTCGATTACAAAGTCCTTATAATCATCCGCTTTCTTGGTGCGTGTCTTGGCATTTGCCACCTTAATGGCATATTCGGAAGGCGTCATATCCCAGTAGGTTCTGACCGTCTCCCTGTTAATCTGCAGATTTCGTGCAGTCTGACTCTTATTGAGTCCGTTTCTTTTTTGTTCTTGGATTTTTGAATACATAATCCAGTCAACCATCCTTTCTTCACCTCCGGATGATAGTATATCATCACGAAAGCAACAATTATAGTTGCTGGATTTTATTTGCCGAAATCTGCTGGATTTAGTTTACCACTTACAATTAGCAGTTTTATACCAATCTCATGCCTTAAACAACACCAAACACCCTGTCGCCACTCCCGCCGTATCAAGCAATACATCCGAAATCTGTCCGGAACGACCGCTTACAAACAACTGAATGGTCTCATCCACGGATGCCACCAGCATACCAATTAATATCCCGACGAAAACCTTGCGGCGTATTCCGGTATGACGCTGAGACAACAGAACAAGCATGCCCAGTATAAAATATTCCGTAAAATGGGCGCACTTGCGTAAAAGAAAATGTATGTATGCCAGTTGCTCTTCCGGCATAGTCTCAAACTCATCTATGAAATTTGGTGCAAAAACTTCTATGAGCCATCTCCCAAAGCCGGAGCTCAATTGACTTGAACTATCTGCCGGCTGAAGAGAAAAGGAAAAAATAATGATTGTCCAAATAAATGTTAATACAATGTAAATTTTAGTACTATACCTCTTCATGATGAACCCTTTCTGAATCATCACAAAATTCTTTTGTAATCTTCTCCATATAGCCGTCCTTAACTTAGTATACTTTCCCTATGAAAATCAATCATCTGCAAATATATCTTTTCTCATGCTGATCGTATGCTTTGCATTTCTCGTCTTATTGCTTAAATTTTCCACAAAACCATTCTTGTAATAAAACTCTGGTGTGTGAGAATTATACTCAATATCTGCATCTACTGTAAGAAACCTACATGCAATTCCTAGTTCATTCATTCCAAATGCAAATGCCCTTGCCATCTCCAGCATAAATGAACCATATCCCTTTCGTGAAGCTTCTTTACTCAATAGTTTATTTACTGCCAATTTACCTATTTTTAAAGCAGGTATTGATGCATATGGTACTTTGGCAATGTCGTGAATTTCCTTTTCATCTGCTGTTAATTTTATAGAATCTGCAGACAAAGTCATATATGCCAATAATTCATGAGTCCTTTTATGTATTAATAGAAAAGTTTTACTGATATTTAAATCAAAAAACTTTAGGGCGACTTCCAAAAAAATGTTATACTCTTTAACCTTACTATCGAACAAATAATGTGAGATATCATCTATTTCATCTATAGACAACAATCTCACATCATTTGCAATCTCATTAATTTCCGTTCCCCTTAAATAACTCATACTTTGCGTATATTAGTAAGGACACTACGCAACATGTCATTTTTCTTTATAGCTCTTTCTGTCGGAGTAGTGTTTGCCTGAGACAATAACCTTACTGCATCTTTACCACTTAATTCAGGAGTTGCCTGTATTGGCTTCATTGTTGACATAATATCCACCTCTTTCCCTTTCATATCTTTACACATAACAATCACCTCAATCGCCGTGACTGAGATTTTAATAACGCATATGCGTTATTTGCAATTATATAGTAACATATTCTCAGCCAGAATTCAATCTGTTTTACATAGTATTCCCTCGACTGATATTATATACATAAAGCCTAGCTGGTATGATTTTCCGCCCATTTTCATATTCTGAACGACCAATATGTATCCAAACAACCAACAAGTGTCCTTATTTAAAATAAAAATCTCAATATACAAAAGACGTTTTATCGTCTATCCAACGGAGCCTAATGCATCACCCCATCCCGTGTCGCGATTCCTTTCTTTATCTGTTTTACACCCAGTTCTTCCATGAGGGCGTCCTTGGTGCAGTAAGTCCTTACTCCTTAAACACCAACTTCTTCTCCGCATTCCCTTCCTGACTATAAAAGTAAAACAATGATCCCATTGCAAGCAAAAACATCACATTTTTAAGTTCTTAACTGAAAAATACCCGGAATGCTTTAATGCAATATATTGTTTGTCTCCAAGAATATCATTCCTATACACATGATACGCATGATTAAAAGGGGAATGGATGTGTGCAACAAAACAGGAATCATCGAGAACAGATACTATATTTCCGGCCGCTCGGAAGAAAAATTCATGATGGTCGATCATCCTAATATTGTCATCATATCCTATATTGCGATACTTATCCGTTCTGGCAATAAAGATATTAGGAACTTTGCCCAGTACCACATGATTGGCATCGATTACCGTTCCATGTGGAATGATGAGTGGTTTTGGGGCATTTGCCATGTTGAATTGTTGGTATTCATCCATCCCTTGCTTTTTCCAAGGATTTCTTAATGGCAAATTCATGGGAAGAATTCCTACAAGATCAATTTCGCTATTAGCGAGAAGAAACTCTAATTGTTCATGGAAATTTGAATACGGCGTCAGCAATTCGTCATCGTCCATTCGTACGACAAACGGAGTTTGCACTAATGTAAGTGGTAAACTAAATCCAGCAGATTTCGGCAAATAAAATCCAGCAACTATAATTGTTGCTTTCGTGATGATATACTATCATCCGGAGGTGAAGAAAGGATGGTTGACTGGATTAT
>JAZQUB010000059.1:0-16011 GCA_045631045.1 Lachnospiraceae bacterium
GTACGTTCTTCCACAGTTAGTGCATCCTGACGTGCCTTTTCGTTCTGAATGCGCTCCACATCAATGGCAACGGGATACGTGATTTCATAATCGCTTAATTCTTTTATCACAAGTTCTGCTTCTTCCAGCGCTTCTTCTGTAGTAATGGCCTGGGTAAAGAAATAAGCGCCTACTTTAATTCCCTGTTCCAACGCTCCCTTTACATTCTGATGGAACTTTTCATCTTTAATCAAACTGCCACTGCTGCCATACCCTCTGCAACCCACGCGGATAAATGCGTACTCTACGCCATCCTCTGCAACCTTTTTCCAGTCTACGTTGCCCTGATACTTGGATACGTCAACACCTTTACGGGAAGCAACCTTGCCATCCTTTATATATTCATATTCGCCTTCTGCGGTAATAGAAATCTGCTCCATCGTTACCACATTTTCAGATAACGTTTCCCCTTCAACACTTGCATCTTCCGTGGTTGCATCTGTGACCTCTGAACTTTCTATCGCTTCTTCTGTTGACGCAATTGGTTCTGATGCCCCGACCTCTTCACTTGCAAGCGTTTCGGAAGACTCCGCCATATTATTCTCCGTACTTTCCTTTACTTCTGTACTCTGCTCCTGACCACCATTAGAACCCGGATTATAATCATCCGACCAACTCAGATAACAAAGTCCCGCGCCTGTAATAATTGCCACTACCAGCAACAATACAATAATAATAACCAAATAATTGTTAGATTTTTTATTCATAATGTTCCTCTTATCTGCTCTGTACATTTATATATATAAAGTGATTTTAGCACAAACTTTTCCATATTACAAGCAGGGAGTAAAACCGAAGTCTTACTCCCTTACAACAGCACTTTTGCTTATTTATCGTCTTTCATTATTTTAATCGAATAATACCGTAACCATTATCCTTTCTCTTGTAAATCACTTCAATCTTGCCACTGTCACCATTTTCATACAGGAAGAACGGATGTCCCAACTCTTCCAACTGAACCATCGCCTCCTCCTCGGTCATTGGCTTGCGTTCGTATTCCTTGACACGCAACACTTCCATTACCGCTTCATCATCTGCTTCCACATTCATCTGCTTAATGCTCTGTGTCTTATCGATGCGAGCCTTTTCTTTGGTAATTTTCTTCTCTAATGTCTTCACTACATCACCAAGAAGCTGATAAACCGTTACACCGTGTTTACCATATTCTTCTACACGAAGGAGCTTTCCGTTATAATAAGTGGTAAGCTCTACAGACTGCATTTTGGAAGATGCCTTGATAGTTGCATTGACTCGTTCAAGGTTATATTTATCCAGTTTCTCCAGCCTATCTTTTACAACGTTTTCTAAAGCTTCAGTTTTTTCTACATTTCTAGTCAAAATATTAATCATAGTATCACCTGACCTTTCGTTTGTTGCATTATTATTATAATGCATATCCCTCTAGTTTTCAAGCATTTTTGTCATGCAACGTAAAATTATCTGAAAATTATTTTAATTCACCTAATAAAAAACCGAACAGAAACTTTCTCTGTCCGGTTGCAGTTTCAGCCTGATGAATTTATCCCCTTATACTTTCCTGTGCTCTGTAATAATCTTCCAAGTCAATTTTCAGGATTTCACAAGCTCTCTCATCGGTGATATCCAATGATTTTTTTACATTTTCCACACTGCTAAGAAGCATCTGATTCGTCACCTGCTGTGTTACCTGCTGTGTTACCTGCTGTGTCACCTGCTCTGTAACTTCCCGTGTAACTCGCTCTGTCACCTTTTCTGTCACTCGTTCTATCACACCCTCGCTCCAATTACACATGATATTTACCTTCCCTTCCAACTCTCTTGTGGTTGCTATATGATACTCCTCTTCCAATATATGTAACTTCTCCAGAGCTTTCACTTCCTCACTGGCAAGTACCGACAGTAATCTCAGCAGCTTCTGATACTCATTGTTCCGGTAATCCTTATCTTCCGGATTTCCCAAACACAACATTATCACGCTCAGCAAATCATACCTCGCCGGTTTGGAATAATTACCATATAGCTTATTCTGTTGTATTTTGTATTCCGTTATCGTATTTTGCAGATATTTTGGTGCATTCATGCATACCCAGACGGAGTATACCTTCTTGATTTCATCATAGTCTTCTCCCGAAAACTCCCTTTCCTTTTGGGAGGATATCAGCCTGGCACCATAGTATATGCCTCTGGTCACCAAATCATACCCCGGATAAAAGTTCTTCTGGGCTTCCACATTGATAATAATCTTTATCCGTTCCCCCGACATTGTTACTGCATGAAACAAAATATCGAAACGCACTTCCCCCTCATCAGGGACTTTATCTTGTGTATCCCGACCGACGATGCTGTCATTTGTCTTCCCCGGCTCAACGTATACTTTGGAGACAATGGGCTCCCCTTCAATACATTGTACAATGTCCTGAACAGGCCTCCCTTTGAATTCCTCCGTCACACGGCTCATAATCCACGCCAGGATATATTTATCGCTTAGTACATTTTTTACCTCAGTATCATACTGTGCTTTCTCTTTAGCAATATCTACTACATGTGCAATATTCGTAGCTAACACGTTCTGTACCTCACTTTCCATTATTGTAGCATGAATGTGCCTAAAACACATCCCTTTATCCTTGGTACAAAAATACACAGTAGTTTGTATTGCACTATTATAATATCATATATATTATCGACAAACAACCTCAACTTTCTTGAAAAATCTTAAAATTTTGATACTATTTCTAAAAAAATGTGCTACACTATCTATGACAAACAAATCAGCGAGGACGATATATTATGCTAAAAAACGTATGGAAACATTTTAATTTAGTCTGTCATCACAAATGGGAAGTTTTTAAGCTCTGCTGCCACGCAGGGATTCCGTTTCAGGGACTTTTGCACGATATGAGCAAATTTACCCCTTCCGAATTTTTTGAAAGTGTAAAATATTATAACGGACACCGTTCACCACTTGCAGTCAGCCGTGAGATAAATGGTTACAGTAAAGCCTGGCTGCACCACAAGGGCCTCAACAAGCATCATTGGGAATATTGGATTGATGCCTATGTAACAGGCGGACATGGCTGCATTATGCCATTTAAATATGCCTGTGAAATGATTTGTGACATGATTGCTGCAAGCATGGTATACAAAGGGTCGGAATATACCCTCGACTGCCCTTTAACATATTTTAAAGCCCAAACCTATGGACGCTTTGTGCACCCACAGATTCAGGCTTTCATGAACGCTTCTTTCACTGCATACGCAAACGAAGGCACAGCAGCAATTACAAAAGAACGCTTATTCAGTTTCTATAAGCAGTATGTAAATCAAACTGCAAATTTCTGATTAAATTTATCCAAAAGAAGGGCTGCCACAACACCCACTGCAAGACAAATGATATTTACCACGCAGCTTGCTGCAGATGCGGTAAAGCTTTCAAAAGGAATAATCATAACAGTGGCTGCAATAACCACACCTACGATTGCATGGAAAGATACAGAGTAGTGCTTGTTAAACAATGCATCCACCGCCTTTGCAAATAAAATCACTGTGGCAAGTGCACCGATACCACCCGGAATGAGTACTGCAAAATCCATATGACCGATGCCTGCAACAAACGGCTCATATAAGCCTAAAGGCATCAGTAATGTGGAGAAGCTCATACCCGGTGCAATTACACTGAGTGCCAGACAGAAGCCACAGAAAAGATACCAAACAAAATTTGGAGTAATCTGTACAGAGAACACCTGAAGACTGATTAACAGTGCAAATACCAGTACCATAGCAACCCCCATAGAAATATAAGAAGCCTTGCTGCGTCCCTGCTCACCTGCTTCTCTGAAAAGAGATGGTAACATACCGGTAATCAAACCGATAAACACACATACGCTTGGTGCAGGATATTTATCAAGAAGGAAAGAAAGCACATTTGCAATTCCCAAAAAACCAATTACACCGCCAATACCGATTGGAAGCAATTTAGGGAAATGACTCTTGAGCTTACGGAACGGGTCAGCCAAAAATTCCATTATGGTCTTATAAATACCGAAAATTACACAAAGAACACCGCCGGAGATACCCGGAAGCACTGCGCCAAGACCAATCAGTGCACCCTGAAGCACTTTAATTAAAAACGCAGATATAGAAAAATTGTTTTTTTGATTCATGATTCACCTCTGAAAATTATTTAATATAACTATAATATTATATATGATAAAATATATTTTGTCATTAACTATTTTCTATATTTCTCCACACTCAAACCACTTCCACCACCGTCAATACCTTGCCATCCACTACAAATCGCACATCAAATCCTGCAAAAGACACCCCATACTTGCGCGCAGGGTCATTATGATACGATGGTCGCGGGTCTTGCTTTAACACTGCCACTATGGCCTCCCGCTTCTCCTTTGGAATCTTTACCATAAATTCCTCTGGAAATATCACTTCTAATTCGTAATCCTTTACCTCATGTGCAAAGCCTCCTGTAGCATCCGTATGGCAATCCACATAAGGCAAGTAAGGCTTGATATCATAAATCGGCGTATTGTGCCGTAAGTCAATACCCGATACATGCAATAAAGGTCCTCGTTCTGTATGCAATTCTATGCGCTCTAACTTCACACTGGACAACCCGATAGGATTGGGTCGAAACGGCGAACGTGTGGCAAACACCCCCATATGCTTGTTGCCGCCCAGACGAGGCGGTCTCACAGTCACAGACCACTTATCACGCTCCACACCCTCAAACTGCCATAAAAGCCAAATATAATTATAGCCCTCCAGCCCTTTCAACGCATCCGGATTGCGGTACTCCGGCTCAAAGACAATAGTACCCTTTAATTCTTCCACCAGCCCGCTTTGGCGTGGAATACCGAACTTATCCGAAAAATCAGTCTCTATTTTTGCAATCATTTTCATCGTTCCAACCTCCAGAATAAATGAAAATCCGTCAACTAAAACTTTACTTTTAGTATAACGGAATTTCACAAAAAACTCAATATCGTTTAAACTGCCTTGTATGTGTCAACTACCCTTTTAAAAACTCATA
Organism: Lachnospiraceae bacterium; assembly: GCA_045631045.1. GTDB lineage: Bacteria > Bacillota > Clostridia > Lachnospirales > Lachnospiraceae > RGIG6307. Next base: position 5,069 of record JAZQUB010000059.1, read on the forward strand.
TTGTGACATATTTAATTTATAATACTCTCCCCTCATTTCCATCAGCGCGTCGTGGGTTCCTTTTTCCAGGATATCACCTTTATCCACGTACATGATGCAGTCAGCATTCTTGATGGTGGAGAGACGGTGTGCGATAATAAAAGAGGTGCGGCCTTCCAGAAGGCGGTTCAAGCCCTTCTGGAGCAGAATTTCAGTTTCCGTGTCAATGCTGGAGGTTGCCTCATCCAGAATAAGAATTTTCGGATTCGCCAGAATGGCCCTGGCAAAGCTAATCAGCTGACGCTGACCTACAGAGAGACGTGTGCCGCGTTCATTAACTTCGGTGTGGTAGCCATTTTCCAGTTCCATAATAAAATCATGGGCGCAAACCGTTTTGGCAGCAAGGATAACCTCCTCATCCGTAGCCTCCATGTTGCCATAGCGGATATTGTCCATAATAGTCCCACTGAAAATAAAACTGTCCTGCATCATAATACCCATCTGACTTCGCAAGGAATGCAGTGTCACCTTGGAAATATCCATGCCATCCACTAAAATCCTTCCGGAGTCCACATTATAAAAACGAGCAAGCAGATTGACAATCGTACTTTTTCCGGCACCGGTAGGACCTACAATCGCATAGGTTTCCCCTTTTTCGGCAATAAAATTTACCTCTTTTAAAATTTTATGACCTTCTTCGTAACTGAAGGATACGTTTTGAAATTCGACCTTGCCATAAATCGGAGGCATAGGTACTGCATACGACGCATCCTTAACCCTTACCGGTTCGTCAATGGTTTCGAAAATACGTTCCAAATAGGACATAGCCGTAAGCAGGGAGTTATAAAAACTTGCCAGTGTATTAATTGGAGCCCAAAACCGACTGATGTAAGCGGTAAACGCAATTAAAATACCTGCGGTCAACGTAGCATCCGGCGCAAGTATCATACGCACCCCCAGAATATATACAAAGGAGGTAGTCAGGGAAGAAATAACATCCACACTGGGCTGCATGGTAAAACTGTATTTTTGAGCACGCATCCAGGCGCTTCGGGTGTCATTGCTCAATCGACTGAAAATGGCTGCATTTTCGCCTTCCCGCACAAAAGACTGGGTAACCCGAATACCATTAATACTTTCGGCTATATATGCATTCAAATTTGACTGCTTATTGCTCTGAATCTGCCATGCCCGACGTTGTTTTTTCTTGATAAACACAATAACCACGGCAAGAAGCGGCAAACCGCACAGACAGACCAGCGTCAGCTTCACATCCTCAATCAGCATAAAAATAATAATAAAAAACAAGTTGCACAAATCCGTAAAGGTGTTCACAATACCGTTACTCAACAAATCACTGAGGCTGTTAACATAATTCACCACACGGACCTGAATTTTCCCGTGAGGCCTGCTGTCATAGTAAGAAAAAGGCAGTTCCTGCAGATGTGCAAATAAATCAGCACGTAAATCATGCACGATATTTTGGCCCACCACAGACATGGTACGGATTTTTAAAGCCAGCGACAAAGCCGCATAGCAAGCAATAAAAAACGTCAGTACACAGTAAATGAAAATGGTATGCATATCCTTCTCCGGAATGCAAAAGTCCATAATTCTTTGTAGAAAAATCGGTACCAGCATGGTCAGCGCGGAGGAAGAAAGCATAAGAAACACGATTCCCAGCATTTTCATTTTATATGGACTAATATATGTAACCAAACGCTTTAACTGCCCCGCATCAAAGTTATCCTCTAACACTTCGTCTACGTCATATTTATTTCTTGCCATATCCGTTTCCTCCCTTCTGTACGGAGATTTCCTCCGGCACCTCGCCATACTGATTATAAAACGTTTTGGCATAATAGCCACCCTTTTGCAGCAGTTCCTCATGGGTTCCACGCTCGATAATATGTCCGCCGTCCATTACCAAAATCATATCCGCATCCTTTACGGAAGATATGCGATAAGCAATTACAAAAATAGTACACAAGCTATTGATATTTTTTAACTGCTTTTGAATATAGCTTTCGGTTTCCATATCAACGGCAGAGGTGGTATCGTCCAAAATCAGAATAGACGGATTTTTCAAAAGTGCTCTCGCCAGAGAAATTCGCTGCTTCTGACCTCCTGAAAGTCCCACACCTCTCTCCCCTACAATAGTGTCATAACCTTCCGGCATCTCCTGTATGAAATGGTTGGCATCTGCCATAACCGCAGCTTTTTTAACTTCCTCAAAAGAGCAGTTGGGACGTCCGTAGGCAATATTTCCCTCAATGGTATCCGAAAAAAGGAATACCTCCTGCATCGCCATGCCGATATTATCGCGCAGATTATACAAATTCATATTGCGTACATCCGTGCCGTCAATCAGCACCTGCCCACCGGTGGCATCATAAAAGCGGCACAGCAAATTCATGATAGTGGTTTTTCCGGAACCCGTAGCACCAATAATACCGACCGTCTGTCCGGGCTCAACCTTAAAATCAATATTCATAACAATGTCCTCTTCGTCTGCACGATAGGAAACATTACGAAACTCCACGGCTCCCTCCAACCGCTTTTTCTTTAAGCCCTTTGGCGGCGTTTTTACGCGAGGCTCTTCTTGATATGTGGTATAAATTTTTTCCAATGATGTCATAAAATTGATAATTTCATTAATACGCCACCCAATCATACGCAGCGGAGAATTTAGCATCCACAAATACCCGTTTACAGTAACCAGATTGCCCAGAGTGATTTCCCCCTGAATGCTCAAATAGCCTCCATAAAGCATTAAAATGATATTTAAGGCATACGCCAGTATCTCATAAACAGGCAAAAAGCGCATCCAGACACGACTGGCGGCAATCTGGGCACTGCGATAGTTGTCATTTTCTACAGCAAATTTACGAACCTCAAACCCCTCTTTTGCAAACGCACGTACCACTCGGTTTCCGCTGATATTTTCCTGCACAAAAGCATTGAGCGCGGAGAAGCATTCTCTGTTTCGCTTAAAAGCCGGTCGGATTTTTTTTGATTGGCAAAACGTATTTAAAAGGGTAAATGGCAGCACCATCAGCATCGCCCATGCCAATTTTGTATTAATGGTAAAAATCATGGTAAGCGCAAAGATAAAATACAACGCGTACTGATAGCTGACATAAATGGTGTGAGCTACAAAATGGCGAATAGCATCCATATCTCCGGTCTGACGGCTCATTAAATCCCCGGTACGTTTTCGGTTGTAAAACTGAAAATCTTCCTGCAAAAGCTTGCGGTACATCTTATTACGCATATCGTACAAAACACCCTGAGACGCCTTTTCGTAGGTAATCTGGTGGCAATAACGCAACACACTGATAAATGCTGTGGTCAACAGCATAAGGCCGACCAACGGCACAAGCTTCTTTGCTTCTCCCCCGTGGATTACATCATCCACAATCATACCGGAAATCTGTGGATTTACCATGGAAAGCACTACAATGAGTGTGGTCATACCTAGCCCGCCAAGCATATAAAAGCGGTACTTTTTCAAAAACATATAAAACCATTTTAACGAAGCCATAACGATTAACCTTCCTTTCCGCCCCGGTCAGACGTGCATGAAAAACGTTGTTCCTAATGCTTTTAAAATAGCTTTAAAAACCACAAAATAAAATGTAGTATTTTGTAAAAATCATGTAATATTCTGTAAAAGGGTTTGCTTTTCCATGGGAAGGCTTTAAAATATCCTTAATAGGAAAACTGTCTGAAAAGGCATGAAAAATGAGGTGACGTCATGGAAAAGAAGCCTATTAAGATTGAAGAACTGAATCCTACCTTTTTGTATTTTTGGAAAGGGACTAAGACCACAGATGCTGTCAAAGCGGATAGTCACGATTATGCAAAGCTGATATTTGTATTATCCGGGCAGGGAAAATATCGCATAGATCAAAAAATATATACCGTTTCGGAAGGAGATTTGATTGTGATAAACCCGGGAGTGTTGCATCAATCCCTTGTCAGCAATCCGGAAAATCCCACAACCGAAGCAATTATAGGCTTTACAGATATACAATTTGCCGGATTTTTGCCAAACGAAGTACCTCTTCCCGAGGACGGAGCAGTTATTCACACCCAAGGAGAACTGCGTCAAAAATTATTTAAAATTTTTACTTCTATGGATGCCGAAAATGTAGTACGACGTACCGGAAGATATTATATGCTGAAGGCTTATCTGATGCAGGCACTTTTACTTTTGGTGCGTGAGCAGACCGAAGCCATTGCCATAAGCACCGGCTGTTCTTTCAAATCTGCCAACAAAAAATATGTGGTGGAGCAGATGATTGAATACTTTGAAGACCACTATGCAGAGAAAATTTCTCTGGACCAGATTGCGGATAATACCTACCTAAGCACCGTATATATCTCCAAGATTTTTAAGGCAGAGACCGGCGATACGCCAATCCGCTACTTGATTAATATTCGTCTTGAAAAAGCAAAAGAACTCCTGGAAAACGGCTGGGAGGGCAGTATCCAGGAGGTTGCCATGGAAGTAGGCTATGATGATGCCTACCATTTCAGTAAATTGTTTAAAAAACGTTATGGTGTGTCACCCTCCAAAGTAATGCGAAAAAATGACAACTGAATTTCATGCTACGATGGGTCGTCCATAATCCCCATAAACAGCGGGGTTCTGCTCTCCATGTCCATAATGATGTATAAAAACGGTTCATCGAAAAATACATCAATCGGTTTTTCCGTAGACTCTGCAGAAGCACATTCTCGCATGACCACCATTGTCACTGCTGCAGCCTCGGTACCTTCTTCGTCCAGCTTCACCACTGCTTTCTGGCGAACCAGGCTGATATACAGCGGAAGTCCGTTGTCTGTATAGCCCAGCCCTGTAAAATCAGCTTTCTCGCTGTCAAAGGCCAGCTTAAGCCCCATGTTTTGCAAAGTTTCATTCAAACTTTTATCAAATTCCACTTCAAACTTCGGCAATTTCAGGTTGATGTTTTTGTATTCTACAGCATCCAAAAGCTCTATAAGCGCCTCATACGTCAAGCTCTCATACATCTCACGAACCGTCTGTCCATTTGTAGGCTTCAGTACCACCATCGCCATACTGCCATTTCGGTAATCCATGACCACGCCGTCCAACACATCGTTTTTCACATACATCTCATTGCGGCCGTAGTCATGCATCATGTCCACTTTTTTCACGCTACCGTCTGTTGTTGTAAAGTCTTCCTTATAGGTGCTGTTCTTTTCGAAATCGCTTACCCATTCCCCTTTAAAATAAATGGTGTTAAATAAGGCCATTTTAGCCTCTGCATCCAGCGGCTCCCTCAAAAAATCTTTAATCAGAGAATGCGTCTTGTTCTCAATCCATTTATTGATGTCTCGCTTGGTTGCTTCACTGGAAAGTACACCCTGATACACTTCCGCTCTATAAATATCATTTATCTCTGACAACCATGCCGGTTCCGCATGCATACTGTTGTCCACCCACACAGAGTTTGCTACTGTAAGAGGACTTATTTTCATATCTTCTTTATTACCATTCGCTGCCTCTGCCTTCATCCAGCTCGGTATTTCATGCATTAAATTTCCAGCAGTCGTCTGCAAGTTCTTTCCCATAGTGCTTTCAAACTCCGCCAGTGTATCACCCTTTGCTCCAAGCCCCACCATGCCAAGCGCCAAGTACGCAGACACCGGAGACAATACCGGATTAGTCTCATCTATATTTTCCTGAAGCATTCTATGTGAAAATACCCATACTGCAGTCTCATCCGTTACTGCCAAGGGTTCTGGATCTACCGGCTCGGTGGTATCATTACCACTTAAAGTCCCCGGCTCTGTACCATGCTCCGTAGGCTCCACCTTGGCAGGCACCAACATTTTAGAACCGCCGCCACAAGCGGTCAACATACAACACACTAATACTAACGCTATCCATCTACCTTTTTTCATAGTGCTCTCCTTCTAACTTTTCTAAAACACCTCTGAGATACTCTGCAATTTCTTCCAGACTTGCCTTATTACCACCTTCTACTTCATATACGTCTGTTGCATAGTTGGTACCGTTCTCTGTCTCTAAAAATAAAAACCGCACCCCTTCGCCAAAATAATAATCCGCAAAATCCGAATAACTCATCCATACATCACCATTACCTGCGCCCTTTTCTTCCGTTGTCTTACGTGGCATAAAAATAGCTCTGCTGCCAATTTCCAACTTTTCCAAATCGCCGATATTGGATGTAGTAGTAGTCAAACCACCAATCTCCGCGAACGGCAGATAAATCCGACAGGTATCCCCCTTTTCTAATACACTGCGGATACTGTCTTCCACTTCCACGGTGGCTACGGTAAAGTACCGCTCCATTTCTCCGGTCACCTGATAGGTCTCCATATCCGTCACCGTTCCCAGGAAAATCTCTACGTCCAACGCCAGTATTTCTTCCGCAGACATCCACTGAGCACAAGAAGAGGTCTGAAGCTCTTGTTTTTGTCCCTCTGCCCCAACTACCTTATTGAGATTATCCACACTATTCTCAATCTGCTCCACATTTTCCTGCTTTACAGAGTCGTTTAACGCTGCATTTTCATTCTCTAATATTGTTTCCGGCGTCCCGGTAATATCTGTTGTAAAAGATTCCAAGCTAGTAGCGTCCTGCATATTTTCCGGTCTGGCCTCGTTAGTGGCTGTTTCCGTGCTGCCAATCGGTATCATACGAATTACATTTAATGAAACCAATAATACTGCTGCACAAGCAGCTACGGTTGCCAGTTCCTTTGTATACTTCCATATGGGCTTGGCTTTTTGATATTCCACTGCTTCTGCCACAAACTCATCTGCAATTTCACTAAGAGCATTTGCAATAAATACCTTTTTCTGCTCCGTCATACCTTATATCCCTCCTTTTCCAAAAACAACTCCAACTGCTTTCTAATACGTTTCAAACGAACACTTGCCAGATTTTCACTAATCCGCATATCTCTTGCAATGTCCTTTACGGAATCTGCAAACCAGTATCTACGCACAAACAGCACCCTGTTTTCCTGCCCCAGCGTATGTAAAAATCGATTAATCTGCTTACCCAACTCCTTGGCATTCCACTCTTCTTCTGCTGAGGGAGTAGCTATACTCGGTTCAAGCTCCTCCAAAGAAATGTCCATGGAAGCATCTCTTTTCGTTGCTGTATTCGCCCGGTATTTGTTCAAAGATAAATTTCTTGTAATTTTGCACACAAAAGCAGACAGTGGATTTGGTCTTGCCGGCGGTATGGCATTCCATACCCCTAAATACGTATCATTAATGCACTCCGCTACGTCCTCGTCATTATGTAAAATTTGAAAAGATACTTTATGTAAAAGCTTCTCGTACTTTGCCGCCAATGACTGAATTGCCAATTCAGAGCGTGCAAAAAACAGCTCAATTATTTTCTGATCGTCCATGAGGAAATCCTCCTTTTACTATATATCTACCATATTCCGTTAAAATATGACAACGGTTTTAAGTAAAAAGTCGAGAAAAATTTCCTTATCTCGTTAAATTTTTGTCATAATATTCAAAATTCTTTTAATATTTTATAAAACTTTCACAAAAATGTAGCTTTTTTCAGACAAATGTGTTACAATATCCTCAATGAGAAGCATTCTTCGGAATGTGGTCTCAAAATTCAAAAATTTACTATGCGGAGGATACTCGTATGAAACTGGAAACCATTATTGCAACACGTCCTAAAAAAACCGTTTATCGCGATGGCGATGTGGTAATCAAACTTTTTAATGAAGATTATTCCAAGTCTGATATTTTAAACGAAGCACTTAATCAGGCCAGAGTAGAAGAAACCGGCTTAGCCATTCCAAAGATTTTGGAAATTACTAAGATTGATGGCAAATGGGCTATTATCAGTGAATATGTAGAAGGTCCTACTTTAGAACAGTTAATGGAACAGAATCCCGATAAATTAGATGAGTATATGGATTTATTTGTTACACTTCAGACTGACGTTCACAATAAAAAAGCGCCTCTGTTAACGAAGCTTCTTGACAAAATGAATCGTAAAATTTCTCAGGCTGAAATCGACCATGCAACCAAGTACGATTTACATACTATCTTAGAGGGTATGCACAAACACGACAAAGTTTTACATGGCGACTTTAATCCAAGTAATATTATTATTTCCCCAGATGGTCAAGCTTACATCCTTGACTGGGCACATGCAACCCAAGGTAATGCTTCCGCAGACGCTGCCAGAACCTACTTAGTATTTAATTTATCAGGCAAAGCAGATCTGGCAGACAAATATCTTGACTTATTCTGTGCAAAAAGCGGAATTAACAGAAGGTATGTTCAGAGATGGCTCCCTATCGTGGCCGCTTCCCAGTCCGTGAAAGCAATTCCGGAAGAAAAAGAACTCTTAAGCAAATGGATTAACGTATTTGATTATGAATAATTTTTAGACTACAGAGCGGAGGCGTGATGCCTCCGCTTTTATCGTTATGCACATCATCAGTTCTATTCTCATACATTCCTTCATACATATAAACAAAAAGGCTTTTTTCATGCGTGAACATACTTTTTTTCATAATACCTTTTGGAAACGAATCTTTCCGCTGGCCTCTTTTTGCCTCTGCGGAATCGGAATTTTAAGCTATGTTTATACCCACTATTACAGTCCGGCCATTACCTCCAGCAAGGTAGGCGACCGGCACCTGCCGATTTATTGCGTAGATTGCGGGGACGACAAAAAAATTGCCCTGAGCTTTGATGCAGCGTGGGGCAATGAAGATACCAAACAAATTTTAGACATACTTTCAAAACATAATGTGAAAGTAACATTTTTTATGACCGGTGGTTGGGTGGAAAGCTATCCGGACGATGTAAAAGCAATTCTTGCGGCCGAACACGATTTGGGCAATCATAGCGAAAACCATAAGCACATGAGCCAATTATCTACTGCAGACCAAAAAGAGGAATTAATGAAAGTACATGAAAAAGTAAAAGAGCTGACGAATTATGAAATGTTTTTGTTCCGTCCGCCCTATGGAGATTATGACAACAGTGTTATAATAAATGCCGCAGAGTGCGGCTACTATACCATTCAATGGGACGTAGACAGCCTGGATTGGAAAAACTACGGTGTAGACTCTATCATCAACACGGTTACTAATCACAAACATTTAGGTCCCGGAAGCATCATTCTCTGCCATAATGGCGCGGAATACACCGCTGCCGCCTTAGACAGCATGATTCACAAATTAAAAGAACAAGGCTACGAATTTGTGCCCATCTCGGAATTGATTCATAAAGAAAACTATCATATGAACCACGAAGGACGACAAATTTTAGATTGATGCCAATAATTCTGAAATATATACCTGCCGTTCCTTTTCCGTCAACTCCACAAAATCCACGAACGCTATGGGTAGTTTTATCAAATCAGAGTCGCAGCCCCTGCACTTATCCATATACCAGTAGCAGGAAACGTAAAAATAACGCTTACACGTTTTACAATAATAAACGCCCATCTTCTTTCATCCTTTGTACGTAATAACATACTGTAGCGTGGCTGTACTGCCGTGAAACTTGCGTCGTCCCCCCCGACACAAACGGGCAGTACAGTCATTGCTATTATCAAAAAATAAGGTAATAGCTTTGTTAAAACTCTATTTATTCTTTTTAAGATTACTTTCTCCGAATATGAGACTCCCCCAAAAAGACTTTTCTTCTATCATTCCAACATGTGAAAAAACATGTGGTTCATACTGTTTCATTTCTTCTTCCAGCCGTTCATTTTCTTTTTCCCAGACTTCAAGCAGGGCTTTTCTTAACTTTTCATCGCAAACACTCATACTCATTCCCCTCCAATATCACAGCCAATTTACTTCTGCATTGATATAGTTTTTTGCGAACTGCCGAAGGCTTCATATCCAGCAAATCGCCAATTTCTCTTGCCTTCAGATTTAAGACATAATGAAGATACAAATAATTTCGCTCGTCCACAGATAGCTGCATAATAGCCTTAGTCATAAGCCCCTGATCCGCTTTTTGAATCAATTGGTCTAGGATATCAGGAGCCACATCCGGAACACTATCTTCCCAGGAAAAGGTCTCATCGGTATAGGTCATCTTCATTTCCTTTTCTCTTACCATATCAATGGCTGCATGCCTTACAACCGTACATCCCAAACGTACCATATTCTCGTTAGGCTGATAGCGATACCTTTCATATCTTTCTGCAATTTTCAGAAAACAGGTGTGAACGGCATCTTCTGCGTCTTCAGAGTTATTTAATATCTTCTTAGCAACTCCAAAGAACAGACGATTGTTTTCTTCGTAGAATTTTTGAAAGGCAACTTTATCTCTTTCTGTCTCAAGCATGCTAGCATACATAATCATTGTTTATCCTCACTGATTTACTTAGGAATAAACACCTATGATTACGCCAAGGGAAAAGAACTAAGTAAACGCGCTAATATTTACTTTTGTTTCATCCCCTATATAGATATAACGGAGTTTTTTCATTTTCGTTCCCAAAAATCGACATTTTTTTACTAATCTTGATTGTTTTTTGCAACTTTTATTTGAGTGGTGTTTTACATAATATTTTATTACATAGAAAAGAGTACTTTATCATGTAAAAAAAGGATTGAGCACTCACTCAATCCTTTTTTACAAAAAAAATCGGGGTGACAGGATTCGAACCTGCGACATCCTGGTCCCAAACCAGGCGCTCTAGCCAAACTGAGCCACACCCCGATACACTATGTAATTGCGATAAAACCGCCGTCTTTCTGCTTTTGAGCAAAAAGAAAAGCGGGTGATGGGAATCGAACCCACGTGACCAGCTTGGAAGGCTGGTGTTCTACCATTGAACTACACCCGCATACACTCGGGGTGACAGGATTCGAACCTGCGACATCCTGGTCCCAAACCAGGCGCTCTAGCCAAACTGAGCCACACCCCGTTCTGTTCTGTCTCAATCAGAACATTG
>JAZQUB010000060.1:0-9477 GCA_045631045.1 Lachnospiraceae bacterium
TCCCCTGATACACCCGCCAGCCGGTATTGGTAAAACAAAGCGAATTAAAATTGGCTTCATTATATCCAAAGGCTGTAATAAGCCAGTCTCCCCCTTCCGCCTCGGTCCAAATCATAGGCTCCTGATCACTTTGCCATGCGGATTCTTTAAAAACCTTTTCTCCCAGCCGTTTTATCTTCCATCCGTTTTCATATAAAAGCTCCAGATCCCAGTTTACATATAAGACCTCATCCTCCACTACATACAATTCCGCGGTTGCTAAACCACGCGTATCATTTCCGTGAAAATTATAAATCCAACAGTCTGTCATCCGGTTTCCATTCCATACAAACCATGGATTCTCAATTATTTTTTCCTTAAAATTTATCCAGGAAATGGTATCTGTAGAATAGACATTCTCTGCACTTCCCACGTAAGACTTACCATCCACCTGCCAACGGATAAATCTATCCTGGCGAAACATTTCATAAATCCATTCCTCTAAAAGAGCCGATTCTTCCTTTGGCACAACCGGAAGTAAATAAATCGGATTCATCTCAATCATGGATTTCATGTACAAGTAAAGTGCTTCCTCCTTACTCTCTGCCTGATATGTCTGTGCACGTAAAACTATGCGTTCCAAGTCCTTTTCATCCTCTACCCCGCAAGAAACAATTTTTACATTTTCACAATAGCTGACAGCCGATATACTCAAAAGCAGAGTAATACAAAGCGCTGCAAAGCCCAGACCTGCCGGCACCTTTTTAAAATCAGCAATTCGTTTGATACGGGTATGCATACTGCGATAGGAATTTGCCATATTGGTGGTACCGATTTTAGCACTTCGTGTCCCTTTACGAGCAGCCATGTTAATTAATAAATTACCATAAATTTTTTCCGCCGCAAATTCATTTTTACTTGTCATGCACGCTAATACACGCTGATCACAAAGCGCTTCACTGTCATTTAAAATCACGTTTGTTACATACCAAATCAATGGATTAAACCAATTTACTGCCCGAACCACATGTAATCCATAATTTATCCAAACATCTCCGTACTTTTGATGCAGCAGTTCATGCAGGATAACCTCTTCGGAAACATTCTCTTCCGGGAGCACCAGAATAGGCCTAATAAGACCGCACACACATGGCATTGCCCTCCGGCCCACACGTATACGCTTGCACGCCTTCAAATCATATTTCTCTGCCACCCGGTTTACAAAATCATATATTTCCCCATCTGCTTTCTTTAATAGTAAAACCTTTATCCGCACCATAAACGCAGTAATCACATAGTACATACTAAAAAGCAGCACACCAGCTACATACACCTTGGGAATCCACTCCATAAAGTGCAGAATTCCTGCACGCTCAGCCTTAAGCCGCCAAACTTTGACCCAATAATGAATCGGTATCGCCTCAAACAGCGACAGGGTACTTTTCAGCCAGTTTAAGGAAACTGGTACCACCATGCGTACCCCAAGAACCAGCCAAATTAAATAGTGCCATCTTGCATCCAGCTTGTCATGAAACAGACGCTTCATTCCTAATATCAATAATGCCACAACAGAAACCACCATGGAATACTCTGCAATCTGCCATATACTCATTTAAATCCCTCCAAAAGCTTTCTAAGCTCTCTCACGTCCTCTTCACTCAGGTCACCGTCTCTCACGAAAGCAGCCACCATCCGACCGGCACTCCCCTGATACACTCTATCTAAAAAGCTTCGCCGCTCCTCTTTTTCACAGACCTCTCTGCTGACAAGGGGCACATATCGGTGCGGACTGGTATCTTTTACCACCTCAAGAAATCCTTTTTCACACAAACGCTTCAAAAAGGTATGCACGGTATTTTTATTCCACTTCTTTCCCAAAAGTTCCATAAGGGCAGGCTGTGTGATTCCATATCCATCTGCCGGATTACAGGAATCCATGCTCTCTTGATAAGCCCAAATCTGATCCATAATCTGCCACTCACTCTCTGAAATTTTAGTCGTTCTTTCTCTTTCCATGTGTTAAGCACCTCCCTGTCCAAAATAAATATCTTTACAACATTAAACGAGCCTACAAATGTAGTTTCTAATTGTATACTACACTTGTAGGCTCGTTTTGTCAAGCACAAATCTTGCTAATTCTTAAGTTTACTTGTCCATTTCTCATTCTCTACCAACTAATCTGCTGCATCCAGCGGGTAAAGAAGCCCTGCCCAGTATCAACATTATACAGAGCCCAACCTAACAGCTCATCCAGTTTTCCATTGCGCCAATGGTAAGCATCCGGCCACCAAGTACGACACTCTGCCGGCAATTCATCAGCCGGTGTTCCGGGTGCGTAAAGGATAAATTCTTCACCACCGGCCACTCCATATGCTTCGGAGGCGATATACCGCACGCCATCTTCTATCCACGAAGTTTCCGGTTCTTTTTCGGTAGACAGTTTGATCATTTTCATAGACCATGCATAATCGCTGATTTGTTCAATATCCGTAAATTGTCCCTCAAATACAGACACATAGCAGGTACCATTCGGATAATCCACTGTATTTATGCCCATTTCTGAATCTTGATATTTACCGGTAAAACTGCCGTCCGGCTGAAGGGTTAAAAGGCTTCCCCATGCGCCTGCGCCGCTGGTAAACATCAAATATAAAGGTTTGTTTAGAAAACTTGCTGCATTGGAAGTCAATTCCTTTCGGATATCGCTACCATCTATTGCTGCCCCGATTTCATCCGGGTCAAAACGAACCGGATATATCTGCGGTAAGTCTGTTGCCAATGTATACTGATTTACAAGGATTCCATTCTCTGTGGATAATAGTACACTGCAATTTCTAAGTAAGACACCCACTTCCTTTGCAAACTGCTCCATTTCGGGTGTTTCCATTGCGGGCGTTTCCTCAAAGGAGAGTTCAAAATCCACCGCCCATTCTTTTTTGATACTTTCCTTGCCTTTCTCAAGTGAATACATCTTACATTTGTAAGTGCCGACACCTTGATACATCTGCGGCTGATATTCCACCAGATAGTCTTTGCCATCTTCATTATAAAGCATGATGGTATTCCAACCCACATGAGGCAGACCGACCTCTACAGACCATATTACAGTACCATTTTCCACAACCAAAAGTTCGTAAAGCATCCCGGGCTCTACTTCCCGAACCACCACTCTCTCATTGATCCGGTTATGGTTCAAGTCGGAATAAGAAACAATGGCACCATTCCCCGCCATAAGCACATGAGCGCTATTACTGCCTTCCTCCTGCCATAAGGCGAGAATCTCCGTGTCCTTTAATTGTGCTTCGTAGAAACTCTGACCATTCTCTGCTCCTTTCCGCACAATATCCAGTACACCTTCCGCTACAATCTCTTCCCCATCAAATATGGTAAAGGTAACCTTAGCTAACTCTGCTGTATCTGTAAGACTTCCTCCTTCTACTTCCGGTGTCCAGCATAAAGGCTTCCCTTGTTCAAAACGCATTTCCTTCTCCCGAGGCTGACCTTCTAACTGGAGATTCCATAGCTTACCATTATCACAGGTTGCCTCAATATGTGTGTAGTTCTCTAATCCAAACTCAAAACAAAAGGCACCATGCCATGTGGCACTCATCATGGGGGAAAAGGTCCACTTTACAACGGATGGTCCATTTTCCATCACTTCATCATCTGCGGGTATTTCAAATGTGGTAGGAACAAGTAGCCAAGGGTCGGAGCCCACAATATCTACAACCGCTTCAGCCGTCGCATTCTCCGGCACAGAAAGATGATAGATAATCTCTCCCTCTGCACCTAATGCGGTAATGGTAATACCTCGCAGATCAGTGATGCCCTGCAACTGCTCCAGCCAGACCTTTTCACCAACCCGGAATGCAGAACTATCCGCATTTTCCACACCACCACTCGTATATGCAGTGGCCACTTCTATGGATTCCACCCCCTCTGCACTAATCAAAAGATAATATCCATCTTTGTTATGCACAGATGCACTCTCCTTCTCCGGATTTGTCAGAAGTCCTACTCCCAACACAATGCAGGCAATCACTGCCATCAGCACCACCCAAAAGGCAGGCTTTTTCCAGTGTGCGAGATTGCGGATGCGTCCTTTGGTGTCCCCTTCTCCAAAGGCCAGAGGAACTCCGGCAATGATAGTTTTCCCGGTAGCAAGGCTTAAAAGGGATGCGGTATAGTCTGCCAGAATCTGATCTCCCAGCTTTCTCACCACTGCTTCATCACAGCTCATTTCCATGTCCTTATTAGCATATACAAACGCCACCCACACCAGTGGATTAAACCAGTGGATGCTAAGAGCCAAGAATGCCAATGCTTTGAAAATGTGGTCTCCACGCTGGATGTGATGCTTTTCATGAAGAATCAGATAAGGCATCTGACGCTCCTCTGTATCTGACGGCAGATAGATCCTTGGCCGGAACAGGCCCATTACAAAAGGCGTGGTGATTTCATCAGCCAGCCAGATATTATCCTTAAGCGGTGATGCAATCAGCAGTTTCCTTTTCAGTCTGACATAGGATATTACACTGTATACTGCCATTCCCAATACACCAAGAAGCCACACATAAGTGCCAATGGCTACAGGTGCTTCAAAAGAATCCGCCACAAACTGCTCCTGTCCCTGCGGAAACGTGTTATTGATTGCCTCATCGACACCAGGAACTGGGATTGTTACCTTTGGAAATTCCGTATGTACTATATTTTCCGGTACGTACTCCATACTGCTGGTTCCGACAACAGCACTTGTTGTAGAAGGTGCATCCAGAAGCCCAAACAATGATAAGCCGGATGTAATGGATACCGGGCAAAGCAGACGGAATAATACCACAGCCCATAGGCAATAGGAAATCACCTTGGGTGCCTTTTTTAACAAAAGCCGAAGCAGCAATATGCAAATAATGGCAACCGAACCGGTCAGGCTCATATTTAATAGTTTCGGAAGAAATGCGTAGAAATTCATACTGCTACCTCCTGAAACCATCAATGATTTTCTTCAAATCTTCAATCTCTGCATCGGACATCTTCTTTCTGGAACCAAAGGCAGCCAGAAATGCCGGCAATGACCCGTCGAAAGTTTCCTCCACAAATCGCTCGCTCTGAAGGGCGTAAAACTCATCCCGGGAAATCAGGGATGTAACAGTACCTCCCTGATTCTGAAAAATCCCCCGCTCACACAACCGCTTCAAAACGGTATAAGAAGTGGTTGATTTCCAACTCAACTCCTTTTCTGCCATCTTTACCAACTGCCCGGAAGCAATTGGCTCATTGTTCCAAATGAAGTCTGCAAATTTAGACTCCAGTAACCCCATTTTCTTTTCGCTCATGTCCATCCTCCTCGCCGCAATATATCACACATTCTCAAACCGCTCTACACATTGTAGATTAATTATACTCTACATTATGTAGAGCGTTTTGTCAATAATATTATAAAAAAAGCCAAGTGAATTCTCACTCAGCTTTATGAACTCAATGAATATCCTTCTTGGTATAATGCAGATAAGCAACGCTAATACCTGCGATACCCATTGCCATACCGATGGCAACCATCGTACGATCCAAGCATCCATTACTCACAATGTCTGCACCGTCACAATATCCGAAAGGTGTTATGTATTTCAAACATTTCGCCACCTCGGCAATATTGGCAATTAGATTCAAAAAATACATCATTATCGCAATGCCAAGTCCGACACCGATACTGCCTTTACGAAGAAAAGCGGAAATACCAAAGCAAATGCCTGCCAGCTCAATTTGAAGCAGATAATAAGCAAAATGAAGCAGATTCACTTCTTTCCATGGAATCTCCTCGCCAATCATGGTCATAGATCCGACGGAAAGGGCATAGATGAGCAGATTCATTGCTGTAATTTGAATCAAAACCGCTATCAGCTTTTCGGTGATAATTCTGGTTCGGCTGATGGGATGAGTAAGAAGAAACTCCGCTGTTTTGTCCTTTTCCTCTTTACTGAGGATGCTGACAGCACAAAGTGCTGCATAAAAGGCACCGCCAAGCCCAAGAACATTCCCACACTCGATGGCATAAAAACCAATCAGCGTGCCAAAATTTAATCGATCCATACCAAATGCCGCCGTAAAAGAACCCATGGAAGCAAATGTCTCACTGATGCCATCCATCTCTCCTTTCATTTCGGGGAAGAGAAAAACACAGATTGCCAATAAAAAACCAATGGAACTTGTCCATATCAAAAACGACGTTTTTCCTTGTTTCAGTTCATGCCTCACAAGTGTCATTTCGTATCACCATCCTTTTCGTAATAATGTAGAAAGATTTCTTCCAAATCCGGCTCTGTAATCGTCAGATCAGAGAGTTGGCAAGCAGATAGTACTTGAAGCAAATCATGGATATCACCGCTGTAAAGGAAGCTGACAGAATCCATGGAATCTTTTCTGTCACGAACACCATCCAGTTTGTCAAGATTTACCTGTCCATGTACAGTAATTCGCTTAGCAGTTGTTTTAGAAAGTGCATCCACGCTGTCACAGGCAATGATTCTGCCGTCGCGAATAATTGCCGCACGGGTACAGTTACGCTGAATTTCCGAAAGAACATGACTGGATAAGAATACGGTTGCTCCCTGCTTGTTCCGTTCCTGCAAAATATCAAAAAATTCCTTTTGCATCAGCGGGTCCAGTCCACTGGTGGGTTCATCCAGAATCAGAAGCTCGGGACAATGCTGCAAAGCACAGACGATGGCTACTTTCTTTCGATTACCGAAGGACAGCTCCTCCACCTTTCGCGCTGTATCAAGCTGTAATCTCTCACAAAGTACTTTTGCCTCGGCGCCACAATCCATCCTTCGCAAACCGGCAGACAGTTTCAGCACATCTTTCACCTTCATGCCGGAATAAAATGCTGCTTCTGACGGAAGATACCCGACTTTTTGTAAAATAGCCTGTTTATCTTTTACAACATCCATACCAAATATCTGGGCACTTCCTTCGGTTGGGGATATTAACCCAAGAAGTGTACGTATTGTTGTTGATTTTCCGGCTCCGTTGGGGCCGATAAAACCAAAAAATTCCCCCTTCTTTACAGAAAGTTCGAGTTCCACAATTCCCCTTTGTTTACCGTAATACTTCGTTAATTGTGTAATCTTAATCGCGTCCATAAATTTTCACTCCTTTCGCAGATAAATGCTTTTCCAAAATGCCAACAGCTTCGTAAAGTCCTTCTCCATTTGCTTCTCCACAGGCAGAGAAAAAAATCGCTGGTTCATTATAAATCCTCCATTAAATTGTCTGTTCTTAATCCTCAAAAGTCCGATTATTCTATATTTCCTTCAAATCCCAAGTACTCAGCCAGCTCATATACTCGTGTCCTGGTCAGTTCCGCACCCTTTTGATTAGAAACCAGTGGAGCCATACTTCCTCCGGCAAATGCTTCACCGGCTCTTTTCACTTCGGCTTCCTTCATAGTTATCCATGCACGTTGCTCTTCTAAGAGAGCATTCATGGTTTTTTCATCCAGTGTATCCTTTAAAACAGCCCATAATTCATTTAACAAATTATCCCATATCAAGTATATGTCATTGGATAACACATTCATATCAGATTGCTTAAGGGAGGAATCCTCTGTCAGTTTCTTTTGTAATGCAGATGCTTTTTCTTCCGCTTCTGTAAGCATTCCCTGTACATCTATATCTATTGGAGCTTCGGTACTTTCAGAAGTCACTTGCATAGTCTCCTGTGCTGTTTCCTGCATATTCTCACTGTTTTTTAATTTTTCTGTCTCGACCACTTCGTCAGTGTCACAACCACTAAGAAATAATGCTGCCAACAATACAAAAACAATTTTTTTACTAAATAAAATAAAATTCTTCATCCATGCACTCCTCCAATTCCATTTATTTGGCTTTTTTTATTACAAGCTCGTGCATAACAAAAACCCAAAAAAGAAACACGAGCATATACACCGGCAAGAGAAAAATGGATATATATTCGGCAATAAAACCAAACAAAGGGGGCATTACTAAAAATCCGGTATATGCAAATGCCATCTGTATCCCAATCATTGCCTGAGATTTATCCTTACCAAAAACGTCCGGTGTCATATGGATGATACAAGGATATATCGGTGCACAACCTAACCCTATGATGATAAAACCAATCAAGGTAAACAACGAATGGAATGGTATAAACAATAGAACGATTCCTGATGCAATAATTGCAATGCCGGTACGAATGAGCATGTGATCGTCAAGCTTCATCGCAAGAAAACCGTTAAAAAAACGTCCGAGCGTGATACCTATGTAGAACATACTCGCATATCCAGCTGCCGCTTCCGGTGTAAATTCCCATTTCTGAACAAGATAGGTGCTTGCCCACAGCGAAGTAGTCAATTCCATGGAACAATAGCAGAAAAACATCCAAAAACAGGGAATGGCTCCTTTAATTTTAAATATTTCTTTAAATGACAATGCTTTTATTTCTGTATCAATATCTGTCTCATTCGCACTATCGGTATTATCTTTGTTCCATAAAGGCAAACTGATAAATATAATTATGGACAAAGCCGCCTGTATGACTGACACCATCAGATAACCATAATTCCAGCTTTCCAGCTGCACAAGTGAAAAACTCATAATATACGGGCTAACAGACGCACCAACGCCCCACATACAATGAAGCCAACTCATATGCTGTGGCTTATAATGTAACGCTACATAGTTATTCAAAATAGCATCTACACCGCCGGCTCCCAGTCCATATGGAATTGACCATACTAAAAGCATCCAGAATTGATTACTGACAAAAAATCCAAATAGACCAAGTGCAGTCAGAACAACACTAACTGCCGTCACTTTGCCTGCGCCAAATCTATGTAATAACTTGTGGCTGAAAAGACTGGATAATATGGTGCCTGCAAAGATTATCATTGATACAATGCCCGCGTAAGATATTGGAACATTAATTTCGGTATGTAACACCGGCCATGCCGAACCCAAAAGTGAATCCGGCAGACCAAGGCTGATAAAACATATATATATAAGTGTTAGTAATAAACTTCCCATAATAGTCCTATAGAAAACTTGTTAATGCTTCAACAATATTTTTCTCAATATATTCTACTCTGTCAAAAACCATCGGCTTAAAATGTGCAGTTATGGCTACTACAATTTGATTGCTTCTATTAATGTAGATAATATTACCACCATCACCAATAGCGGCAATTACATCTTCTGTTCTGTGAGGAAGCCACCACAAAAAACCATAATCCTGATTTCCAAATTTCTCATCGGTAGATACATAGGATTTTGTCGTCATTTCAATCCAATTCTCACTTACAATACGGGTATTGTTATAAACTCCGTTATTAAGCACCATCAAACCTATCTGTGCCATTTCATAAGCAGAAAGAGATAATCCCCAACCCGCAGTTGGCATACCTGTTGGGTCCAAAAACCAAACCTTTCCATGGTCGTTTTTGTTCATTAAATACTCAAACTGGTCTTCTTTACTCTCGCAGCC
>JAZQUB010000061.1:0-19150 GCA_045631045.1 Lachnospiraceae bacterium
TAGGTTTCATCAGTTGTCCGTTCGACTTGCATGTGTTAGGCACGCCGCCAGCGTTCATCCTGAGCCAGGATCAAACTCTCATGTTCAATCTCTTGGTCAAAATAAAGCTAGCTAATTTTCTAAGCTAATTTTAAACCGTTATTACTGTTTAAGGTTTTGTTCTCTGAATTTCTTCCAGATGAGATGACCTTTCATCTCATGTTTTAGGAATCTTTCAGGGTTGCATTGCTGTTTATTTGTCAAGGTACTGTTGTCGCTTTCTGCGTCAACTCGTTTAATATATCACGAGTTTTTCTCATTGTCAACAACTTTTTTCATTTTTTTCGAAGTTTTTTCTTCGCGTTGCTCTCACAATTCGTGAGTGCTTGTTTATAATACAAAAAGCTGTCGCATTTGTCAACAGCTTTTTGCAAAAAATTTTAAAAACTAAAAACTACTTAAATTTCAACTTCATCATATCTTCTATTGCGATTAAACGGTTATATTTAGCAGTTCTTTCTCCACGACACGGTGCACCGGTTTTGATATAACCTGTATTTAATGCCACGGCCAAGTCAGCAATAAAGGTATCTTCTGTTTCTCCGCTTCGGTGAGACATAATCGTTTTATAACCATGTTTTTGTGCCAGTTGTACTGTCTCAATGGTTTCTGTAATCGTTCCTATCTGATTCGGCTTAATCAAAATTGCATTACCACACCTTTTTTCAATGCCTCGTTGAAGACGGTTTTTATTTGTTACAAACAAGTCGTCTCCTACCAATGTAGCTTTATCACCAACTCGCTTTGTCAACTCCTGCCATCCGGTCCAATCATTTTCATCTAACGGGTCTTCCACCGAAAATACCGGATATTTGTCTGCCAGTTCTTCCCACTCATCAATTAAATCTCCGGTACTGTAGCTGCGTTTTTGCTTTGGAAGCAAATACTGACCATGTTCGGAGCTTTTCCATTCACTGGCTGCCACGTCCAGACTAATCATAACTTCTTTTCCCGGCGTATAACCTGCACGTTCGATAGCTTCTACAATCAAGTCAATTGCTTCAATTTCACTATCCAAATCCGGAGCGAAGCCACCTTCATCTCCTACACCGGTAGCCAATCCTCTTTCTTTTAAAATTTTCTTCAGTGTATGATAAATTTCCACGCACCAACGAATACCTTCTTTTATGCAGCATGCACCAACCGGTAAAATCATAAATTCCTGTACGTCCAGGCTATTGTCAGAATGTGCTCCACCATTCAAAATATTCATCATGGGAATTGGAAGCGTACGAGCCTGTGTGCCACCCAGATATTGAAATAATGGTATACGCAACGCATTTGCGGATGCTTTTGCGCAAGCCATACTTACAGCCAGCATTGCGTTGGCTCCCAGCTTGCTCCTATCTTCTGTTCCATCCAATGACCGCATCATATCGTCAAGCTCAGCCTGACGGGTCACATCCATTCCAAGCAATGCCGGATGAATCAGCTTTTCTATATTTTCTACTGCTTTCTGTACGCCTTTTCCAAAATAACGTTCTGTTCCATCTCGCAGTTCCACCGCTTCATATGCACCTGTACTGGCACCGCTTGGTACCATGGCGCATCCTTCTATTAATTCACCTGTCATTTCGTTCTTTACAACTACAATAGCCTCTACGGTAGGATTTCCTCTGCTGTCCAGCACTTCCCGTCCAAAAGTACGCACTATTTTTAAATAATTCAACATAAAAAAACTACCTCCATTTAATTTATGAAGGTAGTTTGTGTAAAATTCTATTCCTTATTCTTTTAAATTAACATGTCATTATGCAGCAGGTGTAAAATATTCATTATACCAAATCAAGAACATATACACCGTCCATATCTTACGGCTGTTATCTTCTTTTCCGGATTTGTGTCTATCCAAAAGCTTCAAAAGCTCGTCCGTTTTAAAATACTGTTCAGCGGCTTTACTTGTAAAAGCATCCTTTACCAACTGATAATACTTTTCTTCTCTAAGCCAAATACGGGTTGGCACCGGAAAGCCCAGTTTCTTTTTCTCGGCAACCATATCCGGCAAATATCGGTGTGCCGCCTGCCTCATGGCAAACTTAGTATTTTGTTCGTTGACCTTAAATCTGGTAGGAATCTTACGTGCCACTTCAAATACTTCCTTATCCAAAAACGGAACACGAACCTCCAAAGAATGTGCCATACTCATTTTATCGGCCTTTAGTAAAATATCACCAATCAGCCAAAAATGCATATCAATATACTGCATCTTTGTTACATCATCCCGGTCTGCCACTTTGTCATAAAAAGGCTTGGTCAACTCTTTAAAATCATAATGCCCAGTCGGATGCTTCAAAATCTTTTCACGTCCTTTAATATCAAACATAAAGGCATTGCCTATAAAACGCTCCTCCACATCCTTGCTGGCACGAATGATATAGTTTTTGCCCTTAAACGGATATGGTACCATAGAAACCAGCTTTGCCATAGCTCTACGAACCGGCTTCGGAATACGTTTCATCGGTGCCAGTGCAAACGGCTCCCGGTAAATATTGTATCCTCCAAAAAATTCATCGGCACCTTCGCCGGACATAGAAACCTTCACATGTTTTGCCGCCGTCTGACTTACAAAATACAGTGCAATCGCGGAAGGGTCTGCAAGGGGCTCGTCCATATGATACTGAATGCAAGGAATAGCATCCCAATATTCGTCCGTAGTAATTAATTTACTGTAATTTTTGATATTAATTTTTTCTGATAACGCTTTGGCATAATCGATTTCATTGTATTTCTCATAATCAAACCCAACGGTAAACGTTTTGTCTCCATGAAAACATGCTGCCACATAGGAAGAATCCACACCGCTTGATAAAAAGGAACCAACTTCCACATCACTAATTTTGTGACTTTCGATGGAATCCTGCATAGCTTTATCAATTTCTTCAATCCATTCATCCAAAGTCTTAGTATCATCCGCTTCAAACTTCGGTTCCCAGTAGCGACGAATATCTAAATTGCCATCCTTAAAGGTAAAGCAGTGTGCCGGCATCAGTCTAAAGATGCCTTTAAAAAACGTCTCCGGCAGTACAGAATACTGAAATGTCAGGTAATTTTCCAAGGCTTCCTCATTCAGTTCCTTATGATAACCCGGGTATTCTAATATACTCTTAATTTCAGAACCATATACTAATTCACCATCCACCAGACTATAGTAAAATGGTTTGATGCCAAAGAAATCTCTGGCACCAAACAACGTTTTTGTATTACTATCCCAAATTACAAATGCAAACATACCTCGCAGTTTGTTTAACATATCCTGACCATACTCTTCATAGGCATGAATCAGGACCTCCGTATCCGCGTGATTATGAAACACATGCCCTTTGGCAATCAATTCCTCACGCAGCTTACGATGATTGTAAATCTCTCCGTTAAAGGTAATCACAATGGAATTATCTTCGTTATACATAGGCTGAGAACCATGGTCCAAATCAATAATACTCAGTCTGCGAAATCCCAGTGCAATTCCATCCGCCGTGTGCTGTCCGCCGCTGTCCGGTCCTCTATGGATAATTTTGTCCATCATATTTGTAAGAACTTGGGTCTTATTATCGGGATTTCCGGTAAAACCGCAGATACCACACATATCACTACCTCCATTATATATCTAGTTCTATTATTCACCCGCGTCTTCTAACTTTTCTTCCACGGATTCTTCTACATTTATAGGAATAATTTCAATTGCATCATCCTCTTCTGCTTCTTCATCAGAAGCCTCTTTGGATGCGCTCATTGCATCTTTGTACATATTGTACTTATCATTTAATTCACTAATAACAGCAAGCTTAGCAGTAATTTCTGCCACATCATCCGCAAACTCACCTGCTTCGTCCTTGTTTGCTTCATAATAAGCTTTACCAATTTTCATATAAATATCTTTAATTTCTTTTTCTCTTGCAGCAATATCCATTTTAATCTTGGCCATATCTGCCGCATCCTGAGCTTTCTGTGCTGCATCCTTAGCAATTACACTGCCCTTTGCCAACAAATCAGAGCCTAATACTTTTAAATCATCAAAAAATCCCATAATAATTTCCTCCGTTATTTTTTAATAAGTAAAGACTTACCGGTCATCTCTGCAGGCTGAACCTTACCCATTACTTCAATAAGAGTAGGAACAATATCTGCCAGACATCCACCCTCACGTAGAGTGTAAGCGTCATCGTAATTTACCAGAATGAACGGAACCTGATTTGTAGTATGTGCGGTAAACGGTGCACCGGTTTCATAATCTACTAACTGCTCTGCATTACCGTGGTCTGCACAGATAAACATAGTACCGTCTACTTCCTTAAGAGCTTCTACTGCCTTGCCGACACATTCATCCACTGCTTCTACTGCAGCTACTGCAGCCGCTTCTACACCGGTATGACCTACCATATCCGGATTTGCAAAGTTAATAATAATTACGTCATATTTGTCAGATTTAATTGCTTCCACTAACTTGTCACAAACTTCATAAGCACTCATTTCCGGCTTCAAGTCGTAAGTAGCAACTTTTGGAGAATTTACCAAAATACGGTCTTCCCCTTCGTTTGGTACTTCTACACCGCCGTTAAAGAAGAAGGTAACGTGAGCGTACTTCTCTGTCTCAGCGATACGAGCCTGTGTCATGCCATTTGCTGCCAACCACTCACCAAAGGTATTGGTTACTGCAATCTTGTGGAATGCTACAGACTTATTTGGAATCGTTGGGTCATAGTCGGAGAATGCCACAAAACAAAGGTCTAATCGCTCTCTGTCAAAACCTGCAAATTCATTATCGCAGAATGCTCTGGTAATTTCTCTTGCACGGTCCGGACGGAAGTTAAAAAATACTACAGAGTCGCCATCTTTAATGGTACCGATTGCTTCACCGCCCTCTGTAACAACAGTTGGCTTAACGAACTCGTCGTTTTCACCTTTTGCATAAGAATTCTTTACTGCACAAACGCCGCATGCTGCGGTAAGACCTTCGCCCTTGGTAAGTGCATCATAAGCCACCTTTACTCTGTCCCAGTTATTGTCACGATCCATTGCATAGTAACGGCCTGCCACAGAAGCCACCTGACCAACGCCGATTTCTTCCATCTTGTCCATCAGTTCCTTAACAAAGTCTGCTGCAGAGGCAGGTGGTGTATCACGTCCATCTAAAAAGGCATGAACATATACCTTCTCTAATCCGTTTCTCTTTGCTAATTCCAACAAGCCATATAAGTGTGTATTGTGGCTATGAACACCGCCATCGGATAACAATCCCATAAAATGTAATGCACTGCCTTTTTCCTTACAGTTTGCTACAGCCTTTAATAAAGCTTCGTTCTCATAAAAGGTACCATCCTGGATTTCCTTGGTGATACGTGTTAATTCCTGATAAACAATACGGCCTGCACCCATATTTAAATGACCAACTTCAGAATTACCCATCTGACCGTCCGGTAAACCTACCGCCATACCGGAAGCATTACCTCTAACAAAAGGATACTGCGCCATTAAAGCATCCATAACAGGGGTTTTTGCCTCTGCTACTGCGTTGCCTTCGGCAGTCTTATTTAAGCCATATCCATCTAAAATCATTAAAACAGTTGGTTTCTTATTCATTATAATCTCCTTATCTTTATGCACTTTGGGCATATATGCACACCCATCCCATTTTCAATGATATGATTATACACATTTTCCCATCGTTATGCAAGGCTAACACAGAATCTTCATAAAATTAGTATAGACTTACCCCTTTAAAACTATTATAATAAAGAAACTCTTATTACGAGGTTATACATAATGATTACCTATTTATCTAAATTAATTATCAAAAATTATCAGGATTATGATGATCCGCAGGTACGTGCCCGCTATGGTATGCTTTGCGGTGGTGCCGGTATTTGCTTTAACACATTCTTGTTTTTCATCAAATTTATTGCCGGACTGTTAAGTCACTCCATCGCCATTACTGCGGATGCTTTTAACAACCTGTCCGATGCAGGTTCTTCTCTGATTGCCCTATTTGGCTTTCGCCTTGCAAATAGTAAACCGGACATAGATCACCCTTACGGACATGGTCGCATGGAATACCTGTCAGGGCTTATGGTTTCTGCACTGATTATATTTATGGGTTATGAGCTTCTTACTTCTTCCATAAGCCGTATTATCAAGCCGGAAACCACTACATATACTCCGCTTGTTTTCGGCATACTTGTCCTTTCTATTTTAGTAAAATTTTATATGTTTATATTTAATAATTCCATCGGTCATAAAATCCACTCTTCCACCTTACTGGCTACCGGAACAGACAGTCTGAGTGACGTGCTATCTACCTCAGCTGTCCTTGGCTGTTCTCTTATCAGCCACTTCTTCCACATCAATTTGGAAGGATGGTGCGGTACCATTGTGGGGCTTCTCATTCTTTATGCAGGTTGGCAGGCTGCCAGGGAAACCATCTCGCCCCTTCTTGGAAAGGCTCCGGCTCCGGATCTGGTTAATGACATCCGTGAAATCGTTATGGGAGATGAAGGAGTACTGGGCATTCACGACTTAATGGTACATGATTATGGTCCGGGACGATTGTTTATTTCTCTTCATGCAGAAGTTCCTGCGGATGGCGATATGATGGTTCTGCACGATTCCATTGACAATCTGGAACGTTCTCTTGGAGAAAAGCTTCACTGTAAGGCAGTTATCCATATGGATCCTATTTGCAATAAGGACGAGGAAACGGTTATGCACCGTTTGGAAATGGAGTGTTACATCAAATCCCTTTCCGACAAGCTTTCTTTGCATGATTTTCGCATAGTAAAAGGGCCAACACATACTAATTTAATCTTTGATGTGCTGTCCCCTTACGACTGTCCCGTTTCTGATGATGAGCTCCTTAGTGCCCTCAAAAATCATATTGCTTCCATGAAAGGAAACTTCTATGGAATAATTACACTGGACAAAATTTAAACCCAGTTTACGATAATTAAAAGCGTTCCGTCTTTTACGGAAACTTCTGATTGAACGCCAATAAACTCATTGCTGATACCAAGCGGCATGGAATTTGTAAGCGTCTCATCGTTCAGTTCATACTTTAGCCCGCGGATGGTTACGCCGTGGGCTTTTTCATTAAGGGAAAAGATATTGACATAGCCATCCATGGTATCACGGAACGAAATCGTTTCATTCTGTGCCAGCAAAATCATGCCGGTACCGTCCATAATATAGCCAACCGCATCTTGTTCCTTTAAATACTTTAAAACCTGAATATTGGCAATAGTATGCTCTAATCTGCCGCCATTTGCTCCGTATAGTCGAAAGCTTCTGTAGCCCAGATTCAAACCATACTTTACTGCCGCAAGCATGTCAGTATCGTCCTTTTCCACCGGAAGCGTCACAACCTTCTCAGGCAGCTGCGCTTTGATTGCTTCTACTGCCTCTGTATATTCACCATCCAGAGAATCAAAATCCCCCAAAATCAAGTCCGGCTCCAGCTCCAGCACACCGCAATACATCAAACCGCCGTCTGCCGCAATCACATAGTCCGTATCCGGATTGTAGGGCAAAGACCCTACCGTCAAGTCACCTGCACCGATAATAATGCAGGTTCCTGTTTTTTTTATATCATTCATATACCCTCTCCATTTTTAAAACCGGAAAATAACGCCTACTAATGCAGCTCCAATCAACCACACTACAGGATGTAATTTGCTCAATTTCTTTACTCTCATAAGTGCAAATACGAGAACAAATAAAATACAGGTCTTTACGGCAAGCACCTTTTCTCCTGCCTGCTCTACAAACAAAGAAACCACAAATACATTGTAAACTGCTGCTGCAATCAAACCGGCTACTGCAGGGCGAATGGTGTAAAAAGCAGCCTTTACCCAACGATTCTGACTAAAATTATTTAAAAACTTTGCAACTAATACAATCACGATAATGGACGGAATAGTCAGTGCAATACTTGCCCATGCACCACCAAATATACCAAGTGCATCTACGCCTACGTAGGTTGCCATATTAAGCCCCAATGGTCCCGGTGTGGATTCACTGATTGCAATCATATTGGTTACATCTTCCATAGTAAACCAGTCATATTTCTCGGCCAAGTCCATCAAATATGGAATGGTAGCCGGACCACCGCCTACCGCAAACAAACCGATTTTAAAGAATTCGTAAAAAAGAAGCCAAATTAATTTAGTCATTCTTTGCCCCTCCTTTTACTTTTTCATAGATAATACCAACCGTTGCCGCCATCACTACGATTAATACCGTCGGTATATCCGTAAACATTGCAAGAATCATTGCCGCAAAACCAATCACTACACACATTTTTGATACAAGACTCTTTTTAGCAAGAGAAATAACCGTATTCAGCATAAGAGCACACACTACGCCTCTAATACCCATAAGCGCATGCTGCACCCAAACATTGTCTAAAAAGTTATTTAAAAACAGGCACAGTGTAGTAATAATTAAAATAGACGGGCTGATCATGCCTGCCGTGCCCCAGATGGCACCTGCAAGCCCTTTCTTTAAATATCCAACATATGTAGCAGTATTTACCGCGATAATACCGGGTGTACACTGGCCAACTGCATAGCAGTCTAAAAGCTGCTCTTCGCTGACCCAATTTTTCTTTTCCACAAGCTCGTATTTGAGCATCGGAAGCATAGACAGACCGCCGCCAAAGGTAAGACCACCAATGCGGAAGAACGCCCAATAAAGCTCTAAATATTCTTTCATATTTCCATCCTTTTCTAAATTTTTTTAGGGAGAAGACCCGAAAATCTCCTCCCTATAGTATATATACTTTTTTGAATTTATGCAATCTTTAGTTGTTTACGCTTGTAAAGATACTCATTCTGGACTGTATGTTGCTCATAACGTCTTCAATTTTCCTATCACCACTGAAATAGCCTTCTGCTTCTTCAGAAATAATTTCCATGGCATCTTCATAATTGAAATTTGCCTTTTGGTCTACGCTTAAGATAAAGTCAACCCAGCGCTGTGCTTCCGCTTCTGAAGCCGGCTCCATTACAATCTGCTCTTCGCCAAGCCAGATGTAGTCATCATATTCTACCTTTTCACCATTTCCATCCAGATAGTAAGGCTTCTGTGTGATTTGTTTTGCCTGCTGTTCGATGCCCTTCTTCATAATCGGAAGACCCCAGTAGGAATATACCTCCGTATCCTCCGCTGCAACCTGATTTTCTTCACTGATAAAGGATTTTACAAACTCCCAGGCACCATCTACATAATCACTCTTTGCGGAGATTGCATAGGAATTCAATGCGGAAATCACACTGCCCTTTCCTTCATCGGTTGGGAAACCAACCGGTGTACCCTCTGCATTAAAGGTTCTGTATACCGTGGACCATGCCTCATAAACACTATAAATGGTACTGCTTGTCAGCAAGGTTTTGTCTTCCATATACTGGGTCTGATAATGCAGCCAATAATCATCATCGCTATAAAGCTCATTATAATTGATTTCAGTCGGGAAGGTATTTGAAAATTCCAAAATTTTTCTGAACATATTAGAATCGAAATAACATTCACCGTTAGATTCATCTACTAACTGTGCGTAATTGTAGCGTAAGGAATCACTCAGAGCTCTAATCTTTGTCATTTCACTAAACAATGCCGCTTCCGGATACTGTGCCTGTACGGCTGCTACTTCATCCCATGTAATACCGCTCTCTTCTCCCCAAATACTGGTCTTACCATAAACAGTCCAGATATAGAACTGTGTAGGAAGCTCATAAAGTTTACCGTCTACTTCATATGCCTTAAACACATTTTGGGCATAATCTTCCATGTTAATGGATTCATCTTTTTCCATCAATTTATAAAAGTCTTCCAACAATCCCTTGGATGCATAATTTGCCAAAGAAATCTGCTCATTGCCCTTGATAATATCCGGAATATTGCCGGAAATAATATCGTTGTCCAATTTGGACATGCCTGCATACCAATCCTCACTGGTAGAATACTGAGAATAATCCTTTACTAAAATCTTGTACTGGTCACTTGCTTTATTAAAGTCAATAACGGCCTTTGTAACATTACTATCATTTCCATATGTAGCCATAGTCAGTACATTTCTATCCGGCACATTTTCCGGTGGAACCTTGGTAAAGCTTGCTACATGATTGTTGTAATCCACAATATCATTGTAAATACCTATAAAATGGTCCGCATCTTTAAAGCATATATAGCGTACACGATAAGTAGCCAGGTCACTGTTAATATAATCCATAATCAGCTTTGGCTCTGTATCACCGAAATTATAACCATATACGCCGGTACTATTGGCTAATACTAACTGATATCCGCTGTTTGCACCGTCATAAACCGTGTAATTCTGCAAGGTATTCAATACATCCAATTCTTCTACAATTTTACCCTGACGGATATCCACCACGGAATAGCTTTGCTTGGTCCAATCAGAGTTCCATGTAGTAAATACCGGTACGCCATCTTTATAAAATGCAGGTGTATACAAATTCTGCGTTACTTCATTCCCCTCAAATGTACCGAGGACATTTCCATCCATGGAAATTTCAAAAATTTTCTCATAGCAAAGAGCATATAAAGTACCTTCGCCTGACTCCACAATGCTGTTTACCCAAAGATATTCTTCCGGATTCAAGCCTTCACTAAGATTTACATTCACAAGCTCTGTACCATTTTCATCACACACAACGATATTGAGCGTTGTCTCATATAACTCTGTTTCCTTATTGTACCTTTCCAAGCTGTCTACATATGCCAACTTACCATCGGACAAAATCTGGTAGGAATAAATATTATGATAATCCTCATATACCACCTCCTCCACAGACGGTTCGGCAAGAAGCATCACTGCTATATCATTGGAAATCGCCACCTTTTCCAGTGGTACCGCCTCTTCTATAGGTGCATCGTAGTTTTGCCATACCTGCTCATAAACGGTATGCTGCGCTCTAACATTACCCTCCATATCCGCAGTCAGATACAATATACGGTACCCATTGCTTTTATCATCCTGGAAATATACATCTGCAATCAGATACAGGGTATCCCCAATTGCCTTCATCTGGCTGATATTAAAATCATCCGCATCCACGGCATCCCCAATTGCCTCTAAATCTACAACCTCAAATACGCCTTCCTTACTTGCCGCATTGTTCGCTGCATTGCTGCCGCTTGGCTTATCCCCACCACACGCTGCCATGGATAAAACCATTACCACAACAAGGATAAGAGATAACATTCTTTTTTTCATTATTCGTTGCCTCCCTTCGCTTTCACTTTGCGTGCATGTCTTCTTACACGCATCGTATAACAAATATCTTTGAACTTTTCATAAATCCCTCGTGCCCGCCATTTGCGATGCATCCATAAATACCAGATAAATCCGATGAATACGATAACCGCATATGTAAGAAGCACTAATTCTGTTAATAAAATTCCTGCCAATATATCTTCATAGCCTCTTGCCATATTTTCCCAGTAAGGAAAAGTAATACCGCTAAGGCCCATAGAACGTGTGCCGAATTGTCTCAAAATCTCAACAAGGGACATAAACCCAAACCGCTTTTGATGTTCCACAATAGCCACGTACATACCGTTTGTCTGCTTTTCCACAATTCCTGCCGCAAAACCAGTAACCGGATTTGGAATCAAATACTCTACGCTTTCCAGTCCATGATACTGTCCATGATTATAAAGGGTTTTATGAGACACAAACACACAACTTTTGTCATTTCCTGCCGCGTCATTAAAATAACCGTTTTCTCTCTCATAAACACCAACCACCATGTGCGGTATCTTTTCAATTAATACAAACATACCGACCACGTCATTACTGCCGAACAACTGCCATGCAGTGTCAGTATCCAGTATCACACGGTCCTGCATCAAATCACTTTCGCTGAAATAGCCACCACTCACAAGCTTAAGCGGATGAAACTGAAAGAAATCTCCGCCCACACCATAGGCCTTTACACGGACATCATTGTGCTCGGACTGCATACTGATTTCTCCGGCAGCACTGTATCCATATACCAAAAGTCTGGCTGTGGGATTGGCAGTCCCAGTAGTAATGGATGCTGTTTCTAACTCGTTTAAAATCTGATAATACCAGTTTGTCAGTTGAAACTCGGTTTGTTTCAGGCTCTCACGTAAGAAATACTTTTCACTTTCTGAAAAAAATACACTGATTTGTGCCGTATTTCCTTCTGCATCCCAATTTGATGCCACCTGCTCGTGCTGCAACTGTCCCTTCAAAACAGCAGAAAAGCCATGTAGCCCAAGTGCAAGTATAGCACAGACAATGCAGCTAAGAAGTAACACAAAAAGTCTTTTACGTTTCATACCTTACTCCTTAATCCTTCAATCGAATAAGCTGTCCTGCCTCAACCGGTTTGGTAGATGTGGTAATTACAAATTCCCAACCCTCTAAAGCGCCTCTGATTGCAGACTGTGTATCGTCACTGCCAAGCACTTCTATATCTACACGCTCTGCATAGTAACGATTTCCTAACGGAGAGCTCTTCTGGGATACTTTCAAAATAAATTTACCATTATTGTCTTCACGAATCGCACTGTTTGGTACGATATAATCATAATTTGCACTCTTTTGTCCAATGGAAATGCTTAAGCTCTGTCCGTCGCTCACATCCCCTTCTACCATAAAGACTAAAATTTTGCTGTTTGCAGGGTCCGTTTTACTGGTCTTAATCTGCTGAAGCACTGCTTTCACGTCTGAATAATACCAGGAGTTTTGAATATCTGCCACATCGCCTTTATTTAAACGCTGAGCCTGTTCTTTCGTCACGGTCACTTCCATGGTGTAGCCTTTTCCGTCCGGGAAAATAGTTGCTACTTCATTGCCAGGTGTGGTGCTGTTACCGGCAGTCAAATAAATATTGTCAACCTTACCGGAAATCGGAGCCACAATGGTACTTTCTGTTGAGCCACCCTGCAGTTTCTCAATCAGCTCTCTCTGCTCTGCAATTGCTTCTAACTCTGCTGATAAGCTGGACTCTTGATTCATCTGAGTCAAAATCTCATTTAATTCTGCCTGCTTTACTTGGGCTTTTTCCTTCTGCTCATTTACATATTCCTGATTTTTCTTAATCACATCATCATACTGTGAAATCGCAACAGAGTGGTCCGGACCTGCGGCCTCGTAAGCCTTCCATGCGGCCTCCTCATTTACTCTTGCCGTAGCAAGTGCAGCATTCGCATTGGTAACTGCTACTAAAGCCGCCTGACTTTTCTGTGCAGTTTCCACTGCCGCCTCTGCGGTCTTAAGTTCCGCGTAAACGGTCGTATTTGCATTGTGACTTTCCAAATCTGCAAGTGCCTTATTCCATGCTGCCTGTGCCGCCTGCTGTGCTGTCGTGTCGCCTACTGTGGTTGCTGCTTCCAAGTCTGTCTTTGCCTTTTCAATAGCACTTTCATAACCGGAACGAATTACTTCTGCCTGCTGATAAGCACTGCTGTTTTTAATGTCATTGACAGTCTTCTTCACTGCTGCCAAATCGGTTTCTGCCGCAGTCAGCTTGGTAGCCGCCTCATCCACGTTAGAAACTCCAGCTGCAGTAAGTGCCCCACTAAGTGTGTTCTCTGCCTTTTGTCTTTCGGCAATGCACGCCTCGTAAGCCTGACGTTTTTCTTTGGAAGAATCGCTGCCTTCCTCTGCCGCTTCCTTACGAATTTCCTGAACCTTTGCAATTTCTCTTTCGTAAACTGCAATTTCGTCTTCTAATTCTTTTATTTCCTTCTTTAAATTCTGCACTTTAACATAATATGTATTAAAATCCGTAAACTGACCACTTAAAATTTTATTGGTTACTTCCGGGTCAACATCTGCATTCAATGCCTTCTGGCGATAAGCATCCAACAAGCTATCCAAGGTCTTTTGTGCCTGTTTTAATTCTGTGCTATCTCCTTCTTCCAGATAAAACAATACATCGCCCTTTTCCACATGGTCCCCATTTCTTACTGCAACGCTTAAAATGGTTTTGGAAGCATCTGTTTTGACGGAATACGGGTCCCCTGCCTCAATCGTACCGCTTCCTCTTACCTTTGCCTGAATGGTACCGCTTGACACATATTGGGCTGATACCTCCGGCAGAGAATAATTCATTATTGTATTTGAAAAAAAAGTCAGTACAAGCATAATTGTCAAAAATACAATCGCTGCATTTTTAATCCAGTCTCGCTTTTTTCCAACCTGTTCGTTCATATCTTTGTCCTCGTCTTTCTATATGTGATGTTACCCCTTGATACCACCCTGATATGTAATACCTTCTACTAAATAGTCTTCTCCATACAGGAATACAAACAAGCTAGGCACCATATAAATGGTAGCTACTGCAAAAGCCAGCCCCAATTCTCCTGTATTAATCTTGCTAAGAAATACACTAAGCGGATGCATTTGGGTGTCTCCCAATAAAATCAATGGTTGTTCTACCATATTCCAATAATCGATAAACACTAAAATTGCTGCCGAGCATATTGCGCTTTTACAAAGCGGTAAACTGATGGAGGTAAAAATCTGCAGTTCACCGGCCCCATCGATTTCAGCGGCCTCAATAACACCAACCGGTATTCGCCGCATATACTTTGTCAGCAAAAACACTGCAAAGGGCGAGAAAATACCGGGGAGCCAGATAGCCCATCTGGTATCTAATATATTCAGCCAGTCACTTACCAGATAATTCGGTACTAAGGTTACCTGATATGGCATCAGCATCAAAATAATATATGCAAAGAAAATCATTTCTCTGATACGCCCCCTGTACCGGCTGAAACCATACGCTGCAAGCGCTGCCACCAACAACTGAAAGCCCACAATTGGTACCACCAAAATCATGGAATTCCAGAACTTTAACAGGTATTCTGGGCTCTTTAGCAGTACCGTAATATACTGACTAAAAGACACCATATCCGGAATGAATTTTAAATTTATTTTTTCGGCAATATATACCTTGCCGCCGCTTGCGTTTTTTGCAAAAATCTGTCCGTAATTGGCATTAATTTCCGTTTCTGACATAAAAGAATTGGTAATGGTCAGTACAATCGGTGTCAAAAACAATACTGCAAAGATTGCTGCTATTAAAAATGCTACGGAAAGACGCACAATTTTTGCCCGCTTGGCGCGCTTTTTTGCTTTGGAAAGCGTTCTAGTCTTCTTTGGATTTATCATCAGCCTTCCACATCCTTTCCATAATAATTTTCAACCCTAAACATAATACCGATAATGACAATCATACACAAACTCATTAACACTGCCGCTGCGGACAAATTCTGATAATCTAATTTGGCAAACATATTGTTCATGTAATGCTGCAGCATATAAATGGTATCTACCGGATAGTCACCAGTCAAAAGGTAAATCTCTCTAAACACCTTAAAAGAGTTAATGAGTGACATAATGGTTACAAATAAAATGGTAGATGACATATATCGCAATTTTATATGATAAAAAATCTGCCACTTGTTTGCATTTTCCAAGCGTGCCACTTCAATCAAGTCCTCCGGAATATTAGACAAGGCTGCCATAAAAAGAATCATATTATAGCCCAGATTCTTCCACAAAAACAGTACCACTACTACTATGTATGCCTTGCTTGATTTTAACCAGTCGATTTTGTCTATGCCAAATGCACCCAGCCACTCATTTACCGCACCATTATAATGAAATAACACCTGCCAGATTAATACGATACTGGCCACCGGCACCATCATCGGACTTAAGAAAAAGGTTCTGAACTGACTTCTAAAGGGAATCTTCCACTCCAGTACCACCGCTAACATCAACGATAACACAACTGCCAAGGGTACTGCTATAACAGAAAACTTTAACGTATTGGCCGTGGCCTTTTTAAAAGCGCCATTGTTCATAACTCTGATAAAATTGTCCACTCCGTTAAACTCCATATTGATTGGATTATCTACCAGAGAATATACAATCACTACAATAAATGGCAGTATAAAAAACGCCATTACTCCCAAAAAGCTTGGGGCTAAAAACAGAGCAGAGGTCCGCTTGGCATGTTTTTCATGTTTACCGCTTTGTGCCCACGTCTTTTTCATTCTGCTCTACCTTCCTTTCATTTTAACTATATTAAGTATATATCAGAACAGAATATTTGTCACTTTAAGTTTTTATGAATATTGATATTTCTTTCCGTTATATTTACAAAAAAACACAGCTCCTTCCCCAAGAGAAAGAACTGTGCTTTAATTTAAATTATATATTATTTGTTATAGCAAACGATTTTTCCAAATTCAGCCTTCAAGGACGCACCGCCAACTAAGCCGCCATCGATATTTGCCTTTGCAAATAATTCTGCTGCATTACCGCCGTTTACAGAGCCGCCGTACTGAATACGGATTGCTTCTGCTGTTGCTTCATCATAAACCTCTGCGATGCAAGCTCTGATTGCTGCACATACTTCTTCTGCCTGGTCGCTGGTAGCAGTAACACCTGTACCGATTGCCCAGATTGGCTCGTATGCGATAACAGCCGCCTTTGCCTGCTCTGCAGTTACGTTCTGGAATGCAATCTTAATCTGCTGACGAACAAAGTCAATGGTTACGCCCTGTTCTCTTTGAGTAAGTGTTTCACCACAGCAGATGATTGGTGTGATTCCATGTTCGAAAGCCTTTAACACTTTCTTATTTACAGTAGCATCTGTTTCTGCAAAATATTCTCTGCGTTCGGAATGACCGATAATAACGTACTTTACACCTGCATCTACTAACATAGCAGGAGCGATTTCGCCTGTATAGGCACCTTTTTCTTCATAGTACATATTTTCTGCACCAATCTGAATGTTGGTACCTTTTACTGCTTCTACTGCAGGAATAATATCAATTGCCGGTACACAGAAAACAACATCTACGTCCTCATTAGCAACAAGTGGCTTTAACTCTTCGATTAAAGCTACTGCCTGAGTTGGAGTCATGTTCATTTTCCAGTTACCTGCGATAATTTTTTTTCTCATAGTTATACCCTCTTTTCCTTATTATTCAACGTCGTCTGCTGCTACAACGCCCGGAAGTTCCTTGCCTTCTAAGAATTCTAAGGAAGCACCGCCACCTGTAGAAATGTGACTCATCTTATCGCCAAAGCCTAACTGATTTACAGCTGCTGCAGAGTCACCGCCGCCGATGATAGTAGTAGCTTCTGTTTCAGCCAAAGCCTTTGCTACTGCGATTGTACCTGTTGCAAGTGTTGGATTTTCGAATACACCCATAGGTCCGTTCCAAACAACGGTCTTTGCACTCTTAACAGCTTCTGCATACATTTCTGCAGTCTTAGGTCCGATATCAAGGCCCATTTTGTCAGCCGGGATAGCATCTGCTGCCACATAATCTACGTCAATAGCTGCATCGATTGGGCTTGGGAATGCAGAAGCAACTGCTGCATCAACAGGAAGTAATAACTTCTTGCCGAGGCTTTCAGCCTTTGCAATCATTTCCTTACAATAGTCAAGCTTTTCATCATCTACTAAAGAGTTACCAATTTCCATTCCCTGTGCTTTTAAGAAGGTAAATGCCATACCGCCACCGATGATTAAAGTATCGCACTTCTCCAGTAAGTTAGAGATAACATTTAACTTATCAGCAACCTTTGCACCGCCAAGGATTGCAACAAAAGGTCTAACCGGATTTTCCACTGCATTGCCGAGGAATTCGATTTCCTTCTGCATTAAGTAACCAACTGCATTTTCGCCGCCCTTTTCAGAGATGAACTTTGTAACACCTGCTACAGAAGCATGTGCTCTATGAGAAGAACCAAATGCATCACATACATATACATCTGCTAAGTCAGCTAATTCCTTGGAGAACTCTTCGCCGTTCTTTGTTTCTTCTTTGCCACGGAAACGAGTATTCTGTAATAATACAACATCTCCTTCCTTCATAGCTGCTACTGCAGCTGTTGCAGCTTCGCCTGTTACATTGTAATCCGCAACGAAAACTACTTCTTTGCCTAACTTTTCGCTGAGTCTTACAGCTACAGGAGCTAAAGATTCCTTTTCGTTAGGACCTTCTTTAACCTTGCCTAAGTGAGAGCAAAGAATAACTTTACCGCCATCAGCGATTAATTTGTTGATAGTAGGAAGTGCTGCGTTGATACGTGTTTCGTCTGTGATTTTGCCTTCTTTTAAAGGTACGTTGAAGTCACATCTAACGAGAACTCTTTTACCGTTTACGTTGATATTATCAACTGATTTCTTGTTTAAACCCATTTTATGTCTCTCCTTTTATATTAAATGCTTTTGAAATCGAGTTCACTTGTGAACTCGTGCGCCGCCAAAAGGTCGCTTTGCGACATTTTCCATACTTTTGGCGTGTGCATCCATGACCTATGACCTCATAATTTTATACAAACTGTATAAAATTATGAGGTCCGGTCCATTTATTTCGACCGGACCCCATTAGGTCAATTTATATATCCTATTAAAACTTAAGCCAACTCAGCGAAGTACTTAATTGTCTTAACCATCTGAGATGTGTAGCTGTTTTCGTTGTCATACCAAGATACAACCTGTACCTGTGTATTGCCATCTTCCATAGGAGCTACCATTGTCTGTGTAGCATCGAATAAAGAACCGTATGTCATACCGATAACGTCGCTGGATACGATTTCATCTGTGTTGTAACCGTAAGAATCTGTAGCTGCTGCCTTCATAGCTGCATTGATTTCATCCTTTGTTACAATACCCTTAACAACTGCTACTAAAATAGTAGTAGAACCGGTTGGAGTAGGAACACGCTGTGCAGAACCGATTAACTTACCGTTTAATTCAGGAATAACTAAACCGATAGCTTTTGCAGCACCTGTTGAGTTAGGAACGATGTTAACAGCGCCTGCACGGCTTCTTCTTAAATCGCCTTTTCTCTGAGGACCGTCAAGGATCATCTGGTCACCTGTGTAAGCGTGGATTGTGCTCATGATACCAGATTTGATTCCAGCTAAATCATTTAATGCTTTTGCCATAGGAGCTAAGCAGTTTGTTGTACAAGAAGCAGCAGAGATAACTGTATCTTCAGCTGTTAATGTGTCGTGGTTTACATTGTAAACGATTGTAGGAAGGTCGTTTCCTGCTGGAGCAGAGATAACAACTTTCTTAGCACCTGCTGTGATATG
>JAZQUB010000062.1:0-74016 GCA_045631045.1 Lachnospiraceae bacterium
GCTGGTTTTTCAACTTTCAATTTGCTTACTGTTACAGTCACATCAGCTTCAACTGTTTCATAGTTGCCTGTATTATCGTGTGTGTAAACTGCTGTAAATGTATTTTCTCCAACATTACCAACGCTTGTTTCCGCATCTTTCCAAGTCCAGCCTGTTGGCAGAGTTACCTCAGCAAGCGTGTTACTGTATATTGCAGTAAGGCCTGTTGGAACGGAATATTCAGGAGTGGCTTTGCCGATTGTAAACTGTGTTGTTTTATTTGTTGGCAGCTTGTAGTTGACCGCTTTTTCACCTGTGATAGCTGTAACTGTTGCTGTGTAAGCAGTTTCAGAAACATTTATCTGGGCTCCTTCTACAGTAAGGCTGATTTCATCGCCTGTTACAACATCTGTAGCTGTTGCTGTTGGCAGTTTTAATGTGCCATCGTAAATAAAGGCTGTATTGGTCCAAGCAATACCGATTTCTTTCTCTTTAATTTGAAGTTCTGCAACATTGTAGTAATCGTGATATCCCGATTTTTCAAGCTTGTAGTAAACTGTGTACGCACCCGCATCTGTATATTCGGGGAACGTGCTTGAATAAGGGCCTTCCAGTACCGTTGAATAGCTTGCTGTTGCTCCATCTGCTAAAATTGCAAGAGACTTTGCTGTGCCGTCATAAACCTGCACATTTCCGCTTACGGTTACATCTGTAATTGTAAGCATCTTTGAGGTTTTAATTTCAAAACCTTCTATTTCAGAAGCAAAGCTTGAATCGGTGGCAGCAATCCTTGTTAAAATATTATATACTATGCCATCGTCAAGTCCCGAAAAAACCACATTACCACTACTGTCGGCAATTTGCCATGTGTTACCGCCATCAATACTGTATTCTTGGCATTCTTGTGCACGAATTGTAACAGAATTTTCTGTTGTGGTAACGTCAAGGTCGTCGGGAAGTTCCGGGGCTATATCGTCAGGTGCATTATAGTCCGGAACAGTTACATCAGGTCTTGAGGCAACTATAATTTCCTGTGCTTCGCCAACCTGCATAGAACCATCAATTTCCTTAATCTCGGAAATTGCTATGGATTTTCCTATAAGATTGTATTCTGTATTGTTATCGTCTGTACCAATAATACGAATAGTACCGTTTAAATCTGCAGTTACAGTGAATCTATCCGTTCCCACTGTAATAATATATGTGGATGCCGGTGTAAGACCGGTAAGTGTTTCGTCTGCATAGTTTATTGATGAATCGGGTTTCAGCAAAGATTCCAGTTTTTCTGTATCACCGATACCAAGACAGAGTTTAAACTCCTTTATTTCACCGGGTTCAAGAGTAATATTCTGCCAGGAATATGACGCTCCCGAATCAGTACCGGTAAGACTGTCGCTGCTTGCAGAGGTATACACATTACTTCTTGCAGAACTGTAATGACCGAACCATATGGTGCTTACAGGAGTACTGATTCCCGAATAACCTTCTTTGCCGATCAAAGCAAAGGTGTTTTCTCCATCAGTCATACTGATACCATAATCTGTTTTTGCTATGGGGGCACTGTCTCTAGAACCAATCTTTATATCGGCCGCCGCTCCGAATTTGTAATCTTCTATTGTTTCACCAGAAAGATTTCTGATGTAGTATGTAAGAATACCAAAATTACCGTCGGCAGAAGTTTCCGGCACAACCCATGCCTGGATTTTTTCCGATTGGTAAACCATAACCTTTGGTCCGTTGGTTTCTACCCAGGAGGACGCGTCTGACGGATCATCTTCAAATATATACGCCCATCCAGCACTGTTATATGTAGACTGTAACCAGGTTGTACCATTGTGTCCTATAAAGTCAACTGCACCGCCGTTTCCGGCAGCTTTTATTCCATATCCCACAGCCACATGATCGCCTTCGTAAGAATAATGCGAGTAGCCCGAAACTTTTGTTCTTGCCGCAGCGGTAGTTAGTGTAACAGAATCCGAATATACATCCGTTCCATCAATGGTATAATAAGGACGCACTTCGTATTCTCTTGATTCATCAAGCCCTTCTATATCTACGATGTATACTCCATTATGGTATACACTTGTGGCCGGATATTTTTTTTCCGCTATCTCAACGCCGTATGCATCTGTAGAATCTGGCATATCTGCTGTCTCAACCAAAATACCAGTAAAACTTTTGTTAACATATGTTGAATAAAGTACTTTGGTGTCAGCTTCGAATCCACTTACAACAGGCATTCCAAATTCTGCCGGCTGATTGGCAAATACCGATATAGGCATTATGTTTACCAGCATGCATACTGACAGCAGAATACTTAAAATTAGTTTTTTCATGTCATCTCTCCTACCATTATTTACATACAAGGCAAACTATACCGTTTGTCCTTGTACTGTTCTGATTATCTGCCTCTTGTTCCCATAAAAGA
The DNA here is from genome assembly GCA_045631045.1 of Lachnospiraceae bacterium. Classification (GTDB taxonomy): domain Bacteria; phylum Bacillota; class Clostridia; order Lachnospirales; family Lachnospiraceae; genus RGIG6307. The sequence goes on from JAZQUB010000062.1 coordinate 2,408, forward strand.
CAAGCACCAATATTATAACAAAAAACCCCCAAAAAAATGGGGGGTGGCATAGATTGTATGTTTTTTGGCACAGATTGCATTTTAATTCAAATTCAAGCTGATTTTTGCAGAGAACACGCCATCATCTGCTGAAAAATCATACATACCTTCGTATTTGGTTGTGGCGGCTATTACCGAACGGATGCCAACACCATAAAGGGATTCTTCAAAAGCAAGATTATCCTTGCAGGTGTTTTCCATCTTTATAAGCAACCGCTGGGTACTTTCTTTGATATAAATATCAATGGTTTTATCCTTGTTTTTGATTTTTTCTGTTGCATTAATTGCGTTTTCAAACAGATTTGCAATGATGATAACAAGGTCCTGTGGCAGAATATCCAGTTCTTTGCTTGCTTTGGCAGATATTTTTACCGATATATTGTTCTGCTTTGCACGTCTTTCGTATACAGAAAGAACAACGTTTATTGTCATATTATCACAATGGCGGACTTCGCCAGGGGCAATGTTTTCGCTTTCCACAAGGTTTTTAAGGTATTCTCTCACACTTTCAATATCGTTGTTGTTGGCAAATTCCAGCATAACAAGGTTGTGGTGGCGTCTGTCGTGTCTTGCCTGGCTGTCTGCCGCAAGCTGTATGTTTTCTGCCTCTATCTGTGCAAGAAGCAATTTGTTCTGGGTTTCAACCTCTCTTTTGGTTGCCACTTCGGACAGATTGTTGATACTGGAAAAAATAACAGGATACACCGCCATAATGGAAACGCCGATAAAGATAAATGTGACAACAGACGGGTCACTAAAGGTTGTAAGCCTTACCGGAAACACCGATGAAAGTATTACGGTAATCATAAATACAATATTAACAAATATCAGTGGTGACCAGCCAGCGGTAATGTTTTTTGCTGCATTACGGCAGAGCGGGCAAACATAGTGCAGAAAATATGTGAGCATTGCAAAAAGCATTATAGCGTGAATAACCACTGTAACTATTGGGGACAATTGACCAAATGAGCCTTTTAGCATAGTAAAAACCGTCATTACAATGCAGAAAAATATGGAATATGTAAGCAGGATAAAGACTCTGTGGGCAAGCTTGCCTTTGGTGGTTGCAAAAAAGATAACATACTGACCAATTAAAGACAGTATAAACCCTGCAAAGAACTGCAGTACCCAGTTGGTAAACACAAATTCTGTGTAAACCAGTAATCCGGTCTGAAGTACTATCCATGCGCCCCAGATAATGTAGGTAGTCTTTTTGCTATATTTAAGGTTGGCGGAATATATGCCCGCAGCTGCGTGTGCAATAAGCAGGAGTATAAATTCTATAATTGTTATTACCATATTTAATCCTCCCAACCTTCATACTGGAAATCCCAAAAAGCATTTTTAATTTCTGTACGCTTGCCTCTTGGAATCTGAATTTTAATGTCGTTGTACAGCCACACATCTGTTGAAGATACATTTTTAACATGGCGCAGATTGATAATATACGGACTGCCAACACGTACAAACCCGCCGTATTTGCCAAGTGTTGCAAACAGCTCGGCAACGGTGTTTCTGACACGGATTTTTTTTCCATCCTTAAGGGTTATGTACTGATAATGACCGTATGATTCAGAGCACATAATATTATTGACGGCAACGCTTTCCACACCGTTTTCAGTTTTGAATTTTACCATTCGATCATTCATTTTTTCTACTTGAACAATGGCCGCAGCCATTGCTTCGTAAAGTTTTTCCGGGTCAAGTGGCTTTATAAGATAACGCAATGTTCCAGTTTCAAAGCTTTGCGGTGCGTGTTCGATTGAAGTTGTAAGGAAGATAATTGGGCTTTCTACTCCTCTCTTGCGGATTGTTTTTGCAAGATTGGTGCCGATTTCATCACCGATGTAGATATCAAGAATATAGATATCGAAATTCTTTTCATCTTCCAAAGCATTTATAAGGGCTGTGGCAGAATCAAAGCAGGAAATTTCGTGCCTGTGGTTATTCTTTGACTGAAAATATTTATTTATGTAAAACGGGACTTCCTCAAAAACTTTTTGATCGTCATCGCACAATACTATTTTTATCATCTGCGTTACTCCTTTAGTTTGTTTGATTTATATGTAATGCTCGCCCTTTGTTCAAAAAGGCCATCGCCAAAGCGACAGCCTTTTTACTTTATCCCTCTTATCCTTATCTCCTTATTTAAAAGCTACACAGTTTCTGCTGCAGCTTTTTCGTAAGCTTCTAAAATGGTGTTCTGCAACATCACTCTTGTTTCAGAGTTGATTGGATGTGCAGTATCGCGATATTCTCCATCCGCGCCCTTTTTACTAGGCATAGCAATAAACAATCCTTTTTCCCCTTCAATAATCTTGATATCATGTACCACAAATACATCATCAATAGTAATGGATGCAACTGCTCTCATTTTACTATCTGTGTCCACTTTCCGTACACGTACATCTGTTATTTTCATCTGTTGGTCCTCCCTAAAATATTTACCTATAATTTTTTTCAAACATGTTTGTCGCTGTCATTCATGACAAGCTTAATTTCCCCCTCACCTACTAATGTAGAGTTTGCACGAATGGTATCTCTGCTTTCTACGATGCAGTTCTCGATAACCGTGTTGTCACCGATATATACATCATTGAGAATAATGGAATTCTTAATCTTAACGTTATTGCCAACGTATACCTTCTTGAAGATAATGGAATCTTCTACGCTGCCGTTGATAATACATCCGCTTGCAATTAAGCTGTTCTTTACAGAGCTTCCTGTGTTGTATTTGGCCGGAGCTAAATCATCAACCTTGGAGTAAATATCTGGATATGTCTTGAAGAAATAGTCTCTGACTTCCTTCTTTAAAAAATCTTTATTGGTTCTGAAATAGTCTTCTACACTTGCAATATTTGACCAGTAGGTTTTGATTTCATAACCATAAATCTTCTTTACATCTTTATAACGAATCAGTACGTCACGCACAAAATCATATCTGCCTTCTTCCGCACACTGCTCTAAGATTTCGATGAGCTGTCTTCTACGCATAATGTAAATACCACAAGAAATATTGCGGCTCTTCACTGCCAGCGGCTTTTCTTCAAATTCTGTAACGCGGCCGTCTTCGTCCATACTGATTACACCATAACGGTCAATCTTTTCATCTTCGCCCATATTCTTGTAGGCAATGGTGATATCTGCTTTACTCTTGATATGTGCTTCCAGCATGTCATTGTAGTCCATTTTGTATACACAGTCACCGGATGCGATGATTACGTATGGTTCATGACACTCTTTTAAGTTCCAGAGAGCCTGATACATAGCATCTGCCGTACCGCGATACCAGCTGGAGTTTTCTTCGGTAATAACCGGTGTAAGTACACTTAAACCGCCCTGCTTACGTCCGAAATCCCACCATTTGGACGAGCTTAAATGTCTGTTTAAACTTCTGGCATTGTACTGTGTGAGAACTAATACGTTCTGTACGCCGGAGTTAGACATGTTACTCAGTGAAAAGTCAATTGCTCTGTAGCTGCCTGCAATCGGCATAGCGCTGATTGCTCTGTTCTTTGCCAACACTTTCATACGAAAGCTATTGCCGCCTGCTAAAATAATACCTATTGCTCTCATGCCTTCTCACCTGCCTTAATAAAAGATTTACCGCTTTCTAAACAATTGTCCGGATAATCCTCTGCGGTTGTAATGCCGGAAACAACAGTATTCTTACCGATTTTGATATTGCTTGGAATAACCGTATTTTCACCAATACATACAAGGCCCTGATTGTAAATATGAGGATGGGTTTCGTTATCAGCTTCTTCAAAAGCACCCAAAACAACGTTGTCACCAATGATTACGTTCTCAGCGACAACTGCCTTTGTCACTTCACAATTAGCACCAATTGTCGTGTGATTCATAATGATGGAATCCTTTACAACTGCTCCTTCTTCAATGGTAACACCGCAGCCGATCACGGAGTTGATAACCTTACCATAGATAGAAGTGCCTTCACCGATAATACTCTTTTGGATTTCACCTTCAGCAGAAATATACTGTGGCGGTAAAACATCGGACTTGGTGTATACTTTCCAGTATTCTTCGTAAAGGTTGAATTCAGGCACCAGGTCAATAAGCTCCATATTTGCTTCCCAGTATGAACTCAAGGTACCAACGTCCTTCCAGTAACCTCTGAATTCATATGCATACATAGGAGAACCTTGTGTATGTACGTATGGAATAATGTGCATACCAAAGTCTAAATTCGGCACGTCTTTGTTTGTAATTAATGCTTCTTTTAATGTCTTCCAGTTAAAGATATAAATACCCATGGAAGCTAAGTTGCTTCGTGGATTCTTTGGTTTTTCTTCGAAGTCGTTGATGCGCTTATTTTCATCCGCAATCATAATACCGAAACGGCTTGCTTCTTCCCATGGTACCGGCATAACTGCAATGGTACATTCTGCGCCGCTTTCCTTATGGAAATCTAACATCACTTCGTAGTCCATTTTGTAAATATGGTCGCCGCCCAAAATCAAAACATATTCCGGATTAAAGCTTTCCATATAATCCATGTTCTGAAGAATGGCATTGGCTGTACCGGTGTACCACTCGCTGTCCTTGCTCTTTTCGTATGGCGGCAAAATGCTTACACCACCGATATTGCGGTCCAAATCCCATGGAATACCAATACCAATGTGGCTATTCAGCTTGAGTGGCTGATACTGTGTCAAAACACCAACTGTATCGATGCCGGAATTGATACAGTTACTTAAAGGGAAATCGATAATACGATACTTTCCGCCAAAAGAAACTGCAGGTTTTGCTACTTTGGTTGTAAGTACACCAAGACGGCTGCCCTGGCCACCTGCTAACAACATAGCAATCATCTCTTTCTTAATCATGTCGTCCTCACCTCAATCAGTCTATTAAATTATTTACGTACAAAAAGTATAGCACACAAGCTTTAAAATGTGAATAGAATTTACAAACAAATATTGATTTTTCTTAATTTTTCTTGTGAATTTTTATCCAATAATTTTTTATTTTGTGTCGAATTTTGGTAATTATTACCTTTATTGTTTTTTTGCATGTATCATCAACTTGTATTTTTCGCATAAAAGTTATATAATGTAAGCAATAGTATATGTATATATTTATGAGGATTTCCATATGTATCAGATTAATTTCAATAAACCTATTCATATTTACTTCTGCGGAATCGGAGGCATCAGCATGTCCGGTCTTGCAGAAATTTTATTAGACAGAGGCTTTCAGGTTTCCGGCTCCGATATGAAGGAGTCTCCTCTTACCGATATGCTTTCAGAAAAAGGAGCTGTTGTCCATATCGGCCAGCGTGCTTCCAATGTTACAGCCGATATTGACTGTATCGTTTATACCAGTGCAATACATCCGGACAATCCGGAATTTATAAAAGCCTCTGAACTGGGGCTGGCATCTTTAACCCGTGCGGAATTACTTGGTCAGCTTATGCTGAATTACGAATGCCCTATTGCAGTCAGCGGTACCCACGGCAAGACTACTACCACCTCCATGGTTTCCGACATCTTAATGGCTGCACATGCAGACCCTACCATTTCCGTAGGCGGCATTTTAGAGACCATCGGCGGCAATATCCGCGTAGGCAATTCCCCATACTTTGTTACAGAAGCCTGTGAATATACTAATAGTTTTTTAAGCTTTTTCCCAAAGATTTCCATTATCTTAAATGTAGAAGAAGACCACATGGACTTTTTCCACAACCTGCAGGAAATCCGGGACTCTTTTCGTACCTTTGCGGGACTTTTGCCGGAAGATGGCGTACTTATCATTAACGGCGATATTGCACACTATGAAGAGCTTTGCAAAGATTTGCCTTGTAAGGTAATTACCTTTGGTAAAACCCCTTCCTGCGATTACTACCCAACGGACATTACTTATAATAAACTTGGACACATTTCTGCCATGGTACATACCCACTCAGGAGACACCTTTGCTCTGGAGCTTTCCGTTCCCGGCGAGCACAATCTGGCAAACGCGCTGGCTGCCATGGCACTGGCTGATTACCTAGGCATTGACCGTACAGTGGCTCTGTCTGCACTTAAGGTATTTAAAGGCAGCAAACGCCGTTTTGAATATAAAGGAAGTCTGGGAAGCATTGATATTATCGATGATTATGCACATCATCCGACTGAAATCACTGCCACCTTATCTGCTGCCCAAAACTTCCCACACGGAAGAGTGTGGTGTGTCTTCCAGCCACACACTTTTACCCGTACCAAGGCCTTTATGGAGGAGTTTGCCAAGGCACTTTCCCTTGCAGATGAAATTATTTTGGCCGACATCTATCCGGCGCGTGAAACAGACAACTTAGGCATCAGTTCCAGGGATTTACAGGCCCAAATTCAAAAACTGGGCAAAAATGCACACTATTTCTCCAGTTTTGATGCCATAGAAAATTTTTTATTAGAAAATCTTATCCACAATGATATGGTGATAACTATGGGAGCCGGGGATATTGTAAAAGTGGGCGAAAACCTTTTAGGAATATAGCTTATCCACTTTTCCACAAACTGGTTTTTTGCTAAATCCACAGACTTATCCACAGGGTGCCGAAAAAATGCCTATTTTCAAGAATTTTATTATGTGATATACTCGCTTTTGTACCCTATAAATGAGGTGGATTTTATGAAAACAGTAGATTTGCAGCTCGTCACCAGACCCGATGTGACGATTATTCCAAACTCCATAATCGACAAAGATATGCTGGAGGCCAACGAGCTTCAGCTCAAGGTCTATTTATATATTTTACGTAATACCGGTGCGGGCATTTCTGTGCAGATTTCTTCCATGGCAGATTATTTCAACGAGACTGAAAAGGATATTATCAGAGCCATCGCTTTTTGGGAAAAACGCGGAGTGTTTAACTGTGCTTCCTGCCCGTGTACTACCCCTGATAAGGTCGCTGTTCCTGCCATGAGCCGCGATGCATGGAAAGCAATCGCAGATACCTCAGATTTTCAAGAACTTCGATTCGTAGCAGAGACTTATTTAGCTAAGCCTCTTACCAAGACAGATTTAGACACTCTCTTATTCATCAAAGAGAATTTGAATTTTTCCAACGAACTTATTGAATTTTTATTGGAATACTGTGCAGAACGCGGCAAAAAGAGTTTTAAATACATCCAGTCCGTGGCACTTTCTTGGTCCAAGGACGGTATTACCACTCCGGAAGAAGCCCAGGTTCAGACTGCCAAATTCAGTCAACGCATTTATGCCGTTATGAATGCCCTTGGCAAAAAGAGCGAGCCTACCAATACCGAGCTTAATTACATTAACCGCTGGTATGACCAGTATGGGTTTGAAGCAGACGTGATTTTGGAAGCCTGCAGACGCACCGTTCTCGCCACCGACAAGAACCGTTTTTCTTACTGTGACAAGATTTTAAGCTCTTGGTTTTCCTCAGGGGTACATCACACCTCAGACATTACTCAGGCGGATGCATCCTATCATTCCCAGAAAAAGCAGACAGAATCCATTCCGCGCAAGGTTCCGGGTTATGTTGCAAGCAATCCGTTTTTACATTTCAAACAGTCTGATACCGACTACGATGCTTTAGAAAAAGAACTTTTACAAAATTAACCATATATAAATTTCTCAGAAAGGAGTAACCAACGTGGCGTTAGGAAATACTAAAATGCAGGCCATTCTAAAAGAATACGAAGCTATTCGCACCAAAAACCGTGATACCATGAATGCACGAAGAGACCAAGTTGCTGGGAAAGCACCTGCATATTTTGATTATCACAATCAGATTATTTCCCTGTGTATGAAGCGTACAAATGCCACCTTGTATCCGGATGGTTCCGCACATACTCCTTCTGATTATCAAGCATCTTTGGCTGCCCTTCGCAAAGCCAAGGAACAGGCACTTATTAAGGCCGGTTTTACGGCAGATTACCTGGAGCCAATCTACGATTGTCCTGATTGTCAGGACACCGGATTTGTGGCCACTGCCCAGTGTAATTGTCTCAAGAGACGTATGGTACGTGCCCTCTATGCCCAGTCAGGCATTGAGCATCTTTTAGAAACGAATAATTTCAGCACCCTTTCTTATGAATATTATCAAGGTGCTGATTTAGAAGCATTCCGGGGTGCTGTGCAGGTTTGTCATGACATGATAGAGCATTTTTCTACCCGTAAAGACAACCTTTTGTTTACCGGCACTGTGGGCTGCGGCAAGTCCTTCTTATCCGGCTGCGTTGCCAAGGAGCTGATGGACCGGGGTTTTAGCGTGGTTTATTTCAGTGCATCGCAACTTTTTGACATTCTTTACCAAAATGGGCTTTACAACAGCCAAGAAGACTTGTACAATTATGACTTGGTGATAGTCGATGATTTAGGCTCCGAAGTGACCAATAGTGTAGTTACGGCTGCATTATTTACCTTCTTAAATGAGCGCATTCTTCGCGGCAAATCCACGATTATTTCCACCAACTTAAGTCTTTCCGAAATGAAAGACCGGTATTCTGAACGCATTGCCTCCCGCATCATTCAGAATTACAAAATTTGTAAGTTGTCCGGTCCGGACATCAGAATACTTCAAAAACGATTGACAACAAGAAAGTGAGGATTTCATCCGTGTCTACACAAGAAAAACGTAACTTAAACTCCATTCCTGTCGGTTCCTTAGGTATGATTCCTTTGGATAGCTGCAAGCCGCTTGGCGAGAAAATTGACAAGTATCTTGTAAAATGGCGTACTGAGCGCGAGAACGAACACAAAGACAGCTTAGCATTCTCCGGCTACCAGAGAGACTCTTACATCTTAAAAGCGAAAACACCACGTTTTGGATCCGGTGAAGGTAAGGGCGTTATTTTGGAATCTGTCAGAGGATATGACTTATATATTATGTCAGACGTGACCAATCACAGCTTGACCTATTCCTTATTCGGAAATCAGAATCACATGTCTCCGGATGACCACTATCAGGATTTAAAGAGAATCATTGCTGCTGTTGGAGGTAAAGCAAGACGTATCACCGTTATTATGCCTTTCTTATATGAAAGCCGCCAGCATAAGCGTTCCGCAAGAGAATCCTTAGACTGTGCTATCGCACTTCAGGAATTGGTAAAGATGGGTGTAGACCACATCATCACTTTCGATGCTCATGACCCACGTGTACAGAACGCTATTCCTTTAAATGGTTTTGAGACCGTTCAGCCAAACTACCAGTTTATCAAAGCACTGCTCAAGAATGTGCCTGATTTACAGTTAGACTCCAAGCACATGATGGTTATTTCCCCGGATGAAGGCGGTATGAAGCGTGCTATTTACATTGCTAATGTTTTAGGCTTAGACATGGGTATGTTCTACAAGAGACGCGACTATACACAGATTATCGATGGACGTAACCCAATCGTTGCTCACGAATTCCTTGGTACCAGCGTAGAAGGCAAGGACATGATTATTATTGACGATATGATTTCTTCCGGTGACTCCATGTTAGAAGTCGCTGCCGCATTAAAAGAGCGCAAAGCAAATCGTATTTTCGTATTCTCTACCTTTGGCTTATTTACAAACGGCTTGGAGATTTTTGACAAAGCTCACAAAGACGGTCTTATCGACAAGGTATTTACTACCAACCTGATTTACCAGACCCCTGAGTTACTCAGCAAGCCTTGGTATGTAAGTACAGACATGAGCAAGTACATTGCTTACTTAATCGATACCTTAAATCATGATGCTTCCATCAGTGATTTATTAAATCCTTCCGACCGTATCAACAAAATTGTTGCAAGATACAAAAACGGAGAGCTTAGATAATTCTCACTATATTCTATAAAATATTTAAGGAGACTGCGTGTGCGGTCTCCTTTTTGATGTTCTTTGCTTTGCAATTTAGTGAAACACAATTTAGTAATTCATACTTTACTAAATTGTATTTTGTCTATTGACTTTGGCATTTTAGTGAATTATAATTAAGTAAATCGTAAATTACTAAATCGTAAACCAGTAAGCGGAGGTTCTTAATATGTTTATAGGTAGAGAAACAGAACTGGAACATATGAGCAAATTATACAATTCAAATAAGTTTGAGTTTGTAGTTATGTATGGACGTAGACGTGTTGGTAAAACTGCAATTATTAATGAATTTACCCAAGGCAAACCGGCAATTTTCTTTACCGGTGTAGAAACCAACGAAAAACAAAACTTAGAAAATTTTAGTAAAAGTATTTTAGAATTTGTCACAAAGAAGCCCGCTAACACTTCTTTTGATTCTTTTCAGACTGCGCTGGAATTTGTATTTGACCTTGCCAAAGAGGAGCGACTGGTATTGGTAATTGATGAGTACCCTTATGTTGCCAGAGCTTCGAAAAGTCTTGCTTCTACCTTACAATTACTTATTGATAAAAATAAAGATACCTCCAAGCTATTTCTTATTCTTTGCGGTTCCTCTATGTCATACATGGAAGACCAGGTACTTGCATACAAAGCTCCGCTCTTCGGGCGCAGAACTGCACAGTTTAAAGTACTGCCATTTGAATTCCGGGATGCCTGCAAATATTTTAACGAATTATCCAACGAAGACAAAGCTTTAGCTTATGGGATTGTAGGTGGAACACCGCAATACCTGTTACAGTTGAACGATAAATTGTCTATGGAAGACAATATTAAAAATACGTACCTCAATCCAACCTCTTCCATTTATGAAGAACCACAAAACCTGTTAAAGCAAGAGGTACGTGAGCCGGCTATTTACAATGCTATTATTGCTGCTATTGCTGCCGGCTATACCAAAATGTCCGAAATATCTACAAAGGTAGGCGAAGACACCAGCGTATGTGCAACTTATATTAAAAATTTAGTTTCACTTGGAATTGTAAAAAGAGAAACGCCTTTTGGCGAAGATTCTGCACGAAAAACCATTTATTCCATTGAAGATAATATGTTCCGTTTCTGGTATCGCTTTGTACCGGAAAACACGTCCATTATCTCACGTGGTGCTACGGAGCTTGCTTACAGTCGAATACAACCACATTTGTCCGATTACATGGGCAGCATTTTTGAAGAAATCTGCAAACAATATCTTTGGACACTTTTATTAACCGGAAAATGCGCCATTGACTTTACTGACATTGGCAGATGGTGGGGGACCAACCCTAAAACCAGACAACAGGTTGAAATTGACATTATGGGAATCGCCGATAAAAACACTGCACTTTTTGCAGAATGCAAATGGACCAACGAAAAGGTAGACCTTGGCGTGCTGGAAGACCTGGAAGAAAAAAGCATGCTGTTCCACTTTCCAAATAAACATTACTATTTATTTGCAAAGAATGGCTTTACAAAAGGATGCATGGATAAGGCAAACGAAATGAAAAATGTAACCTTGATAAGCTATGAGGACATGGTGGAATAATTTACTACACCAAAAAGGCACAACCTTCGGAGACTAATCCGTTGATTGTGCCTTGCTTTGGATTATTGTTGGCATTTCCATAGTGCCATCGGATGTTCCTTAATTCTCTCCACGATTTCTTTATCATTAAATAATAATTCCGGAACATACTCTTTTGCGATAAAACGATCTATGTATTCCTGCTCTCGCCCCGTCAGCCGCATCAATTCTGTAATGTAATCTTTTGCCTCCTGCTTTCTTCCGTACAGCTTAAAATTATCTTTCTTGCTCAGGACCGGGAACAAATCTCTTCGTATCTTACCAAACTTTATGGAATCAATGGCCGATGTATCAAAGTCTCGATTTACAGTCTCTGCAGAAATTGTTGCGTAGAATGCAAAGCACTTACGAAACAGATCTCTTTCGTCCGCAAACAGATTCTCGGCAATCAGATTTCCCCAGTCATACAAATCTCTTGCAGCAGCTCTACTAATCAACGCATTTCCTTTTGCTGCAAAAATCTCTATCGGAGCCACCATACAAATTTCCAAGCCATCGTCAAATACTTCCGGAAGAATTCTTCTATGTACCGGTTCCAAAATATGTGCTCGCAAGGAATAATTCAATTCTATCTTAATCATATCTCTGTTGCCACCGGCATTTTGATACTGATAATAGAAAGCATCCAAGCTGTGCGTAAAACGAGAACCTTTGGATAGCTGATATCCTTCGGTCTCCATATAATCTTTTATGAGAGTCGTAATCTTATCTCTAGCTTCTAACATATCCTCTTTCGTATCGTTTGGTGTGTAGTCCATATCAATATCCACAGACAAACGAGGTAAATTGAATACAGTTAAATTGATGGCTGTTCCGCCTTTCAAAAGCAGATGTTCTCTCAGATATTCTTCTTCATTTAAATAGCGCAGTATTTCCTTTAATCGCAATACCTTTTCAAAAGTATCTCTCACAAATCCATGCTGCTGTGCAACACGTCCAATCTCCACTTTATTATATATCGGCATCCATCATCACTCCATTCTTCATAGTTTGTAAATCATCCGGCACTACCAGCTTCCAAGTATCATCATAACAGCCACCATCCTGGTCACGTGTAAGATAACGCTTGCTTTTCCCAATTTGTTTCTTGCATTTTATAAAGAACGAATCGGACAATCCCATTTGCTCCTTGTGCTGCCATAATAGATATCCCATCTTTTGATATAAGAATTGGTTTTGATAAAGTTCCAAATACTTAAGCAGTCTTTTTTCCTGCATTCGATGTACACTTTCTATATTCTGCACCACTTCTTCTATACCGGAAATCTTATCCATATCCTTGATACTGTCTACAATGGTACGTTCCAAGTTCGTTACCGCGACACCACCACTATAAGGAGGTTTCTCAATACCTTCTGAACTTTTCGATGCAACATAACAGTACGTATATCCATCAAATGTAAAATCACGAAAGCTAGTCTCAGAAGATACATACACATCATAAAAGACCTGATCTGTAATTCCATAATACTCCATAGCCGTATGATGAGAAATATATGATGTTGGCGTAATATGGCTGGCTATCTGGAAACGATTGGCAATTGGTGCACCGGTTTCTCCACTAATACAGGTATACATGTTATTACGTATCTTGGCTACCATACCATCTTTCATCAATCGTTTAATCGCAGAACGTGCACTATCCATATTATTATAATACTCATTTACATCTTCCATATTGAAAATAGGTTTTTTCAACAGTTCAAAATATAGATTCATATCCCACCTCTGTTTATTTTATCATCATTTTAGTTCTTGTATAAACCATTTTGTCTATACCTTAAACCAATAATACTCCCACATCTATCATTTGTCAAGTTTATATTTTTGTTATTTTAGTTTATTTCAAAACCATTATGTCTCAAAATTAAACTTTATATTATTATAAACATAGTATTCTCATCCAAAATCAGTTTCATACAAATAAGAAACAGGTCTACTGAAACTCTCACTTCAATAGACCCATCATAATCATACATGTTTATCGTGCATAAAAATCGTCAGGACCAAATAAATAGTCCAGAAAACTCAGCTTCTTGATGCTGCCAGTTGCTAAATTCAAGTATCCCTCATCTGTACGAACATAATACTCATGTATTCCTTGATAGTAATAGTGTTCGTTTTTATCTACATAACATGAATGTTCATTATCTGTCGTATACTGAAGCACGATTCCATTCGTAAAATCATAGATTGCATAACCAACAGGTGCTATCTTATAAAAAATAGCTATCGGCTCTTCAGCAAAATTATATAATAGAAAGCTGTTCGAAAAATCAATAACTTCTTCAACTGACGTAGTCTGTGAAGTTACTTCATGAGACATCTGCGAAAGTACATCCTCACAGTATGCGGCGTTTGTAATATCTACTGAAACTGCTTCTATTAACTGCGCCAGCTTCTTATCATCAGCAACTGCCTTCTCCGGCGCTATGACATATATACTCCAAATTGCTCGCTCGCCATTTATTTTATCCATATTCACAAGCCACAACTCACCATCCACCTTCAGTATACTATATCCAGACATCAATGGCTGGTATAAAACCTCGTCATGGTTCGCTAGCAAGTCCGTTTGTGCACCAAAGCCGTCCATGGAGTACAGCGCATTCCACTCAGCATCCGTATACGGAAACTCCTGCCACCCCCAAGTAATGGGACTATAACCTTCACTTTTAGCATGTCCCTCAGGCACATAACTTCCTCTTTCTATTAAAAAAACATCCTCTGTGAAGTAATAACTGTCCGTACCGCCTCTGTTGGAGCTAAGCGGATGCATATACTTACACTCTATAGTAACATACTTTTCCCCAAAATCAATTTTATCTAAATTAATTTGTCCGGAGGAATTGACATTTTCACTAATATCTGAACCTGCCCCTTGCATACTCTTATAAGAACATGCACTAAGTGTTGCAGCCACTAACATAAATATTATTAAAAATTGCTTTTTCATAATGATATACCTCCTATTCAACCAGCTGCTTTATCATTTTGATTATAGCAATCTAAAGCAATTTTTTAAATATACTTCATAAAATCTTAATTTATGGGAAATATACTCTCACCCACATATTTTATGTGTTGAGCTTTAATGTACTCTCCTTCCGCACCTTCAAGATAACCATTTCTGAGAGCTACATTTTTACCGACCTTACCTCGTGGCCCATTAACGCTAATAGTATACCCACCTATAACACATATAAAATTATCGCCAGAATTATCTTCCATCAGGTATGGAGTGATATTAATATCTTGCAACACATCCGGAATATGCTCTAACCAGGCAGCTATGACATATTCCTTACTGTAATCATACATTGATATTATTTTTAGCTGTACTTCAAAAACATCATGATGCTTAATTGAGGAAGTGTATAATGCATATTGATACTCATTTTTTTCATTCTGCTTTGGAATATAGTTTGTATTAATTACAAAATTTTCAGTTTGTCCCAGTTCTGTTATCATATCAAGATAAGCAAGTGCTTCTTCTGATGAAATAATACTACTATTTTGCCCTGTTTCAGAAATATTTAATAAATGTATTTGTTCTTTAAAGACTTTTACTTTTTCTTTACTATAATTAAAACACACAAATACAAGAATTAATATAATTAAAAATAAACTAATTAAACCTATTCTTTTTTTCATACACACTTCCTCTGTCTTGACATTGATTGTAATCGAATTATATCACAAACAGAAAACAATTTTTTAATCTGACCTTAAAATGCCTATATTTTGACCTTAACTTATTGTTCCGTGTTGTCTAGTGCTGGTACGAATGACCATGCTTTCGAATGCCTTCAAGCGAGCGTCGGTTCTTAGCGAGACAAGGTATTAACCGAAGTCGAGCTTAGTACCGTTACGTGAGCTTAGAGCGAGAGCGTGCTGAGAAAGCATGGTCATTCGTACCAACACCTAACAACACGCCCAAACAGTAACCTCAATTCACCGCCCTGCGATAATACGTAAACACCTGATTTTTCGTCTCTTCCAGCATTTCACTGGCGTCGCTTCTGGACATATACCCCAGTTTCTTATTTACCGGGTCCATGACTACGATATTAAACTGGTTGAAACCGGTAATGAGCAGTGCTTCGCCGGTGTCATAGAGCACCATAATGGGAATGTCCTGGTTGGTGTAGTACAGAAGACCCGGAAGGCTGCTGCCGGTTACGTCCATAAACACGTAGTCTTCGGAGGCATTTGCCAAAATCTGCTGGCAGGTTTTGCCCTGGTTTAATTCTTCCAAGGTATCTCGTGGGCTTCCGATTTGCCTAAGCATAATATCCATGCAAATATTCTTAGAGCTTCTATCCGGGGTAGATGTTTCCAGTTCGATTGCCATAATCTGATTTTTGGTTACGGTGGCTGCTTTTTTCCAAATCACAAGTCCTTCTGCGTCACGAGCATAGCCATCCAGTGCATCAGCCTTCTGCATGGCTTCGCCGGCATCTGCCACATACTCCGTTACACGCCACGGATTATGTGCGGTGCAGTATGCCTTCACACTGCTTGCATTTACCTCAATGGTCCGTCGGCCCTCAAAAAATACTTCCTTTGCTTTTACATGCTTTAACGTAGCCGTATCAATTTTATTTTTTAGCTCCACCTGAGTAATGGTTTGGTACGTCGCTGTCAAAGCGGTTGCAATGGTGTTGTAGTTATCGTCTCCGCCCTTGTTTGCTACAATCTGGTCCTGTGGCGCCGCACTTATTTTGCCATCTGCAAGGCGCACTCTTTCCAATAAAATCTGATTTCCGGAAATGGTGCAGCCTGTAATAAACATATTTGCTGCCGTATATTGCTTTTGAATCTCGCCCTGAGCGTCCTGAATACAGATTACACTCATGTACTCTGCATATGTGCCATCGCTTTGCATTATATGGTCTGCTTCTTTGGCAATGCCATATACAAAGTCATTGCCGATAAAGCCCTGAGGCACAATGGTATCCCCACTTATTACCTTAATTTCCCGTACTTCAGCAATTTCTAATTGCCAAAAATACACCTGCTTGCCATCGCTTACCACCACACAGCTATGGTCCTTAGACACAAACAACTCCTGCTGCGGGTTATAGTCAACCAGCACCTTGGCACTACCTGTCAAAACATCACAGGCCACAATATTTCCGTCTACACAAAAATAAAACTGCCCTTGTCTGCTCAAATACGCCAGCTCGTTTATCTCCTGCATCACATATGCGGGACTTTTGTCGCTCTCATAAAAGCCTACTTCTTCGATTAATTTGGTTTGACCGTTATAGGAATACAGGGCAACCCCCACTTTCCCCTCATGGTTTCCGCGATTCATGTACCCATATACCACAAAATAAATGGAACCATTTTCGCTGACCTGCAATACTTTTATATTATTTTCGAAATACGTACTGCGTTTATCTCCGTTTACCCCATCCATAAACCCATACACGTAGTTCATTTCATTGCTGTTGTCATCATAATAATATAACGTACTATTTACTACAAACGCCGCCATATTACCATCTTCACTTTCCATTACTGAAATGTCATTATTCTGAATGGACAAGTTGATTTTATCATTTTGATACACGTCTCCCTCGTACTGGAAGATATGGTTTGCGGTGCGCTCATAATCCAGCAAATACATCTTTTCACCATATGTGGACACCAAAAAACTCTCCACCACATGATAATATTCCATGGTATCATTCACGGTACTGGACACATAATAATCCAAAGTGTAAGCGCCATAATTATCCTGTAAAAACGTAATGTATACATCCGGCTCTTTTACACGCTGTACTGGCAAATCTCCCCAAACAATCTGCTTGGAGCTGGAATGAATATCCACATGTGCAAAGGAAGAATTATCACGACTTCGGTCAGTTTCCATGTAAGGAGCAATTTCCGACACCTTTTCCTTATGAAAGGTGTTCTCATGAAACTCCCTCACAAAAGCCAACTGATTGTCCAAATCATAGGTATTGCCATAGATAAACCTGGTATAGTAATGAATGTTTTCATGACTGTTCGTGGTCAAGGTGGTAGTAAAAATATACTCCTCACCGGTCACAATCAAATCCTTCATTTTAACAGTAAAATCCAAGACATCTGCTTCCTTTTCCTTCCAGGTAACATTGCCTGACTCAATCAGACGACTGCCGTCATTATTGCGAACTTCGTAACGTATTTCTTCGATTTCTGCACCAAAGGTTTCAATCTGACCATGAAACATGCGGTCTTCTCCCACCAGGTAAACATATGACGCCACATCACTGACACGCATGTCATATGTGTAACCGCGCAACGTATTAAAGTGTTCCTCTCCTATTACCACCGATACAAGCGGTAATGTTGGTGCAGATAACTCAATGGTCATGTCCTGACTATTTCGATTAACAAACTTGTAGGAACCTATTATACTGGCAAAGAATACTACCAGAAACGTCCCCCACATCACAAGCCTTTTATTCATTCAACCAGCCTCCGTCAGAAAAAATTTGCTGCAATGTTGTATTTACTCCCAATTCATTCGTAAAGCTTCTAAGTGTCTCATTATCGGTACTGCTGCCCTTGGCACGCATTCCGATTCTTTTGGTAGCACGAATTAAAATATTTTTCGGCGTATGTTCCATATCAATAAACTCCAACACCTGTGTGTCATACCCAAGATTTTCCAGCGCATTGGCGCGGATAGCATCTGTCAAAAGAGCAGATATACGCTCCTTCAACAAACCATATTTTAACACCGGCTTTAAGAAATCATTCTGAATTTGCTTATTTACTTCATGCTGGCAGCAAGGCACCGTCAAAATAACGCTTGCTCCCCACTTTACCGCCTTCTCAATGGCATAATCCGTAGCGGTATCACAGGCATGCAGCGTTACCACCATATCTACGCTGTCTGCACCGGTAAACTGGGCAATATCCCCCATTTCAAAGCGTAGAGCATCAAACCCATAGCGCTTTGCCAGCTCGTTACAATGGGTAATCACGTCCGCCTTTAAATCCAGACCAATCACCTCAATTGGAAGCCCCTGCATATCATGGAGATAATAATACATGGCAAAGGTAAGGTAAGATTTACCACATCCAAAATCAATAATACGGATGGTACGTCCTGTCGGAAGCTTTGGAAGAATATCTCGGATAAACTCCAAATACTTGTTAATCTGACGGAACTTGTCATATTTTGCCTTAACAACCTTGCCTTCCAGATTCATAATCCCTAAATCAATTAAAAAAGAAATCTTTTGACCTTCATCCAAGATGTACTGTTTCTTACGGTTATGATTTAAGTTTACTTTTTCTGCCGATGCTTTATGCTTGGTTTTTACCGTAGCTTTGCCTTTTTTACTGATTAAAATAGTGCACTCTGCACGTTCTGTCTGAATCAACGTCTGCTTGAAATCCTGCTCCAAATACGCACAAATACGATCCACAGCCTGTGCAATCGTAAGATTACTATGAAGCACCTTCGTTCCAACGTATAAGGTTTCCTGAATATATAGCTCGTCCTTCAGGCGAACCGGACGCAGCTTCACCTTGGAAGCCTTATCCGGATTCTTTGCATTACTTAAAATCACCTGTATTAGTGTTTCGTTTATAAGTTCTGTGATTGTGTTTCTAATTGTTTCCATGTTTTTACTTTTTGTTTCCATTCTTTGTTACTTCTTGTACACTTGCTTATATTCCACATTGTACATACTTTATCAATATACATTTTAACCTCATTAGCGTAAAATCACAACATTTATTTCTAGAAAATACCTTTATCACCGTACGGAGATTTCCAACTATCCTGCTCTACAAAAATCTGAGAGCGTCTGCGACCCTTGGTGTCCCCATGTCTGCGATTAAAAATTTCATCAAACAAAAGCACCTGTACCATGTCACTAATCCATTCCCATCTTTCCTGTGAATGCTCTTCGCCATTTTCTTCTGCTTCATTTTGCAAAATTTTCACAATACTTTCCGCCAAGCGGTACAACTGCCACCTATCCGGATACTCGTCATAAATCATGCTTTCTTCATAATCCATCCTATCGAGCACTCCCGCAATTTTGGAAAGCAGCCTTTTTGCCTCCTGCGGATACATTTCACGCAGATATTCAATATCCCTTGCTGCTTTATTTTCCTGCCTGTAAGGATACCTTACAGGATATGTCATATAAAATGGTAAATATACCTTGTTGTCCATGTCAAAAATACCTTTTTTATTATAATATGCCTGTTTTCCAAAAGGTGCGCCTGTGGCTGTGCAGTTGTTAGAATGCCCCTGCTTTCTCAGCACGCTTGCGCTCTAATCTCACGTAGCGGTACTAAGCTCCACTTCGTGTCGCTAAGGACCGACGCTCGATAGAAGGCTTCAAAAGCAGGGGCATTCAAACTGCTACATAGATACACGTTTCGCAAATATTATTGACCAGATTTACATAGTATGTTATTATTTATTAAAATAAAAAAGGCTATGAAAAGAAAAGTAGGTAGTAAGATATGTTACAGAGAACTTGCATTTGGTGAGAGCAAGTACAGAAGGTGCTATTGAAAATCATCTTGGAGCTGCGCACCGACTGCACATTGTGTATAGACTGCGACGGGAGTGCCCGTTAAAGCACCAGAGTATCGAATCTTTATTCCGTACTTGCAGAGGTCTGTATTGCGAGATACAGATAAATTAAGGTGGTATCACGAAGCATTAGCTATCGTCCTTGAAATAAATGACAAGGAGGGTAGTTTTTTTGTTTTAAAGTGTAACAATACGTAACTCGAATTAATTTATTTGTGTCGTAGGAGGTATGAACATGATAACAGATACATTTGATAATTTAACGGAAGAAATAATAAAAGTGCCTCGAAATGAAGCAGCAAAGAAAGTGGATGTATGTATTCTCACTTTTTCTCACAAGATTTTAAAATATGTATTAGAGAATTATAAATGTTCAAAAATTGGTGATTTATATTCTGCCAATGGTGCCAATCCCGTTTATGGATTTGAATATGAAGATAAATATTTTGCAGTTTATATGTCGTATGTTGGAGCACCTGGATGTGTTGCTGATATGGAAGATACATTGAAACTTATTAAAACAGACAAGTATGTAGTATTTGGAGGTGCAGGCTGTTTAAATAAAGAAATAGCGCGTGGTAAAGTCATGGTTCCAACGGATGCTTACAGAGATGAAGGGACATCGTATCATTATGCACCAAGTTCTGATTATATAACCATAAAAAATGCAGATATTGTTGCAGCATTTATGGAAACAGTAGGACTTCCATTTATAAAGGGAAAAACGTGGACAACGGATGCTATACACAGAGAAACAAGGGGTAATTTTGAAAAGCGTAAGAACGAAGGCTGTATCTCTGTTGAGATGGAATGCGCATCAGTTCAAGCCATGTGCAATTTTAGAAATTTAAATGCTTACTTTTTCTTTACATGTGGCGATTTACTGGATGCACCAAAATGGGATGCTAGAAAGAAAAAGAATCAAATTAAAGGCACACAACATGATTCAGGACATTTTTCCATCGCTCTTGAGTTAGCTCGATATGTGGCAGAATAAATGCAAAAATATCCCACTCATTATAAATGGGTGAGATATTTTACACTGTTTTAATATTTACTTCAGCACACTGATACGTGCCATAGCGCGCATAAGCGCCGTTTCTGCGCGGGCAATATCGGTCTCGGAGGTGCGGTGTGCAATACGCTCTTTTGCTCTCTCCATGGCCGCTTCTGCTCTGTGCAGGTCGATTTCTTCCGGCCATTCAATGACTTCTGCCAGAATAGTTACGCTGTCCGGCAAAATCTGTATAAAGCCGGAATGAAGCGCTGCTTCTTTTTCTTCGCCGTCCATACGGATGGTAAGAATGCCCGGCTTGATAATGCAAGTCATAGGGATATGGCCCGCATATACGCCGATTTCACCTTCTGTGGTATTCAGCTCTACCATGTACGCGTCTTTTTCAAAGAAAATACGCTCCGGAGTAATAATTTTTAATCTAAAATTATCCATGGTATCACCCCTTATTTCACGCGGGCTAATACATCATCAATGCTTCCTGCATTTAAGAAATAGCCTTCCGGAATGCTGTCATGCTTGCCTTCGATAATTTCTTTAAATCCGCGAATGGTCTCGTTTAATGGAACATACTTACCTTCTGTACCGGTGAACTGCTCTGCAACGAAGAATGGCTGAGATAAAAATCTCTGAATCTTTCTTGCACGGGATACAATCAACTTGTCATCTTCAGACAATTCATCCATACCCAGAATTGCTATAATATCCTGAAGTTCTTTGTACTTCTGTAAAATTTCCTGTACACCACGGGCTACGGAATAATGCTCCTCGCCTACGATACGTGGGTCCAAAATACGAGAGGTGGACTCTAAAGGGTCAACCGCCGGATAAATACCCATTTCTACAATGGAACGGGATAATACGGTGGTAGCATCCAAGTGAGCAAATGTAGTAGCCGGAGCAGGGTCTGTTAAGTCATCGGCAGGCACGTATACAGCCTGAACGGAGGTAATAGAACCATTCTTGGTAGAAGTGATTCGCTCCTGTAATGCACCCATTTCCGTCTGCAAGGTTGGCTGATAACCTACTGCGGATGGCATACGGCCAAGCAGCGCGGACACTTCAGAACCGGCCTGTGTAAAACGGAAGATATTGTCGATGAAAAGGAGCACGTCCTTACCACCCTGGTCACGGAAATATTCTGCCATAGTAAGCCCGGTAAGACCTACTCTCATACGAGCTCCTGGTGGCTCATTCATCTGGCCGAATACCATGGTTGTTTTGTCAATAACACCGGATTCCTGCATTTCATGATATAAGTCGTTACCTTCACGGGTACGCTCACCTACACCGGTAAATACGGAGTAACCGCCATGTTCTGTAGCAATATTACGGATTAACTCCTGAATCAATACGGTCTTACCTACGCCGGCACCGCCGAACAGACCGATTTTACCGCCCTTCTGATAAGGGCACAATAAGTCAATAACTTTAATACCTGTTTCCAATAACTCTGTCTCTGTGGACTGTTCCTCGAAAGCAGGAGCTGCTCTGTGGATAGGAAGATAACTTACACCTTCCGGAGCAGGTTTATTGTCGATTGCCTGACCCAATACGTTAAAAATACGCCCTAAGGTATTTTCACCAACAGGAACGGAAATAGCCGCACCCGTGGCAACAGCCTCCATTCCACGCACCAAACCGTCTGTAGGTCCCATGGCAATACATCTTACGGTATCATCCCCTAAATGCTGTGCTACCTCCACAGTCAGGGTTCCCGCCTCCCTTGTCTCAATCGTAATCGCTTCATTGATTTCCGGAAGCTTGCCTGTGCTGAACTTTACGTCCAGTACCGCACCGATGATCTGAGTAACTTTACCTTTATTTAACTCTGCCATCTTGTTTCCTTTCTAGCTAATCGCCTCTGCACCGGCGATAATTTCTGTTAATTCTTGTGTAATAGCTCCCTGACGGGCTCTATTGTATAAGAGTGACAGGCTGTCAATCATTTCTTCTGCATTGCTTGTAGCAGAATCCATCGCCTGCATTCTTGCGCCATTTTCACTTGCTACGCTTTCTACCAAGCCACCATATATAAGGCTTGTAACATACTTTGGAATAATAAGCCCCAGTGCTTCTTCGTCCTTAGGCTCAAAATTCATCAACGCTTCCGCTGCCTCTTTTCCGTCCGCCGCAGTCTCCGTACCGGTCTCTGCCGGTAAAAGCCTAATCAGCTTCGGATCATGACTTACGGTATTTTTGAAGGCTGTATATGCCAGGTAAATCTCTCCAATCTCTCCTGCATGGAAGGCCGCCAGCACTTCCCGTGCAATCCCCATAGCATCGGAGTAGGCCGGTTCCTCTGCCAAATCCCTGTAAACCGCCTTGATTTGATAGCCATATCTGACCAGGGCATCACGCCCCTTAGAACCAATGGCATAAATGTCCAAATCCTCTTTGTCAAAATCACCCTTGGTAATCAACTTAATAATATTGGAGTTGTAACCACCTGCCAGACCTCTGTTGCCGGTAATCATAATAATCGCTTTACGGGTACTGTCATTACCGGTCACATACGGGTGCCGGATGCTTCCCGCTTTGGCAAGCATGGAATGAACGGTCTGGTACATACAATCAAAATATGCCTTGGAATTTTCTGCACGCTGCTTTGCTCGTTGCAGTTTTACAGTAGAAACAAGCTTCATGGCCTTGGTAATCTGCTGTGTACTTTGAATACTGCTTTTACGTCTTTTTATATCACGCATAGAAGCCATAATACACGTACCGCCTTTCTATAACTAATCTACTGTTTATTTAAAGTCTGCTTTAAATTCTGCAATTGCCTTGTTAAGAAGTTCCTCAGTAGCTTCTGTGATAACCTTTTCGGTTCGAATGCTTGCAGGAATGTCCGGATACTTGGTATCGATAAATTCGTAGAATTCCTTTTCAAATCTGGTAATGTCTTCTACGTGTACATCCAAAAGATGTCTGCGTGTAGCAACATAAATAATCATAACCTGATATTCTACCGGCAATGGCTGGTACTGTGGCTGCTTTAAGATTTCCTTAATACGAACACCCTGAGCAAGTCTCTCTGCCGTATCGGCATCCAAATCAGAACCAAACTGTGCAAAAGATGCCAATTCACGGTACTGAGCAAGCTCCGTACGAATAGGACCTGCAATCTTCTTCATGGCCTTAATCTGTGCAGAACCACCTACACGGGATACGGACAAGCCCGCATTTACCGCAGGACGGAAACCTGCGTTGAACATTTCTGTCTCCAGGTAAATCTGACCGTCTGTAATAGAAATTACATTGGTAGGAATATACGCAGAAACGTCGCCTGCCTGTGTTTCAATAATCGGTAACGCAGTGAGGGAACCTCCGCCGTACTCTTCATTCATACGAGCTGCACGCTCTAACAATCTGGAATGTAAGTAGAATACGTCACCCGGGTACGCTTCACGTCCTGGTGGACGACGAAGCAGTAAGGAAAGGGTACGGTAAGCAGCAGCATGTTTACTTAAATCGTCATAAATAACAAGTACATCTTCGCCCTTTTCCATCCACTCTTCACCAATCGCACAGCCTGCGTATGGTGCAATATACTGTAATGGTGCCAGCTCACTTGCGGTAGCCGCAACAATAGTAGTGTAGCTCATCGCACCAAATTCTTCTAATGTTTTGACAATATTGGCAACGGTAGATGCCTTCTGGCCAATTGCAACGTAAATACATTTTACGTTCTGACCCTTCTGGTTGATAATGGTATCAATTGCAATAGCAGTCTTACCGGTCTGACGGTCACCAATGATAAGCTCTCGCTGTCCTCGTCCAATCGGAACCATGGCATCGATTGCTTTGATACCTGTCTGTAAAGGAGTATCTACGCTCTTACGTGTAATAACACCACTGGCAACTCTCTCTACTCTACGGAACGTATCTGTCTGGATAGGTCCCTTGCCATCTATAGGCTGACCAAGTGCATTTACAACACGACCAATCATCGCATCGCCTACCGGAACTTCAACAACACGACCTGTTGTTTTTACAGTATCGCCTTCGTTAATGTTCTTTGCAGAACCAAGTAATACGGCACCTACATTGTCTTCTTCCAGGTTCATAACCATGCCATATACTTCATTAGGGAATTCTAACAATTCACCCTGCATTGCGTTTTCAAGACCGTGCACACGTGCAATACCGTCAGCAACCTGGATAACAGTACCTACATTAGATACTTCCATGTTTGCGGCATATCTCTTGATCTGATCCTTAATCACTGAACTTATTTCTTCTGGTCTTAAATTCATGGATCCTTACGCATCCTTTCTCGAAATTTTCATATTAACCCAACTGTATTTTCAACAGCTGCTTTTTTAATTCGTTTAATTTAGTGGTAATACTGGAGTCTATTACACGGTCACCGATTCGGATAACCATGCCACCGATAATGGATGCATCTACCGTGTAGTGCATTTCCATTTCTTTATACTTGGTGGTCTCTAACAGACGCTGTTTTACTCTTAATTTTGTGGCTTTATCCAACTCTACTGCAGTCGTAACAAAAGCTACTCCGATATGCTTTTCTTCTTTGACTCTGTCGATAAAATAGGTAAGAATCGCATCCAGTTCTTTAGAACGGTCTTTTTCAATAATTAATACCAAAAAGCCCGTCAACTCGCCGCTTACACGACCTTTAAATACTTCCTCTGCTACTTTTATTTTATCTTCTCTCGGAATCTTAGGATGATTCAAAAGCTTGCCAAAATCGGTGTTTTCACGCAAAATATCACGCACCGCCTTGGCTTCTTCAAAAAGCATATCTAACTTCTGTTCCTCTACCGCAAGCTCAAATAACGCCTCTCCATAGGTTTTAGAAATCAGCTTAGCCATGTGCTCTCACCCATTTCCTTTAAAGTCTCATCGATAAGCTCGGTCTGAATGTCCGTATTCATATTGGCAGCAACTACTTTACCTGCCAGTACAGATGCGATGTTAATCATCTCTTTCTTTACTTCATCCGCAACCTTGCTCTTCTCAAGTTCTGCTTCCACGCGGGCTCTGTCCATAATGCGGCGTGCTTCTTCTTTGGCTTCCGCAATAATCTGATTTTCACTAATCAGAGCACGTTTTCTGGCATCACTTAAGATTTCATCTGCTTCTTTTTCAATATTTGCAAGCTTCGCTTCATACTCCGCACGTAATGCTTTTGCGGTTTCTTCTGCATTTGCTGCCTCAGCTAACTCTGCTGCAATCTTTGCCTGGCGCTTTTCTAACATAGCGCGTACCGGATTAAACAGAAAATAACTCAGTGCCAAATACAAAACAAACATCGCAATCAATGTCAGCACTGCGTCATGCAGCAACTGAAAGTCCAAATCAAACATTCTAGGCTTCATTGTCGCTGTAAGGAGTACTAAATTCGCGTATGTGTTCATCTTATCACCCTGCCTCCTTTCTTATTTATAGGCTTTGAAGTTCGTCGCTTCTTATGGTAATAAAGGCTTAACGAATAACAGAAGCATTGCAATTAACAAACCATAAAGACCTGTTGTTTCGGCAACTGCCTGACCAAGTAACATGGTGGATGTGATATCACCCTTTGCACCCGGATTACGTCCTACTGCTGCTGCCGCATGACCTGCTGCAATACCCTGACCAACACCAGGTCCGATACCTGCGATTACTGCCAACCCTGCACCGATTGCTGAACAACCTAAAATAAAGTTTTCATTAAATTCCATCTTTTTTTCCTCCTAAAATGGTATTGTGTAACATATTAAATTATTTATTTATCGCCTATTGCATCTGAAATGTAAGTCATGGTCAACATACAGAATACATAGGTCTGAATTGCACCTGAGAATAAATCGAAGTATACGTGCAATACTGCCGGCCATCCGATTGCAATTACGGACAACAGACCATATACTAAGGCCATCATTACCGTACCGGACAATACGTTTGCGAAAAGACGCAAGGACAAAGAAATCGGTACCGCAATATCACCAATGATATTAATTGGTGCCCAGATTGGCCACGGGTCACATAACCCCTTAATAACACCACTCACCTTCTGGTGTTTAAACTTGTTGAAATGAATCAACACAAATGTAATAAGACCAAGCGGTAACGTCACACCATAGTCGGCAGTCGGTGGCCTGAGGCCGAACAAACCGGAAATATTACATATTAAAATAAATATAAACACCGTTCCGATGTAGTTCATAAACTTATAGGCACTTTTGCCCATGCCTCCTTTTACCACACCATCCAGCAGATCCACAATGATTTCTGCTGCATTCTGCGCAGTCCCCGGCACTTCGGTAGCCTTTTTCATTACTCGGCTCACTGCAAATGCAATACCAATCAAAGCAAGCACTACAATAAGCAGACAAATATGCGTGGTAGTAATCCAAACCGTCTGTCCAAATATTTCATAAGAAAAGACTCCATGAATCATAAAGTCGATGTCAGCCGACAATAATATACCCTGTCTCATACACTCACCTCCCTTTCCTTTTATGAATAAATGGCTGCATATAAGCCCCTGCCTTCAATCCGAATACCCCAAACACTGCCGCCAGAGGATTACCAATCTCGGTCACCATCACAATACCCATGATAATCACGATTACAGCGTAACGTAACAAATTGTACGAAGTCATCAGCTTAACCGCATCCTTCTCGCCAAAATCCAGTGCCCGATTGAGCCCCCACCACATGTGGTAAGCACACAGCACTGCACACAGCACGCCAATCCACCAGCCAATGCTTAGCCAGATTTTATCATGCAAAAAGCATAAAATGACAAGCTGACCAACCACACCATACACCAGTATACCGCACATAAGCTCTATTAATGTATCACTGCGATTTGTCCCTGTTAATCCTGGAAACATAAGGGTTATCCTTCCTTGAATCATCTTCATAAATTTTGCGGGCCAAAATATAAACATTGCGAAAACCCGCCAATGCTCCCGCAAAAAAGAGCACAATTATAAAAAAGCTTGTCCCCAGCCATTTGTCCAGAAAATACCCTGCCAAAGAGCACATACCTATAGGAACTACCATATTAATTCCAAACTGACTTATCGTCGTCAGCGAACGCATAACCAGCGATTGCTTCTTCATAATCAAACACCCCACTCTTAGAATGGATATATATTTTTTTTATTATACTTTTTTTGCCCGAAACTGTAAAGTTGTATTCAATAATTTAGAAAAATTTCATACGTAACATACACGGAAAATTTTGGTTCATATTAACCAATTAAATTTTATATAGCACCACCAATCCACGCATTGCGTTTTTTGTGGAATTATGTTATTATTAATAACATAATAAAGAAAGTGAGAATGAGGATGGACGCAGCACATAAAATAAAAACACTCAGAGAACAAACAGGCTTATCCAAAAAGAACTTTTCACTACATACCGGAATTCCCTTGAGAACAATAGAGGACTGGGAAGCAGGACGCAGAACCCCTCCTGACTATATTCCAAGATTAATCTCTTATCAATTATTGTATGAAGGACTTATAAAAGAACCGGAGGTCACACATGCAAAAAATAAATGAAGAACAATTACAAATATTTGACAATCAGCCAATTAGAACTGCATGGGATGAAGAAAACGAGGAATGGTATTTCTCAATCGTGGATGTGGTTGGTATTTTATCAGATAGTAAAGATGCCACAGCATATTGGAGAAAATTAAAGCAGCGTTTAAAGGAAGAAGGAAACGAAACCGTGACAAATTGTCACGGTTTGAAAATGAAAGCGTTAGATGGGAAACGAAGATTTACCGATGTTGCCAACACAGACCAACTACTTAGAATTATTCAGTCTGTTCCATCAAAAAAAGCGGAACCATTTAAGGTATGGCTTGCCCAAGTGGGCCGAGAACGCATAGAAGAAATGATAGACCCAGAACTTATAGCCGAACGCCTGATAGCTACATATGAAAGAAAAGGTTATACAAAAGAATGGATTAATCAGAGGTTACAATCCATCAGTGCACGTAAAGAACTTACCGATGAATGGCGAAATAGAGGTGTCATCGCTGGCAAAGAGTACGCAATTCTTACGGATGAAATTTCCAAAGCATGGAGTGGAATGACTACCAAGCAATATAAAAACCATAAAGGATTAAAAAAAGAAAGTCTCAGAGACAATATGAGTACTACAGAGCTTGTTCTAAATATGCTCGCAGAAACAGCCACCAAGGAAATATCACAAGCTTCAATGCCTACTGATTTTGAGCAAAATATGGTTGTTGCTAAACGTGGAGGAAAAATTGCAGGAAACGCAAGAAAGGAATTAGAAGAAGTATTGGGTTATTCTGTGATTAGTTCCCAAAATGCCATACAACTAAATCACATGATTGAAGGAATGAAAGAAACAAACTCCACACCAAGCAAAGAACCAAAAACAGTTATAGAATAACCCTAGGAACCTTTTATGAAAACTAATATCACCATCCGTCCTGTCACTTTGACAGACGCTGAAGAACTTTTAAAAATTTACGCTCCGTATGTGACGGAGACATCGATTACCTTTGAATATGAAGTGCCGTCTCTGGAAGAATTTCGTGACCGCATTGCACATATCTTAGAGCGCTATCCATATCTGGCAGCAGTAGATGAAACAGGTCGTATTGTAGGCTATGCATATGCCTCTGCCTTTAAAAGCCGCGCTGCCTACGCATGGAGTGTGGAAACCTCTATTTACGTTGCAAAAGACTGCCGTGGACGACATATCGGCTCCAAGCTCTATGAAACTTTAGAAAGTGCCTTAAAAAAGCAAAACATAATAAATGCCTGTGCCTGCATCAGTGCTTCCCATGAGGAAAGCATTTTCTTCCACAAAAAATGCGGCTACCAATTAGTAGCCACATTCCATAAATCCGGTTACAAATCCGGCACCTGGCACGATATGATTTGGATGGAGAAATTCCTGGGCGAACATGAGGTGCCACCGAAGGAGTTTGTGCCGTATCCGGAAGTGTAGTCACTCCCACACCGCCACCGCATGTTGCCCCATCTCCAAGTATCGTGCTTCTACGATTTCTTTTTGGTATCCTACTTTCTCGCCACCTGCCAGTGGGTCCATAAGATAATACATTTCTTCATCGTATCCGCACAGTACCATGCAATGCTCCCCGGCACGCCAGGTGTAAAGGCTGCCGTCGTCCAGATAGTATTGCATACCATCCCTTACCGGGTTCATGCCCATGGTACACCACAGCAGTACCGGAATATTATTTGCAATATAAGTGTCTATTATGTCGGTAACCTCCATGCCGGAAATATCTTTAAACGTGAGGTTCTCCATGCCCGGCACATGGCAGTTTTTCATATTCCCCAGTGCCTTTAAAATTACCTTTGGATAACATCCAAGACTATTTGCACTGTATGGATCGCCGGCAAAGGCTTCTTCCGGGTTCGGACCATAAAGAGTTCCATCCACCCGGTAAAATTTTTGACACGGCAAATAATTGTCAATAAAGCTTTCCGGTGTAATATCCACTCCCCAATAGTTTAATACCATTACCGTGCTGACAGACTCACAGCCGGTAGGAATGCCGTCCTGGGACAAACCATTCATTTCGATTAACATACAAAAAACTCCTTGTAAGTCTTTATACATCTTACAAGGAGCATATCTTTTTTATGTCATGTTATCTTTTTAATATTCCAACCACACTAAACACTGCAAAAATCACCACATCTACAGCTACAATGCTTGCGCCCACAGGGGTAGAAGCCAAAATAGAAATCAGCATGCCGGTTATCGTTCCCAGAACGGAAAGAAGTGCTGCGCAGATGGTCACAGCGCGAAAGCTTTTAAACACGCGCATAGCGGACAATGCCGGAAAAATAATCAGTGCACTCACAAGCAGGGATCCTACCAGCTCCATAGCCAGTACAATCACCAGTGCCGTAATTACTGCAATCATATAATTATAGGCTTTGGCTTTCATACCGGTGGCTTCCGCAAAATTTTCATCAAAAGTCACTGCAAAAATTTTATGATAAAAAAATACAAATGCCAGAATCACCAACGCAGACATGACAATACATATCCATACGTCTGTAATCGTCAAGGTCAAAATAGAGGTCGCCCCAAACAGCGTGCTGCAAACATCCGCGGACACATTGGTGGAGCCGGAAAACTTGCTCATAATCAAATAACCAAATGCCAAAGCGCCTACACTAAGCATGGCAATAGCTGCATCGCCTTTTATCATGGCATTGTTGCTGGCACCCAAAAGTAAAATCGCCGCCAGAACCGTAATCGGTAACATCACCACCAGTTCATTCGTCACATGCAAAATCGTTGCAATGGCAAGGGCTCCAAATGCCACATGGCTAAGTCCGTCTCCAATAAAAGAAAAGCGTTTTAATACCAATGAAACTCCAAGCAAAGAAGCACACAATGCTACCAACACTCCTACTATCAATGCATACTGCACAAATGGATAGCTTAAATAAACACCTAACGTAGAAATCACATTATTCATGTTTTGCCACCTCCTTCTTTGGAGTGTGAAGTGTGGCACTGGCTGCATACACTTGTCCCACCGGACTTTTAATATAATCATCCTTGGTGCCAAAAAACAGCGGTTTATTGCTCAAATGCAGCACATGGGACGCATAAGGCACTGCTGCCATAATGTCATGAGAAACCATAATAATGGTGGTGCCATGCTTTTGATTTAACTCATAAATTACTTCATACAACTCTGCCGTAGCCTTTGGGTCCAATCCTGCAACCGGCTCATCCAAAAGAAGCATTTTTCGTGTAGCACATAAGGCTCTTGCCAAAAGAACCCTCTGCTGCTGTCCCCCGGATAATTCACGATAACACTTGCGTGCAAGGGATGTAATCCCCAAAAGCTCCATATTCTCTCTGGCAGTTTCTTTCTCTTCCGTAGAATAAAAAGGTCTAAAACCAATACGATTCAAGCATCCTGAGCGAACAATCTCCCATACAGAGGCCGGAAAATCTCTTTGTGTCAACGTCTGCTGAGGCAAATACCCGATTTCTTTTGCAGAAAGCCTGTCTCCAAACTGTATCTCACCGGAAAGGGGCTTTGTCAGACCAAGCAGCGTTTTAATCAACGTGCTTTTGCCGGAGCCATTTTCGCCCAGGATACACAAATAATCGCCCTGATTCACTGTGAAATTTATATCTTCTGCAACGGCATGCTTCTCATAACCAAGCACCAGATTCTTGCATACGATTTGTGACATGCGCCCTCCTTTCCAAGCATCCACGAAATGCCTTACCTCTCACACTGCTCCGAGAAACCTATCCAAGTGCCTTACGAAGCACCTCCAGATTCGCTCTCATAATATCTAAATAATTTGCCCCCTGAAGAATATCCTCCCAGGAAACGGACTGCATGGAATCCAGTGTCAAAATTTCCTTGTCACTATTCCCTGCAGCTTGTAAAATTGCTTCTGCCAGACTCTTATCTGAGCCGTCGATTACCAAAACACATGGCACCTTTAACTCCTTCACTTTGTCTGCCAAGCCAATAATCGTATCAAACCCCGCCTCTACTTCTGCATTACATCCTGCAAAAGCTGCGTAATACTCTAACTCATAATCTTCCGTCAAATACCGGAACGGAAAACGGTCACCGAAAATCAATGTATTGTGAGCACTTTCGTCCACCATGTTCTGATATTCCACACCCAATTCATGCAACTCTCTCACATACATTGCAGTACTTTCTGCAATCACAACCGCTTCATCCGGTACAAGTTCTTGAAGTCTGCCAGAAATATACTGACACAAAATTTCCGCATTCTCCAAAGACAACCACACGTGTTCATCCAAGGTCTCACTATCGTAGACAGGCACCTCACCAGACGCGTGACCGAAACCATCCTCATGGTCATGGTCGTGCTCCATACCTTCCACGATTTCTTCTACAAGAGCTTCATCTCCTAATGCAGCCACCAAACTGACACTTTTGTCAGAAAACATCGTATCTGCCTTTATCAAGTCTTCTGCCCATGCATCAGATTCACCACCCACGTAAAGAAACAAATCCGCTTCCTTCATGGCAATCATATCCTGTGCGCTTGGCTGATAATTGTGAATATCTGCACTGTTTTTTACTAATAAAGAAACCTCAAACTCCTCTGTCGCATTTCCCAACAGATTCATTACCCAGTCATATTGCGGAAAAGTAGTGCAGACAACACTTACTTTATCTGCACCTTCCTCTATCGGTGTCGTTCCGGAACTACATCCACTAAATAGTGCAGCTCCCCAAACGAATGTACCAAACATATAAATAAATTTTTTCACAAACTACTCCAACTTCTATTAATAAAAGCCATGGTTACCAATAGCATAACGTACCACGTGTAAACGTTCTACTCTCTCAAGATAAGCTAATGTCTGGAAATATAAACAATTGCTTACATTGGTAATACCCGCTGTTGCCTCCCTGGCCGCTTCATAACAACCGCTGGAGTTGGCCGCCTTATCATATGCAAGCGCCTCCACGAAGCTATTCTTGGTAGAAGTTACCGGCGCAAACTGGCTCTTCTGATAAATAACGCCCGCCATAGTATCCGGATACTTACTGCTCAAAATACGATTAATAACCACGCTTGCCACTGCCAGCTTTCCTTCGTAGCTTTCTCCACGAGCCTCACAATAAATTAAGTTTGCCAGCATGGTAATATCTTCTTCGGTAATCGTTACCTGCGAGATATCACGCCACTCCGCATTGGCCGCTTCCTGACTGAGTCTGATTTCCTCTGCCAGCTTCTGCTGTAATGCTGCAATATTATCCTTAATCGTCGCCAACTGTTCTTCCTGAGCGGTTACTTCGTTTTCCTTTTTGGTAATTTCACCCTCTTTATTGCTTAGGGCATTCTGCGTCTGACTTACCAAATTACTTACTTTCGTGCGGTTGGCCTCCTGACTGGCACGCAAAGCTTCTAAAGCCTCATGCTCTATCTGAAGCGTAGCCTCTTCCGCCTCGATAAATTCTCTGGTGGCCTTAAACTGCGTAAGCATTCTGGTGTCATATGCAGAAATCTGCTCCACATACTCAGAAATATTCAAAAAATCTGTTAAGCTGGTAGACTCTGACACCAAATTTAAATAAGATTGGGTCAGCCCACTCTCATACATATACTGCATGTGGGCAACCAGATCATTATACTGCTTTTCTTCGATACTTTTGGCTGTATCCAATTCCCTTTGCTTCTGGGCTATTTCCAGCTCTTTTTTGTCAATGGCCTGCTCCGTGTTATTCAGTTCATTTACCGCCTCTGTCAACTGGTCATTATAATTACTAAGCTGACCGGAAATCTTATCTCTTTCATTTTCCAGATTTTCCAAATCTTCTTTGCCCTGAGTAATCTGGCTCTGCACTTGGTTCGCTTGCTGCTGTGCGTTATTAAGCTCTTCGCGTGTAGTAGCTGAAGCATACAAATGTAAGCCTCCTCCCGTGAGCAGACTAAGTGCCAACACTATAGATAGCGCTTTATAAAGTTTCCATAAATTTTTTCGTATCAAATACACTTCTCCTGCTTAAAACTGTTCTAATAAATCTACGCGTCTGTGGTGCTTTTCTTCTACAGAAAACTCTGTATTTAAGAATGTATCCACAATGGCAAATGCCATCTGAGGTCCGATAAGACCGCCACCCATTGCCAATACATTTGCATTATTGTGCTCTCTGGTCATACGTGCAGAATGTACTTCAGAGCAAAGTGCACAGCGAACGCCCGGAATCTTATTGGCTGCAATAGAGATACCAATACCGGTTGTACAAATAACGATACCATATTCACACTCACCGCTTGCTACTGCTTTTCCCACTGCATGTCCAAACTGTGGATAATCCACACTGCATAAATCATAGCAGCCAACGTCTTTTAATTCATAGCCTTTTGCTGCTAAATACTTCTTAACCTCTTCCTTTAATGCAAATCCGCCGTGATCTGATCCAATTGCTATCATTTTCATTTCCTCCATAAAAATAACTTATAACTGTATTATCTGATGACCCGCCGCCTTCAGCAGTCGGTTCATAATAGCCTGTCCTATACCTTGTGTATCAAAGCTTTCTGCAAACAACACTTCCAGGTCTTCCTCATCGCACTCCCTAAGCACTTTGTAAAGCCCCTGTGCCACCGTGCTTTCGTCTGCTCTGCTGCCAATACACTTGACACTGTCTGCTCCGTATCGACTGTCAGTCTCGCTGGTACACAACACCCCTGTGCGCTTACCCTGCTCAGCCGCTTCACGACAAGCTTCATTAATATATTTGATTACCGCCTCGGTATCACCCGACACTATGGTAAGGCTGCCCTTTGGCGCATAATGCCTATACTTCATACCCGGTGCCTTTGGTGCCACATCCCTTAGATATTCCATCATAGTAGCATCCTCAGCGACCTCGCCCAGCACCTGTTCCAGCATTTCGCGAGTGATATAACCCGGCCTTAAAATCACCGGCTTCTCCTCCGTCAAATCCACAATGGTGGACTCCACGCCAATTCCCACTTCGCCACCATCAATAATAAGCGGGATTTTGCCCTTCATATCTTCCAATACATATTTGGCAAGGGTTGGACTCGGTCTGCCACTGACATTGGCACTCGGCGCCGCCACATATCCACCTGCTGCTTCAATAAATGCTCTTGCAACAGCATGTCCCGGCAATCTGACTGCAACCGTATCCAGTCCACCGGTAGTAGCAAGCGGTACCACCTCTGACTTCTTTAAAATCATCGTAAGAGGCCCCGGCCAAAAAGCCTCCGCCAACTTCTCGGCTGCCTTTGGAATATCCCGGCATATATAATAAATATCTTTCCACTTTGCGATATGTATAATCAACGGATTATCGCTTGGTCTTCCTTTTGCTGCATATATTTTCCGTGCCGAATCTTCCTTCAGAGCATCCCCGCCAAGACCATATACCGTCTCCGTAGGAAATGCTACCAACTCGCCCTGTTTAATAAACTCCCCGGCACGAGATATTTCCTGAGATTCTATATACGCTTCATCCACAAAAACAACGTTCGTATCCATAGATGTATCCTTTTAATTAAAATAATTTAGTCTTTACACACTATATCTATTATATTTTATCCTCATATGACACAAATTGCAACAGTTTCTATATTCTTTTCTGTACTAAATCTTGAAAATCTCCCATAAAATATACCAATCACTAATAAGCCGGAGCATAGAATGAATCAGGAAAAGGCGCATAAAATTTTATCATGGATTATGTCTGTACTGCTTCTATGCTCCATGGTCCTCCTGTCCAGAGAAGCCGCTTTGTATGTGACCGGAGCAGCTTCCAAGCAAAAGTCAACCTTTACCGTTGTTATTGACAGCGGGCACGGCGGTAATGATCCGGGAAAAATTGCCGCCGACGGCACCCTGGAAAAGGATATCAATCTGGCAATTGCGCAGAAGCTGCAAACCTATCTGGAAGCTGCAGATGTTCATGTCATTATGACCCGTACCACAGACAGCGGTCTTTATGACGAGAATGCTTCCAACAAAAAAGTCCAGGATATGAAAAACCGTATTGCACTTATGGAAGATAGTAATGCAGACCTTATCGTCAGCATCCACCAAAACAGCTACTCCGACAGCGCCATTCATGGTGCACAGGTGTTTTATTATACTACCAGCGCTTCCGGCAAAGACCTGGCCGAAGCACTCCAAGATGTATTAGTTAAAAATCTGGACCCCAAGAACCATAGGCAGGCTAAGGCTAATGACAGCTATTACCTGCTCAAAAAAACCACGAAACCCATCGTTATTGTGGAGTGTGGCTTCCTGAGCAATCCTACAGAAGCTGCCCTGTTAAAATCAGATAGCTATCAGGACGAAATTGCCTGGGTACTTCATTTAGGCATTTTACAACATCTTAATCAAGTTTCAAGATAGTAACCAGCAAAGCGGATATGACACACGCGTCACATCCGCTTTTGTTTATTACTGAATATAAGTTCCAATCAGTTCCCACACTGCCTGTTCTTCGTAACCAAGTCTCCATGCAGCTACACCTGCAAGGTCCCGCTCCTTAACAGCAATCAATTTATTTTCTATGGAAGCATAATCCTCAATCCACATTTCATATATAACTCCATTCGCTTCGGCTCTTGCATACTTCTGTCCGGTTGCTTCATCGAAATCAATTATCATGCGATAATCACTTACCACGTTGTCGATGGATCTCATAAAAATTGCTTTATCCGTAACCGAATTTCCGGATGTAGTCCAAAGTCTGGTATAGAACGGAAGGGCATTAATAACCTTATCCGCAGGAACCAACTCAAGAAGATTATCCAAAGAGCTCTCCACAAACGGCTGGCTGGAACTACTGCCGGGGTCCCCGCTGCCGCCCCAATGCTCATCGTATCCCATAAGTACCACATAATCTGCAACCGCGCCCTGCTCGTCATAATCATAGTATGGTCTACCGCTTGGCGGATAATTATCCACAGATAAAATCACGCCCTCTTCCCTGCAACGAATAGAAAGCTCGCGCAAAAATTGTACAAAATGGACACCATCTCTCCTGCGTATTCCTTCAAAGTCGATATTTAGTCCATCCAGTTCATAAGCAAGTGCTGCTTCTATCAACCCTTCAATCAAATGTGTCCTGGAAACACGATTGCCTAAAATTTCATAAGTATCCACATCATTGGTGATATCTTCCACAAGTCCCCATACCTGAATACCGCGTTCGTGGGCC
Organism: Lachnospiraceae bacterium; assembly: GCA_045631045.1. Taxonomy (GTDB): domain Bacteria; phylum Bacillota; class Clostridia; order Lachnospirales; family Lachnospiraceae; genus RGIG6307. The sequence goes on from JAZQUB010000062.1 coordinate 40,126, forward strand.
GTCTGTACATATTCACGAGACGCAATATGGGTAAAATTACCTGCATTATCACTCAAGGAAAACCATGTCGGAGAAATAACATTTATATTGTATGCCGTTTCCAGCATAGAGGTCAAATTGCCATTAGCCGTCTGGTTATAAACTGCATGGAAGCCAAGGCGTATCTTTTCATCTAATGCAATAGAAGTATACTCCGGCTCTGTATATTCCAGAGTGCTCACACCGGTCACCATCTGTCTGGCACCCACTCTGCTCTCTTTGATATAGCCGATACATCCATCATCCGTAGCAACCTTTACCCAGCCTTCTACATCTTGTACATCTAAAATCATAACCTGCTTACCCTTTGGCACTTCGGTCAAAATATCACTCTTTACTCCGGCTCTCCAACGTACTGCAGTGTCCTTATTCACTAATGCAACTTCCTTGCAAAGCTCCATGGACTCTATGACAACACGATTCGGATCAGCAAAGATTTCATGTGTCACAGGGACATACTTTTCGATAAAATCAAGCGCAATATAACAAACTTCCGCTTGCTTCATCTCGGAAATTCCATCCTCATTTATAGCCTCAACATCTACTGTCATTGAAAACGCGATGGTATAAGGCTCCTCAAAAGATTCCGTTACGCCTGCTGTGGTGCTGGTCCAATTACTTCCATCTAAGGATGCTGCTACTATGGTAGCCGCATCCGTATAACGAATCTCTCTATCAAGCTCACTACAATAAAAACGGTTGTGCAAATACTGCTGCACCGTATATAAATCCAAATAACATATGCCGTTTAGTACACGACAATTAACATCCAAAGCAGCTTTAGACACCTTGCCTTCTTCTAAAACAACCCTTTCTGCCTTCGTATCATCTAAAAGGACTCCGTCCAACATAACCGCACCCAATTCAGGTGACTTTAAATCATAATAATCTGTCAAATCAGCCCGGGTAGTTCCTTCGGAGTATTTGTTATATAATTGGAGCCCCACATAACTACCGCCGCCTAGTAGAATAAGAGCGATAATGGTAAGCAGTATTGTTATAAATTTTTTCATAGCATCTCCCTCCTTATCGCCCTTATTATATCAAATATTTGCTGCAATGTCGATAAACATTATGCTTTGTAAAAAAATGTTAAGAATTATCGCCTTCTGTCTGTTTCACAAGAGGCTGTCCCGTTTAATCATTATAAAAGAAGGCAATAAACCTACAATAAGACTGTGATATATTCCAAACCGTTTCGCTTATGACATTACGAATTTACGAGGAACTTTGCGATGACTTATGCATCACATAACATAAAAGAAGAAATGTTGCCCATAGACCTGCATAAAATAATAGAAACAGATAATACTATCATGTAACCATTTTAAATAGAATATTCGTCATTTTTAAGTTGGTAAATTTTAATTTCCGAATTCAAGCACATAGCTTAAAAGACAACTCCATATGATACATATGAGAACAAGACTCTTTCAGCGGCTGCATGAATACCTCTCTCCGTGCCGTATATTGCGCGCGCTTGAAAGTAAGAATTGCTGTAAAAGATTGGAAATCAGATAAAATATTACGCCGTCAGCTCCTTCCCCTGCGGATTGTCAGGCCACCATCTTCTTTTCCATCGTAGCACAGTTACAGCTTACAATCAACCTCAACATTCTTGAAATTTATTAAGCTTTTATAAAATTACACAAAACAAAACGTGTCAACTATTGACGAAAATTTAAAACCATTATAAGATTGAATAAAAATCCAGTATAAAGGAAGTGATTTCTTGAAGATAGAAAAAATTAACGACAATCAAATTCGCTGTACACTTACCAAAAATGATTTGGCCGAACGTGCCATCAAGCTCAGCGAATTAGCATATGGTTCTGAAAAAGCCAAAACACTTTTCCGTGATATGATGCGTCAGGCTCAAAAAGAACTGGGCTTTCATGCGGAGGATATCCCTCTTATGATTGAGGCAATTCCATATAGTGAGCATGTGGTATTAATTATTACAAAGGTAGAGGACCCGGAAGAATTAGACACCAAATTTTCCAACTTTGCTCCCGGCGTACGGGAAGGCGACTCAGCCCTGGATGATATGATCAGCGAAATCGGTACTGCTGCTGAGGTTTTGGATTTATTCAAGAAAATCCAGGATTCTGTGATGCCTCAGGCTGCCTCCTTTCAGGAAGCTGCCGGTACTCCGTTCAAAAAGGATGCTGCTTCAGAAAATGATTACGACGAGGAGAAAGAAAATCCAAACCTTACCCGTATGTTTACCTTTTCTACCCTTGCACATGTTAATAAGCTGGCCAGACTGGCAGGTACCGGTTACACCGGCATAAACTCTCTGTACAAGGATGACGCATATGGCACATATATTTTAATCGTGACCAAAGGCAGTCATACCAGAGAAGAATATAACCGTTTTTGCAATATGGTATCCGAATATGCTACCATGCACAAATCCAAGCCTGCTACGGAGCGTTTCTTAGAAGAACATTTTGCTCCGATTATTAAGGACAACGCCTTACAGACCTTAGCCGAATTATAATCTGCAATGATACTTTTTTGTCCAGCAATACAAAACCTCCGGGATTCCCTGCGGAACCTTCGGAGGTTATTTTTGTGTCTCTAATATAATGGTTAATACTTCCGGCGGATTGAAAATTCGGACCGGTATGACAGAATTACCAATTCCGGTTCCAACATACATCCCCAAATCATCCGTTTCATACAAGCCTGCCGTGTACTTCGGCAAAATTCCTTGACCCGGTGCATACACTCCACCAATAAACGGCAGACGGAACTGTCCGCCATGAGCATGCCCTGTAAGCACCAGATCAACAGGGTACTGGTCATACATTTCCAAATACTCCGGTCTGTGGCTTAGCAGCAGGAAAAACTCCTCATTTCGTACCCCCACGGTAACTGCATCCAACATCGCCTCCATACGCTCGCCATTATTAGACAAAAATGCATAGCGATAATCCTTATACAAGGTGGATGGGTCTTGAATACCACCAACGTAAATAAACTCCCCGCCGGTTTCCTTGATGTAAGAAACCACTCCATTATTGATAATCTGAACCCCCAGCTTTTCCAAAGCAGTCTTAAACTCATTGTTTTGTGGATTATCCAATAAAATCATCTCATGATTGCCATAAATAAAATAGACCGGTGCCAGCTTTACAAGCTTCTCCATCAAGGCAAGCGTCAGCTTCTCACCGTCTACGCCATTTGACGCATAATATCTGGAATCCACCAAATCTCCGGTTACACAAATAATATCCGGCTTCTGTCCCAAAATCGTGTCATAAACCAACTGCCCTTGCTCCTCATTCCGCACAGAATGAAGGTCCGTCATCTGCACAATGCGAAAACCATCAAAGGATTCCGGAACTTCCTCATTCACATGGGTGTAGGTATGTACTACAATCCTGCTATTCCAATACACATTCCATATCACGGAAGCGGCCAGGATAGCCAAAATTAAAAACCAATATTTCTTTTTCATTCTATCCCTCACTTCCTTTTATTATATGCGCCAAAATACGAAAAAAGAACCCCGTCGGCAGACCGGTTTGCCCGGCTGCTAGCGAGGCCCCTCATTATCGCAATATTACTCTTCTTCTACTGCAGCAATCTTTGCCATTAACTCATCTACATCAATACCATGTACCATAGCTGCTTCTTCTAAAGTCTCCATCTGTGCAGATGGGCAGCCAAGGCAGTGCATACCGATTTCAAATAAAACAGGAATAATCTTCTGGTTAACCATAAGAGCCTGTCCGATAGTCATGTCCTTTGTAATCTTTGCCATGTTGATTCCTCCTAAAAACTTTCTAGCACTTAGTATAATACTTTCTTAGGTTTCATGCAAGTATACATTCATTGTTTTATATTTTTTAAATTTTTATTATTATTTTTTTAGCATATTTACTAAATTTTGTGCACTTTTTCTTTTCTTGTATAGAAAAAAGTACATTGCATATGCTTGACTAAGACCTTTGTCAATCATATAATAAAAGCATAGGAAATAGCAAAATTTCAACACTATATTAACCTAATTTATTTCATTTTATAGGAGGCTTTTCAAATGAGACCAGAATGGACAGATTTTGTAGGCGGCAAATGGGTAAACGAAATCAACGTACGTGATTTCATCCAGAAAAACTACACTCCATATGACGGAGATGACAGTTTTTTAGTAGGTCCTACACAAAACACAACAGATTTATGGGACCAGGTTCTTGACTTAATGAAGCAGGAACGTGAAGCAGGTGGTGTACTTGATATGGATACAAAGGTTGTTTCCACTATCACATCCCACGGCCCTGGTTATTTAAACAAAGACAAAGAAACTATCGTTGGTTTCCAGACAGACAAACCTTTCAAGCGTTCTTTACAGCCTTATGGCGGTATCCGTATGGCAGAAAAGGCTTGTGCTGACAACGGTTATACAGTAGATCCTGAAATCTCTGAGTTCTTTACAACTCACAGAAAAACACACAACGCAGGTGTATTTGATGCTTACAACAGTGAAATGAGAGCATGCCGTTCTTCTCACGTTGTTACAGGTCTTCCGGATGCTTACGGTCGTGGTCGTATTATCGGTGACTACAGACGTGTTGCTTTATATGGTATCGACAGATTAATTGAAGACAAGTTAGCACAGAAAGACTCTACCGGTCGTGTTATGACGGATGAAGTTATTCGTCTTCGCGAAGAAATCTCTGAGCAGATTGTTGCTTTAAAGATGATGAAGGAAATGGCAGCTTCTTACGGCTGTGATATTTCCAAGCCTGCTACTAACGTTCAGGAAGCTATTCAGGCAACTTACTTTGGTTATTTAGCAGCTGTTAAGGAACAGAACGGTGCTGCTATGTCCCTTGGCCGTACTTCTACTTTCCTCGATATTTATGCAGAAAGAGACTTAAAGAACGGCACATTTACCGAAGAGCAGATTCAGGAATTCATCGACCACTTCATTATGAAGTTACGTCTTGTTAAATTTGCTCGTACCCCGGAATACAATGCATTATTCTCCGGTGACCCAGTATGGGTAACAGAATCTTTAGCAGGTGTTGGCATTGACGGTCGTCACTTAGTTACAAAGACAAGCTTCCGTTACTTACACACACTTTCCAACTTAGGCCCAAGCCCGGAACCAAACTTAACCGTTCTCTGGTCTACCAGATTACCGGAAAACTTCAAGAAGTTCTGTGCTAAGATGTCTATTTTATCTTCTTCTATTCAGTACGAGAACGACGACCTTATGAGAGTTTCTCACGGCGATGACTATGCTATCGCTTGCTGTGTATCTTCCATGAGAGTTGGTAAGGAAATGCAGTTCTTCGGTGCTCGTGCTAACTTAGCAAAGTGCTTACTTTATGCTTTAAACGGTGGTATTGACGAAAAGACCAAGAAACAGGTTGGTCCTAAGTATCGCCCATACGCTGGTGACGTTTTAGATTACGATACCGTATGGTCTATGTATGTTGACATGATGGAATGGTTAGCAGATGTATACGTAAATACTCTGAACATCATCCACTACATGCATGACAAGTATTGCTACGAAAGAGCACAGATGGCTCTTCATGACAGAGACGTTAAGCGTTACTTCGCAACAGGTATCGCTGGTCTTTCCGTAGTAGCTGACTCCTTATCTGCTATCAAGTATGCAGAAGTTAAGGCTATCAGAGATGAAGATGGTATCATCTACGACTTCGAAATTAACGGCGAGTTCCCTAAGTATGGTAACGATGATGACCGTGTAGACGAAATCGCTAACAAGCTGGTTTCTACCTTCATGACCATGATCAGAAGACACCACACTTACAGAGATGGTGTTCCTACAACATCTATCTTAACCATTACTTCTAACGTAGTTTACGGTAAGGCTACCGGTTCTACACCAGACGGACGTAAGGCAGGCCAGCCATTCGCTCCTGGTGCTAACCCAATGCACGGACGTGACCAGAAGGGTGCTACCGCTTCCTTAGCATCTGTTGCTAAGTTACCTTTCAATGATGCACAGGATGGTATTTCCAATACCTTCACTATTATCCCAGGTGCTCTTGGTAAGGAAGATCAGATTTTCTCTGGCGACATTGAAATCGATTTAAGCAAATAATTTATTGACTTATCAGTATTTCTGATTTTATAGCACATACTCTTACTGATAAGATTTATCAGAAAGGAGTATTGCTATGAATCAGGATAAAATGATTGATGACCTTATTAAAATGTTAGACGGAGGTATGGCGAAGGGTGTAGGCCATGTCAACGTGGAATGTAACGTGGATGCGGACGAATCTAAAAGCGTACAGACCATGGGGTGTGCTGATTGTTCTTCTAACCCTATGGCGTGCAGCATACCTACTCTACATGAGGGCATCGATGACTCAGAATAAATAGGAGGATTACTATCATGGCAGCAAACAATGCTCAGATTGATAACTTAGTATCATTATTAGATGGTTACGCAGAAAAAGGTGGCCATCACTTAAACGTAAACGTTCTTAACAGAGAAACATTATTGGATGCTCAGAAGAACCCGGAAAAGTATCCACAGTTAACAATTCGTGTTTCCGGTTATGCTGTTAACTTCATTAAATTAACTCCAGAACAGCAGGCTGACGTTATCTCTCGTACATTCCACGAAGGATTATAAGAACCAGTTAAAGCGGTGGCCCAGGTCACCGCTTTTTATTTGCCAAAACTAACCACTTAAAATTGTGGTTTGGTTGTGCTATACTATATAAAAATTAAAGTGAGGCAAGATTTTATGACAAAAGGCAGAATTCATTCAATAGAAAGTTTTGGTACCGTAGATGGTCCCGGAGTACGCTTTGTAGTTTTTACACAGGGCTGTCCTATGCGCTGTGCATATTGCCACAATCCGGATACCTGGGCAATGAATGCCGGCGAGCTCATGGACTCTGCTGATATTATTGAGCAGTATGAGCGCAACCGTAGTTTTTACAGAAATGGCGGCATCACCGTAACCGGTGGAGAGCCTCTTGTTCAGGTGGACTTTTTAATTGACCTCTTTACACTTGCAAAAGCACGTGATATTCATACCTGCATTGATACCTCCGGTATTATGTACCATCCGGAAAATAAGACCTTTACAGATAAGCTGGACAAGCTGATGACACTGACAGACTTAGTAATGTTAGATATCAAGCATATTGACCCGGATAAACATCTTGAATTGACGAAGCAGCCAAACAGTGGTATACTTGCTTTTGTACAATACTTAAGTGACAAAAACATTCCGATGTGGATTCGCCACGTTGTGGTACCTGGTATTACCGATGAAGAAGAGTACCTGTACCAGCTTGGTCAATTTATTGCCCCTTTCAAGAACTTAAAGGTTTTGGATATTTTACCATATCACACCATGGGCACCGTAAAATACGAGAAGCTTGGCATGGAATATCCATTAAAGGACGTTCCGGCCATGGATAAGGCTACCGCCATCGAACTTAAGAAGATTGTAATTAAAGGTATCAAGGACAAAAGAGCAGAACTTGGTATCTTACAATAATATACCAACGGAGGAATTTCATATGGCAAAGGTTAAAGTTGACGGCTGCTACGGCTGTTCTGCTTGCACAGGCATTGCACCAGAAGTATTCGAAATGGGCGATGATATGTGCGCATACTGTGTTTTTGGCGACGAAGACGTATCCGAAGATTTAATGGATGACGTTCAAACAGCCGCTGATGTATGCCCAGCTCAGGCTATCATTATTGAAGAGTAATTACATCATAAAAACTGCTAAGGCTCAGATATGAGACTTAGCAGTTTTTATTTGTAAGCGTCAAATCCTACGCCTACTCAGTTTCTTTCTAGTTTATTTGTTTTTTTGCCACCTGTTTATTTAACGTTCCCTCAACGTTTTCTATTTAACCAACAATCCAGCAACGTAAATATGCTCAGTAAAATCAGTAGCCCTAACTTAATCCAGTTCATTAACAATCCTGCTTCGCTTCCATAAATAATGCTTGGTGAAGAATTATATTCATCGCAAAAAATTGCAATATTATAAAAAGCTCGCATCTCGCACAGTGTAATTATCAAAACAACCAAAAATACTAAGATTTTCTTCATGATGTAACCTTTCCTCCCTTTTCATAGGCTTTAGTTAATACTATCTTCAAGAAATTCCAAAAGTTCTTTTTTTATTTCTTCATCTGTGTCCTTTTCTGTTGAAAAAATAGAAATTTCTCTATTTTCTTTTATTTTGACTAAAGCAGGAACTTGTTGCACATTATACTTTCTTAATATATTATCATATTTTTCGTCATTCCGCCACTTATCTGTGTCAAATTTGTATATTTTTAAATCTTCTATTTCCTTATAGCATTCAACAAGTAATGCATTAAACGCTGTACAAAAGTTACATGTATCTCGTCCAAAATAAATGATGCCAGTAACTTCTCCATCAAGAAGCTCTTCTATATTATTAATTTTTATCGAAAAATTATCTATCTGTTTATAAATTGTTGCATCAGATAACACACTGGAATTTCTCATTCCTGCAGGTTTACAAAATAACACAAAAATCAAAACAAGCCCCATTAGACCAAACACATATTTTACTTTATTTCTATATTTCATATTTTTAAGGATTGCATCCTGCCAAAACAACTGCTGCATAACTTGATGCCGTTCTAGATGGTTCTAAATTCCAATAGTCTTTGTCATTTGCAAAGCTCCAATGACAATCATATTGCCAACGAAATGTTTCTAAATTACTTGATGCTGTTGGCCAATCAGGTTCACCACCAAACCCATAGTTTGGATCTTTCAAAATATTCCAACCCGAATCACGTAGAGTACTGCTATCTCTTAATTCCTGTGTCGGCTCCAAACTTAATGACACAACGCCATCTCGAGTAATCCATCCTACAAAACTAAAATAATACGTAATTAAAACTGGATCTCTTTTCTTATGTATTACATATTCAATAGTGTAATCGTAGTCTGAAATTTTACTTCCATCATCAAATTCTAAATTTCTAATATACTCCTCATCATAATTGCTAGTAAGCACCTTAACCGTTACCTTTTCATCACTATCTTTTGCAGCCAGCACATTTATAGACAATAAACAAACCATGCATAGCAACGATAGAAACAAAAATATTTTTTTATGTTTTCTCATAAAATCTCCCTTCTACTGTCTTGTAGTTGACGGTATTTAATTTAATTCATTTGTTTTGGGCAGTTTAAAGAGTATAATCTTCTTGCACTCTTCTTCCCCATAATAAACTCGAGCGCTCTCGACTACATTTGGTAGTCGCTTTAATCTTATAACAGTATGCACACATTGTCAATATTTTTTTACAAAATTTTTAATTTCCAAATATCGTTGATTTCTATTATAAAAAACTGCCTGTTCCTCCATATCAATGCGGACATACCGGATATCCTGAATCCCCTAAATACTCCTTTTCTGATATATTCCCACATTTTTTACAGTACGTGGCATTATAAAAATATACTCTACAGCTTCCGTCACTATTTTTTTGATGCTGCTGTAGCATACCTTCTACATACTCATGAACACACACCGCATAGGTATCCACATTTTCATGTACTTCATACACATTTCCATCTACATCCACAAACTGTGTGTCAAAACGATATACATAGTTATCCACATAATCCGGATTTTTCCAGACCACTTCTTCTCCTGCAGGTATAAGTGCCAGGTCTCCTTCAATCCACGCCATATCCGCAAAAATCTCCCCTCTTGCCACTTTCACATCCTCGTAGGCAAAAACGGTCAGGGAGTTCAGTGCCACCACTGTTCCCACAATTGTTGCGGACACTGCCACAGATAGCTTCTTTGTTTTGTTCAATACTTTTTTCATTCTTTTCTTTGTCTCTTCGCCTTCCCTAGTCAGGTTGACTCGTAAGACTGCCCCTTTCTCTGTTTGATAATTTATTAAAATTTGCACGTATCTGTGGCGCAGCGCGTCGTCACCGCCCTGTATTGCTAACTCGTCACAGGAATACTCACAAACTTTTTCCAGTTCTTTTACAAATGTCCATGCAAGAGGATTGTACCAATGCATGGCCTTTACCAGAATCCCCAGAAAACGCCAAACCATATCTCCTCGCTGTATATGTATCAGTTCATGTGCTAAAAACAGCTCCTTTTGCTCCTTAGGTGCTGCAAAGTCATAAAACACAACGGGCTTGCAAAAGCCTATGGTAAAGGGCGAATTTTCGCCGCTTCGATTTATAAACTTCACCTGTCTACATACCTGAAGCCGTCTGCACAACTCCTCTCTGAACACCTTTTCCTCTTGCCGGGGTTCTTCTTCCACACGAACCCTCTCTACAAATCGCCTTTTTTGTATATAATCAGCCAGAAACCACGCGGCTATACCAAGTACTCCTACTGTCCAAAATAATAGAATGGTTCCCTGTAACTTAGCCGTATCATTTAAGTACAGGAAACCCTCTCCCTTAAAGACAACCATATCCTCCTTGGCATAGTACATAACCTGCAGCTGCCACGCTTTTCCACTCCATGTCTCATACACCCATATATAAAATTGCTTCAAAAAAGGCAACGGTATGAGAAAATACACCACCGTCACCTTTAAAAGCATATAATACCACTTTTCCGCCAGCCGGTCTCCTACGATTCTCCGTATCAGCATATAAGCTAAATAAATGCAAGTTCCCGACACTGTCATGGTAAAAATATAATTCATCCCCTCATTACTCCGTTTCATATGCTTCCAGAAGCTTTTCCAGCTCTTTTGCATCCTCTTTTGTTAACTTTTTGTCCTTTGCAAAGGCAAGTACCAAATTGCTGATTTTTCCAGCATATACTTCCCTTACAACCTCCTCTACCCGCAAATTACTATACGCCTGCTTGTCCATAGCAGCACATACATGCCTGTTTTCCCTGTTTACCAAGCCCTTTTCCATTAGTCTAGTAACCAACGTATTTAATGTCTGCCGCTTCCAGTCCTTCCCTGTAGCATTTACTGCCTCCAACAGTATCGACTGATTTACTCCCTCCGGAAAAGTCCACAAAACCTCCATCACGTCTCTTTCTGCATCCGACATACTATAATTATCTCTCATATGCCCCCTCCAATTTCCTTCGTTTTGTAGTCATTTTTATTATGCATAAATTACACCTTCACGTCAAGTCTCTTTGACTATTTTTTGTAATCTTTTAAGCATAATTTAAATTTGCCCAAAACAAAACCCTACAATCCGGATTTTGGAAACTGCAGGGTTCTATTTTGTAATCACTTCCACTTCTTTACCAGATTTCACTGGGGCGAATCATTAAAAAATTATGATTGTATGGCTCAATCTTCCGTATGTTTACTAACCATTAAAAACTCAAATATTGCATAAACTCCTGACGGTATCAAAGCCCAAAAATGGAATGCGCCATTTGTCAGAATATGTAACCACCACCACATCTCTAACGAATAAGCTTCTATAATCATTTTTACTCCAACTGCAAAACAAAGTCCAAATAATCCCATAAACATCCATGTTCCTATTCTGATTATTAGGCAAACCCATTTATCCTTTGTCCAGTACCAGGAGAACCTGCCTTTATTATTAACAAGAAGCATAATAAGTGCAAACAAACTTGAAGGAACAAGGTAGAGCATACTATAATAATTCAATTCAATCATCGCAGTGTTATAACTAAAAAATAAATATATCAGCAATGCCATGCTTGAAAGCAACCACTGTATAATCGTTGACATTGATATGCGCTTTAACATATACATATCTAATATCCTTTATCCTAATACTGTACTTACTGCAGTACACCTTAATGTACCTACATTAGCAATATCAATTGATGTACTGCATCTAAACTTATAGCCAACCATTCCCACATCATACCTGTTATAATCATCTTCCGGATAATCCACTATTGGACCTTCAACCCACGATAACAATGCATTTATTGTCCCATACTCCACTATGCGATTACTCAATACAGCCCCCTCGTTATAGTTCCATATAGCATCTGCTCTTACAAACTCATTATCAAAACCCCAATTGTCAATCCATATTACGTACGCCCATGCCTGTATATCATTCTTGCTGTTAGTACTATACTCCTGCTTCAAAGAAGCAGCGACTGAAGCAACATATACATTAGACGAAGAACCACTTCTAGTTAATACTTCTCCCACTCGCTGAACAGTATAATGTGTTTCAATTTCCACATCCTCTTGAGAAACGCCCTCCACAGGAATAAACTCCACCTGTCCCATAGCTTCTTCTCTAACAGATTGCGGAATCGATTCATCCACGACATCATTTAAGGTTGCTCTCAACAATTCTTCCTCATTCATAGAATTCACCAGCGCTTGTGCTTGCAATTGTATTTCTTCTGCTACATCAATAGAAATCCCACTAGCATATACAGTAGCTCTTTCCGTGACCAAAAACATTATACTCACTGCCATCATTAAAAATAATATTCTTTTTCTCATATTCCTTCTCTCCTTTCACATCAAGCAATAAGTTTATCGACTTCGTTTTGTAGTCGTTTTACTATATCATTTCCTTTTCATTATGTCAAGTATTCTTATGCTATTTTTCTTTGTTTGCAGTAAAAGAAGCCCCAACCTCACGGAATGTGACGCAGAGACTCCTCTAATGTCTACTCTAACTTTTCTTCATCCAATGTTACATAGCAACTCAGCCTAGCAGCAGATAACAGATTGAATGACTGTGTTTTCGAATGCCTTCAAGCGAGCGTCGGTTCTTAGCGAGACAAGGCATTAGCCGAGGTCGAGCTTAGTTCCGCTACGTGAGCTTAGATGCCCTAGTATGCAGGGAAAAGGTCCGGGGGACCTTTGAGTCGTAGTGCAAACGTGCTAAGAAAACACAGTCATCCAATCCATTTTTGGCTGCAAGGCTGAGTTGTCACTATGTTACCACTTCACTTCCCAAACACTCTTTTCTTCTTCCTACCCCTTTTTTCCATAGCACTTCTCAAGTTCTCATCCAAACGTTTAAAATGCTCGTCTTCCTTTTCGATACGAACCTTTTCACGCTCCTCTTCCCGTTCTTCCTGAAGCCGAAACTGATAATCCAACTCTTTTAACAAGCCTTCCTTCATAGCATGCAGCAGTTCTTCGTTGCTCTCCCGGATGCTTTCGGAAATAAACTGCTTTAAAAGTTCCTGGAGGCGTCTTGCTTTTTCTTCCTTCTCCCTACTTGAAGTATCTTCAAGTCCATTCATTTCCTTAGGACGATATACAATAATGCGGTGTCCTGCCAGTTCGTCACGACTTCCGCTTAACTCCTTGTCTATTCCTTTCCCATGAAGCATTTCCTTAATACTCTTTAACTGAAGCCCCTGCTCCTTCCATGCCATAATATCCTTGAACATCTGCATATCTTCCTCTGAATAAACACGACGCCCCTGAGCATTGCGTTCAATGGTAAGACCAAGCTCCTCTTCCCAGTAACGAAGTGCATGTGCCTCTACACCAAGCTCCTTCGCCGCTTCTTTGATTGTATACATTTGCTGTATCATAATAATCCCCTTTCCTTTTATTTGTAGAACAAAAGAGAATGAACTTTCATCCATCCTCTTTCGTAAAAAACTAATCTCTCTGTAAATTTGCAAATTTGGTGTAGTCTGCCAGCCATGCAAGCTCCACCGTACCGATTGGGCCGTTTCTCTGCTTGGCAATAATAATCTCTGCCACGCCCGGTTTCTCGGTTTCTTTATTGTAATAGTCATCGCGGTAAATAAACATTACCACGTCGGCATCCTGCTCAATAGCTCCAGATTCACGAAGGTCAGAAAGCATCGGTCTGTGGTCCGGGCGCTGCTCTACAGCTCGTGACAGCTGAGACAATGCCAATACCGGCACATGAAGCTCTCTGGCAATGGCCTTTAAGGAACGGGAAATCTCAGAGATTTCCTGCTGTCTGGATTCGCTGCGTCCACCACCGCTCATAAGCTGCAAGTAGTCAATAATGATAATATCCAAACCTCTTTCTAACTTAAACTTACGACACTTAGAGCGAAGCTCTGCAATGGTGATACCCGGCGTGTCATCAATCATCAGATTGGACTGACCAATAATGCCTGCGGTTTCTGCAAGTTTCTCCCACTCACTGTCGGACAGATTACCGGTACGAATATTTTGACCACTCACCTTGGATTCTAAGGAGAACAGACGATTTACCAACTGCTCCTTACTCATTTCCAAGGAAAAAATTGCCACCGCTTTATTTTGTTTAAATGCCGCGTACTGGGCAATATTTAAAACAAATGCTGTTTTACCCATAGAAGGTCTAGCCGCAATTAAAACAAGGTCTGATGGCTGCATACCGGCAGTACGATAGTCCAAATCAATAAATCCCGTAGGAATACCGGTAACCGTGCCCTGGGTCTTGCTCGCGAGCTCGATTTTGTACATAGCATTAGCAACTACATCTCGAATTGGTACAAAATCAGATGTATTACGGTGCTGACAAATTTCAAAAATACGCTTCTCCGTATCATCCAGAATATATTCCAAATTTTCTTTTCCGGCATAGCAGTTGCCGGCAATTTCCTCGTTTAGACGAATCAGCTTACGTAATGTAGCTTTCTCTGCAACCAATGTAGCATACTGCTTAACATTGGCAGAGGTAGGTACCACTGCCAGAATATCCTTCATAAATTCCAGGCTGCTTACCTCCGGCGGTACATCCTTTTCACGCAGCTTTTCCTGCAGTACAATTAAATCTACCGGCTTACCCTCTGCATTCAGTTCTACCATGGCATCAAAAATAATCCCATACTGCTTGCTATAAAAATCTTCTCCATGCAAAAGCTCACTGGCTACCACAACCGCCTCTCGGTCCAATAACATAGAACCGATAACCGACTGCTCTGCTTCGATACTGTGAGGCATCACGCGCTTTAACACGGCCTCTTCCATTGTAGTAGTGGTTGGCATAGTATTTTCCTCTTAAGCTTCTGTTACTTTCACTTTAATGGTACCCGTCACCTTTGGATGTAACTTAATCGGTACCTCGTACACGCCAAAGCTCTTAATTGCTTCCGGCAGCACCAATTTTTTCTTGTCCACTTCAATACCGGTCTGCGCCTTTAACGCCTGTCCGATTTCCTTTGTAGACACACTGCCGAAGGTACGGCCGTTTTCCCCCGCTTTAATGCTTACTACAACTTCCTTAGAAGCCAAGAGCTCTGCCATAGCCTTTGCATGATCTAACTGCTCCTGCGCTACCTTTGCTTCATTGGACTTTTGTAACTTCAAGTCATTCAAGTTCTTTGGTGTAGCTTCTACACCGATTTTCTTAGGCAAAACAAAGTTTCTCGCATAACCTTCACTTACTTCCACAATGTCGCCTTTCTTGCCCAACTTTTTCTCATCCTGTAATAAAATTATTTTCATGATAAATCACCTTCCTCAATCATGGTATCTAATGTGCTCTTCAATGCACCTTCCGCATCAGCCAATGTGGCATTTTCCATTTGACACGCTGCCACATTCAGATGACCGCCGCCACCCATACGCTCCATAATAACCTGAACATTTACCTCATCAATAGAGCGGGCTGAAATATATATTTTTCCCTGATAAGGGGTCAGCACAAAGCTGGCCTTTACCCCTTTAATATTTAACAATTCATTGGCTGCCTGCGCACCAATCACGGTTGGATTGGCAACCTCCTCTCCCTGACAATAGGAGATAGCATAGTCACCACGGTAAATCTCTGCCTGACTTACTGCATCTGCCTTGGTCTTATAATCAATCGCTTCCTCTCGGAACATCTTACGCACCCTGGTAACGTCTGCTCCGTTTCTGCGTAAAAATGCTGCCGCCTCAAAGGTTCTTACACCGGACTTAGACAGGAAATTGTTAGTATCAATTACAATACCTGCATATAAACAATCTGCTTCTTCCGAACGAATACGAAGGTTATCAGCCGTATACTGTAAAATCTCGGAAACCATCTCACAAGAGCTGGACGCGTATGGTTCAATGTAGGACAAGGTGGCATTTTCTATGGTATCTGCTCCCTGCCTGTGATGGTCAATAACAACCACAGTCTTACACATTCGAAGTAAGTCCGGGCACTCTGTAATGGCAGGTCGATTCACATCTACTACTACCAGTACGGTATTGGCTGTCACCATTTCCATGGCATCCTTCGGACTGATAATCATATCCTGAGCATATTCCACTCTATCCATAAACAGGCTTGTCATAGGCTGCAACGCACCTGCCACATCATGTAGTACAATATGAGCTTCTTTATTGCAAATTCTGGCGATCCTGCAAATACCTATTGCCGCACCAAAGGAGTCTACATCCGGAAGCCGATGTCCCATAACAAGAACCTGATCCTTGGAAGCAATAATTTCCTTTAAAGCATGCGCCTTTACGCGAGCCTTTACACGAGTATTCTTCTCTGCTTTCTGACTCTTACCTCCAAAGTATAAGATGTCCGAACCGGCTTTTACAACAGCCTGGTCACCTCCCCGTCCCAATGCTAAATCAATGGCATGACGGGCAAATTCATAATTCTGTGCATAAGAAAGACCATCATAACCCACACCGATACTCATGGTTACTGCCATCTCATTACCGATATTAACGGTTTTAACGTCCTCCAATAAATCAAATTTCATTTCCTGTAACTGCTTTACATTTTTCTTACGCAGGATTACAAAATACTTGTCCTTTTCCAACTTACGGCAAATACCATCCACCGCACTAATGTATTTGTTTACCTTTCGGTCAATAAGTGCCAGCAACAAAGAACGACGAACTTCTTCAATGCTCTCCAGCGCTTCCTCATAATTGTCCAAGTGCAGAATACCTATTGCAAGGCTCTGGTCGTCCACCTGCCTTATGGCAAACTTCAACGCTGTTTCATCATACAAAAAGACACTGTAGAGGTAATGAATCTCTGCCTCTTCTTCATCCGGCAATCCAAATATATGCTGAAATGCAATCCTGGTTACTCTTGCCCTATATTCCTTCCCCTCATGTGTCAGCGGAATATCTACCGCCTCCTCTTCTACCGGAAGCTTCTCTTTACTAATAGCAGGCAAATGCTGAGAAATCAGCACGTTGCGCGTGCGGACGTTCCCCACTATCTGTCGGAATGCTTCATTGCTCCATAACACACGTCCCTTTTCATCCAATAACGCATATGGTACATCAAACTCCTTCATAAGTGTACTTTGCACCTGACCGTATTCTGTAGCAAAATCTATAAGTTCCCTTATAAGAACCTTTTGATTTGTGGCTGACAACCAAATAGTAACAGCAAAATAAAACACCACAAAAACACTCAGAACAGCTCCTGCTCTGACATCCATTAAATATAATGCAACATTCACAAGAAGCAATAAAATGCCCAAGTACAGAGTAAATTTTATGTATTGCTACAATCGACCTTTTAATCTGATTGTTTTATCCATATTAATGCCCTCTCCTTGATTCTACTATTATATCACTTTTCTTGTCATCTGGCTAGTCCGCAAAAATGCACAAACATAGCCCAATTCGACATTTTCCATACGATAAATGTAACTTTTAAGCCACTTTAACTTAAAACACCCAGGACAGCTTCCTGCCCCGGGGTTTTAAGGATAGAGAAATAAAGTATATATCAAATTCCATTAAAATGAAATTGATAACAATCAAAGAAATGCCCAGAGCCGGAATCGAACCAGCGACACGAGGATTTTCAGTCCTCTGCTCTACCAACTGAGCTATCTGGGCATTTGTTGTCACACAACAAACATATTATATACAACCTGTAATTATTTGTCAAGCATAAATTTAGGAAGCAAGTCCACTCAAATATTCCTCCAAGGTAATCCCTTTCTGCATAATTTCTGTTGCGGCTTCCACACCTACATAACGGAAATGCCACGGCTCATAGATAATACCTGTAACATCAGAGGCATTATTAGGATAACGCAAAATGAAACCATACTCATGACAATTCTTTACAAGCCACTGATATCCTTTGGTCTTTTCTGCATCCTGATCCAGTTTCACATGTTCGCTGGAAACCAAGTCCACAGCCAATCCCAAATGATGTTCACTGGTTCCCGGGAATGCCACGATGGTACCTGCCTTTTCTTCCGCTGCTTCCTGGCTATAGCCTTCCCATAGCCACTTGTCTACTTCTGCATTATATAAACTAATCTGCTTCTCCATGTCTCTGAAAGAAGAAAGAATGTAAATGGCATATCCCGCCCGCTTGGCTCCCCGTATCATATCCATTAAGGACTCTGCAATACGAGAATCGACTCTGTGTCCTGTTGCAACCTCAATTAATTCAGGTTCATATCCTGCTTCCAGCTCATTCCATTTATTTACCAATACGAGATTCCATGCTTCCTGTTGCTCAATTAAAGTTGCATTTTGCTCAAAACCGGCCATATCCTCATATGCCGGCACTGCTCCGTTTTTTTCAAGAAGAAATATATTTTCATCTATAAGCGATTGATATTTTACATCTGCAGTAATACTGTTTGACTGTGCAGACCATTCTTTTGCAAAACTAGTTCCCATACTGTGCCCGAGGGTACAGCCAAGCGCCACGGAAACGCTAAGCGCCGCCACCAAAATTAGTCCTTTGTGCTTCATTAACCCAAACTCCCTAAATCTTCTTCGTCATCCATTTCCCGGATCGAAATCTTACACCAGTAAGAACAAGTCTCATAAATTGATCAGCCAGCACGCCAATCCAGATACCGGTAATCCCCAGGTTCATAGCGTACGCCGCCACATAAGAAATCCCCGGTCTGATAATTGCAACGCTAAGCATAGAGATAATCGTAGTATATCGTACGTCACCCGCCCCCCGAAGGCTTCCCATAAAGATTACCTGTGACACCTGACAAAGTACAATGAATATCATAAACTTCATAATTACAAGACCAATTTTCACGATGGACGGGTCGTTTGGAAAATACAAACTGAAGAACCACCGCCCTAACAGCAAATATAAGGCAGACAGACAAATAGATATGCCCAATCCCACTCCTTGACAAATATTTCCAAACTTTTTAGCTAGTTCCGGCTTTCCTTGTCCCAAACTTTGACCAATCAACGTAACTGCTGCCACCTGTAGACCGTCTCCAAATGCAAAGCTCAAATGCATTACATTCATACCCACCTGATGTGCTGCAAGAGCCTGTGTACCAAGATTTGCTGCAAGCATTGCAGAAACTATAAATCCAAAACGTATCATCAACTGCTCCACACATACATTGGAGGCAAACGACACAATGTCCTTCAACGCACGTTTTGTTGCAAACAGGTGTTTTTCAAACATATATGGTACGCTCACAAAGCTATCCTTACGGAACAAAGAAGCAATACTCATACCACACGCCACAACCGTCCCCAGTACCGTGGCTATGGCAGCACCTCTGACACCAAGCGCAGAAAAGCCTAAATTACCATGAATCAACAGATAATTAAAAACAACATTGACAAGATTGGACGTAATATTGGTGCGCATAGCAATTTTAGTATTACCGCTACCACGCTGTGCAGCATTAATAACCAGAGAAATACAGTTAAAAATGGTAAACCCTATGACAATGCGAAAATATGCAACTGCACTATCATGTGTATCCGGTTCACTGCCCATAATATGAATAATTTCATCTGCCATAAACACTGCAAGTGTACTAATCACTGCCACGCCTACTACTACACAGATAATAGCTGTAATCAGTATACGATTCGCACTTTCTCGCCTGCCCTCTCCTTTTCTACGGGCTACCAGCGCAGAAACAGAGCCATTAATTGCAATAAACATCGCAAGACAAAAAAACTTAGGCTGTGTAGTCAATCCTACTGCCGCTACTGCATATGCCCCCACCTTACTTACCATAAAGGAGTCCACCATTGCTACCAATGCAACAAAAAAGAATTCTAAAACAGCCGGCCACGCCACATTTGCAGCCTTTGTTATCCATTGCTTATTATGTTCTACCTTTTCCAAAATAGAGTTCATGTTTAATCCTCTTTACTCCACTCTCTTACCAGCAAACTTTAACAATTTAACTTTAATCTCTTCTGTCAAATCTGTCAATCCATAGGCTGCATATAAATGCAACAATACAAAATATGGGAACACATATCTTGCTTTTGCTTCCCAAATAATACTAAATAAAAATCCACCCACAAATACAATTAACGGAATATCCTCCATAATGGGTTTCTTTTTAAAATATCGAATAGCTACTCCTATAAAGGAAAAACAATATACCACAGACATCATCATAGAGCATATCTTATTTAATGTATTTTTTGTTTCACCCTGATATATCTTTAAGACCACAGACGGCAACCCGCTCATATAATCTTTATTAAAGCTTCCGGTAAACTTCACAGACTCAAACAAAGGGTCTGCCCATTGACTTTGCATCTTCTCACGAAAAAACATCCTACATTGGTCAGGATATTCCCCAAAGATCTTGATACGCTCTTTTACTTCCTGCCATCCGATTACAACGGCACGTTCCCGATCAAAATCAACCTTTTGATAGACCTCTTTACTATAATTATTATAATAACCGGCGCCATAGTCACTATATTGAACTCCCATAGCAAGCCATAAAACAGCAGGCATTCCTTCAGATACCGGATATCCGGAACGATTACTGTTAAACTGCCTAATGCCGGTCATACTAAAGGATGCGCAAAGTACTATACATACCGCAAAGAATATAGGCTTTAAATTCCACTTCTGCCATGCCTGATATAGCAGTCCTATCAGAGCCCCCAGCAAAAAAATCCAGATATTCTTTCGGCAAATCAATGCAAGTGCTGCTGCACCACATGCTAACATAGCATATCGATACTTCATGGTGCTGCTAAATTTTAAAATAGCCCATAGTAGTACAAAAGACAAGCTAATAGATGGAATATCGCCGTATACATACGGAGAGTAAATTATATATGGAAGACATAATATCATCAATGGCAAAAAATAAACTGCCGCCTTGACACCGGAAATCTCCTTTACACACAGGTAGCCAAAGAAAAGAGTCAATGGCGCCATAGAAGCATTCACGTATCCTATCATCTGCTGACTGGTACTGCCGGTCAGCCGAAATAGTATCTCATACAAAAATGCAAGCCCTTGCTGTTGCGGATAAATAAATATTTCCCCGCCATAACCATACATACTGAAATTGTCTTCTAATGCAAGTACTGCAGCCTGCCAGACAATTGCCTGATCTCCTTCCATTTTATAAGGAACTATAGCTACCCACCACATACAAATCAACCAGAATAGAACACAACAGACTCCAAGAACCATCCATTCCAAATACATTCCATGTATAACGCCTCGTTCCAGAAGCCATCGTAATCCTACACTAAACAACAACACGATTAAAACGGATATCCACCCTTCTATTGACCAGGAACTGGCATTCAGCCAAAGCAACATACTCCCCGCAAGTACATATAATCCTATTCGAGAAATATTTGTCACCAAACTTATCGCCTTATTTCTGGACCACCCCGTTTTCATAGTGTCTATATCCCCTTTTTAATTAAGTATGTACATTTTTATTATACATAATAACGGTAAAAAGGAAGTGCATGTATAAAAACACATACACTTCTGTAAAAAACTAATTTATAATGCGCCGAACAGCCAAAACAGTAGGTCCGGTGCCTCCCCAGCCATAATATACCGGGTCTGTCACAATGCCATATTCGTCTCCCTTGGCATGTACAATCCTGCCATTGCCAATATAAATCGCCACATGTCCACTATAACAGATAATGTCGCCTGCCTGTGCTTCCTCTAAACTCACCCCTATACCGCTTTTACGCATAGAAAAAGAAGAATGCGGCAACGAATATCCAAACTGTGCATACACAGACATAATAAACCCGGAACAGTCCGCGCCATTGGTCAGAGAAGTACCGCCCCAAACATATGGATTACCTACATACTGTAATGCAAATTCTGCAACCTCAGCACCGGTTCCGGTTCCGACAACCTTATCTGAACCACCGCTGTTGTTTTGTTGCTGTTGCTGCTGTTGTTGCTGTGCCAGAAGCTGCTGTCTTTTCACTTCCTCTTCTTGCTGCTTTTTAATAATCTCAATCTTACTCTGTCCGGAAGCAATCTGCGTTTTGTACTCTTTGGCCTTTTTTTCCGCATCTGCAACCAACTTATCGTAGTCGGAAATGGTGTCCTCCAGCTCTGCCATAATACGTTCCAGCTCTACTTTATGCTCATCCAGTAACACCTGCTCTGCTTCCAAATTGCGCTTGTCCATTTCCAGGGTGTCACGCATGGTAGTAATACCGGATACCAACTGTTCGTAATCAGACAACATAGCACTATCATATGCATAAAGATTGTCCACATACTCTGCACGATTCAAAAAATCCGTAAACCCCTGACTGGTAAGCAGCATGGAAAGATAACTGTCGTTATTGCCGCTTTCGTACATATACTGAATACGAACCATCATCGCATCATACTGTTCATCTCGAAGCTTCATTGCAGCTTCCAGTTCCACCGTTGCGTCCTCAATGGATTGTGCTTTTTCTTCGATGGCAGTCTCGTAATATGCAATGTCCTTCATAAGATTCATCATCTCAGACTTCTGATCGTCCAGGTAAAGCTGATATTCTTTACGTTCCGCTTCCATCCGGTCAATTTCCTTATTTACTTGACTTAATGCGTTTTGGTTTTGGTTAATCTGCTGCTGCAGCTGTTGCTGCTGTTGCTGGAGACTGCTGAGAGTGGATGCTTCAGCAGAAAGTAAATGTGAACCAATCAGTCCACATGCTATTGTACATGCTGTCACACATGCCACAAATCGCTTAGATAACTTCATAGTTGTCCTTTCTAAAAACATTTTACAAATCGCAGTTGTTTACGGTTCGTGGGAAAGGAATTACATCACGGATATTGCCCATACCTGTAAGGTACATTACGCAGCGCTCAAAGCCAAGGCCAAAGCCGGCATGACGTGCAGAACCGTACTTACGAAGGTCTAAATAGAAGCCATAATCTTCTTTATTAAGACCCATCTCATCCATACGTGCTTCCAGCACATCTAAACGATCCTCTCTCTGAGAACCACCAATAATCTCGCCGATGCCAGGAACCAGACAGTCCATCGCAGCAACGGTCTTACCGTCTTCGTTCAGCTTCATATAGAAAGCCTTGATGTCCTTTGGATAATCTGTAACGAAAACAGGACGCTTGAAAATTTCCTCTGTCAGGTAACGCTCATGCTCTGTCTGTAAGTCACATCCCCAATATACTTTATAATCGAATTTGTCATTGTTCTTAGATAAAAGCTCAATCGCTTCTGTGTAGGTCACATGACCAAACTCAGAACTTACCACGTGATTTAATCTCTCAATAAGACCCTTATCCACAAACTGGTTGAAGAAGCTCATTTCTTCCGGTGCATTTTCTAATACATAACGGATGACAAACTTTAACATATCTTCTGCAAGCTGCATATCGTCGTTTAAGTCTGCAAAACACATTTCCGGCTCAATCATCCAGAACTCTGCCGCATGACGGGTGGTATTGGAGTTCTCCGCACGGAAGGTAGGTCCAAAAGTATAAATATTTTTAAATGCAAACGCATAGGTCTCGCCATTCAACTGACCGCTAACGGTAAGGTTAGTCTCTTTACCAAAGAAATCCTGGCTATAATCAATACTACCGTCTTCCTTGCGCGGTGGATTTTCCATGTCCATGGTTGTAACACGGAACATCTCGCCTGCGCCTTCACAGTCGCTGCCGGTAATAAGCGGAGTGTGTACATATACAAAACCTCTCTCCATAAAAAAGGTATGAATTGCATAGGCAATCAAAGAACGTACACGAAATACGGCCTGGAAAGTATTGGTTCTAGGACGCAAATGAGAAATGGTACGTAAATATTCAAAGGTATGACGCTTTTTCTGTAATGGATAGTCCGGTGTAGAAGCACCTTCCACCATAACCTCTGCTGCCTGCATTTCAAAAGGCTGCTTTGCCTCCGGCGTAGCCACAATAGTACCTTTTACTACCAATGCAGAACCAACATTTAACTTGCTGATTGCCTGGAAATTGTCCAGATTGTCATGGTAAACAACCTGCAATGGCTGAAAATATGTGCCGTCATTTAATACAATAAAACCAAACGCCTTGGAGTCACGAAGACTGCGTACCCAGCCTCCTACGATAACTTCCTGTCCGATATACTTGTCCGGGCAGGCATAAAGTTCTCTAATGTCTGTTAATTCCATAATCTGTCCCTCATAGCTTCTATAATATTGGAAAAGGGCATAAATGCTCACTATGTGTACATATTATACCCCTGTTTGCCATATATTTGCAACTACAAATATTACCAATTATTATTTTTCAACAATAGTAGAATTCTCTATCATAAAAGCAATTACTTTTTCCTGTAATATTACAGTCTTTACATCTTCTACACTGCTATTTTCGTAAAATGCTTCTACGGAATCAATGCCGTAGTCCGGACCATAAACAGCCACATAATCGCTTACAAATGCATCAATTTCTTCCTGAGTAACCTCTAAACCTTCTGCATTTGCAATTGCCTGGAAAATAACACCCTGAATGGTATAGCTCTCTGCAATAGCAGATGCATAATCAGCTAAACTCATGCCACTCATGATTTGTGCATAAAGCTCAGCATCTACACCATAATAGTAAGTTGCTTCATAACTAAGCTGCTCTTCTGCATATGCCTTCTGGTTATTAAAGATACTTTCCGGAATCTTAGTAACCTGACACGCCTCAACTAACGCCTGACAAATTGCATTATTTAAATTATCGTAATATATGCTTTCTGCTTCATACTCCAACATGGAAACTATCGCTTCACGATAATCCGCTACTGTATTAATATCTGTTAAGCCAAACTTCTTAATCGTGTCATCCTCAAAGCATACTACACCATCTACAGTAACGGTAAATACAACATCCTGTCCTGCAAGGTCTGCGTTTCCATAATTTTCAGGGAACTTTAATTTCAAGTCCACAGTCTCGCCAACCTTTACGCCTACAAGACCGGATTCAAAGCCGTCGATAAAACTACCGGAGCCAATACCCAAAATAGTATCTGCTGCAGTGCCGCCTTCAAAAGCCACACCGTCTTTTTTACCTTCAAAGTCAATCAATACGATATCGGTCTCTGCTACGGTACCCTCTGTAAGGAAGTCTTCTGCTGTAAGATAGTAAGAACCATGCTGATAATAATAATCCATCAAGGTACTTTCCACTGTCTCATCTGCCACCTCTGCCTTTGGAGTAACATTCACGGTAAGACCCTTATATTCTCCCAAGGTCACATACTCCTCTACCGGCAAAGCGGAAAGGTCTAACGTATCACCTTCCACCTTTACAATTTCCACACTTGGTGTAAATGTAGCCAGCTCTGTGCTACTTTCCGTTGTTTTTTCTTCTCCGCAAGCCGCCAAAGATGCCACAGACATAGCAAGTGCTAATAAAACTGCTAATTTCTTTTTCATAATATGTTTCTCTCTTTCTATATTTTGTAAAAATTAGTCTCTAACTAACCATAGTCATCTAATCATAACACATTTTTTGTAAATAGCAAAGACTTCCTTGCAAATTCACAGAATTTTAAAACTTTTTTTATTCTTGCAGCCTTATATTTCTATTGCCTAATCAGATAAAATTTGCTAAAATATCAATATTAAGTAAAATATAATTAGGAGAAACTACATGAAACCAAGTACCATTATTCTGTTGGTGATTTTACTTCTTCTTGTTGGCGGATGCGTAGCTCTTTACTTTTTAGGTAAGAAAGCACAGAAAAAGCAGTCCGAGCAGCAAGTATTACTGGAGCAGAACAAACAAACTGTTTCCATGCTAATCATCGACAAAAAACGCATGAAATTAAAAGAGTCCGGCTTACCACAGATGGTAATCGACCAGACCCCGAAATATCTGAGACTTTCCAAAGTTTCCGTTGTAAAGTGTAAAGTTGGTCCTCAGATTATGACCCTGATGTGCGATGACAAAATCTATGACCTCATCCCGGTAAAGAAGGAAGTAAAGGCTGTTATCAGCGGCATTTACATTATGGATGTGAAGGCATTGCACGGCAAGCTCCCACAGGCTGAACCTACTAAGAGAGGCAAGTTCAAACGCTGGGTAGACAAGCTTCAGGAAAAAGCAGGCGCTAAGCCATTATAAGTTACATGACATGAAATCCCGGCGGTTCCAAATAGAACTGCCGGGATGGTTTTTGTAAATTATAATCCCCTTATGATATTCAAATAATCTTGTCTTTGGTCAACCACTGCATATACTGTAACTACTTTTTGTTTTTCATCAATCTTATAAAAAACCAGATTTTTTTCTGTTCTAAGCACTTTATATCCTTGTCTACGAAGAATCATATAGCGTGGTTCTGTACCTGCATACGGATTAGTCCCAAGCAACATAATCTGTTCTTCCAATTTGTTCAACTTTTCCAAAGCCACCTCTACACCAAATTTTTCTGCAATGTCAAGAATAATTTTATGAATAAGTGCATCTGCTGTATCCGTTCGCATTACAGTATAGTTAGTCATTACACCGCTCCTTTAATATTGCACGCAAATTTGTAAAAGTAGTTTCCATAGGGGCAACTCTTCCTACATTGACATCCTCTTCTGCTTCCGCAAGAATTTCTAAAAGCTCAATTCTTGCCTTCATACGGTTGTATTCCTCATAACTAAGAGACACGGTATCTCCTCTTCCATTTACCGTAATAATTACCGCCTCTCGCCCCTCTCTACATTGTTTAGATATTTCATTATAATGATTTCTCAAATCTGCTGATGGTCTAATTCGTTCTTGTAAAGCTCGCATATCACACCTCCGTTTTATAGACATATTATATCATAGTATGTCTATATTGTAAACGTTCTATTCAACCAGCTCGTAATAGTATTTTTCACATTTTCAATTCATCTGCTCCGCCAAATACACCCTTACTCTGCTCTGAATAACATCAATCACATCCTCTTTTTCCTTAGCTCCACTAAAAAAATCTTCCATTTCCTCTAGAATAATACTATAAACTGTACTATCCACGACGCTACTTTTTTCCACGCTTTCTACAAGGTTCCAAAAGCTTTCTTCATTTTCTTGTGAAATGTTGTATATGGCCACCGGCTCTTCGCCTTCAAAGCGAAGCCACGCCTTTGCTTTTGGTTCTTTTATCCCTTCTGTATTTGGAGTATATTCCAATTCTTTTGCTTGCTGAATGTATGTCTGCAACAGCGTACGTGAAACCGGAAGGTTCTCAAGCTGTTCTTGAAAACTTCCTTTCATGGTCGTTTCCAGAAAATCCATTGCCTCTTCCTGATGTTTACTTAGAGCATTTATGCTAAATGCATAATTTGCCACCTCTGCCACATTACCACTGCACCCTTTTATTGGATATCCCATGTAAGCGACCTTTCGCTCTCCAAACATAGTGCCCACACGAGTAATATCAAACCCACTAGACACTGTCATAGGATACAGCAATGCCTTTCCCTCTCGGAACAACGCAATAAGAGAAGTTTCATCATCAAACCGTAAACTTTTTGGAAACATATTTGCAAACTCCAGCAATTGTTTGAAACTGTCTTGTTCAAAATTGCAAGTGCCATTTGACCAATCTATAAATTCCTCAATACTCCCACTACACAAATACCCGAATACACTTAAACTTGTTTCCCCCGGAAATAATATAGTTCCCGCCTCTCTATTCTTGTAGTATTCCATTAAAGCTTCTACACTCCATTCACACAAGTCATTCAATTCTTCATCTCGCAGAACAATGGTACTTATTTTGAATTCCGGCACTAATGCATACAGCTTCCCATCGATAGCAAAGGCCTCTAAAATATTTTTTATATAATCGTCTTCTGACAACCCAGCTACGTAGCCTGACAAATCTACAAAAGCCTCATTCATTACATAGGCAGGAGAATACCGCGAACCCCAGTTAACCAAATCAGGCCCCTTCCCGGTGGCTATCTCCATCATCATGTTATTTACGGCGTCCTTTAAAGGTATATATTCTTCTCCCTGCACAAGATAATTTTTTAAAATAATTTCACAGTCCGTCTGCTTGGAATTATATTCCTTTATGTATTCTGAAAGCACCATATCTTCTTTGAAAACCGCCATGGATAGTTGTGTTTTTTGTGCAGGAGCCATAAGCGGAATGTAATAAAGCTTGGTACCTTCTGCCTTATATACAATCGTATCCTCGATTACCTCAATCGTTGGTGCTACCATAAGGAAACGACCGTCCTCCAAGACACACCCCTTCTTTCCATCTACGACACATGGAAAATCGTTTGATGCCAGATAAACGATGGCTTCCTTTTCCATATCATATTTACAGAGACCATATCCGGGTCCATACAAGGTCAAGTCACTATCAACCCCATCACCAACTACAGCAAACAGACCGGAACCACCGGCTACCGGACCCAGTGTATATTCTTCTATAGAACAGGTTGCACCGTCGCATTTAGCAAGTATATTGGTTGCATCCTGCCTGCCAAGAATTGCATACACATATCCATCTTGGGCTCTGCCCAATGCATCAATATGTTGATAATTTTCGGTATTTTTAATTGCTCCAGAGTAATTCCCCGCTTCATCAAATACGAGAAATAATTCCTCTCTCATAATTCCGATTCGTACAAAGATATACCCTGTTGCGTCCACCGCAATGGCCCATGGTGCAGACTGCTCCGGCACCAGTTCCGTTATATCCTTTTCCAAAACAATATTCCCCTGGTCGTCCAGCTTCCATAAGAGCATTTGCTGTAGCTTACCATCCACATCATCACTCTTCAAAATTGTATACAGGCTTCCATCCGTTCCTGTTGTAATTACCTTCGGAACCAACCCATCTGTCAATCCTGCCAAAACAGCGCGGGACGAATCTTCACCCACCGCCATCTCATATATTCCTGCATATTCCCCTTCCAGCTCGCATGTAAAATATATTTTATCCCTATAATTACACACATCATAAATCGGAGC
Source organism: Lachnospiraceae bacterium (assembly GCA_045631045.1). GTDB lineage: Bacteria > Bacillota > Clostridia > Lachnospirales > Lachnospiraceae > RGIG6307. The sequence continues at coordinate 69,212 of JAZQUB010000062.1, forward strand.
CTCACCAGTATAATCAACCTCAAGTGCCTCGTAATTTATTTCTATACTTGATTCCCCAATACTCTCCTGCAAAACTTCACTTTTGGGGTGTGAAAATGCCTTCTCATCTGTACCATCGGTACTGCAACCTACAACAGTCATCCCCAAGACTAAAAGTGAACTTAAAAGTAACATTCTTTTTCGACTCATAGCAAACCCTCCCAGTAATTTTATATGGTTTTATAAGCATAATAATTTGCTGTTATAAATATGTTAACCGCCTGCAAAAAGCTTGCAGGCGGTTGTAAAAATTAGTATCCTACATAATGTGCATCACAATATCCTATAGTACCAGTTTGCACACGTTGTACGTGCATCCAAGCATTACCAATTTGTTCATAAAGATTTTCGGAGTCAATTAATACTTTTTCTCCCTTGTACATCAATTCTAAGATAGTACCATCAATTGGTGTGCTACGTAATCTAACACCATCAGCTAATACTGTAGATTCAATACTAAAATTTGCTGCAAGTGCTGCTGCCTTCACAGGAACTACTACTGATGTGGCAAGTAACATCACACAAATAGGAACCATAATTTTCTTTTTTAACATACCAATACACCTGTTTTAATTACTTTTCAAAAGTAATTAATTTTCCTTCCTTTTAAATTATCTTTTTGTAGCTTTCAATGACATCTTTATGATACCGCTTCTTACAAATATGTCCATACTTCCTGCACGAAACAACATTTTCCTGCCGTTTTTGGTCGTTTTTTGCCCTTTACAAGCCTACACACCTCTATTATTTCAGAGCGAAGCACTTTTCCAAACAACCTAAAAAGACCATGCAATTTACTCACACGGTCTTTTCACTCTTTATTCAATTTTCATTAGCATTTTCAATATACAAGGAACCTGCACTCCTGCTGACAGCATTATTCCAATTGCGATACATACCGCATAGTTATATGCATGGCACATGACAAGCATCAAATATACCACAGCAACTATAAGTACCAGTACACAAGTAAGAAATTTGTAGCGTTTTTTCTCCTCCGTGTCCAATCTGCGGTTTTCTGTATCTATCGGGCTGAACATCATCAGGCTGATGATGGATACAATTACAAAGCTATTAAGAAATATTCCATATGTTAATAGTCCGGTCAGATACACACATAATGCTAAAAGCACGCTGGAACTTACCAGACAGGTGCTTTCTTTCTTTGCGTGAAAACCACCGCTGTATTTTCTGATAGCCAAAAATGGAATGATAAGCAACATGCCTTCTCTTATCCTTCCCATTACACCTCCTAATAAAAGCACTAAAAATATTGGTGCAATGTTCAGCCAAAGACTATGTACGGCATATTCATATAATTCCCGGTCTGCCTCATCAATTGCCTCACATCTAATCAGCCATGAAGTAATTCCATTTGTAACCTTTGAAATCACTTGTTGTTCTTAAAGCGCATCAAATCCTTTGGTGCCTTTGGCTGATAAAAAACCAAGCTTGACACAGTATTTGCTTCTGTGCGTAATACTCCATTTAAAACAGAAGTTAATTTCTTTGCAACCTTATGTTCTGTTGTATTCTTCTTCACTGTAAGTCCCTCCTTCTTCCATATTTGTCATAGAAGCTACATTTGTATCATAACGTAAATAAGCATAATTTACGAGTCTAATTGCACGAATGACATAAAACAAGGCTTTTTTGGTAAAAATACGCTTAAATCCTAATTGAATTGTAACTTTTACAGATACTTATAAAAAATATTTCATTTTTACAACAAATACAGAACTATTCTGTCTTGCTCCAAAGGAGAATACCTCTTTTACCATTTTAACTATGATTAATACCTGCCGGGTCAATCCGTTTGATGCACAAGGCAAACTCCCTACCACCAAACGTAATAAACTGCATCATGGTTATGGCATGAAAAGCATTTCTCGCATTGCCGGGAAGTATGGCGGAGATATGAAGTCTTATTATGACGAAGAAAGCAGAACCTTCCATACTATTATTATGATAAAAAACCTTTAATTTCCCAAAGATAAGGAGCCTTTATGCGTATAGTAATTTGCGATGATGACACTTTAATACGAGCTCAGTTAGAAAAATTAGTTCGGGATTTTTTTGTAAAAAACCAGCTGAAATGTCCTGAAATCGCTGTTTTTCCCGATGGGGAAGCACTGCTTGAGGACAAGCTTGAAAAGGATATTGTTTTCTTAGATGTGGAAATGCCTGGTCTGGATGGCATTTACGTAGGAAGAGAACTGAAGCGTGCCAATAAAAATGTCATTATTTTCATTGTGACCTCTTTTGTGGAGTACCTAGACGATGCCATGCGTTTTCACGTCTTCCGGTATCTCTCTAAGCCATTAGAAAAATACCGCTTCTATCGCAACATGCAAGATGCACTACAACTATACAATACCTTTGTGGCAAAGATTGCCGTGGAAACCAAGACCGGTATAGATACGCTATCCTCTGCGGAAATTATTATGGTGGAAGCACAAGGACGTAAGGTATTTGTTCACACTATCAAGCAGACCTACGAATCCACACAAGGTATGACATACTGGGTAAAACAGCTCCAGGAAAACTGCTTTTTTCAGCCACACAGAAGCTTTATTGTTAATATGGAACACATTACCACCTTTGACCACTCCATGATATACCTCTTCCGTAACCAGTTCAGGGCATATTTAACCAAAAGAAAGTATACAGAGTTTAAAGATGCGTATTTACTATATTTGGAGAGTGTACGGTAAAAAAACACATATACGACCGGGAGCAGCCACTAATTCACTTAGCAACTGCTCCCGTTCATCAAGAGTACCATCTCTCTACTACATTTTATCCATAAACTCTACAAGACTACTCGCTCTTGCGGCCAATTTAATCCAACACTTTAACGTATCTTCATCCGCTTCATAAAACTGCTTTTTAATTTCCTCTGGAATTTCCCCAAATTCGCTGAGAATCTCGATCAACAAATTTATACGGCCATTTTTTTCACCTTCTACTTTACCTTCTGCTTTACCTTCTTCCCTACTCGCATCCAACATCTCACCAATCGTCATATACCTGTCCCTCACTTCTGCAGACTGCTTCACTGCCTCCACATAATCATGTATATGTGAAATCTTTTCGTTCGTTACATTTTCTATTTTACTATGTTTCAAATAAGAAAGCAATTGCTTTATGGATTCCGTACCACCTTTTGTTCCAGTGGTATTAAAGTATATGTACTTAAGACCATCTTTATTTTCCACATCAGGATATTCCTTGCAGGTGTTTTCAAAGGTATAAATCATGCCACCTTTACCAAAGGGATCAAACGTAGTAATCATAATCATGTACAAATCCGGTAGTTTGTCCCAGTTTTTTTCACCACTTTTTAATTGTTTGCTATCCTTTTCGCCTGATAATACCGACTTCGCTTTTGTAAGTTTTCTCCCGTATATGTCTGTGCTTCCATGTTATACAGCCGACATTTTGCCGGTGAATTATCCTGTTCCTGAATTTCTACATCCAACCGGATTCCTCGAAGTTCGGGTGTATCTCCGGGAATTACCGACTGAGCCTTTACTGTGACTTCGCCAATATCTCGCTCCAGCAATACAGAGAGCACCTCCCGAAAAAACACCTCACCCACATCAGGGTCATTAGCAATTGCATTTAACATGAAATCATCCAGTACATTTAAATCCTCTAATCTTTGTCTTTTTCGCATAGAAAAACCTCACTTTGCATATTTATTTGAGTTCTAAATTTATCCCTCATTACATATATGCATAAGCAAGGCTTTTCATCGCACTTTTTTGTATTAAATTTTTATAAATTACTCCAAACCATATGCCTTCCGCACATTATCAATAGTTTCCTGCATATATTTTAACATTCCTTCCTGCTCGCAGACTGCTTCGATATAATCAAAATACGTATCCAAGGTTTCAGCCGGAATATCAACACCTAAATCCGCGTCTGCACACAATTCATCAAAGGTGTAGATTTCCCCTTACAATTTCCTGACCAAGCTCCGCTTCGGCTTCTGCATATTCCTCTTCGGTGTAATCCAAATCCAGAATAGCATCTTTTGTGTAGCCTTTAGCAATCATATTTTTAATTGCTTGCATACGTTCCTCATGTTTTGCAGCTTCTGCAGCCATCTTCTCATATCGTTGCATCACTTCACACATTACCTGCATACCTCCCTCTGATTCCTTCAATCGCCGCACCTCTGACGATAACATCGGAAATCTGGCATTTTTTACTTCTTTTTTGGTGAAGCAGGACATTAACTCAGCAATTTCCGTGCCATCGTCTACTGCTGTATTGACAAAAATTTCATACAGTCCGTCGTCAATCACCTGCCCCGTCTCTCTGAGAACCTTCTCTACATGATATATGGTCTTATCCCCTTTCAAAAAGTCAAACTCTGAAATATATACTATGTAGAGTTCAAGAACCTCTTCAAACTTCGTTCCGGGCTCTGATTCCCTGACTGTAATACTGGATGCATTAAACCGTGCCCGCTTCAAATGATTATCATTATCGGAGCGCTGCACTTCTACATTTACCTTTGTGCCATTGCCCAAGGTACACAGCGCATCCAGTCTCACGGAGCGTCCATAGAGGTTCCGTTCATCCGACTGCGTTACGACACTTGTCACTACCAGACTGTCATCCTCCAAAATGGTTCGGAGCATTTCCTGACATACACTCACATTCCGTGCCAGCACCTCAAAAAACACGTCATCAATTGGTCTTAAATCTCTTATTCTTTCCTGCTTCTGTTGTTCTGTTAATCCCATGTTGCC
>JAZQUB010000063.1:0-31558 GCA_045631045.1 Lachnospiraceae bacterium
TTTTTATTACATAGGAAAGTTCTCTTTCCTATGTAATAAAAAAAGCTACTGCGATAGCCCCCGGTCCTGCATGTGTGCCGATGCTGCTACCAATGGTGCAGATTGGAATTTCTCTCTCAAAACCGGCATACAACTCCTCACTGTCTGCGATATATTTTCGAAGAAGCTCATCAGACAAGCCGGTGTAGGCTAACAAGCAGGATTTGGTATAATCAATATTTCCCTGCTTTGTGCTATACTCTCTCAGAAGATTTTGTCCATTTTTGGTTCCTCTTGCTTTTCCGAGAACTGCAATTTCACCGTTTTCAATGGCAATAACCGGCTTAATTGATAAAAGCCCGCCAACTGCCGCTGCAGTACCGGAAATACGACCACCTTTTTTCAAATACTCTAACGTATCCAATAATGCAATCAATCGAATCTTTTTCTTTTCTGCATTTAAAACTTCTGCAATTTCTTTTGTTGATTTTCCTTCTCCCCGAAGCTTAACCGCCATTTCCACTAATAGGTGCTCTCCGATTGCAACATTTTCACTGTCTACAATCATTACCAAATCCTCATAGTCTTGTGCTGCAATATTGGCACTCTGGTATGTGCCGGATAATTTGGATGATAATGTAATGCAAAGTACCGTGTCACCAGCCTCTTTTGCCTCTGCAAATCGTTCCTCAAATTCATATGGCGGAATCTGACTGGTTGTGGGATGTACATCAGATTCAATCAACTTCTCATAAAATTCCTTATGTGAAATGGTTACCCCGTCTAAATATTCCTTCTCACCAAAAATGGTTTTTAAAGGAATTACATCCACATTCAGCTCTGCTGCCCTATCCAAAGTAATATCACTTGCAGAATCTACAATAATTCTAACACTCATTTTCTTAACCTCACAAAATTCACTGTTCGGTCACTGGCTTAAATTTGTCCACCACTGCAACAGCCTCTAAAAGGAGTTCTGATAAAACTCTTGTCTTTTCTTCTCCCAAAGAAGTACACACCTGATGTACAATCACCATGACTTTCTCATGTTCTTCCAAGTAAACAGATAACCTTTCTTCCCTAAGCCTTAAATATATCTTTCGCTTATCCTCTTCACTACGAATACGCTCAATCAGTCCCTTTTCTTCCATCACTGTCAATACTTTGTTTAATTGAGACTTCAAAAGCTTCGTTCGACTACCCAAATCTGTAGCAGTCAGCATACCGACACCTTCCTGCATACTGCGATAAAGCATACTACAAACAACAATTTCGTTGAAAGAAAGGCTTGTCACAAGACGATTGCCGCGAATATGAAGTGCCATATCCATCCACGCACCTAATAATGCTTCTTCTACTTTTTTATCCATGTCCCTCTCCAAATATGTTCACTTTGTTGACCGTTCACTTTCTGAACCATTCTGGATTATATATGGTTTTCTTAAAGTTGTCAATAGTTTTTTGTAGCTTCCAGCATATCCTCAATAAAAATTCCATACCCTTTGGAACTGTCACGTACCAGAACATGAGTTACTGCACCTATAATACGACCATTTTGAACGATACTGGCACCACTCATTCCCTGCACAATACCACCTGTTTTTTCTAATAATTCCTGGTCTGTTACGTGAATTTCCAGACCTTTATTTTGCACCTGTGTATCATAATGCATAGCAGTAATTTCAATGTCATAATATTTGCGTTCTCCGTCAATACTGCATACGATTTCTGCCGGCCCTACCGTTACTTGTTGTTTGTATCCAACCGGCAACTTTTCCAAATCAGAAAGATTTTTCATTAATTTCGTATTACAATTTCCGAAAATTCCTAAATCAGTATTGGAATAAATATCTCCCAAAACATGCTTGTTACTATATTCTATCACTCCGGTTAATTCCCCCGGTTCTCCACTGGTTCCCTTTTTAATATTAATAATCTCTGTTTCATACAAACTTCCCAGCTCAATATGCACCACCTCACCGGTATCCCCATCATGAATCCCATGTCCAAGTGCGCCAAAACTGCCCAACTCATCTACATAGGTAAGTGTTCCTATTCCCTGCGCGTTGTCACGTATCCAAATACCTAGTTGGTATTCTCCATCCGTGTTTTGAATGGGTGTGACTTTTGCATTAAACACCTGATTATCACGATTAATTGTAAATACCAGGCTTTCCCCTGCACATTCTTCTATCCACTTAGACAATTCACTTTTTTTATCTACGCTTTGGCCGTTAACCGCCAAAACATAATCCCCTTTTTGTAAAATATATTTAGACGGGCTTACGTTTCCCTGTCTACATTCCACCTCACCAACATCAACAATCATAACCCCTTCTGTTTCCAGATAAATCCCAATAGGAATCCCTGCAGGTATCAGGTATTTTTCATTAACGATTTCCAGTTCAACATCCTTTAGTGCAAACAGTCCAAACAACTGAAGTTCCAAATTGTAGCTGGTCAAATCGTTGGCAACTAATGTAATCGGCTCATTAAGATTAATTGCCATAGCAGAATCACGGTCTTCTTTATGCCGTATTACTCCGGTCACAGGCAGTCCAAAGGAAAGGGTTTCTTCTTGTCCGGATGTCACACATATTTTCGAAGGAAGACATTCATTATAATATTGCACAGCAAAACCACATACGGAGGAAAAGGTAGCCATTACACCTATTAATCGTATTCCAATTGCAATCCACTTTCTTCTTTTTCCCATAGCGGCCTCCTTCACAAACAATATGTACCTAAAAAATCCAAGGCTCTTATACCTTGGATTTCAAGTCAAACATAGTATCTGTAATTCGCTATGTTTTATTCTATTTATTTTGTTTAAATTGCATTGCTTGGAAACGCATATTGCGGGCATGTTCCGTTGCAGAAGCATCCACTTCATCTGCTCCTACCATTCGGGCAAGCTCATACACGGCTTCTTCTTCGTTTAATGCATCAATACCGGAAATGGTACTTCCATCCTGTACTTTTTTTGAAATCAAGAAATGATTGTCCGCCATGGCAGCAATCTGCGGCAAGTGTGTAATACAAATAATTTGATGTGCTTTGCCAAGTTGTCCCAGTTTTTCAGAAACGCGCCAAGCGGTCTTTCCACTAATACCGGAGTCAATTTCATCAAAAATCAATGTGTCAATAGAATCTTTCTCGGCCAAAACGGTTTTTATAGCTAACATAATACGTGACAATTCACCGCCGCTTGCAACCTGTGCCATTGGCTTTACCGATTCGCCCGGATTGGTAGAAATCAGAAACTCCACCTCTTCCAGTCCTTTGCTTGTAGGTTCTGTCTTTGGCTTCAACACAATTTCAAATGTTACATCTAAAAAATTTAATTCTAAAAGGGATTTGGTCAGTATTTGTGACAGTTTCTCTGCTGCCTCTTTTCTTAAGCCGGAAATCACCTTGCTATGTTGCATTACCTTGTTATATGAACGATTCTTTTTTTCTTCTAACTGCTGTAAATGCTCTTCGAAATGCAAAAGTTCTTCCATGCGTGCCTGCTTTTCTTCTGCATATGCAAGCACTTTCTCAATGGTTTTACCATATTTATCCTTTAAATGATTGATAACATTTAATCGTTCCTCGGTCTGTATAAAGTCTTCTTCAGAAAATTCCTGAGCATCTGCCATATGTATTGCTGCACGATTAAAATCATTTAATAAGCTATCAATATCCATCAGCAGACTATCCAGTTCCTCCAAATCCTCACCAAAGGAAACTACCTGTTTTAACTCTCTGAGGGCTGTACTTACCATAGCTCCGGCACCTCTGTCGAAGTCCGTACATTGAATGGTTTTATGCAGTGCTTCCCCTATCTGCTTCCCATGAAGCATTCTATGATAATCCTGCTCCAATGCATCGTCTTCCCCAAGCTTTAGGGCGGCCTGCTCAATTTCCTCCACCTCGTATTGCAACAAATCCAATTCTCGTTTACGCTGGCTTTCGTCCAGATTTTCTTCTTCTAATTCATCTTGAAGATGTTTGTATTCCTGATATGCAGCCTTTAACCTTGATAACTCATCTAAAAGCTCTGTTCCTGCATAGGCATCCAAAATTTCCATATGCTTGGATGTCTTCAGCAAGGATTGGTGTTCATGCTGACCATGAATATCAATCAAAACTTCCGCCAGTGTTTTTACCTGACGTGCTGTAACCGTTTCTCCATTTATTTTCAAGATGCTCTTGGCCGGTGTGATTTTACGTTGAATAATCACAACATCTTCTTCTACCGGTAAATCCATTTGTTCCAGTGCCTTCTGCACCTTATCATCTAAATTTTCAAAAACAAGTTCTACCAGACCATACTCTGCACCATGTCTGATAATATCCTTATCTGCCTTTGCTCCCAGGGCCAAATTGATGCTTCCGATTAAAATAGACTTACCTGCCCCGGTTTCACCGGATAAAATATTAAGCCCCGGTGTCAGATTTATATCACACTCTTCTATTAATGCCAGGTTTTTAACATGTAAATTGCTTAACATAATACATTCCTTTGCTTATAAGACAATGTCCCCTAACTTTTCTTCCAGCTTCTTTGTATCCTCTAAGGAACGGGCTGCAATCATAATCGTGTCATCACCGGCTACCGCACCTACCATTTCATGCCAGTGCATAGCATCCAGTGCCGCAGCCGCAGCCATAGCCATGCCGGAAACGGTTTTGATTACAAGTATGTTCATTGCCGGCTCCATACTAATGAAGCTGTCTTTTAAAATTCGAATGTATTTTTCACTAAGGTCTACCTTAGTTCCCTTTGGTATAGTATAGATCTGCCTTCCGTTTTTTCCCGGTGCTTTAATAAGACCAAGTTTTTTAATATCACGACTGACCGTTGCCTGAGTAACACTATAACCAGCCTCCTTTAAAAGGCTGGTTAAATCCTCCTGGGTTTCTATACTGTTCTGTTCAATCAATGTAATAATTTCTTCCAGTCTGCTTTTCTTCATATCTTCTTCCTATGACAAGCTCATTTTTTTATGTAAGATTTCCATAAAACTGGTAGGCTCTAAACGGATAATTTTCGTTGTACATGGTGCCATGGTAATATTGAGGCAATCACCTGTATTTAACTTTATTTTTAGGCATCCATCAAAAGTCGCCTCTACCTGCTGATTGCGTCCCTGTCTGTCTCCCGGAATAACAATCGTAATTAATTTTTTGCCGGACAATACTACACCTCTGTTAAATAAATTGTGAGGACAAATATTTGTCATAACCATGGCATCTGAGGTTGGATCAATAACAGGTCCTCCCGCAGATAAATTGTAACCGGTAGAGCCGGTCGGGGTACTTACGATACAGCCATCCGCATTATAGCGCTTTAATAAGGTATTATTAAGCCATACATCAAAACGTACAATCTGTAACGAGCCGGTACGATTTACTACAATATCGTTTAATGCAACACTGGTAATAGTCTTGCCTTCTCTGGTAAGAACACTGCCTTCTAACATCATACGATCTTCCACAGAATAATCACCATCTAACAACTGCTGAAGCGCATCTTCCAAGCCGTCGCTGTTTACCTCTGTTAGAAATCCCAAAGTACCTAAATTAATGCCGAGAAGCGGAATGTGAAGGCCATAGCTGTGACGTGCGGCCTGCAGTAAAGTACCATCTCCACCCAGTACCAGAATACACTCTGCATCCGCCGGAATTCCTTCCGGCTTCGCCCACTCTTCTTTCTCACAATCCCACTTTGTCATTGCAACTACAGTCTCGCAGCCTCGTTCATTCAAATAATTGGTGATGCGTTTCGTCAGCGCCAAGTCCTTGTCCTTAAAATCATTACTAATTACACATACCTTTTTCATAGGCTTCCCTTCCGACTAATCCAATGTACCATGCGCCTGTGCCACTGTAGTCTCAATCCATTCCTTTACCTGTGCCTGTGTAGAAATTCCCTGTCCAAGCACCTGCATTTCCTTCAAAGCTTCTTCCGCTTCTTTTTCTGTAAGCTCCAAAACCTCCCCGGACTTTTGTGCATTCTTCCCAAGATGTACCAAATACTCAATATTGCCTTCCGGCCCTTTGATTGGGGAATATTCCAGGTGCAATATATCAAATCCAATCAGCGTAGCAAAATCCAAAACCTTGGCTATCACTTCCTTGTGAATCTCCGGTTCACGAACAACGCCCTTTTTGCCAACCTTGTCCTTGCCTGCCTCAAACTGCGGTTTAATCAAACAAACCATCTCACCACAACCCTTTAACAGGTTTCTTGCCGGAATTAAAATCTTTGTTAGAGAAATAAAGGATACGTCGCAGGAAGCAAAATCCAATGGCTCTTTAATATGCTCCATAGTAATATAGCGAAAGTTTGTCTTTTCCATGCAGACTACGCGAGGGTCATTGCGAAGCTTCCATGCCAGTTGCCCATGTCCTACATCCACACTAAATACCTTTGCAGCACCATTTTGCAGCATGCAGTCCGTAAATCCACCGGTGCTGGCACCAATATCCATGCACACCTTGTCCTGCAAAGATAAATCAAATTGTGCCATCGCCTTTTCCAGCTTCAAGCCTCCGCGGCTTACGTACCTTAACGTACTTCCCTTTACTTCTATATGAATTTTCCCCGGGTCAAACATACTGCCGGCCTTGTCCTCTCTTTGTCCATCCACAAAGACCTGACCGGACATAATAATTGCCTTGGCCTTTTCGCGGCTTTCTGCATATCCGTTTGACACTAAAAGCACATCTAAACGTTCCTTCATATTAACGAATTCTCTCCAAAATTCCTTTTACAATTGCAGGTGCATCCATTTCGATTTCCTGCTTGAGCTGGTCAATACTGCCATGCTCGATAAATCGGTCCGGTATGGCTACCGTGTATAAATCGTTGATAAGGCCTTCCCGCTTCATAAACGAAGCAACTGCTTCACCGTAACCTCCGGAAGCTACATTCTCTTCCAAGCTAACGATTAATTTGTGCGTCCTGCATGCATCTAAAACTGCCTCTTCGTCTATCGGCTTAATAAATCTGCCATTGATAACCGTAGGAGAAATCCCCTGTTCTATCAAAGCTTTTCGCACTTCCTCAGCAGTTTTCACCATGCTGCCCACTGCAAAAATTGCCACTTCGCTTCCTTCAAATAACAACTCACTCTTTCCAAGCTCAATTGGTGCACGATGCTCCTGCAGACCGGTATACGCATTCCCTCGTGGATACCTCACTGCTACAGGTCTTCCCAAAGCCACAGCAAATTTCATCATATCAGAAAGCTCCCATTTGTTTTTTGGAGCCATCACATGCATATTCGGCATCGCACTCAAATAAGAATAGTCAAACACGCCTTGGTGGGTTTCACCATCACTTCCTACAAGCCCTGCTCTGTCTATTGCAAATACAACCGGTAAGTTCTGAATACATACATCGTGTAAAATCTGATCGTATGCCCTTTGTAGGAAGGAAGAATAAATTGCCACTACCGGTTTTAATCCTCCTGCAGCAAGTCCTGCCGCAAAAGTGACGGCATGCTGCTCTGCAATACCTACATCAAAAAATCGTTCCGGATAAATATTGCGGTAACGCTTAAGTCCTGTACCTTCCGGCATGGCTGCGGTAATAGCAACCACCTTTTCATCTCTGGCTGCCAATTTAATCATAACGGTAGAAAAAATATCGGTATAGTTTGCACTTTTTCTGGGAGAAGTCGGCAAACCATTTTCTGTATTAAAAGGCTCCGCACCGTGGAATCTGCTTGGATGCTTTTCAGCAGGGGAAAACCCATTGCCTTTCTTGGTAAGCACATGTACTACCACTGCGCCCTTTACACGCTTTGCTTCTTCCAACACACGCATCATAGCCGGTATATCATGTCCATCCACCGGTCCTAAATAGGTAAGTCCTAATTCCTCAAACCAGGTTCCCGGTATCACAAAATGCTTAATACCATTTTTAAAATGACGGATACCATCTACCACCGTGGCACCTTTTTCCGGCAATGCTTTCATAAGTGCATTGGAAACTCTGGATTTTAATCCCAAATACTTGTCCCCGGTACGAATTTTGTTGAGGTACTTATTCATACCACCTACATTTTCTGAAATTGACATATTATTATCATTTAAAACAATAATATAATTGGTATCCAATCTGGCTGCATTATTGAGTGCCTCATAGGCCATCCCTCCTGTCAGGGAACCATCACCAATCACAGCTACAACGGTTTCATCTGTGCCCTGTAAGTCCCTGGCCTTTACCAACCCAAGCCCTGCTGAAATAGAGGTAGAACTATGCCCGGTATCAAAGGAGTCACATGTACTTTCCTTGCGCTTTGGAAAACCGCTTAGCCCCTTATACTTACGTAAGGTATCAAAGTTATCTTTACGCCCCGTTAAAAGCTTGTGTGTATACGCCTGATGCCCAACATCCCAGATAATCTTGTCCTTTGGTAAATCCAAACTCAAATGGAGCGCCATAGTCAGCTCTACTACACCCAGATTTGGTCCTAAATGACCTCCGGTCATGCTGATTTTGGATATCAAGAACTCCCTGATTTCCTCTGCAAGCACATCATACCGGTCTGATGGAATTTGCTTTATATCATTTTCCTTTAAAATGGTATCTAATAACATCTCTGTCTCCCAGTTATCCTTTTCTTACTTACTTCTATAAATTAAGCTTTCAAAAAGTTTCGCTAAAAAGCTGTCAGAAGGTAATTCCAACAAAGAAATGGCTTCCTCAGACAAACGCTTTACTTCTGCTTTTGCATGCTCCAGTCCGTAAATAGTTACATAAGTCTGCTTATGGTTCTTTTCGTCACTGCCGATTGGCTTGCCCAACTCCTCAAAGGTGCTGGTTACATCTAATATATCGTCCTGAATCTGGAACGCAATTCCCAAATCATAAGCAGACTGCTCTAACTTGGTAACTTTCTCCTCTGTAGCACCTGCCAAAATGCCGCCTATCATCATAGCAGCCTGAATCAGCGCTGCCGTTTTGTGTTCATGGATAAACATAAGCTGACCTGCAGTAATAGATTCTGTGCTGTCTTCCGACTCAATATCACAAACCTGACCGCCAATCATACCATAAATGCCTGACTTTTCTGCAAGCACCTTTAATGCCTTGACAATACACGGATATTCCGTTGTCTCTGCCTTATCAAAGGCACGAAAAGCCGTTTCAAATGCATAGTTTAATAAGGCATCGCCAGCCAAAATCCCCATAGCCTCACCAAATACCACATGAGTAGTCTTACGGCCGCGGCGATATTCATCATTGTCCATTGCCGGCAAATCGTCGTGTACCAGGGAATAGGTGTGAATCATTTCGATAGCAGCCATAAATGGCCAAACTACATCTCCTGTGCCTCCAAAAGCTTCAAACACTTCCTGTACCAGCATTGGACGCAGCCTCTTTCCCCCGGCAAGTATACTGTAGTTCATGGCTTCCAACACAGTCTTCTGATAACCGGTCTCTTCCGGAAGAAACTGCTTAATAATCTTTTCTATAGTTTGCGCTTTAGTTGTTAGAGTTTCATTAAAATTCATCTAATTCACCATTTTGTCCCAATACGAGAACCTTTTTTTCAACTTTATCTATGGAATCATTACAATATTTCACTAATTGCATTCCTTCTTCAAAGGCTTTAAAAGAAGCTTCTAAAGAATTTTCCGGCTTCTCCAGCTCTGAAATCAGAGAGTCTAATTTGGCAAAAGCCTCTTCTAAAGAAATATTTAACTCTGCTTTTTCAGCGGTTGAACTTTTCTTTGACATCGATATGCTCCTTTCCGGTAACAACAGCCTTTACACTGCCGTCTTTTAACTGAATATTTAAGGCATCGCCTTCCTCCACCTGCCGCACACTGTGTATTGAGGTACCATCCGGACAAGACACATAGGCAAGTCCTTGTTCCAACTTGTCTAATGGGGAAAGCCCCTTTAATTGACTGATTTTTAACATAAGCTCGCTGCGCTTGTATTCAATCTGATGCTTCATGGCAGACTGCAAACGTTCTTCCAGGCTCATAAGCTGCTGTCTTTGCACTCGAATCTGATGCATAGGATGCTTCATCTGAAGCAGACGCATGTACTGCCCCGTGGTAAAACGATAACGCTCCAGCTTCTGCATGATGCCGCTTGACAAAGCCCCCTGATAGCTTTCTATCTGTGATAAAAGCATGCGTACATCATACACAGCAAGCTCCGCTGCTGCTGAAGGGGTAGGGGCACGTAAATCCGACACAAAATCAATAATCGTGGTATCAGTCTCATGACCTACCGCAGAAATAATCGGAACACTGCAGTCAAATACCGTTTCTGCCACCATACGTTCATTAAAGGCCCATAAATCCTCTATGGAGCCACCGCCACGTCCTACTATCATAACATCTACCTTAAGATGTTCCAAGGCTCTTATGCCCTGTACAATGCTTTCCGCGGCACCTTCTCCCTGCACCTGGGCCGGATATAAAATAATCTGCACAAAAGGATTACGTCGCATGGAAATCTGAATAATATCACGCACGGCTGCTCCGGTTGGTGCGGTAACCACTCCTACCGTCTTTACATACTTTGGGATCGGACGCTTGTACTCTGCAGCAAACATCCCCATATCCTGCAGTTCTGCTTTTAATGCCTCATAACGCTCGTACAACCTGCCGCGTCCGGCCAGACGTATCTCCCTTGCATAAAGTTGATATCTGCCATCGCGCTCATATACATCCACACCGCCTGTTACAATGACCTGCTGACCTTCCGTAAGTACAAAGTTAAGCCCTTTGCGATAGCCGGCAAACATAATACAAGCCAACGTCCCACCGGAATCCTTTAACGTAAAATAAATATGTCCAGAGGAGTGGTATTTACAGTTGCTGACCTCTCCTTGGATAGAGAGGCCCTGCAACAAAAAATCCTGCGTGAACATATTTTTTATATAGTTATTTACTTGTGTAACGGAATAAACATTACCCATACTATAAATTACTCTGCCACAATTTTCGCCAACACACCGTTCACAAAGCTGCCGGAGTTATCCTGACCATATTTTTTAGCAAGCTCCACAGCCTCATTAATGGCAACTCCGGCCGGCACCGTATCATCCTTTAAAATTTCATAAATAGCCAGGCGGAAAATGGTAAGTTCTACCTTGCCGATACGATTCTTGGCCCAGCCTTCTGCCTTGGCAAAAAGCGCTTCATCCAATTCCGGAATAACTTCTTTAATACGCTCAAATTTATCCGCAATATAAGCCTGGTCCTTCTCAGAATAGGACGTTTCATCGTCTGCAAAGAATAACACCTTCTGCTGTGCCATTTCATCCGGTTCATTAAATTCTACACGAAATAAAAGTTTAAACACGCATTCACGCTGCTCTGTTCTTGTCATAATAACCTCGCACTTAATTCATGTTCAGACCGGCAACACGAAGATTTACTCCCGCAACCTTTAAGCCTGTCATGTTCTCGATTGTATTCTGTACCTTTGTCTGTACCTTACGGCATGTTTCAGGAATATTGTAACCATACGCGATGGCCAAAGCCAAATCTACCGTTACAACACCATCTGTAATGTCAACTTTCACGCCCTTTGCAGCCTTCTTTACATTCTGGTAGCCCTTCACAGCACAATCGCCGACAGCAGATACCCCCTTCACGTCTCGGATAGCAGCAAGACCGGCAATCGTTGCAATCACATCTTCTGCCAGGTATACACCGCCAACCTTCTCGTCTTCTCTTAATACATAATTGTTTCTATTGTCCATAGGAATCCCTCCTCGTCATACTAAGACACTTTTGTTAAGTATACCAAAAAATAAACAAAGACGCAATAGTTAATACTGCGTCTTGTTGTTCGTTTGTCACAGTAAAGCTTTACACAATACCGCCTTTTATCTTCCTTCCCTCTGGTACTGGCTAGGGGTCATATTGTAGATTTTTTTGAATAAGCGATTAAAATGCTCTACGTTTTCATAGCCTACGGTAGCAGCAATACTTTCCACTGTCTGAGTAGATTCTTTCAGTAAAATTCTGGCTTTTTTCATACGTGCTGCCTTCACCGCCTCCTGGAAGGTCATACCGGATTTCATTTTGATGTATTTGGATAAATAAGGCTTGGTAAGATGGAACTGATCCACCAATACATCCAAAGTCACGTTCTGGTAGTGATTTTGGATATAATTCATGATATCTACAATGCGTTCCTCTCTGCCTTCTGTAATATGTACATCTTCCAGTAATTTATTCGTTGCAGAAACTAACGCTTCAATAGAAGACTTGATAATATCTTCATCAATACCTACGCCCCAGTATACCTTGCCATCGGATACAATAGATACAAATGCTGCAGCCTTAGAGGCGGAACCCTTGCTGATAGCATGTTCTTCATAGCTTGCAAGCTCGTAATTAATGCCAAAGTACGCTTTTACAGCATTGCTTACGGCATCTAATCGTCCGTTACCCATTGTCTCAATGGTACGGGATTCTCTATCCTGTGCAATGGTAACCTTGGCAATAATACCATCCTTCTGAACGAAGTGGCATTCCGGAACGTCATAAATCGGTGTATGATTTACGTATGCATCTTCGAAAATCTGGTAAATATCTTTTGGTGCAAGTTCCTGATGTCTCTTGTCGGAAACACCCTTAATCATATAGCCCACTTCTTCCTGCATTGCTTTTGGAAGAGAAATACCATAATTCTGCTTTAAGATAAAGGCTACGCCGCCCTTACCGGACTGGCTGTTAATACGGATTACATCAGACTCGTACTCTCTGCCTACATCCTTCGGATCAATCGGCAAATAAGGAACTGTCCATTTTTTGCCGCTTTTTCCTTCTTTCCAGAAATTCATGCCCTTGCTGATAGCATCCTGATGAGAACCTGAAAACGCCGTAAATACCAAATCACCTGCATAAGGCGTTCTCTCGTATACTTTCATACCCACTAATTGCTCATACTTCTCACGAATCTTATTTACATCAGAGAAGTCCAGACCGGATTCTACCCCATGACATACCATATTCATGGCAAGGGTAATAATGTCCACATTACCGGTACGCTCGCCATTACCAAACAAGGTACCTTCTACACGGTCTGCACCTGCAAGTACACCAAACTCCGCGTCGCTGATACCACAGCCACGGTCATTGTGCGGATGCACGCTCAAAATCACACTGTCACGACATTTTAAATGCTTATGTATATATTCAATCTGACAAGCAAATACATGCGGCATGGCAATCTGAACCGTAGTCGGAATATTAATAATCGCTTTATTGTCCGGTGTAGGCTTCCATACGTCTAATACTGCATTACATACCTCAACCGCATAGTCCACTTCCGTGCCCGGAAAACTCTCAGGGCTATATTCAAAAGTAAAATTGCCTTCCGTTTCATCTGCCAGCTTCTTCAATAACTTGGCACCTTCTATTGCAATTTCCTTTACTTCTTCCTTACTCTTTCTAAATACCTGTTCACGCTGTGCAACAGATGTAGAATTATACAAATGCACAATGGCATGTGGTGCACCCTTCAATGCTTCAAAGGTCTTTTTAATAATGTGCTCTCTGGCCTGTGTCAATACCTGAATCGTCACATCCTTAGGAATCATATTATTCTCAATTAAAGCTCTTGCAAACTGATACTCCGTATCGGATGCGGCCGGAAAACCCACCTCAATCTCTTTAAATCCAATATCTACAAGCATCTTAAAGTATTCCAGCTTCTCCTGAATGCTCATAGGCTCAATCAGTGCCTGATTGCCATCTCGTAAATCCACGCTGCACCAAATCGGCGGCTCAGTAATTGTTTCTCTTTTCACCCATTCATAGGTCACTTCAGGCGGCATAAAATAAGACACGCCATATTTTTCTTTCACGTTCATGTAATTAACTCCTCCATCCACAGACATAAAAAACACACCTGTGTTTTTACGACTATGTTCCTAGGATACCATAGCTTATCGCTTATCACAAGGTGTGTATTTAATCAATTTTCTTGATTTATTTTACTCTGCGCTACCAAATTCGCTCAATACAAGATCTTTGTTACGGTCTAAAGTCATGCCGATAGACCAGCTGTTTACAAAGAGAAGTAACGGGTTACCCTTTAAGTCGCAAACCTTCTTCATGTCGGAAGTACCAACAATCTTGTTTAAGTCGATTTCTTTATTTTCAATCCAACGAATATGTTCGTAAGGAAGATTTTCTAAACGAATTTCTACGTTGTATTCATTTTCCATACGGTACTTTAATACATCGAACTGAAGCACACCTACTACACCTACGATAACTTCTTCCATACCGGAATTAAATTCCTGGAAAATCTGGATAGCACCTTCCTGTGCAATCTGGTTAATACCTTTAACAAACTGCTTACGCTTCATAGTATCTACCTGACGTACTCTTGCAAAATGCTCCGGTGCAAAGGTTGGAATACCTGCGTATCGGAAATTTTCCTTTGGAGCGCAAACGGTATCCCCAATTGAGAAAATGCCCGGGTCAAATACACCGATAATATCACCGGCATAAGCTTCTTCTAAAATCTTACGCTCGTTTGCCATAATCTGTTGCGGCTGACTTAAACGCAAGGTCTTACCACCTTGAACATGTCGTACTTCCTTGGTGGCATCAAACTTGCCGGAGCAAATACGCATAAAAGCAATTCGGTCACGATGATTCTTGTTCATATTGGCCTGAATCTTAAACACAAAGGCGCTGAAATCGTGTTCATCCGGAATAATTTCTCCACAATCTGCTACACGAGACAAAGGAGTAGTGGTCATATCTAAAAAGTGTTTTAAGAACTCTTCCACACCAAAGTTTGTAAGCGCAGAACCAAAAAATACCGGAGTCAGCTTGCCGGCATGTACTCGAGACAAATCAAACTCTGCACTTGCGCCATCCAGCAATTCAATTTCATCCAGTAATATATCGGTTGCAGTTTCCCCAATCACGCTTACCAGACCATCTCTGTTAGAAACAGACACCTCCGTAACAGCACCTTCCTTAGTACCCTTTTCGGTATCGGTAAATTTATAAATACACTCTTTTTCTCTGTCGTAAACACCCTGGAATGCCTTACCTGAACCAATTGGCCAGTTAATCGGGCAAGTTGCAATACCCAGTTCACTTTCAATTTCATCTAATAATGCAAACATATCGTCTACATCTCGGTCCAACTTATTGATAAAGGTAAAAATCGGAATACCACGCATTGCACAAACCTTAAACAGTTTTCTGGTCTGTGGTTCAACACCCTTATTAGCATCAATAACCATCACTGCACTGTCAGCTGCCATAAGTGTTCGATAGGTATCCTCTGAGAAGTCCTGATGACCCGGTGTGTCCAAAATGTTAATACAGAAACCATCATACTCAAACTGCAATACAGAAGAGGTTACAGAAATACCTCTTTCTTTTTCGATTTCCATCCAGTCAGAAACTGCATGTCTGGCGGTCGCCTTGCCTTTTACACTACCTGCAAGATTAATCGCCCCACCATATAACAAAAATTTTTCTGTCAAGGTAGTCTTACCGGCATCGGGATGAGAAATAATTGCAAAAGTTCTTCTTCTATTGATTTCCTTGGTATATGCCCCCACAATATATCCTCCATAAATAACTTCAAAATTTTTCACACTATTCCTAATATACTAAAAAATACCAAACTTGTAAATAATTCCAGTCCTTTTTTCAAACTTTTTTTCTTTCTTAAGTGATTTAAAAAATGGAATGGTCAAAACAAGTATTACTACTACTGCAACCAAATCCGCGATCGGTGCCGCATACAAAATACCCATAATCCCGGTTCCCGTACTTTCCTGTTCCAAAAGTCTTGGTAAAAAAATCGCCAAAGATGCAAAACATACTATGTCACGAATCAAAGAAGCAACAACTGCTCTGAATGAATTACCGATAGACTGAAAAAAGACTGCCGTCATCTTCACTAAACAAGTAATAGTCATCAAAGATAAATAAATCCTAAATGTTTTTACTGCAAAATCCTGATATAATTCACTTCCGGAACCAAAAATTCCCACTACCATTTCAGGCCAAAGCTGGAAAATCACCGTAGAAACAGCACCAACTATTAGTGTAGAAGCTAAAACTAATTTATATGTTTCTTTTACACGGTCCATTCTCTTCGCGCCATAATTATATCCGAAAATCGGCTGACCGCCAAGTACGATACCCGTAACAATATTGCACACTACGGTATATACCTTTGTCTGAATGCTAAATACAGAAATCGGTATATCCTGTCCATAAGGAGAAAGTGCTCCATAATGCGCTAATACCATATTGCTCACTAAAGAAACTACTACAATAGATATCTGTGCAACAAAAGTAGCTGCCCCTAAAGAAATCGTGCTTCTAAGAATTGCCTTGTCCGGAATAAAACTTTTTAAAGTCAACTTAAAATTTTTTGGTTTGAAAAAATATACTGCACATGTGATAAAAGACGCAGCCTGTCCAATTGCAGTTGCCCATGCAGCACCTGCAATCCCCCATTTTAACACGAATATAAAAATCGGGTCTAAGATAATGTTGGTAATGGCACCAATTAACATTGCTGCCATTGCATACGCCGGACTGCCATCCGCACGAATCATGCTGTTCATAACACTTAATAGTAAGTAAAAAGGGAAGAATGCCGCTACAATACGAAAATACTCCACTGCCATCCCCAATGTCTGCGGAGAAGCACCGAAGATGCTCATAAGTGGAGTTGCAAACGCTTCACAAATAACAGTAAGTATAATACTGATTAAAATCGTAGCCGTAATGCCGCTTCCTACACACTTATGTGCACTTTCCGTATCTTTTCTACCGGAACAAATGCTTAAATAAGATGCTGCACCATCTCCCACACACCACGCGAAAGCATTTGCAATACAAATGACAGGAAAAGAAACGCCTGTTGCTGCATTCCCCAAAAAGCCCAGCTCACTATTGCCGATAAAGATTTGGTCAACGATATTGTACAATGCGCTAATCAATAACCCCATTACACAAGGAACAGAAAACTTTAACAATAATTTTGAAATTTTCTCTTCGCCTAAAATTTCACTTTCCTGATTTATTTCCATCATTTTCCTCCTCAAAAAAACCGTAATAATTTTGCTTAGCCTTTCTGTGACAGACTTATAGCAAAACTATTACGGTAGTTCGTAGAAACATTCAACCAATTATGAATTATATAAGTATTTATTCATTTAACCTTTGAAATTATAGCACATTGCTTTTAGATATGCAATACCTGATTTTAATCTACATTCACGGTGCTTATCACAATTTCATTCTCATTTGCACCGGTTTTGCGCTTTACTATGTCTACAATTTGAGCAAGCTGCACCTCATTTAACTCGGCAGCATTAATCACCACGTCTACACCGGTATCGGAAATACTGACAATACAGTCTTCAAAGCCCTTGGCTTCCAGCAAAATTTCTGCACCGGTCTCCATCTCCGCAATATTTGTCATAGCAATCATATTATGGATTGCTTCCTGCTTCTGGCTGTCCTCCAAACCGGTATTATCAATAATTTCTAATAATGTTTCTTTGTTCTTTGCTCTGGTCTGCTCCTTCAAAAGCTTCGCTTCGGAAATCGTTGCAATCCCCACAGAAGATGTATAGATGGTATCTCCCGGAATCTCATTATCTTCCGGCTGCACCGCCACCATTTCCTCTTCGCTGTAATCTTCCAACACTACATCCACCGTAGAATCCAACCCATCCAATAGAGCCGCTTCTTTCAAATCTTCATCGCTGATGTCTGCGAGGCTGTTCAAATCATAATCTGCCATTAAATCTTCGATACTGATTTGTTCTTCCACGATTGTCTGATTCGCTACATCGGCACTGGCTTCCAAGGAGCCATCCTCCGGAACTTCTCCGGCAAAATGAAGATAACCGGCGATAGCAATCATGATAGCCAGTGCTGTAATCATCACTTGATTTTTCTTTACCATGTCCTTCATATGCTTATTATTCCTCCACTTTTTTCTTAGCTACTTTAATTCTATGAGCATCTATTCCAAATAATACCTCTACCGCCTCGGATAAATTTTTCTTTACCACACTATTTCCGGCGCCCTCTGCAACCACAAGCACTCCCTCCACCTTAGGCTGCAAGGTTTTAACCACATATGGCTCTCCACTGCTATTCGTAATAACAGTTTCATTCACGTCATTTTTTTCTTCTGTTCTCGTTCCTCCTACACTGTCTGCCTCCTGCAACAGACTTTTCTCGTAATTCCGTTCATGCATAAGTACCTTTTCACTACTTCCGACAAGAGTAACCCACGCTTGTACCTTCCCGGCACCATCTATTTCAGATAAAATATCCTCTAACTGCTCAGACAAATATATTTCATATTGATTTAGACTCATCCCGGTACTGGCAGATATCATTTGACTCCCTTCCTGTTCCTGCTTGCCCGCTTCCTTTGCCCCTATCAAAGCATTTGCATCCTCTTCTCCTGTCGGGAAAAAGATTACCGCCAAAAGCAATCCAGCCAATAAAAACAACATCCATTTTTCCTTTGCAGTCATCTGCTTCGTATGCTCTGATTTACTGAACCTTTGTATAAGTTTTCCCCAAAATACCGGCAGCTTCATGGTGCTCCTCCCACAGTTCCAATTTCCTTCACTTTTATTTCCTCAATTACAATTTCCTTCACATGTACCTCTTCCACGTTAGACGATATATCGCCTATACCACCTTTGCCTTCATCATCTTCGTTTAAGCCTCCCCCTGCTGTATCCCAGTCACCACTCCAGATAAACTCCTGCATAGGTGCCATCTCAAAGGATGTTATGCCTGCAAGCACACCGCTGATTCCTGAAACAATGCTGTACACTACCATAATTCCTATCAACATTTTTATGTAAGGTTCATACTGCTTCCCTGACTGCAACTGTACCACTAACTCCATCAAAAGTACCAGCACTACGATTTTTCGAATCCCGTCAATAATAAACTCCATTTTCCTTAAAACATCACTTTCTGATTTGTGGTATATACTGCCAAAATAATCCACAGCAAAAATAACATTACACCGGCACCGGTTATTTTAAACATATAGCTCTCCGCCTGCCCCAACTTGTCTGCGCACCAGGTCATCTGCTTTTCTCCAAACAGACCATATATTACACCGGCTAACTTCATAACAAGATAAATAAGTCCGATTTTTATTAACGGTACCGCTGCCACCAAAAGCAGTAACAACATTCCGATTACACCAACGCCGTTTTTTAAAAGTACTGCCGAACCGCCTAACATTTCCATGGTATTTCCTGCCAGACTTCCAACTCCCGGGATCATTTCGATGACTTTTTTTGCCGTTCCCACCTTCGCATGATCCACGTAAGGTAAAATCATAGACTGCAGCACACCAAGTCCGCTGATTGCTACAAACATCCCCTTAAACCCAAGCGAGATGCCTTTTTCGAAAAGTTCCATTAATTTTTCCACTCTGTCCTTCTGCCATAGGGCTCCCAACAAACTAAGCAGCATATACCCTTCTACCAACGGAATCATAATTACCATTAAAAACTGTTCTATAACGTAAATAATCAGTGTAAGCGTGGCTATGTACCCTGCCCCGGTAATACTCCCCGATGCCATGGTTAACACTACGGAAAACACCGGGATAAAAATATGACCAAAATCAATTAAATTTCCCAAACATTCTTTCGCTACCATTTCTCCATTATAATATAGCGTAAGCAAATATCTGGCCAAAATCAGATACACAATCCAAAACCCGATTTTCTGTACCTGAGAGTCCTTAAAGAAAAGCCCCAGCTGTTTTAGCAAGGCGGCACCAATTCCAATAGCAAACAATGCAATAAAATATTCTTTCATATATTCTACGGGACGGCCCAGCGTATCTGCCACAGCATCCCTTAGTATTTCCATAGCTTTTAATATATTTCCGGAACTGACCACCTCTATCAGTGCATCGGAATCCACCATAAAACCTTGAAACAGATTTTCTGTAAGCTGTCCTAAATTCATATTTTCCATACTTCAGGCTCCCAAACCAAGCACAAATTCCAGTAAATTCATAAAAATAGGAAATCCAGCAAGAAGCACCCCCATTTTCCCTGCCACCGCAACTTGTCCTGCCAAAACACTATATCCACATTCCTTACAGATACCGGAAGTCAAATCCGAAATATACGTAATTCCTATAATACGAAGCAATATGTGCAAAAAATTGCTGTCACCGGCAATTTGGTTCCATAAGTTTTCAATGGTGCTTACCACTTCCAGCAAATTTACCACCACATAACCACATACAATCAACGCCATAGCAAGTCCAATTACCGTGCTATACTCCCCTTTTGACTGTTTTAAAAGCATAGCTGTAACCACTCCCAAAACAGCTAATCCTGCAATTTTTAAAATATCCATAAAGACTCCTTTTAAAGAGAAAACAGCGTCTGCATAGCAGAAAACAAGTCATATATATACGGCAGCACCCAGCTCATTACCAAAATCAATGCCGATAAACTCAATAAAAAAGCATGTTCTTCCCTTCCGCTATGTTTTAAAATCTGCGATAAAATTGTTACCAGAATACCTACCGCTGCTATTCGGAAAATCATTCCTATTTCCATATCCAACCCTCACTACCATAATATCAGACAAAGAAATGCACTTACGAAAAACCCCATAGAAAGTACCAGTCTCTGCTCACCTTTGTATTTTTCTTCTAAAGCTTTTCTTTTTTCGCAAAGCATTTCACTTTTTAAATATAACTGTCGCTTCACTGCTTCCGGTTTCATTGGTATTTGAGAAAAGGTATCTCTCCAAAGTATTTTTATTTCTTCCGATAAGGTTACTCCTGTCAAGAGACCTTTGCTTTCTTCACACCATAGCTTTCCAAAATCATCTATAAATCTTTCCCGGATTCTTTTATGTATCGCCTCGTAAAAAAAAACAAACCGACTGCCTTCTTTTATCATCCTCCCAACAGCCTCCTCTACCGGCAAACGCCACTCACACATATAATATGCCAATTTCTTTAAATCCTGCTCCATAGTACTCAAAAACTCTATCCGCTTTTTTCTTTCCGAAATCACACTATAGGAAACTCCGATACCGGCACTTAATAGCCAAATTACCAACAACACTTTCACATTAAAACTTCTCCTTCCGCATCTAACACATCCCTCACCACATACGCTCCATTTTCTCTGCCAAGCAACACATAACGCTCAAATAACCCATATTTCAGTACCTCTTTTCCAAAATGTTTTCTTGAAAATTCTTCAAATGTGTATGCGTGATGTGTCGCCAAAATAGCACAGCCACAACCATCCAGACGTTTTATCGCCTCCAAATCCTTTTCACTGTAAATTTCATCTACGGCCACTACCTCCGGTCCCAGAGAACGTAGACACATTTCCATGGCAACAGATTTTTCGCAACCACTTATTATATCTGTACGCCTGCCTACATTGATGGTAGGAATACCCATGCAAACGGCAGCCAGCTCCTCTCTTTCATCCACCAGACTGATATTCTGCCCTGTTCCCAACGCATTTCCGTCCGATACTTTTCGTACCAAATCTCTTAAAAAGGTGGTCTTTCCACACCCCGGCGGTGCCAAAATCAAGGTACTTTGAACATTTCCCCCACTATACAGCTTGTCTAATGTACCATCACACACATCTGCTACATCATGACTAACACGGATAAGCAGACTGCTGATATACTTCATATGATTTACTTTTCCATACAAATCAAATAAAACCTGCCCTCCTATCCCAACTCTGTGACCGCCCTGAATGGTAATGTACCCCTTTGCAATTTCCTCCTGATATGCATATACCCCATATCCACACAGCCACTGAAAAATCTGCTCAATATCTGCCTTAGATACCAGATGTTCTTCTAACACCTGCTCCATTCCCTCATAGGTAATCACTAATACTTTGCCTGCACGAAGCCTGATTTCCTGCAAAAAATCCCTTCGTAAATACTCCAACTCCCACTTTCGCAAATAAGTTTCCGGTAATAACTGCCGCATCCTTCCCTCCTGCCCCGAAACGTTGTCTCGTTGTTTGATTCATTATATTTGCGTTTTGTATAAAATATGTACAAACTATAGATATTGATGATATTACCTGCTTTAAAAGACAAAAAGAAATGGCGCAAATACGCCATTTCTTTTTGATATAAAAATTTTGAATCATTAAATTTTTAAAGTTTTTATTTTTAAACCTGAGCAACATCCTTCATAGAGAAGCTGATTCTGCCCATCTTGTCCTTGCCAAGGCAAACAACAGTTACATTATCACCAAGTGTAAGAACATCTTCTACATGGTTGATTCTTTCCTTGCTAATCTTGGAAATGTGAACCATACCTTGTTTTCCAGGAGCAAATTCGATGAATGCACCAAATTCCTTAATGCTTACAACTTTGCCCTTGAAAATCTGACCTTCTTCAAACTCTGTTACGATAGTCTTAATCATATTTACAGCGCTTGCCATCATATCTGCGTCTGTACCGCATACGGATACCTGACCATCATCTGTAATATCAATCTTTACGCCGGTACGAGCAATGATTTCATTGATAGTCTTACCACGCTGACCAACAACCTCACCAATCTTTTCCGGATCAATCTGGATAGAAATAATCTTTGGAGCATATTTTCCAACTTCCGGTCTTGGAGCGGAAATTGCCGGAAGCATAACTTCGTCTAAGATGTACATTCTTGCTTCGCGAGTTCTCTTAATTGCTTCTTCCACAATTGGTTTGGTAAGACCGTGAATCTTAATATCCATCTGAATAGCTGTGATACCTTCCTTGGTTCCTGCAACCTTGAAGTCCATATCGCCGA
This sequence comes from Lachnospiraceae bacterium, assembly GCA_045631045.1. GTDB lineage: Bacteria > Bacillota > Clostridia > Lachnospirales > Lachnospiraceae > RGIG6307. The sequence continues at coordinate 22,806 of JAZQUB010000063.1, forward strand.
AAAAGTCTTCCAAGCCTTGGATATCAGTTAATACCAAGTAATCATCATCTGTATCACCAGTTACAAGACCACAGGAAATACCTGCTACAGGTCTCTTAATCGGTACACCTGCTGCCATTAAGGACATGGTAGATGCACAAACAGAAGCCTGAGAAGTAGAACCGTTGGACTCAAATGTCTCGGAAACAGTTCTGATAGCGTATGGGAATTCATCCTCGCTTGGTAATACCGGTACTAAAGCTTTTTCTGCCAATGCACCGTGACCGATTTCACGACGGCCAGGACCACGGCTGACTTTTGTTTCACCTACAGAATATGCAGGGAAGTTATAGTGATGCATATATCTCTTTGCTACTTCATTATCATCCAAACCATCAATTTTTTGTGCTTCAGATAACGGTGCTAAAGTGGTAATGGTACAAATCTGTGTCTGGCCACGTGTAAACATAGCAGAACCATGTACTCTAGGAATCAAATCTACTTCTGCTGCTAAAGGACGAATCTGTGTAATTGCACGACCATCCGGACGCTTATGATCCTTTAAAATCATCTTACGAACGGTCTTCTTCTGATACTGGTAAAGAGCTTCCGGAATAAGTGCTAACCATTCTTCATTCTCTGCAAAAGCTTCTTCCAATCTGTCTCTGATTACACGAAGATTTTCCTCACGAACCTGCTTCACATCGGTAAATACCGCTTCTTCCATTTCTAAAGGGGTAACTACTTTCTTCATAGCATCGAATAATTCAGTTGGAATTGCACAGCTTGTATATTCATGCTTTGGCTTACCAACTTCTGCTACCATCTTGTTAATAAATTCAATAACAGTCTGGTTAATGTCATGTGCCATATAAATAGCCTCTAACATCTTGTCTTCCGGTACTTCATTTGCACCTGCTTCAATCATAATAACCTTCTCAGAGGTAGAAGCTACGGTTAGATTCAAATCACCATTCTTCCACTGTTCCTGGCTTGGATTAATGATAAATTCACCATCCACAAGACCAATCTGTGTCATAGCACAAGGACCATCGAAAGGAATGTCAGAAATGCAGGTTGCAATAGAAGAACCAAGCATTGCTGTAAGCTCCGGACGACATTCCGGGTCTACACTCATTACCATGTTGTTTAAGGTTACGTCGTTACGGTAATCCTTCGGGAATAAAGGACGCATTGGTCTGTCGATTACACGGCTTGTCAAAACAGCGTTCTCACTTGCCTTACCTTCGCGCTTATTAAAACCACCAGGGATTTTGCCGACTGCGTACATTTTTTCTTCGTATTCCACGCTTAACGGAAAGAAATCAATACCATCACGTGGCTTTTCAGATGCGGTAGCTGTGGATAACACGGTTGTGTCACCGTACATAATAAATGCACATCCATTTGCCTGAGCACCTACACGGCCAACATCTACTCTTAGCGTTCTGCCAGCCAGTTCCATTGTAAAACTTTTAAACATAAAAACCTCCATATCGCAATGCTGCGACTCTCACATAAAAAACCGAAAATAGGCGGAACGCCTAAGGGTCGCTCCGCCTAACATGCTAAAATTATTTTCTGAGACCTAACTTCTCAATTAAATCACGATATCTTTCGATATCTGTCTTCTTTAAGTAGTCTAAGAGACCACGTCTCTGACCTACTAATTTGTACATACCACGTCTGGAGTGGTGATCCTTTTTGTTAGACTTTAAGTGCTCAGTTAATTCCTGAATACGAGCTGTTAAAACAGCTACCTGAACTTCCGGTGAACCTGTATCACCAGGTGTTCTTGCAAATTCGTTGATAATTGCGGTTTTCTTTTCTTTAGAAATCATTTTAAAATCCTCCTGAATATTTATAATCGCCAGATACTAAGTGCCGGTCGGAGTGTCCATGCACTGAGCAACGGCTAAACTCAACCCATATAATGTACCATATATTTCCGGTCTTGTAAAGAGTTTTTTATAAATTGTATAAAATTAATCCTCTAATAAGGTGCAAGCCTTGACCGGTGTTCGGTAGTAAGCATTGGATACGATAATACCGGTCTTTTCGTCATTTGCATGTACAATCTGACCGTCACCCAAATAAATCGCTACATGAGAAATCGTACTCTTGCTGGAACCGTAAAACAATAAATCGCCCGGTTTTGCATCCTTATAGTTAATCTCTGTGCCGTAATTAGACTGAGACTTGGAGTAATGCGGAAGCTCAATGCCGTATTTTTTGTAAATACTTAATACAAAACCGGAACAGTCAGCTCCCTTGGTAAGGCTGATTCCTCCCCAAACATACGGATTGCCCACAAATTCTAAAGCATATTCACACAAATCTACACGCACATCACTCACATCCATACCATACTTAAACTGTGCAATGGTAATGGCAGTATTTAATCCGTCCACGATTTCCACATAATCTGCACTGACATACACTTCATCTGTATTTAGTCTGCATTTTACCCAGCCATCTAATGTTTCGATAACCTCCAGTGATTCACCAGCTGCTACCTTTGTAAGAACCTTTGAACTTCGACTTGGCGCTGTACGTACATTCACTCCATCTTCCTGAACAACCGCTCTTTCATAAGCAAGCTCCAGACCAAGCATCTTTGCCTGAATACCGGTAACAATAAATTCACTGCTTACATATCCTTCTACTTCACCGGAAGTAATATGGTACCAACCATCTACTTCATCTAAAATCTCACATGCCGCTTGGTTGTACATCTTACCTACAACCTTGGCAGATGTGCTCGCAGACTCACGAACATTGAGGTTGCCTTCTTCTACAACAGCAATCCCCAGCTCGTCATATCCCCAGGAAGCACCAATTGTATTGTCTACATATTCTAAATACTTTTCTGTATCTAACACTTCATTCGTAATCGCAGCAATACCCACATTGCCCACAAGACTGTTCATGGACCGGTCCGCTGCCTGCGCTACAACCACCTGTCCGCTCAAAATAAATATAGTAAATCCTGCAAATAAGGTTTTCCTAAACGTCATAATAGCTCCAATTTATAATATTATATAAGTTTTGTAAACTTTGTTACAAAATTATTACGCCACGTTTGCTATTATAACAACTCCATAACATTTTGTCAATCTACATTTACAATTGTTGACGTCTGTTACGAATTATCGCGCATTCCAAACGCTTGCCCTGCTCTTATATCCGCCTGAAGCTGCATCTTTAAAAGCTCCAGGTTTTCAAACTTCTGCTCCGGACGATGATAACTATAAAAGGCCACGGTAACCGTTTTCCCATATAGGTCTGCATCAAAATCGTAAAGATAACTTTCTGCAAGCACTTCCTTTTGACCGCCTTGTTTTATGGTAGGCTTGGTTCCCACATTTGTAATTCCATTATACCATGTATTATCTGCCAAAATCTTCGTAAAATATACTCCAAACGCCGGAAAAACCTTATTTTCCGGCCATTTTATATTTGCTGTAGGCATATCGAATACCGTACTTCCTAAATGGTTTCCATGAATTACTTGTCCGGTTACAGAAAACGCTCGTTCCAACAAAGCATTTCCTTTTGCAACATTTCCCGCACATATTTCTTTGCGAATATAGCTTGAACTCACTTCTCCTACGCCATCTTCATCGGGAAGAACATCTTTGATCATTAGTTTGTCTAAAATTTCCGCACAAAAACCGCCTTCTTTGCTATAATTCAAAAGCATATTACAATCACCAAGACCTTTATATCCAAAGGAAACATCTTCTCCTGCAATTAAGTTCTTGCAGTTTAATCTCTTTTGTAATATTTCTGTAATAAATTCCTCTGCAGAAATTGCAGCAGTTTCTAAATTCATAGGAAATTCAATCAGTACATCTACACCAAGCTTTTCAAATATGTCGCGTTTTTCCTGCAATGTACACAGTTCTCTATACGTATCACCATCCTGAATAAACAGACTTGCCGGTGATTTGTCAAAGGTAAACACTACCGTTTTCAGGCCTTTTTTCTTTTGTTCTAATAGCTTTACTATTAAAAGCCGATGGCCGATATGCACTCCGTCAAATTTTCCCAAAACAACTGCTGTAGGTTCTGCCATTTCAAAATCAATCGTTCCTGATATAATCTGCATCCTTATCACCTACAAAAACATCTTTATCGGCTTTAAACGTTTTTTCTCTGTAACATACTGGTATATCCCATAAAATCTTCCGTTTCCGTACATGCGTACCTCCACACCTTCTTTAAAATAAGGAGGGTTCTCAAGCATGTTTGGATACATGGTATTTCCATTATCCAGATATTTGCAGTTTTCCGGTTTGGCATATACTGCCGGCATATGCATAAAAACTCTATCCGGCGAAAGAAGTATTTTTGCGAGTTCTCCTGCATCTCTATGCCTTTCCAGTTCTTCCAACGTAACCGCGCCTTCCAGAGTAAAATCTCCTACACGGGTTCTCAGAAGACTTTTCATAGCCCCAAAGCATCCCAGCTTTTCACCAATATCGTTACAAAGAGTACGGATATAAGTACCTTTAGAACATACAACACGAATTTTTACCATCGGAATTTCCATGGATAAAATTTCAATTTCCTTAAAAAAGACTTTTCGCGCATTTCGTTCCACTTCCTTGCCTTCTCTGGCTAACTCATAAAGCTTCTTACCATTTACCTTTACTGCAGAATACATCGGGGGAATCTGCATACACTCACCCACAAAACTCATAACAGCTTCTGCAATCTGCGCTTCAGACACTTCTACCGGACTTGTCTTTAAAATCTCACCGGTCATATCCTGGGTATCCGTTGCCACGCCTAGCTGAAGCTCTGCAATATACTCCTTATCGTGGTCTGCAAACAACTCTACCAGCTTGGTTCCATTGCCTATACACACTGGCAAAACCCCGGTTGCATCCGGGTCTAAGGTGCCGGTATGACCGATTTTTCGTTCTTTCAAAATGCCACGCATTTTGGCTACCACGTCAAAAGACGTATAACCTGCTTCTTTATATATATTAATAATTCCGTTCATCTAAATACCTATACTTGTTTGGCAATTTCTTCCGTTAGCTTTGTTATAACCTGCTCCGTGGTACCCTGTATATTACAGCCTGCTGCTTTTACGTGTCCGCCCCCACCAAAAACGGTAGTTACTTTCGTTGCATCCACTCTGTCTGAGGTGCGAAGACTTACCTTGTAATTGCCCGGCTCAATTTCGTACATAAATACTGCACATTCCACTCCACGCACGGTTTTAAGACGATTGATAATCCCCGTAAAATCCGGGCTGCCAGCCTGCAACTTTGTCATTTCTTCCTTGGTAAAATAACTAAGAAGACACTTGCCTTCCAGATACCTTTCACTTTTTAAAACTGCCTCTGCCATAATTCTGGTCTGTTTATAGGTTTTTTCGTAAAAGCTTTCCTGAATTAAATTTGCAAAATCAATATCATACTGAATCAATTTTGAGCCTGCAATCATAGTGCTTGGCAACGTGTTGGAAAACTGGAACACTCCCGTATCATGAATGATACCAATATAAAGTGCCTTTGCAATGTCATTATCCAGGCCTTCTTCCGGAATCAGATTGTAAATAAGTTCCGCCGTAGAACCGATTTCCGACCGAATAACGTTTACATCACCACACCCCGGATTGGTAATATGATGGTCGATATTGATTTTCTTTGCAGCACGTTCGTACAAAGCCTGTCCCTGTCCGGTACGATCCGGTGCAGAATCCAGACAAAAAAACACATCATAATGTGATTTGGATGCAAAAGTATAGTCAATGTTTTTTACGCTTTCGATTTGATAATGTGCTTTAGCAGACTCCTCCAGATAAACCAAAACCTCTGCATCCGGCATAACCTTCTTTAAATATAAATACAATGCCATGCATGAGCCCACACAGTCACCATCTGGTCTCACATGGCCTGTAATACCGATTGTTTTTGCTCCACTACACTCCTGTAACAGATTTAACATATTATTCTTCCTCTACTGCTTCTTCGCTTCTATCCGGAATCTGTGCAATCACTTCATCAATTTTTGCGCTCATTGCAACACCATATTCAATAGACTGGTCCATAATAAAGGTAATTTCCGGTGTATTTCTGAGATTTAAGTTTCTGGCAAGCTTTGTTCTGACAAAACCGGCTGCACTCTTTAAGCCCGCAAGGGTTTCTTTACAAGCCTCTTCATTTCCCAAAACACTGATATATGCTTTACAGGTCTTTAAATCCGGAGCAACCTGTACCGCTACTACACTGGTCAAAGGAGAAATACGTGGGTCCTTAATTTCGCCACGAATAATTTCAGCAAGTTCTCTCTGAACTTCCCCATTGATACGAGTATTTTTCATACTGTTTTTTCTCATAACCTGTTGTTTCCTTTCTGAATATATTACTTTACTTATGACTATTTGTTATTTTCTAAAGCATAAATAATGGGGCTTTGCATAATTGCCCGAGCCCCATTAAATTTATTTAGCGTGGTACTTCTACCATCGTGTAAGCTTCTACAATATCCAGTTCTTGCATCTGGTCGAAGCCATCAAATACAAGACCACATTCAAAGCCCGCCTTAACTTCCTTCACATCATCCTTAAAGCGCTTCAAGCTTGCCAACTCACCTTCATAAATCTGCTTGCCTTCTCTGGAAATACGAACCTTACAGCCTCTCTGGAACACACCATCAAGCACGTAAGAACCTGCGATATTACCAACTGCACTAGCCTTGAAAATCTGACGAACCTCTGCGTGACCGATAACCTTTTCTTCAAAAATTGGGTCTAACATACCCTTCATGGCTCTTTCAATATCTTCGATAGCCTGATAAATGACACGGTAAAGCTTGATTTCTACCCCTTCACGCTCTGCGGTTGCCTTTGCAGTAGCATCCGGTCTGGAGTTGAAGCCGATAATAATTGCATTAGATGCAGAAGCAAGCACAACATCAGATTCATTAATCAAACCTACGCCGCCGTGGATACACTTAACAACAACTTCTTCATTAGACAGCTTGGTTAAGGATTGCTTTACAGCCTCTACGGAACCCTGTACGTCTGCCTTTACAATAATGTTTAATTCCTTCAGATTGCCTTCCTGAATCTTGCCAAATAAGTCATCAAGACTCATGCGCTTCTTAGTTTCTTCTAACATACGAGCCTTGTACTCTGCCATGTAGGTTTCCGCATAAGTTTTTGCAGTCTTGTCACTGTCATGGGATAAGAATACTTCACCGGCCTGTGGCACATCGGAGAGACCCAAAATTTCAACCGGAGTAGAAGGACCTGCCTCTTTTAAGCGACGGCCTTTATCATCAATCATAGCACGAACTTTACCATAGCAAGCTCCTGCGGAAATAAAGTCACCTACATGCAAGGTACCCTTCTGAACTAATACTGTAGCAACCGGGCCGCGTCCCTTATCTAACTGTGCTTCGATAACAAGACCTCTTGCCTGACGTTTTGGATTCGCCTTTAACTCTAATACATCAGCAGTTAAAAGAATCATATCTAATAAATCTTCAATACCTTCGCCCTTCTTTGCAGAAACAGGACACATAACCGTGCTGCCGCCCCAGTCTTCTGCAACAAGCTCGTATTCAGTAAGCATCTGCTTTACGCGGTCAATATTCGCTGCAGGCTTATCAATCTTGTTGATTGCAACGATAATTTCAATACCTGCTGCTTTTGCATGGTTGATTGCTTCGATTGTCTGTGGCATTACACCATCGTCCGCAGCAACTACTAAGATTGCGATATCTGTTGCATTTGCACCACGCATACGCATAGCAGTAAATGCTTCATGACCAGGTGTGTCTAAGAATGTAATCTTCTCACCACCTGCTGTTGTAACAGTATAAGCACCGATATGCTGTGTGATACCACCTGCTTCTCTGTCAGTAACGTTTGTTTTACGAATTGCATCCAAAAGAGATGTTTTACCATGATCAACGTGACCCATTACACAGATTACAGGAGGTCGTTTTACTAATACGTCTTCGTTTTCGTCTTCTTCCTTGAGAAGTTCTTCGATAACGTCAACCATTTCCTCTTTTTCGCAAAGAATTTCATATTCCATTGCAATTTCTTCTGCTTCTTCAAAGCTCACTTCATGGTTTACAGTAACAATCTTACCCTGCATAAAAAGCTTTTTAATGATTGCGGATGGCTGCATTCTCATCTTTTCAGCCAAGTCCTTGATAGTAATGGTGTCCGGAAGCTGGATAACTTTAATCTGTTCTTCCACCACTTCTACTTTCTTTTCAGGCTTGATAAACTTGCCTGCTTTATTATTCTTACCCTTTACGTTTGCATTATCCTCTTCGTAAATGTAATCCTTTTTATTCTTGCGATCTTTTTCCTGGCCACTGGTACGACGTTCATCACGCTTAGAATCCTTTGCAGGAGCTACATCTGCAAAGCCGCCTGCATTACGGCTGCCACTCTGCTTTCTTGACCCCCCCTGACCCGGTCTGGTCTGTCTTGCTTCTTCTTTGTCCTTATCAAATACCGGTCTGCCTGCAAAACTACTCTGACGAGTATCATTACCATTACCACGATTATCGTTTCTACGCTCGCCGTAAGAACCACCCTGACGATTGTCACCACGGTTTTCACCTCGGTTGTCTCTACGCTCGCCGGTAAAGCCACCCTGTCTGTTTTCGCCACGATTATCTCTGCGTTCGCCATTGTTATAGCCGCCCTGACGGTTCTCACCGCGGTTATCTCTGCGTTCACCGTTAAAGCCACCCTGGCGATTATCGCCACGGTTTTCACCTCGGTTGTCTCT
>JAZQUB010000064.1:0-7035 GCA_045631045.1 Lachnospiraceae bacterium
GCCATATTTCCTCCAAATCATGACCGTCTGTGTCATGGTGTATTACTCTCCCTGAATTTCACATATAGTCTCTTCCAGTACATCAAAATAATTTTCAAATGTTTTTCTGCAACACAGTGGGTCTAAAATCGTCACACCGGGACTTCTAAGCCCGGTAATGGCAAATCCCATAGCCAGTCTGTGGTCGTCATGGGTCTGAATAACAGCCGGCTGCAACTTATGCACCAAACAACTCCCTGTGAATAAATCTTCTGACACCTGAGGATATATCACTACTCCGTCCTGTTCTTCCTCGACATGTACCCCAAGTGCTGTTAAATTCTCCACAATTGCTGCAATTCGGTCACTTTCCTGAAGTCGAATGTGCGAAACACCTCTGATACGTACTGGTCCGTCAGCAAAGGGGGCAATTGCCGCCAGTGTAATTGCCTGGTCAGAACAAGCATGCATATTCACATCTATGCCCTTTAACACGCCATCTTCCGGTCCTGTGACCGTAATCCCCTCGCTTCGGTCCTCTACCAGACATCCCATACGCTCCAGAATTTTTGCAAACTCTACATCCCCTTGAAGAGAATCAAAATGGGTATGTGCCACTGTCACGGAAATACCAAGCACTGCTGCCATAGCCCAAAAGTATGAAGCTGCAGAAGCATCCGGCTCGATATAGTAGTCCATTGCCTTGTACCTTTGTCCTGCCGGAATTACAAATTCTCTGTCAGATATTTTCTCTACATGTACTCCAAACTGCTCCATCATGTCTATTGTCATCTGTATGTAAGCCATTCCATGACTGCCTTCTATATGAATATGCAAGTCCTCCTTAGATAAGCACCCGGAAATTAAAAGTGCGCTTAAAAATTGTGAACTTTTATCAATATCTACCGTAATGTGATATTTGGTAATTCCCCGACCGCATATTTCCATTGGGAAATGCCCCGATTCCTCTTTGCAGATTATCCGGGCTCCCACACTCTCAAGAGCCTTTAATAAAGGCTCCATAGGACGCTTACGCATCTGTTCAGAGGCATCCAAATAAAATCTGCCTTCGCTGCAACCTAAATATGCAGCTAGAAAACGTGCCGCCGTACCGGCACTCCCTACATAGATGCCGGCTTCTCTCTTAGGTACTGCTCCACCAATCCCTTTCACGCAAATCTCTCGTCTCGGCTCATCCACGGTTGTCTCAAACCCCAAATCCTCCATGCATTTCAAAAAATGTCTGGAATCATCACTAAACAGCACTCCCTCCAGCCTACTTTCACCATGAGCCAGAGTAGCTAGAAGTAAGGCACGATTCGTGATGCTCTTAGACCCCGGAACAAAGACCGTTATGTGGTTTTTAACTATATTTTTTACCGGAGTAATTTGTTTTTTTTGCATATTAACCTCTTAATTTATTGCTTTAAATGAATCAAGTAATTTCACAAACCTAAGTATACTACAGAGCAATTGGAGAAACAAGTAAAAAACTCGGAAAAATACTAAAGAGAAGCAAGTTTATCCTGCTTCTCTTTACCATACTATTTATTATACATTGTCAAATTCACTTACCAAAGCAGAAATGGTCTGCTTAGCATCGCCATAAATCATAACCGTATTGTCGTTGGTAAACAACGGGTTCTCTATACCGGAGAAACCGGTACCACGTCCACGCTTTAATACGAATACCATTCTGGCCTCGAAAGCATTGATAATTGGCATGCCGTATAATGGGGATGTCTCATCATCCAATGCAGATGGGTTAACAACGTCATTTGCACCAATTACAATTGCTACATCTACATTTGGCATCTGCGGATTCATGTCATCTCCGGTCTTTAATTTCTCATATTCGATATTAGCTTCTGCCAGCAATACGTTCATATGACCCGGCATACGACCAGCAACTGAGTGGATTGCAAAATTAACTTCACAGCCATTATCTTCTAATCTGTCGCATAAATCCTTTACTGCATGCTGTGCCTGTGCAACTGCCATACCATAACCTGGAATAATTACAACGTTTCTTGCAGCTTCCAATACCAGGTAAGCATCCTCTACACTCATAGCCTTTGGCTCCTTTACTTCACCTGCAGCCTTCTTAGAGGAAGAACCGCCGCCAAAACTGGAGAATAATAAGCTAAATAACGTTCTGTTCATGGCCTTACACATAATAATGGTCAAAATGAGACCTGATGTACCAACCAGACAACCGGATACAACCAATACGGAATTACCAATAGCAAGACCGGCAAAGGCAGCAGCTAAACCGGAGCATGCATTTAATAAGGATATGATAACCGGCATGTCACCACCACCGATAGGCCATACCATAGTAAAACCTAAAATAAGAAATGTCAAGGCAACCAATACTACACCTACTACGCCTAAGAAAGCATTTCCATTACTGATGGTATACATTACCACGCCAATGAGACCTACAATACATAAAGCTGCATTAATCAGATTCTTTGCAGGAAGCTTCAGATTCTTTTTGAAGAACTTGCCATCCAGCTTGCCCCATGCTACAACAGAACCGGTAAAGGTAACCGCACCAATTGCAATGGTAATTGCCAAAGTAGATGCTGCAAAAGGTTCTACCGCATTTGCAGGAGTAGAAAGATACTGTGACATTGCCACCAAGAAAGAGGATAAACCACCAAAACCATTAAAAAGAGCAACTAACTGAGGCATCCCTGTCATTTCAGCTTTCTTAGACCAGATATAACCGATAATACTTCCCACAGCCACTGCTGCTGCAATCCAGATATAGCCTTCCAAAGAAGCTTTTAAAACATCTTTTTCCACTAAAACAGTAAGCACAGCTACCAACATACCTACTGCAGAAATCAAATTACCTTTGCTCGCTGTTTCTGCCTTACCCAAAAGTTTGATGCCTCGAATAAAGAGAACAGCAGAAATCATATAAAAAATTGTAATTAATGCCTGCATCATTTCTTAGGTTCCTCCTTTTTCTTAAACATACCAAGCATTCTGTGAGTAATCAGATAACCACCTACTACATTAATGGTTGCAAAAACAATTGCTAAAAACCCTAAAATTTGCGCTGCAATGCCATCCACATTTACTGCAACTGCAGTTGCCAAAATAGCACCTACTATCGTAATGCCTGAGATAGCATTGGTTCCTGACATAAGCGGTGTATGCAACTGGGACGGAACCTTTGAAATCAGTTCCACACCCAAAAAGCCTGCTATAACAAACACAAAAACAAGAAGCATAATTTCTCCTAATACCATGTCTAACTCCTCCTATTTGAATCTTTCATGTACAATTTGACCGCCCTGTGTCAAGAGACATCCCTGCATAATTTCGTCCTCTGTATTTACTAAGAACTCTTTCTGTTCCTTGTTATAAAAATGAGTAAGGAATGCAGAAATATTACCTGAAAACATCTTAGATGCATCGTAAGGAACCTGTCTTTCCAACATATCACCTGACATAATGATAACACCATTGTCTGTGATAACGGTTTCACCAAGCTTAGAGCCTTCCACATTGCCGCCACCGGCAACTGCCATGTCTACCACAATACTTCCGGGCATCATTCTGTCAAGCATATCCTTTGTAATCAGTCTTGGTGCTTTTCTGCCGAAAACTTTGGCTGTTGTAACAACAATATTGCTTCGTTCACATACCTTTGCCTGCGCTTCCTGCTGCTTTGCAATTTGCTCCGGTGTCAATTCCTTCGCGTATCCCTGCTCGGTCTGACCCATTTCACCTAAATCTATTTTTACGAAGTTTGCTCCTAGAGACTTCACCTGTTCTTCTACTACAGGTCTTGTATCAAAAGCATCTACTCTTGCACCTAATCTTTTTGCCGTTGCAATTGCCTGTAAGCCTGCAACACCAACACCCAAAATAAATACTCTTGCCGGAGAAATGGTACCCGCCGGTGTCATCATCATAGGTAAAATCTTTGGAAGACGTGCAGCTGCATTTAATACCGCCACATAACCGGCCAAGGAAGTCTGAGAAGATTGTACGTCCATCTTCTGTGCCAGGGTAGTTCTTGGAATCATTTCCAAAGATACTAACTGAATGCCTTGCTCAGCAACTTCCTGCAGCAATTCCTTTTCATGAAAAGGATCAAAATAACTAATATGTAAGGTGTCTTTCTTTAATCCCTTTGTACTTTCCGGCTTCATAATGCGAACAACAATCTCGCTGTCCTCATATGCATCCTCTTCCTTTTCCACAATCCCGGCACCCGCAGCTTTATAAGCTTCATCAGAAAATCCGCTCTTTAAGCCTGCCCCTGAAACAACAAAAAACTCAAAGCCCATAGCTGTAAGCTTCTTGATATCATCAGGTATCAGTGCAACTCTTGTTTCTAATTGGTCCTTTTCTTTACAAACCAATACTTTTTTCATACTCTCCTCCATTTCTGCCGTAAAGGCGATATAAATCAAATCCTTTCCCGAATATTGTTTAATAATTAACAAACTCAGGAAACAACACATTTAAGATACCATAATCCAAATCAAACTTCAATATAGAAAAGCAAAATAACAAAAAAATGCCAAAGAGAAGCAAAAATTGAATAATCCTACTCTTCTTCGGCATATACTGTGCTGTATTATTATCATAAACCTGTTCAAACATGGTCTACACATCGTCTCTTTAATCTTCTATAAGTTGTAACTTTTTATCACATATCTTATAAACCGTATGACATAACTGCTCAATATCCTCTTCATTGTGTGAAGTAATAACTATGGTTACCCCTTCCCTCTGATTCATATCTTTTAAAACCATACGCAATTCTTTTTGACTCTCAACATCAATACCATTCATTGGTTCATCCAAAATTAACAAAGTTGGACTCTCCATAATTGCTTGTGCAAAAGCTAAACGTTGTTTCATACCAAGTGAATATTTTCCTACTTTTACTCTTGAATTTGGATCTAATCCTACAAATTGCATCACACGCTTTATATCTTCTACAGAAATTACCTTTCTTATAGCAGCAATCATTTTTAAATTTTCAAATCCTGTATAACCTCCAAGAAAACCTGCACAATCCAAAATTACACCTATATCCCTTGGAAAATTGTCTGGTCCTACATTTTCTCCATTTACGATAACAATACCTTTATCTACTTGAATTAGTCCGCTTAATATTTTAAGCAACACGCTTTTTCCAGAACCATTTCTACCGATTATTCCACAAATTTCACCTTTTTTTATGCTTAAATTTGCTTTTTCAAATAATATATTGTCCTTATAAGCTTTGTATACATCTTTAATTTCAATCATAATATTATCCACCTATTTAATCTCCAATTCTATTATAAAATGATTTTATAGCTACTCTTAATGTTACAAAAACAAGAACCAAAGTTATAATTAAGTCCCACCCTATCCACGTATCCTGTTTTTGTATCATTTTTAATATTATCTGACAACATAGCACTATTAAAAAAGAATGCTCTAATTTTTTTAATAAGCAAAAAAGAATATAGACACCTAAACAAAAAGAAGTCGTTTGTAAGCTTTCATGCACAAACAAGTATATAATACTCCCTGCATCGGTTCCTAAAAAAAAACTCCCCCCACAAGCCGTATAAACCAATATTCCAATACATAAAAACATATCAAAATAATATACAAAAACTTTCACAAAACTTTTAAAAAAAGTGTTTAAATATAGCTTGATATAACTTCTATTACGTATAAACAAATAAAAGGAAAACTTGTTTTCTATTTGAAGCATTTGGTTCAAAAACATATACCATACTGGAAGTCTTATAAGAATCCATTGAATACATCTTATATCAATCTGTTTGAATCCTCCCAACAAAGAATCCAATGTAGAAAAATAATTTGTACCTATTCCCAATTTATAGTATGAATATATAATTATAACACAATATGCAATAATATAATTACTCATGCTTCTTATCTTTTTCATAGACTATATCCCTCTTCATGGAAGCACTGTATAATACATAAATAAATATCGCAACAAGCAACCAATATCCCCAATAAAAAGTATAATCTGTTCTTTCATAAGAATATAATTTATATGCAATATTTCCCCAAGGTGTAAAAAAAATTTCATTTCCCCTGAAACTCTTTATAACAAATAAATTAAAAACAGGTATTAACATTGTGATCAAGGTTATAAATATGTAATTTTTAAAATACGTTTCCAACAACATATAAATTAATACAATCGCGCCCAAATAGCATATAATATTAAAAAATTTGTATATTACAATTTCGTTCCAAAAGTCACACAAAATATACTTTCGTTCAACATGCATCGATAATCCCCAATACGTTCCCACTAACATTATTCCAACAAAGCTTAACCAAATAAACATAATAATACATATCAAATTCCTGCCAAAATTTCTATTCATGTATTCTTGTTTACTCCTAAATCTTAATAACACAGTATATCTAAAACCCATCCCATATGGATTTCCAGAAATAAGATAGAGAACCAGTATCGGAAACCAAACCAAAACGTAATACATATTGTCCATATAATATAATAAAAAATCAATAATATTTTTGCTTCCAACATGAAACTCAAATGCATTTTCTAATGCAATTGCACTACATATAATTCCTAAAAATATAACTATCAATTTAAATGCAAACTTTTTTATATTTATCATTCTATATTTTAGTTGCATATCTATCACCCACCAAAAACAAAATGACACCTATAAACGCCAACCCCAAATCATATACCGATATTCCCCAATATCCAAATACATCATTCCTATATTGACCTATTGCAAATAAAGTCAATGCATTCAATGCCTGACAATAAATCTCTAAAACAGATGCACTAAATATACAATACGCAAATGGTATTATAAAAGCAATATAACGGTTCTTGATAATTGCACTTATACCCATTGTCAAAATCGAAAACACTCCCCCTTGTATGCCTGCATTAACCGTATACACCAAACCATTGTAAGTGGTAAACTAAATCCAGCAGATTTCGGCAAATAAAATCCAGCAACTATAATTGTTGCTTTCGTGATGATATACTATCATCCGGAGGTGAAG
>JAZQUB010000065.1:0-74134 GCA_045631045.1 Lachnospiraceae bacterium
CTCCCATTGCTCCCGGACGTTCCTGAGTCAGGTAATAAATACCAAGAACCATATCCTGAGAAGGAACGGCTACCGGACCACCGTCAGATGGCTTCAAAAGGTTGTTTGGAGAAAGCAGAAGGAATCTGCACTCTGCCTGAGCCTCTACGGAAAGTGGTAAATGAACAGCCATCTGGTCACCGTCGAAGTCCGCATTAAACGCAGTACATACCAACGGATGTAACTTAATAGCTTTACCTTCTACCAAAATAGGCTCAAATGCCTGAATACCAAGTCTGTGAAGTGTAGGAGCACGGTTTAACATAACCGGATGTTCACGAATTACTTCTTCCAAAACATCCCAAACCTGTGTGTCCATCTTTTCCACTAACTTCTTAGCATTCTTAATATTTAAGCTGATGCCGCGGCTTACCAGTTCCTTCATAACAAAAGGCTTGAATAACTCCAATGCCATTTCCTTCGGAAGACCACACTGGTAAATCTTTAACTCAGGACCAACTACGATAACGCTTCGACCGGAATAGTCAACACGCTTACCAAGTAAGTTCTGACGGAAGCGACCTGCTTTACCCTTTAAGAAATCGGAAAGAGACTTGAGAGCTCTGTTACCAGGACCTGTTACAGCACGTCCACGGCGGCCGTTGTCGATGAGCGCATCCACTGCTTCCTGAAGCATTCTCTTTTCATTTCTAACAATAATATCAGGTGCGCCAAGCTCTAAAAGACGAGCAAGACGATTGTTTCTATTGATAATTCTACGATATAAATCGTTCAAGTCAGAAGTAGCAAATCTGCCACCATCCAACTGAACCATCGGACGTAAGTCAGGAGGCATAACAGGAACCACATCCAAAATCATCCATTCCGGCTTATTTCCTGATTCCCTGAAAGCTTCCATAACTTCCAGTCTCTTGATAATACGGCTTCTCTTCTGACCCGTAGAATCCTTTAATTCTGCCTTTAAAGCATCTGCCTCACCGGCAACATCTACATTGGAAAGGAGCTCTTTAATCGCTTCTGCACCCATGCCTACGCGGAACTTGTTACCAAAGGTTTCTCTGGCATCCTGATATTCCTGCTCAGACAGTACCTGCTTGTAAGCCAATGTAGTGTCCCCTTTATCTAATACAATATAAGAAGCAAAGTATAAGACTTTTTCTAAATTCTTTGGTGAGATGTCAAGTACTAAGCCCATACGGGATGGGATAGCCTTGAAATACCAAATGTGAGATACCGGAGCCGCAAGCTGAATGTGACCCATACGCTCTCTACGAACCGTTGCTTTTGTAACTTCTACACCACAACGATCACAGATAACGCCTTTGTATCTGATTTTTTTATATTTACCACAGTGACACTCCCAGTCCTTGCTAGGTCCGAAAATCTTTTCGCAATATAAACCATCGCGTTCCGGTTTCAGTGTTCTGTAGTTAATTGTTTCAGGCTTTGTAACCTCACCCTTGGACCATTTTAAAATCTGCTCCGGAGAAGCAAGACCAATCTTAATGGCATCAAAGGAAATAGGCTGCTGCACTTCTTTATTCATTTCTGACATATATGGCACTCCCTTTCTAATTATTCCTTCAAAATAAATCTAATTACTCATCGAAATCCATATCTTCGTCTAAATCATCATAGTCGTCATCAATCGTAACCAACTCTTCGCTTTCGTCATCAAACTCCTGCGTCTGGTAACCCATTGCGCCTAAGTTTTCGTTTTCGTAGTTGTAGTTACGTCTGTCGCCTTCCATTTCAAAACGATAATCACGTTCTGTGTAGTCAACAGATTCCTGAATATCAACTTCTGTCATGTCTTCGCGTAATACTCGAACATCCAGACCAAGTGCCTGTAATTCCTTGAGTAATACCTTGAAGGATTCTGGAATACCCGGTTCCGGTATATTGTCACCCTTGATAATTGCTTCGTATGTCTTCACACGACCCACAACATCGTCGGATTTAACAGTTAAAATTTCCTGTAAGGTATAAGATGCACCGTATGCTTCCAGTGCCCAAACTTCCATTTCACCGAAACGCTGACCACCGAACTGAGCTTTACCACCCAGAGGCTGCTGTGTTACTAAGGAGTAAGGACCGGTAGAACGGGCGTGAATCTTGTCGTCTACCAAGTGATGAAGTTTCAAATAGTGCATGTGACCGATAGTTACCGGGCTGTCAAAATACTCACCGGTACGACCGTCGCGTAATCTGACTTTACCGTCTCTGGAAATTGGAACACCCTTCCAAAGCTCTCTGTGGTCTCTGTTTTCATATAAGTACTCTAATACTTCCGGCAGTAATTCTGCTTTGTGCTTCGCTTCAAATTCTTCCCATGTCAGGTTTACGTAATCGTTTGCAAGATCCAGCGTATCCATAATGTCATTTTCATCTGCACCTGCAAATACAGGAGTAGCAACATTAAAGCCAAGAGCCTTGGCAGCTAAAGATAAGTGGATTTCAAGCACCTGACCGATATTCATACGGGAAGGTACGCCCAGTGGATTCAATACAATATCCAACGGACGGCCGTTTGGCAGGTATGGCATATCTTCAACAGGTAATACCCGGGAAACAACACCCTTGTTACCATGACGACCAGCCATCTTGTCGCCAACGGAAATCTTTCTCTTCTGAGCAATATAAATACGAACAGACTGATTTACACCAGGATTTAACTCATCGCAGTTTTCTCTTGTGAATACCTTTGCATCTACAACAATACCATATTCACCGTGAGGTACCTTTAAGGAAGTATCACGCACTTCTCTGGCCTTCTCACCGAAAATTGCACGAAGAAGTCTTTCTTCTGCGGTAAGCTCTGTTTCACCCTTAGGAGTAACCTTACCAACCAGGATGTCACCGGTACGAACTTCAGCACCAATGCGAATGATACCTCTTTCGTCCAAGTTCTTGAGTGCGTCTTCACCAACACCTGGAACGTCACGAGTGATTTCTTCCGGTCCCAACTTGGTATCACGAGCTTCTGTCTCGTATTCTTCAATATGAATAGATGTATAAACATCATTCTGAACTAATCTTTCACTTAAAAGAACAGCATCTTCGTAGTTGTAACCTTCCCAAGTCATGAAACCGATTAACGGGTTCTTACCAAGTGCCAATTCACCCTCGTTTGTAGAAGGACCGTCTGCTACTACCTGACCTGCTGCAACTCTGTCGCCCTTAAATACGATAGGCTTCTGGTTGTAACAGTTGGACTGATTGGAACGAGAGAATTTTGTCAAACGAAGTTCAATTCTTTCGCCGTCATCTGCTGTCATTTTAATCAAATTGGATGATACGTAATCAATTGTACCATTCTTTGGAGCCACTACACAGACACCGGAGTCTACTGCAGTCTTGGTTTCCATACCTGTACCAACTACAGGAGCTTCTGTAAATAATAACGGAACTGCCTGACGCTGCATGTTGGAACCCATCAGCGCACGGTTAGCATCGTCATTTTCAAGGAATGGAATAAGTGCAGTAGCAACAGAGAATACCATCTTTGGAGATACATCCATGTAATCAAACATGGACTTTGGATATTCCTGTGTTTCATCCAAGTAACGACCGGAAACATTGTTATGAACGAAATAACCGTTTTCATCCAACGCTTCGTTCGCCTGTGCTACGTGGTAATTATCCTCTTCATCCGCAGTCATATAAACCACTTTATCTGTTACACGTGGATTTAGTGGGTCTGTCTTGTCGATAATACGATAAGGCGCTTCCACGAAACCAAATTCATTAATTCTTGCATAACTTGCAAGAGAGTTGATAAGACCGATGTTTGGACCTTCAGGCGTCTCAATAGGACACATTCTGCCATAGTGAGAATAATGAACGTCTCGAACCTCGAATCCGGCTCTATCTCTGGACAAACCACCCGGACCAAGTGCAGACAAACGTCTCTTGTGCGTTAATTCACCAAGAGGGTTGTTCTGGTCCATGAACTGAGACAACTGAGAAGAACCAAAGAATTCTTTCACAGCCGCAGTTACAGGCTTAATATTAATCAAGGACTGAGGGGTAACTTCACCTGCATCATGAGTAGTCATTCTTTCACGAACGACTCTTTCCATACGGGACAAGCCAATACGATACTGATTCTGTAACAATTCACCCACAGCACGAATACGTCTGTTACCTAAATGGTCGATATCATCATCATTGCCGATACCGTACTCTAAATGCATATTGTAGTTGATGGAAGCAAAAATATCTTCCTTAGTAATATGCTTTGGTATCAATTCACTTACATTACGTGCAATCGCTTCAGCCAAAGCTTCTGCATCACCGGCACTTTCTTCGATAATCTGAGCAAGCAATGGATAATATACCTTCTCATGGATACCGAATTCAGCAGGATCACAGTCTACATGTGCAGTTAAATCTACCATCATATTGGAAAGAACCTTTACGTTTCTTTCCTCTGTCTGAATGTATACGAAAGGAACAGCTGCATTCTGAATAGCGTCTGCCAGTTCTCTTGTAACCTTCGTTCCTGCTTCTGCGATTAATTCACCTGTAGTAGGGTCCACTACATCTGCAGCAAGAACGTGTTTATTAATTCTATTTCTAAAAGCTAACTTCTTATTAAACTTATAACGTCCTACTTTGGCCAAATCGTAACGTTTAGGATCAAAGAACATGTTGCTGATTAAGCTTTCAGCACTTTCTACGCTTAAAGGTTCGCCCGGACGAATCTTCTTGTAAAGTTCTAAGAGACCTTCCTGGTAATTCTGAGCATTATCCTTTGCAAAGCTTGCTAAAATCTTCGGTTCATCACCAAACACTTCTAAAATCTCATCATTTGTACCAAGTCCAAGCGCACGGATTAATACAGTGATAGGTACCTTTCTGGTTCTGTCAACACGTACATAGAAAATATCATTAGAGTCCGTCTCGTACTCTAACCATGCACCACGATTAGGAATCACAGTAGAAGAATATAATGTCTTACCGATCTTATCATGACCAATCGCATAATAAATACCAGGGGAACGCACTAACTGGCTAACGATAACACGTTCAGCACCGTTAATAACGAAGGTACCTGTAGCGATCATAAGAGGTAAATCACCCATAAAAATTTCATGTTCTGCAAAACCAATTTCCGGCTTCGCATTGTTGTGAAGACGCACTCTTACCTTCAAAGGCGCAGCATAAGTAGCGTCTCTTTCCTTGCACTCTTCGATTGTGTATTTCTTGTCCTTTTCACACAACTCAAAGTCTACAAACTCAAGACTTAAAGTATCGTCATAGTTTGTAATAGGAGAAATATCTTCGAAAACTTCTTTTAAGCCTTCTTCGAGAAACCACTTATAGGAGTCTTTCTGGACTTCAATTAAGTTAGGCATCTCCAAAACTTCTTTTTGTCTTGAATAACTCATACGCATGTTCTTGCCGTCAGCAAGTGGTCGTATTCTATGTTTTTCCATTGACATTCACCCCGTTCTTTCTTTTTGGCCAGTTTCATTAGCTTATTATACTTTTTAAAAGCATAACATCCCAATATAGCTTATCTACTTTACCACAAGTCCGACGTGCGTGTCAAGTAGTATTTTGAAAAATTTTCTAGTTTGGTTGCAGTTCTGCCTTTTTGCTAGGTTTTAGGGCGAATAACTGTGCTTTCTCAGCACGTTCTCACTCTAAGCTCACGTAGCGGTACTAAGTTCAGCTTCGGCTCACGCCTCGCTTCACTAAGAACCGACGCTCGCTTGAAGGCATTCGAAAGCACAGTTATTCGCCCCAACCTCTTGCAACAAAGCCAGACTACACCAAACTTCAACATACCACACACCTCTTACGTCCGTGATTTTGTAGCTGTGGCATTATTGCGGCTTAATGACAAGGCATCTATACTCACTTTGGAGACCGTTGAAAAGCGCCGGTCCTTAGCGAAACAAGGGCTCGCCCGCAGTTGAGCTTAGTACCGCTGCGTTTTTCGTCGAGCGAAAGCGTGTCTCAAAAGTGAGTATAGATGCCTTGTCACTCCACAATAATACCACAACACCAACGGTGACAAAAGAAAACCCCACGGACAAAATCCGTGGGGCAATGTAGCTTCCATGTAAATACGATAAAAGAGGCAGATTATTTTAATGTAACCTTTGCGCCAACTTCTTCGATTTTCTTCTTCATAGCTTCAGCTTCTTCTTTAGAAACGCCTTCCTTAAGTGTCTTTGGAGCGTTATCTACAACGTCCTTAGCTTCCTTTAAGCCAAGACCTGTGATTTCACGTACAACCTTGATAACCTTAACCTTTTCAGCGCCTACTTCTGTTAATTCAACGTCGAATTCTGTCTTTTCTTCAACTTCTGCTGCTGGGCCTGCTGCTGCAACTACAACACCTGCTGCTGCAGATACACCGAATTCTTCTTCACAAGCTTTTACTAAGTCATTTAATTCTAATACTGTTAACTCTTTGATAGCATCAATAAGTTCCTGAGCTGTTAATTTAGCCATTTTTATTTACCTCCGAAATTTGTAAATTTAAATTTGTTTCTTAAATAATTAATACGCAGTGATTACTCTGCTGCAACCTCGCCGTCTTTTTCAGCAATCTGCTTAATAACACGAGCAAAGTTTGTAATTGGAGACTGTAAGCTGCCAAGTAACTTGGAGATTAATACGTCTCTTGATGGGATGGATGCAATTGCTGCCATACCCTTTGCATCATAAAGGTCGCCCTCTACAACACCTGCTTTGATTTCTAAGTTTTTAGCCTTTTTTGCAAACTCAGCAATAATTCTTGCCGGAGCTGTTGCATCCTCTGTAGAAACAGCGATTGCACTTGGTCCATTTAAGTATGGAGCTAAAGCTTCAAAATCAGTACCCTTGAACGCAAAGTTCATAAGAGTGTTTTTGTAAACCTTGTAGTTTACACCAGCTTCACGAAGCTGTTTACGTAATGCAGTATCTTCTTCAACTGTAAGACCGCGGTAGTCAACTAATACTACAGACTGAGCGTCTTTGATTACTTCAGAGATTTCTGCTACGATAGGCTGTTTTAATTCAACTTTTGCCATTTTCTTACCTCCTTATAGATTTGAGCCGATTAAGAGGTTGGCTGACGCCTGATATATAAAAAACTCTCTATTCGCAAAAACAGAGAGAGACTAATATCATATACTCTTCTCCTCGGCAGGCGGATTACTCACTTACAATTACTTACCTGCTGTCTTCGGCTGGTCTAAGACCAAAATGTATATTACCACAGGGGTTCACATCTGTCAACCCCTGTGCAATATTAAATTTTAATTTTTAGCACTTAATTAGTACTTAATAGAGTTAACCTTTACGCCAGGACCCATAGTAGAAGTTAATGTAATACTTCTTAAATACTGACCCTTAACAGCGCTTGGCTTAGCCTTGGAAATAGCACCCATTAATGCTTCAAAGTTTTCTAATAAAGCTTCTTCTGTGAAAGAAACCTTACCAAGTGGACAGTGAATGATGTTTGTCTTGTCAAGTCTGTATTCAATCTTACCAGCCTTGATATCAGCAAGAGCCTGAGTAACGTTCATTGTTACGGTACCTGCTTTTGGGTTTGGCATCAAGCCCTTAGGACCTAAAACCTTACCAAGACGACCAACAACACCCATCATGTCAGGTGTAGCTACAACTACATCAAAATCTAACCAGCCATCGTTCTGGATCTTTGGAATTAATTCTTCGCCGCCTGCGTAATCTGCACCAGCTGCTAAAGCTTCATCAAGCTTAGCGCCCTTTGCGAAAACTAAAACCTTTACAGTCTTACCTGTACCCTTTGGAAGAACTACAGCACCACGAATCTGCTGATCTGCGTGACGTCCGTCACAACCTGTTCTGATATGGATTTCTACTGTTTCATCAAACTTTGCAACAGCAGCCTTTTTAACTAATGCGATTGCTTCTGCTGGCTCATAAGCAACTGTTCTGTCGATTAATTTTGCAGCTTCTGCATATTTTTTACCGTGTTTCATTATTTACCTCCTATGGTTCAAACGACAAACCCTGTTTGTCTCCCAATTTTATTGAAATTACTCTTCTACTACAACACCCATACTACGAGCTGTACCTGCGATCATGCTCATAGCTGTTTCAATGCTTGCTGCATTTAAGTCAGGCATCTTTAACTCTGCGATCTCACGAACCTTAGCCTGAGAAATGGTTGCTACCTTATCTCTGTTTGGCTTACCGGAACCGGATTTGATGTTACAAGCCTTCTTAATGAGTACTGCAGCTGGTGGAGTCTTTGTTACGAAACTGAAACTTCTATCTGCGTATACTGTGATTACAACTGGGATGATTAAGTCACCCTTATCGGCTGTTCTTGCATTGAACTCTTTTGTGAACTGTACAATGTTTACACCATGCTGACCAAGTGCTGGACCAACTGGTGGTGCTGGTGTAGCCTTACCAGCAGGAATCTGAAGTTTAATATATCCTGTTACTTTCTTTGCCATTGTGGCACCTCCTATAATGTGGTTATTGGCGCAAGCCTTTCGCTCGCTCCCACAGCTCAATACTGAGCTTTCGTGTTACCTTTATTTATACATCTCTCACGAGACGAAAAATAAACTACTTATAATTTTTTGACATCTGTAATATTTACATCAACAGGTGTCTCACGGCCGAACATATCAATTACGATTGTCACAACCTGCTTGTTTAAGTCAAGCTTCTGAACAACACTTACGGTATCTTTCCATACGCCTGCAGTAACAACAACGCTGTCACCTTCAGCAAAATCTACAGAAAGAACGGCTTCTGCCTTTTCAGCTGCGATTCCAAGTGCTCTCATTTCAGAGTCTGTAAGTGGAACCGGCTTGCTTCCCGGACCCACGAAACCTGTTACACCACGAGTGTTTCTGATTACATACCAGGTATCGTCATTCATAATCATCTTTACCAATACATAACCCGGGAACATTTTACGCTCTACCTGCTTGGTAGCACCGTTTTTCACCTCTTCCGCCTTTTCCATCGGAATCATGACTTCACAGATTTCATCCCCCAGATTTCTGTTTGCGATAGTGCTTTCGATACCATCCTTCACTTTGTTTTCATACCCTGAATAAGTATGAACTACATACCACTTTGCTTCTGCCATACCGATATCCCTCGCTTATAATGAAAGTAAGATGTTTACGCCATACTGGATAATGAAATCCATAATCGCAATCACCACACCCACTACAACGGATACGCTGATAACAGCTACAGTCTGCTTCAATAATGAAGTTTTGTCTGGCCATGTAATTTTTTTGAATTCGGCTTTTACGCCCTTGAAAAAGCTAGGCTTTTTCGTCTTTTTTGCTGCGTTCTCGCTCATACTAACCTCCTAAAAAGATAAACTATTATTTGGTTTCCTTGTGCATTGTATGAGTTTTGCAGAATCTACAATATTTCTTAGTTTCCATTCTTTCAGGATGGTTTTTCTTTTCTTTTGTAGTATTGTAGTTACGCTGTTTGCATTCAGTACAAGCTAATGTAATTCTAGTACGCATAGTTTCTACCTCCACTTAAAGTAATAATAGATTGTTTCGTTTCTGACGTTATAGTTTGTTTACAACAAATTTGAGCATTAAAAAAAGACCCAAATTCCGTCTTTCCGATTTAATTTAACACAGACAGACACTCTTGTCAATACTTTTCCGATAATCTCTTCAAAATATTTGCAACTATATTTACTTAAACTCCTCCGGCACCTGGTCAATACTCTGCCATGTCTTCATGGCTTCTTCCAGGCTCATGCCTTTTGCAATGGCATCCTTACGTACTGCATTAATTGCCTGAATTTCCTTCATACGAGGTCCGGTCAGTTTATAACCCTTCATGGCAATCAATGTAGCAATCCATGCAAGCATCGGTACGATACAGAACAGCACTACAACCACGGTGTGCATACCTTCTGAGTATGGGGTATAGCCATCCGGCAGCGTAGCAATACCGATTGCTGCAACGGCCAGACCCACAATAGTAGAACCAAGAGAACTAACCAGCTTGTCTACCAAAGAGAACAAGGTTCCCATAATACCTGGAATGTAACGCCCCGTACGGAAGGTCTCATAGTCTGAACAGTCTGCAACCATAGGAATCGGCATATCTGCAGTTGCATAGTAAGCCCCATAACCAATACCAAAGAATACCACAAACAAAATAGTATAAAGATTTATATTGCTAATAGACAAGTTAAATGCCGGAACCCCCTGTCTCCAGAATATTAAAAGTGCCAACACACCTACGTACATAACCAGCGCAAGGACAGTGTAACGAACCAAGGAAGCCTTCTGTCCGTGTTTCTGGCTGGTTCTAACGGTTAATAAAAAGAACGGCACAGAGAACACATAGCCTACAATCATCATCGGCAAATACAGACCGTCATAATTGTTCATCATGGCACCATACAACATGCAAAGCACGGTCATATTGGTGGCAATGGAAAACGCCAGCTTACAGCCCGCACCGGCAACCATTAAACGAATTAACTCGGTGTTATTTTTCAAAACTTCTGCATACTCGGAGAATTTTACTTTTTCTTGTTTGCCCCCAACACCAAAATATTCTTCGCGGTCTTTTTCCCAGATGCCCACTACTGCAAGAACCGTCAGAATTGCAGAAACTACAATTGCCAAAGGAATCATAAAGTTAAAGAAATCTGCATTATTATAACCACCAAACTGTTTTGCAATAATCGGTGCCAAAAACTGTACCAACCCCATACCAATCAGACTTGCTACCGTATTAAATACCGTAAACAACGGTCTCTGATTCGGATCATTAGTAAGACAGCTTTGTCCGGAACGTGTGCAAGCCGTCTGGAAGGTGTAACCAATTACATAAAATGCATAGAAAAGCACAAACAAGGTATATCTAAGCCACATCATATCTGCAGATACAATTCGCGTACCGAAGTACAATAATATTGCAGATACAATCATGATTACGTTACCAAGCACCATAAACGGTCTGAATTTACCAAACTTGGTAACGGTTCTGTCAATCAGCGCACCAATGATCGGGTCCGTTACCGCATCAAAAAGACGCATTACCGTAACCATGGTTGTGGCAAAGGTAAGAAACAAACCAAGGACACCATTGGCATAATATGCAATGAAATTCAATGTCAAAATATAATACACATTGGTGGCACCATTATTAAAAGGGAATAAAACTAATTGATATAATTTTGCTCTGTTCAGGGAATTAGCCTTTGTCGGAGCATTTTTTTCGCTACTCATTGCTTTTTCGCACTCCTTTTCTTTTTATACCCAGTTTGCACTGTTGGAACTCTTTACATTCAATTTGTATGCCGGATTCGGCTTGTCTACCTTACGAATAAAGGCAGTATCCTCAAAGCTTCCTGCAACTGCCTTTAAGTTATTTTCCGCTTCCAGGCTTACTTCAAAGGTAAACACATGCTCGCCCGTCTTTTCCGCAACAAGCTTGCCGTTATTATAAAGAGCAACCTTCGACTGATTGCTGTATACTTTTACTTTGGTAACCGCTTCCGGTCTGTCCACATATCTGGAGCCTGCAATATGAACAAATCCCTCTTCGCTCCAGTATGCCTTATATAAGTAGAAACTATCCTTTTTCACCTTACGGTCAAAGGTCACCAAACCTTTATGATTCATGCCCGGCTCACCGCCCTGGTTACGGGCATCTGCTGCAAAATCAAACATATTCCATACGTGATTTGCCCACATATGTGGATGACGCTTAAAGCACTCCAGCATATACTCGTGATAAACTGCCTGATACTCTTCGGTGTGATCCCCACGTCTTGGCTTAGAAGAATGCAGATTCGGCATCGCCTCACATCCATACTCAGAAAAGCCTAACGGGCGCTTTGGATAACAGAGGTGGAAAAAGCTAATCCACAAATCATTTAAAAACAATCCCGGCGTATACCAGCCCAAATATAAATTCCAGCTTACAAGGTCTGAAATATGGGCAGATTTATTGAATGGTCCGCACACTGCATAGCACGCAAGGGTGGTCACACGACTTGGATCCATCTCATGACACAAATCATTGAGCATATGATGATTGTCCAACATGTCTTTTTTATCCTTGGTGGCAATGGTAATCTCATTGGAGATACCCCACGTTACAATAGAAGGATGATTATAATTCTGAATAATCAGCTCCTTCATCTGGCTGATAGTATTGTCACGTCCATTTGGCATATGAGATGAAATATACGGAATTTCTGCCCAAACCACCATACCGTACTCATCACACAAATCATAAAAATACTGGTCATGCTGATAATGTGCCAAACGAATGGTATTACAGCCCATCTCACGAATGAGCTCCATATCCTCTCTATGATGCGCTCTTGTCAGTGCGTTACCAATTCCCTTTCTATCCTGATGACGAGACACACCGTGCAGCGGATAAGCTCTGCCATTCAAGAAAAATCCCTTTTCCGGGTCCACATGAAAGCTTCTCACGCCAAAACGACTGCTGATTTCATCCACCACTTCACCATCTACAGAAAGCTGAAGCACCGCCTTATACAAATATGGGTCCTTCAAACCATCCCATAAATGAACCTGAACTATTTGCAAGGAAGCATCTGTTCCACATCCTTCTGCTACAACATTGCCTTCTGCATCCAAAATACGGATAAGCACCTCTGCACCCTCCGCATTATGCCAGCTCTTGATATTTACAATGGCATTTTTGCCATCCACCTTCGGCGTAATCTGTAACCCCGGACCACCATAATAATCCAAATCAAAATGATTTTTATTTACTACAACCACATGAACGTCACGATAAATACCACCATAAAAGGTAAAATCCGCTTTCTGAGGATATACTCTGTCATTTACACTATTATCCACAGTAACCTTCAAATGATTGTTCGCCTGCAGCAGCTCACTTACATTTACACGAAACGTAGAATAACCACCATCATGATGCCTGCAAGCCCTGCCATTCAACACAACATCTGCACTGGCATTAACCCCCTGAAACTCCAAGTAAACGGATTCCGTTTCCGGATTCCAAGCAGGAGCTGCAAACTCCTTCTCATACACACAGCTACCTCTCCAGTAATCATTGCCGCCGTCCTGACCATCTATGGCATTCCACGTATGAGGCACATTTACAATCTGATTCTTCTTGTCCGGACCGATAAATGCCCAGTTCTGATTAATACATGTAAAACGTCTCACTATTTTCCTCCCAGCTCACTATTTCAACTTTATCATTATATAAAATACACCTATCATATGGTTACTATTTTCTCACGTTTTTATGAAAAATATAACCGTTTGCCTCTTCCAGCTTATTTATAACTCGCTGCAATCCTACAGCCGCATACGGCAGCATCATGATAAAATACGGAAAAACATATCTAGTTTTTGCTTCCCAAATAATCGTAAACAAAAAACCTCCAAAGATACCTATCATTAAAACGAAAGGTTCTATCTTATCCCATTTCTTAAAATTCAGAATGAATAATCCCAGAATACTACCATATATAATCAATTGATATATATTCATATATTCTTCCACCACACTGCGTAAAGACCCAAAATAAATATCGGCAATGATAGGTGCTTGCTCTGCTTGAATATTTTGATTCATCACCAAAACCTGATACATCGGCTCATTCCATTGTGCTAAAATTTTATTTCCCAGAAAATCTATCGCATAGCCTTTATTATCCAGACATTTTTGGAGAAAATTTTCGATATCTTTATACGCTACCCGACTTGCCATTTCCGGATCGCAATCATTTTCAAAAAACACAGAATAATTGTAACCTGAGAACCACCCCGCATTTTCCTCTTTCCATTGTGTACCCATGGCAATATATAATACATTTGGTATTGGCTGTCCATCTTCCTGAAAATACTTTCCATATATTGCATCAATGGCAACATTACTTCCTACAAAGCCTGTAATAATTGCTATCGTCAGCATCAATAACTTCCATTCAAAACGCTGAACGGCCTTTACTATCAGTAATACTACAAACCCAATCAGCACAATTAATGAATTTTGCCTAAGCTGCACAGAAAGTCCGGCACATATCATTACAACCAAAGCCTTGTACCATCTGAAACAATCTAACCCATCAAGCAATACCCACGCTCCTATAAACAAGACGGCTGTAGACGGAATTTCACCATACACAAAAGGCGTATATCCATATAAAGGAAAGCACAGAACACACAATATCAAATATACAACTTCTGCATATACATTATGATTGCTGAAGCGTCTGACTAATTCATATCCCACATAAACAATGATTCCCAAACACGCCACAGACAGCAACTGAAATCCTACATAACGATTAGGTCCCAAAATTTTATAAATCATTCGCAAAATTGTAACTATGCCCAGCTGGTGTGGACAAGTTGCTATATATTTTCCTTTGCCAAATCCTGTATAGTCTCCATCATTAAAAGCATCTGCATAAAAACTGACATTCCAAGAATCTGCCTGCGGTGCCACATTAGACCCATACACCCAGAGAAAGCCCACTGCCATAGTCAAAAAGGCTGCACTGATAGCTAAAATTCTTGTATTTAATTTCATCTCTAATTTATCTGTCAAATATTTAAGAGCCAGTAATATTGCAATTACTATAATTACACTCAAAATATTTATGAACACATTGTCTTTCTTAAAGTAAACCGCTTCATCCGCCAAATCCAAAGGCGAATACCCTGTTTGAACCAAGCTATAATAAGATTGCCCCGCAAACACCGCTATACAAACAATTTTAAATATATTAACTAATACTTTTTCTCTCATCTTTGTTCTTCAAAAATCTTTTCGTTCTTTTTCTTGTCTTCACACTAGGTACATCCATAAATATTATACACAGGAATATCCAGGCCATCATTTCACTTTGGTAAGTAAACCCTGATTCAAACCACCCAAATACCGTCATGCCTGCAACCAGCAGAGCTGGAAACAGATATTCTATTCTGCCAAAACGAAGCACGTTATACATGGACACTAGAAAAGTCACCACAAATAACAGTAGCATCATAATCATAGTAGGAATACCAAAATTGTAACCTGCAATCAGGAATATATTGTGGGCATGAGGTTGACGATCGCTTAATGTTACCCACATAGCGAAGGTTCCCTCTTTATGCCCTTCCCTATTAAGTTTCCCGATGGCATATTCATGAATGGCTAATCTCAGTTTCATACCATAACCATGCTCCTCTGCTGTTGCAAACCAAGGATATTTCGGAGAATCTCCCCTTGAAATACTTGATGCCATTTCCATACTATCCGGGTTCAACCTTTCCGCATTTATCTGCAAAACAAAGGATGATAAAATTTTTTTCAAAAGCGTGAAGTACACTTGCGCAATCTTATTGTCTGTATCCAAAATATCTTCCGTAACATCATCCTCAGAACTCTCTATAGAGCCATACAAATACTCAGCATATCTAATCTCTTCATCAAATTGAGCTTTTGTATATATTCCTTGTTCGTAATAATATTCTGAACGTATACGATTACTATATATTAAATCCGGCGCAAGAACACGTATCAAAAACGTGTCCGCTCCCGGAATAATGCGTCCAAGATTATACTCCACAGACTCCTCAAAGGTGGCATACTTAACACTATCTACTGCCTCATTTTCCATTACCGCAAAATCATTGTACTCATTATTTTTGTCAAAGTTTACTCCCCACTCTTGAATTGGACGAGAGCGCATACGATATCCTGTGATATTCACATAATCCGGCTGATTAAAATAAGCCGGAAGATATCTTACCGATGCGTACGCCATTGGAAACAGTGCCAAAGATACCAAGCCAACGCAGGTACAATTTACTATCCATAAAACAGCCTTTCCTATCCATTTCCGCCACGCATCCTCAAAGCGTATATAACGTACCGCCATGGCTATTGCCGTTATCAACATCATGGCTAACACCGCACTACGACTGCCGGTCAAATATTCCAAAGACAAGATAAATGTAGCTATCAGCCAAGAAAACACTCGTAATACACCATTCCATATGCCCCACTTTCGATGTGCCAACTGGACATACTGAATCATCCATGCAGCAAAATAACTAATATAAATCCTTGACATAGTCGTACAAGCATTGGAAATTCCGGTATAACGAATTTCGCTATAATTATATGGCCTATGCTTCCAGGCATATCCTTGAATCACAAAAAAACCAATACATATACCATCCAGTATCCCCTTTAAAACACTTTCACAAGCTTTCTCACTCTTTTTCATCATAATCAAAGGCAGAAAACTGAGCAAAATATACAAATAATATGACTTGTAATCATAAATAGAAGTCTGCTTTATTATAAGCAAAAAAATCAAAAGTATAGAAGGACTTATTTCAAACGGAACTCTCCGCTCCTTGACTGCATGATAAATAACTAATATATACAAATTTAACAGTACCGTAATAAAAATTCCGAGCGGCCAATTTAGATAATAATAGTTCACATAAAAATTGCTTTTCACCAAATATATCGTCAAGCCAATTCCAAAAACAGTAGCAACACTGCAAAAAATCCTCTTCCCCTTCTGAAAAGCCCCCAACTTCACACAATAAAAGGCACCTACTGCTGACATAATATATATCTGCTGCCAAAAAATATATTCATGATAATTCTGTACTTGTGTCCAGCACATAAAAATAGCTGCAATGCACCATATCAAACGCTCCAAAGTATAGCTCTGCGCTTTATCTAATATCGGACCACCAAGTCTTTTTATTCTATCCTGTACCTTTATGATTTGCTCCGTCATCTTATTCCTCCAGCTTTTTGTTTATAACACCACCCAAACAGAGTAATTTAGGTGCCAAAGCCCCCATTTTTATTCCTTACTGGTCATACTGATACGTATTCACTATAGCCTTCACATTCATGCGTACCTTGTCTGTCATTTCGTTCTCAGCGTCTTCGATTAATTTGTGCAACCGTTCTTCAAACACTGGCATATCAAATTCTATCTGCTTCCCAATAAAAATCATCTTGTTTGCAGTCTTTCTAAGCCCTTCCTCACTCATCAGAAGTTCTTCATACATCTTTTCGCCCGGACGAAGCCCAGTATAAACAATCTCAATATCTTCCCCAACCTTGTAACCGGACAACTTAATCAGATTGGCTGCCAAGTCAGCAATCTTAACCGGTTCTCCCATATCAAGTACAAAAATCTCTCCGCCTTTTGCATATGCACCGGCCTGAAGCACCAAAGCTACCGCCTCCGGAATGGTCATGAAATATCGAATAATATTAGGATCTGTAACCGTTACCGGTCCACCTGCAGCAATCTGCTTCTTGAACAAAGGAATAACACTGCCATTGCTACCCAGCACATTACCAAAACGTACCGCAACATAATTTGTTTCGTATCTCTGATTCATCATTTGAATTATCATCTCGCAGATACGTTTAGAAGCCCCCATAATATTGGTCGGATTAACCGCCTTGTCGGTTGAAATAAGTACAAAACGCTCTGTGCCATTTTCTCCTGCAGCCTGAGCAGTTTGAAACGTTCCCATAACATTATTTTTTATTGCCTCGTTCGGGCTGTCTTCCATCAACGGCACATGCTTGTGGGCAGCAGCATGATACACCACCTTCGGCTTGTATTGTTCAAAAATCTGCTGAATACGCTTCGTATTACGTACCGATGCAATTAACACTATGAGATCTAATTTCGGATATTTATGTTTCAATTCCTGCTGAATTTCGTACGCATTATTCTCATATATATCTACAATAATCAACTGCTTTGGATTATGAGACGCAATCTGGCGACACAATTCACTACCAATGGAACCACCACCTCCGGTTACCATAACTACCTGACCGCTTACATAGCTAACCACCTCATTTAAATTGGTCTGAATAGGCTCACGCCCCAATAAATCATCAATATCTACATCTTTCAGCTTGGCAATAGAAACATCGCCATTAATCAATTGATACATTCCCGGCAACGTACGTAGTTTACAGCCGCTTTCCTTGCAAATCTCAATAAACTCACTTTTAACCTTTGCATTAGCAGATGGAATGGCAAAAATAATCTCGTCGATACGGTATTGTCCGACTGCATCAATAATCTTATCACGTCCCCCTATAATTGGCACACCACGCAGATACTTTCCATGACAGCCCGTACCATCATCAACAATGCATTTTACATTTAAATTGACATACTGACTACTCTCTATTTCTTTTAAAATAGCATTACCTGCCGCACCTGCTCCGATGAGAAGCACATTAATAGCATCTGCTTGGTTCTTCCCACCTCTTTTGGAATTAATTAACCTTAACACACGATAGCTAAAACGAATCCCACAGGTACATCCCATCAATAAAAACCAATACAATGGATAATAACTTTTGGGCATATATTGCTGCATCCCTGAACACAACAAATATTGTGCCGCTGTCGAACAAGCAGTAGCAAAAATTATATTCAAAAGCTCCGTAGCACTGGCATAACGCCATACACTTTTATACAGCCTCCACACTATATATATCCCAAGCGTAATAAGGATATTCTCCAATATTATGTGCTCCCAACTAAGCAGAAACTCAGGAGCAATATCTCCCATCTTAAAATCATAACGAATATACAAAGCTCCAAAAGAGGCAATGACCACGGACATGACATCCATAAGCACTAATGCCACTATTCGGTTAAGCGGTATTTTCAAAAAATCTTTTTGCTGGTTCATTATACCACCTTACCTTTCTATCTCTAAGAATCACTTCAACAATATAAAGTATATTATATTATTGTCAATTATAACTCAATGAGCGCTTCCTTGCAACTAATTGTAAAAAGTTCCATGATAAACAAAAAAAGAAAAAGCACAACACATATTAGCGCCATGCTCTTTTTCTCTTCTCGTTTTTACTAGTATCAAATTGGGCAATAATATTTTAACAATACTTCTTCACAATTGCTTCCATCTCGCTCCACTTTCTCTCCATGTCCGCCACCAATGCAAACTGGCAACGTGCACGCTCCAGATTCTGTTTCTCTCTATGAATCTTGAAATATGTATCGCCCTCTAAATAATCCGTTAAGAAACGCATACCACACTCCAAGGTCATCATCTTGGCACCCATCGGAAGCATCTTAAGTTCAAACTCCGTGAGGATATCTTGACACCCCTCCAAAAATCCTTTGACATAAATTTCATAAAGAGATAGATCTAACGCAACCTTAGACAAATCCGTCTCGTCTTCCGCCGCAGTATTGGCACCAAAACGAATAGAATCCCCAAAGTCATTTACGGAAAGCCCAGGCATGACGGTATCTAAATCCAGAATGCAAATACCCTTTCCGGTGTCATTATCAATCATAATATTATTGAGCTTCGTATCATTATGAGTTACCCGAAGGGGCAATTCCCCTCGTTCCAACATATCTGTCAAAACCGGCATTTCCTGCGCATGATTCATAACAAATGCGATTTCCTCCTGCGCATACATAACTCTACCGCAAATATCATGCTTTACCACTTGACAAAAAGTCTCAAAACGTTTCGCCGTATGATGAAAGTACGGTATGGTTTCATGCAGCGTTTCTGCCGGATAATCTGCTAAAAGTGCCTGAAATCTGCCAAAAGCTACTGCACTCTCGTAGAAATCTTCCGGTTTCTCTACCGTATCATAGCATGAAGCATTTGTAATAAAGTAATACATACGATAACTAAAACCATCTTCTCCCTTGTAATAATTCTGCCCGTTTTTGGTACGAATTACCTGTAATGTCTCACGCTTTGGATCCCCTCCAAGCCGCTCAATTGTCTCTGCAAGATACGCTGTAACGCCGGCAACATTTTCCACAAGCTGCTCCATATTTTTAAAAACAGATGTATTTACTTTTTGTAGTATATATTCATCCTGTGTAGTTTTCACACGATAAGTAGCATTGATATGACCACTGCCGTAATGCTCTATTTTTAATATGTTTCCGTTGATATCAAATTTTTCTGTAATAATATTTAAATTCAAAGTCAGTTCCTTCACATACTATAATATCCTTTATAATATGTTACGTTCCTCCAAATTTTTTCTTATCTCGCACATCAATATCTCTGCCCAACTGGACTTCTATAAGCTTCAACTCAGTACCCGCAAAAACTGAATGCTTACACCCTGCTTTCAAAGTAATTACATCACCTACACTAACATAACGCTCCATACCATCAATCAAAGCATAACCCTGTCCAGAAACAATCGTCCAGACTTCTTCGCGCCTTTCATGACAATGGTAGTTCATACCATGTCCAGCATTTAAAGTCACCTTAATAGTCAAACTCTCTTCTTCTACATCAATAATACGAAAACTTCCCCAACTCTTCTCTGCAAACATAATCTGTTGGTCAATAGAGTCTACGAACGGCTTTATATAGCTGGACTGCTCCTTGTCCGAAACCAGTATGCCCTCCGGAGAAGCACTGACAACCACATCCTTTAAGCCCATGCATAGAATAGGAACATCCAATTCATTAACCACATGAACATTTTCACAAGAATCGCTGAAAATCGCCTCGCCAACGCTCTGTTCCTCCATAGCTTCTGTAAGACTATTCCAGGTACCTAAATCTGTCCACTGTCCGGAGAAACGCATTACTTGAATTTCTTTTTCCCTCTCGACTACCGCATAGTCAAAGCTGATTTTCGTTAAGGTATCATATTTATCATATAAATCTTGATAATCAATAAAATCAATAAGTTCATGAGCCCTTTTCATGACATAAGCAAGCTTGTAAGCAAACACTCCACCATTCCAAAGTGCTCCCTGTGCAATGTATTCTATAGCAGTGTTAGCATCCGGTTTTTCCTTGAAAGCCTGTACATAACTCACTTCGTCTTCATTCTTCGGAATAATATACCCATACTTTTCACTTGGATGGGTAGGCTCAATCCCCATTAATACTAAATTTGCTTCTCCACTCTCTGCCAATTTGCTTAATACCCTTACAGCTTCGAAGTAATCATCATTTACATACGGGTCTACCGGACAAACTACTACTGCTTCATCTAAGGCAACGCCCTTTACATGATGTAAATATGCCGTTGCCAACGCAATCGCAGGAAAGGTATCTCTTCTGCATGGCTCTACGCAAATACCCACACCCTCCCCTAACTGATTATGAATAGCCGACACTTGACTTTTAGAAGTGGCAATAGTTATATTAGCATCCTCATCAATCCTTTTAATCTGGCTGTGCACACGCTGCACCATAGACTCATATTCGCCCTCTGGCGTCTTGAAAATCTTTATAAACTGCTTTGAACGAATATCATTAGACAACGGCCACAAACGCTTACCAGAACCACCTGACAATAATATAATATTCATGCTTTCATTTCCCTTTTGCCTTATCTAGCTGTACATATCTCTATTAATTAATATCATTCAATACATCTGCCAACGTCTTATTTTTTGCCTCATAATATGCCGCCATTTCAGCAATTAACAACACCTTGACAACAGCATTTATCCGTTTCATTTCCACGGTGCCGGCTTCGTTTGCCGGGGTAAATACCGTCAAAAGCTTTTCGATTTTATCATTACCGATGTAACTATACCCATCACCACTCTTGACAAGAAGGCCTACTTTTTCACATCCCGGGTCTGTCCCTAAAATAATATCAGCATTCTTTCGTCTTGCATAACTGATTGCCAAGTCAAAAGCTCTTTCATCCTCCGGATTAGGCATCATAACTGTCGTGAAATTGCCATCCTGCCTTGCCTGCTCCTCAACCACATTTATCTGGGTAAAACCTGCCAATCTGAGAATCTTCCAAATAGGAATATACCCTGTACCATGCAAAGGTGTATATAAAATTTTCAACTTTTCTTTCGGTTCTTTGTCTTTTAAAATGCTGCATTTTAAAACAGACTGTATAAAATTGTCAGTAACATCACCCATTGTGATTAAACTATAATTACTCTCAAAATTAATAGTTCTGTAATCACTTATTGCGTCTATACAATTCTTCACCTGCTGTTCAGCTTCCAGAGAAAGCATCTGACCATTTTCATCATATACCTTATAACCATTGTATTCTGTCGGCAAAGTTCCCGCAGAAAGTACTATTCCTGCAACTGCATTCCAAAGCTTCACAGAAAATACCACCTGTGGTAATGGTCTGGCATGTGCATAAAGATATGCCTTAATGCCCAAACCACTCAATACCTCTGCAACAATCTTAGCAAGATAACTGCCATTATTGCGAGTATCATAGCCAATCACAACACCTCTTACCTGACAAACATCTTTGCCATATAAGTTATTCAAGTAGTTGCCCACCCCAGTTGTTAGTCTTGCTACAGTATACTTATTGATGCGGTTAGTTCCCACGCCCATCAGAGCCTTTATACCATCTGCATTAAATATTAATTCCTGTTCAAAACGTTCCTTTATATCTTCCTCATTTGTAATAGCCCTCAACTCCATATGTGTATCGGGTTCAAAAAAAGGATCTTCTTTCCACACTTTGTACTCATGTAAATATTTCATAGGTCGCTGTTCCTTTCTCACTGCAAATTCATCACCAAGTACAGTTGTATATAATTATAAGTAGCTAACATCTATTCATTGTATTTTCATTGCATTTACTCACTTTACCTCAAGAACTTTTGATTGAGCTAAGTCTCCTCCAAAAAAGTACAGACATACACATAAGTTTATCCTTTCATGTCGCATAGTAAAACATCCCTTGCTGTTTGCTCAGTAAAGTACTTTTTAATAAAAATCTCGCCCGCATCTGACATCATCTTTAATTTGTCATAATCCTCATAAAGGTCACAAACTTTGACAGCCATCTTTTCAGCATCATCTTCTATAATCATATTGCCAATAGTTTCATCTAACCCTTCAGCACCTATACTGGTAGTAATCAGTGGTATCTGGAAATACGCTGATTCAACTACTTTTCCCTTAACTCCTGCACCTACTCTTAATGGTACAATTGCCATTCGACAAGATTTATATAATGCATGCAAATCTTCATCTGACATAAATCCTTCAATGATAATATTGTCAGAAGCAAGCGCCTCAATTTCTTTAGTAACTTTACTCCCCACAACATGCCACTTCATTTCCGGGTATTTTTCTCGCACTTTAGGAAATACTTCTTTTGCAAACCAAAGCACGGCATCTATGTTAGGTTCATGTCCAAAGCCTCCAACATACATGATATCTTTTCTTTTGCTAAAGTTCTTATTAATATCATTCTGAATTTCATCATATATATACAGAGGAATATTTCTTATTGGCTTATCCGGAAAAGCCTTCTGCATTATTTCCTGTTCATAACTTCCCACAACATGTCCCACATCTGCTTTTTCAAATAATTCATACTCTATCTTCTTCCACTTGTTAGAAGAATCTAACTTTTCTGGATTGCCAGTAAGTATATATTCTCTATATTCTCTAATATGATGCAAATCATGTGCAAAATACAAAATTTTTGCACGTCCATATTGTTTCACGATGTCTATATATTTAATAGAAATATGAGGTCTCTGTAAATATACATAATCAAAATAGTGTAAATTTTCCTTCAACCATTCCTGCCAATTGTTATAATAATAGTTGCCATAAAGTACTTCTATCCCGTGCTGATTCAAATCTGTGGTATATGGTTCATGCTTAAAAAAATTATCCCCAATAAAAGTAACTTTGAAGCCCATTTTCTCCAAAAGCATTAAATACATATACGTACATTTACCACCTGCATCCCTGTCATAATGCGGAACATAATGGTCGACAACCAAAATATGCTTTTTAAAGCGGCTCCTATCCTTTGCAAGAAACACATTCTCCGCATTAGGGAAATGTTCTCTCTCTAAAACATCTTTCCACTTTTCATAAAACTTTTTCTGGTTAGTTACTTGGTATGCCTTTTGGCCACTTGTAATATCCTTTCCATTTGACACTCCCTCAAAATGAATAACCACAGATAAAGGCTGATAGACCACTTTGTAACCATGCTTTCTCACCTCAAAAGCTAAGTCGGAGTCTTCATAATATGCAGGTGCAAACCGCTCATCAAATCCACCTATTTCCTTCCAAAGAGATGCTCTAATCATAATAGCAGCACCTGAGATATAGTCAACCTCTTTTACATAGTTAAACTCTGGATCATCTGGATTCTTGCGATTACCATAATTCCATGCAGACGCATCATTCCAAAATATTCCCCCGGCCTCTTGAAGCCATCCATCAGAATAAACTAATTTGGATCCCGTCATACCAACAGTTTCATTTTTTTCCAAAATTTCTACCAATGGTTTTAACCAATTCTCCTGCACCTGAGTATCATTATTCAAAAATACAATGTACTCTCCCCTTGCATATTGTGCAGCATTGTTACAATTAAGTAAAAACCTCAAATTCTGTTTATTGTGTATGACTTGAATTCCTTTTGCAACTTTACTTAAATCCTTTGTCAAATCAGTAGAACAATCATCCGCAATAATGATTTCATAAGGTATATCACCACTATTTTTTAATATAGACTGCAAGCAGTTATAAGTATATTCAAATTGATTATAAACTGGTATAATAATTGAAACTTTGGGTTTATTGTGTTTAATAAAAACAAGCTTATTATATTCGTGAATTTGTTTATTACGACTCTCCATCACTTCTGTCACTTCATAACGATTTGCATCAAAAGGATTTAAACGAGAATTCTCAACTTCCTCTATTAATTGGTAATGATACTTTACCCCTTGCATGCCCTCTTTTTTGTATATCTCAAAAAAATTTTTAATTCTTCTAAGATTTATCACACGTAACATTAATTTTGGATTTTTAACTATTTTTCTTAAAAGCCCTAAAAGAAAACGTCTTCTACTATTCACTGGGAGCAACCACAAACTAAGTTTTCTAAATTTCAAAGCCAACCGATATGTGCGAGAAGTT
This sequence comes from Lachnospiraceae bacterium, assembly GCA_045631045.1. GTDB lineage: Bacteria > Bacillota > Clostridia > Lachnospirales > Lachnospiraceae > RGIG6307. Next base: position 24,927 of record JAZQUB010000065.1, read on the forward strand.
TTCTCACGCTCATATTCTCGTTCTGCTTCAAGCAATTGTTTAATATGTCCCTCTTTGTTAAGAAGTTCTTGGCGAAGTTCAGTAATATTATTTTCTTGTTCACACAATTTCTGTTGAATTTTATCAATAAGGTTTTGTTGTTCTTCTATACTACTTTCCTTCTCATCTATTATACCACTCATTTGCAATAACTTGTTTTCCAGTTCATAATTGCTTTGTTGAAGGCTAATAATCGTATTCAAAGTATCATTCTCTTTTTCCAATAATTTGGCAACATGGTTTTGATGTTCAGTAATTATATTTTTATCAGCTTCAATCTCTAAATCAAGCTTTTTCAAATGTACATTACGTTCTTCCACCTCATCCTGTAATTGTAAAATCCTTTGGATATTAGGTATATATTCTTCTTCGGTATTAACAAAAACATGCTTCAAATTTATATTTGGAAGTTTTTTATTGCTTGCAATAGCTATATAATATTTCCCATTATGCACACCATTTCCCTTGAAGCACACCTTTTTTTCCAACGTATTCTTATTATCAATGATAGAAGCAACTTCGAAAAATTGAGAATATAATTCTATATAGTTAAATTTATCATGCAAAAAATCAATAAATTCATTTTCATAAAATTCTTTTACATGAAATTCATTGTTATACGAAAACAAATCACTATATATAGCCTTATTCGGAGTTGAAATAATCAAATAACCATCTAATTTCAGCACTCTCTTTATCTCACTCAAAAAACTGCGTTGCAAATCTTCCCCTACATGCTCAATAGTTTCAAAAGATATAACAACATCAATACTATGATCATCTATTGGTAATGCCCCAATACTTCCCTCTTTGAATATTAAATTCTCTCTTCCCTTATACTTCTCTTTTGCGTTATCAATAACATCTGCATTTATATCTATACCATATACCTGTTTTGCACTATAGGATAGTAAATTACTACCATATCCTTCTCCACAAGCTGCATCCAAAACAGTCTTATCCTTAACAGTTTCCAATACGCAATAATATCTCTGCATATGTTCTATTTCTAGCTTTGCGTCATTAATTCCAGGTACAAATCTTTCACCCGTAAACCTTAGTCCCCTTGTCATTTCTACTTTTTCCATTCTCTATCTCCATTGATGCTTCATCGAAAAAAAGCCACGTTCAACATATTCTGTAGTATCAACCTCAAATGCAGTCAAACTAAAAATACACTCATATTGCTCCGATGTTTTTATAGATTCAATCCACAAATCCAGCATATAGTTACCTTTAAGCAAAGAATTCTCAAAATCCAAAACAATAGTACCATTCTTTTTTTGAAATTTGATATATTCCTTATATGTTCCATAAGCATAAACTCCATCTTCTCTGGTAATGCCCATTACAAATCGTATATCTTCTAAAAACGTATCCATTTCATAGTCTAGTATAAGACTATATTCTTTACCTGTTATCAGTTTTCTAGTTTCATTTCCATTACAGTCCACTAGTCGAATTCTCGTGTAATGAATCCTACCATCACCTTGTCTTCTGGCATTTGGATAACAAAAGTCACACACTTCTTTCAAAGTCTCATTGTATTCTAACTCTCTTTTTACACGCTCCATCTCTGCTAGTTGTTTTTTACGTGTATCCTCATCTGTCTTATTTTTTTCTTCTAGCTGCAAAAGTTCCTTTTCCTCTGCAATTTTTCTCTCTAATACTGCTTTCTTTTGTTGATTTTCATGTTCTATACGTTCAAGACGTCTTCCTTCCATTTCTGCTACATATTTCTCTCCAATCAATCGAGACACGCCTTGCTCCTTTATAAGTCCCTTTTCAATCCATATTAGGCGATCACATATACGATACATTTGATCCATAGCGTGCGATACAATTACAATTGTTGTCCCATTTCTCTTGATTTCTTTTAACTTTTCAAAGCATTTCTTTTGGAAAGCAATGTCTCCTACCGCCAGAATCTCATCTATTAATAACACATCTGCATCCACATTAATTGCAACTGCAAATGCCAATCTCATGTACATACCAGAAGAATACGTTCTAACAGGATTGTCAATAAACTCCTCTAGTTCAGAAAAACGTATAATATCTTCCATTCTTTGATCCACTTCTTTTCTAGTGATTCCAAAAATAGATGCATTTGTATATATATTCTCACGTCCTGTCATGTCTGGATGAAATCCTGCCCCCAATTCAATCAAACTAGACACGCGTCCTTTAATTTTTATTTGTCCCTCATTCGGATAAAGAATGCGAGTAAGTAACTTTAATGTTGTGCTTTTGCCACAACCATTCTTTCCTATAAGACCTACAGCTTCTCCCTTTTTCACTTCAAAGGAAATCCCATTCAAAACCCACACATCTTCATGTTTGGTTCTGGATGGATTAATAAAGCGTTCTTTAAACGAAGACGCTTTGTCTTGATAAGATTTAAATTTCTTCTTAACATCAATTACTTCAATTGCAACATCACTTCCGTTGTTATCTTTTAAAACAGACACTATAATTCCTCCGCAAAGTTTCTATCTAATTTTGCAAATACAAACGAACCTATAACAAATACTGTTACACTAGTTACACCAGCCAGTATTAAGTAATTCGGGGTAGGTGTAATTCGATAATACAGTAGCTGATGATATACCTCTACTATTGGAGTCATTGGATTTAAAACAATTAAACTTCGATACTGTTCCGGGACATAATCCATATTATACATAATTGGAGTCGCATAAATCCATGCCATCATAATTACACTAATTATTTGTTCCAAATCTCGAAAATACACAGTAATACTGGAAACAATAAGTGCAATGCCTAGCGCCAAAAGATACTCAAACAACATTATAACTGGCAAAAATAAAAGTGCCTTAAAGTTAAATCCAAGCCCAGAAAACACCACTGCCATAAAAACAATAATAAAACTAAGCAACATATTTACAAATGCACTAGTCACATACGAAATCGGTACTACCTCTCTTGGAAAATATATCTTTTGAATCATATCTGACTGTGCGCGGACACAAGTAGCTCCCCCTTGTACGCTTGTATTAAAAAATGTCCAAGGCATCATACCAATAATCATATACAAATAAAACCTGTCAATATTAACTCTAAAAATCACAGAAAAAACCGCAGAATATACGATAACCTGACACAATGGATTAATATAAGTCCATAAAAACCCTAACACAGATCCTTTGTATCTTCCTCGTAATTCCCTTCGTACCAAGCTATAAATCATATCCCTATAAGCATAAATATCTCGTATTCTTTGAATCATTCATTTTCTCCTACACCAATCTCTATACGCACATATTAATTCTACTAAATACCCAAACAAATTAACAAGTCACCTATCATTGTTGCCACTCTGTTCCATCCACGATACTTGAGCGCATTACAAATCACGTCCCAAAACGCCTTCTCTTCCAAAGTTTTATATCTGGCATTCATTACTTTTAGCTTTTCTTCTAAAGTTTCTAGTGCTTTTACTTCACCCAAAAGATGGTTATTCTTAAACTCTTGCAAAATCCCATTATATTTTGCTATCTCTGAAAGCTTACGTTCTCTATTCAACAGCTTTGTAACCTTATGCTCCTCACCACCTGTGTTACTCTCATGCCTGCGATGATAAGCCAGCTCAATATCCAACTGTAAAAATCCGTCACTCTCTGCAGCCCATGCGCACACCAAAAAATCATGTGGAACATTAATTTGTGAAGTTTCAACTTTTATATCACGTAATTTATTATTATACCACACATTTCGATATGCCACAACCATTCCGGGCCATTCACACTTATAAAATATCTGTTTGATATCAATTAGTTTGCAAGCAGCGGTATCTCGGCTTCTTGTTGGTTGCATAATAGTTTTGATAGGCCTTCCATCCTCATCAATCAGACCAAACTTACAGCATATCGCTTGAGCCTCCGGATGTTTTAATAGCGAATCACACATATACGCAATTTTATGTTTGCCCCATATATCGTCTTGATCCGCCAGAAATACCACCTGCTTAGTGCATAAACTCATGGCATAATAAAAATTTGCCGGATATCCTTTATTTTCCTTATTTTCATACAACTTCCAATTATCATTTAACTGATGTCTTGAAATAAATTGTTTTACTATCTGTACCGTCAAATCCTCAGAACCATCATCAACCAAAATTACTTCATCCGGCTTTTTAGTTTGCTCTAAAATACTATAAAGTTGCTCTTCGATAAACTTCTCTCCATTATACATGGCCATACATACAGTTGTCGTCACTTTATCTTCCCCTATTTATTTGTTTCCAATAGTTGTTCATAAATCTTTTTATATGCATTTGTCATTCGAGCTATGGAATTTCTTTGTTTTATTGTTTCTGCCAACTTCTCGCCACGCAAAAGCTCTACTCGATTATACAAAACATCACTAACCGCATTGCTAAATGTTTCTTGATTTCCCAACTCTACTACAATTCCTCTGCCTCCGGCTAATTGTTCTGGTATACCACCTACACGGAACCCCACAACTGGTGTTCCACATGCCATAGCCTCTAACGTCGTCGTAGCATAATTTTCTGCCAGTGAAGGTAATACAAACACATCTGCCAAACTATAATACTCTGCCAGCACTCCTGCACTTGCAGTCGCCGGTAAAGTTATTACATTATCTACGCCTTGCAGCATATTATTATTTTTCTTTTCCCAACCTATCAAAATAACTTTTGCTTTGCTACTCAGATCTTTTGCCATTTGTATAATATATTTAGCCCCCTTACGCGGATCACTATATCCAACAGCAATTCCAAGCACAATTTTGTCTTCAACACCATATCCATATTTAAGTCTCATTGCCGCCTTATTCCTAGGATAAAAGATGTTGTTTGTATCTATACCATTTCTAATAGTTATGCAAGGATATTTTGAAAAATATGACTTTTTTGATACTTCAGTAAGCCAATCAGAAGGAGTCACAATAACTTTATTGTCTCCAACAGTGAATAAATCTTTTTTCCTCTTCCACATCCAACCAGTAAAGTCAAACCATTGGCTAACCGGATAGCTTTGCAAGTGCTGACAAGCTCCACATCCTCTCATCCACTTGTCGCATTCAAAAAAATAACCGCAATTTCCCACAAAAGCATGGCAATCATGAAAGGTCCAAACCACCGGTATCTCCTTTGCATTAATATATTTCCATAACTTTCTAAAATTTATATAATAACCATGCAAGGCATGTATGTGAATCACATCTGGTTGAATTTTTTCCATTAATTTAATAAGTCGATTTGTTCCTGCATGATTCCACCAACCATTTATTCCGGTAAAACGGCTTAAAAATGCTGAAATATACACTTCGTATTCTTTATTAAACTTAATTACACTTTCGTGACTTGTAACTTTCCCTCGCCCATAGGCTATTGTAGAGTCTATACCATCTGTTAAAAGTTGTGTATGAATACAAGCTGCAATATGTGCTGCACCGCCTTGATTGTAATGACTTGTAATTTGTAAAACTTTCACAGATTAATCTCCTTCTATCCCAATACGTACTTCGCCGCCTCAATAGCAACGCACTCTATTATATAAAACCTGCTGTATCCATTGATACGGTAGCAGTATTTATATCTGTCCATAATTCTCTTCTTAGCAGCTTTTAAGCTCTTGTGATTGCTTGCACCGCCCATATAAAATGTTGCCAGCACCTTCGGCACTGTAACAATTCGCCTGTTCTGGCGTCTCATCTGTAAATAGAATCCATAGTCATCATGAATTCCCAAATTTCTAAATGGGTATGCTTTATACAACTCACTTTTCACAAATGTGGTAGGATGATTCCAGTCTCTTGAAGTCTGAAACTGCCTCTGTCTTGCTTTCTTTACAAAACTGCTGCCATCCATTTTTACTAAACGAATATCACCAAACATCAACTCACAACCGGTTTTGTCAAATGTATCAATTGCCGTTTCTATAGCAATATTCTCATATTGGTCACCGCTATTTAATATACCGATTATATCACCTGTTGCAAGGCGAATTCCTTTGTTCATGGCATCATAAATGCCCTCGTCCGGTTCACTGTAAATTTTGAAGTCGATTCCGGCTTCTTTCATTTGCTCCTGATAACTTTCCGCTATCTGCACAGTATTATCCTTGCTCGCACCATCAATAATCAAATATTCTATGTTATGATTCGTTTGTGCCAGCACAGATTCAATAGTAGAACTTATCACAGTACCACTATTATATGCAATCGTAATAATTGTTGCTTTCACGTTTCCCCTCCGTCAGCAAAACACTCTCCCTTAGGTCATATTTACAATATTCAAATCCAGCTTCGCCCATTTCCTGCTCATAGTAACTGCTCCCAAAAGCCTTTTGAAACAAGTTACCAATCTTTCCCGGCATCTTCTTACCAATTGCAACAAACGGAGTCAAAACCGACGTGACCCATAATTTATGTCCGCTAACCCTTGCAATCTCTGCCACCATATCACTGGTATTTACCGGTTCTTTATTTTGCGGGAAATAAATTCCTGCCCGCCTCTCCTTCATTACTATACACAAAAATTCACATAAATTCTCAATGTAAAGCATAGATCGTTTATTCTGTACCTTTGGAAATATTGGAAGTTTCTTGGCAAGCTTCGCCAGTGTGGGATAATTCCCTTTACTTCCCCTGCCATAAATCATCGGCGGACGGAGTACTGTAACCAAAAACTCTTCTGCCCCCAAAGCCCGCACACCCTTATCTGCCTGCCACTTACTATCGCCATAAAAATTGGCTGGTTTGGGTTCTGTCTCTTTTGTAATACGCTCTATGCCACCATAAACAATCATAGAACTCATCAGCACAAACTGCTTTACACCTTCCGCTTTGGCTTTAGCGGCAGTTTCTAGCGCAAGTTCTGTATTTACTCGATAATATTGCGCTTTGACATCTTCAGATACCTTGCCCACATCGGCATGGGCAATTCCTGCCACATGAAAGATACAATCATACCCGAAAAAACTATAGTCTTTCCACACTTCCTGCTTCATATCAATTGTATCTATTTCAAATTCTGCAGCATAATGCTTCCTTGCATATTCTGCAAAAGAACCTCCCACATAGCTCCCGGCACCCGTAATCAACACTTTGGTCATACGATAGACTCCTTATTTTTTGTCCATGGCTCCTGTTCCGCCTTCTACAACACCTTCACGTTTTAATACACTCTTTACTGTACCAATTAAACAACGAACATCCATTGCAAAACCTTTTCCATCCATTAATGCTTTGGTATACTCTCCATCCAACTTGGCCTTTACAGGAATTTCCAACTCATCCCTGCCATTAATCTGTGCCCATCCGGTCACTCCCGGCAATACATCATTTGCACCATACTTTTCTCTCTCTGCAATCAAGTCATCCTGATTCCAAAGTGCCGGTCTTGGCCCAACTAAACTCATATTACCCACGAACACATCAAAAAACTGCGGCAATTCGTCTAAGCTAGTCTTGCGCAAAAACTTACCTACTCTCGTAATAAAACTTTCCGGATTAGCCAGTAAGTGTGTCGGCATATCCTTCGGTGTATCAATACGCATGGTTCTGAATTTGTGTATATAAAAATGTTTTTTATGTATACCAATCCTTTTTTGCTTAAAAAAAACCGGTCCCGGAGAATCCAGTTTAATTGCAATCATTATTATGATATATACCCATGATAATCCTACTAATCCTATAAAAGATAATACAATATCCAAACCTCTTTTTAAATATTTAGCGTACATGTTCTCCTCCCCTCCAGGAATACATCCCCACTAACACACTGCCTATCACTCCCGCACTTACCATATTCGGCAGTGTTGCCCAGACGCCTTGCTCAAATGCGTACAAAGCATTTTCCCCATACATCAGTACGTCCAGCCCCGGAGCAATCAGGCACCAGGCAAGCAGGTTTCCTACCACTTGATAGATATTAAATACGATAGCGTCTTTCATGGTAAATTCGCCTTTTCGTATTTTTAGTTTAGAGGATGACAGGCCGGTAATATACATCGCTATTCCGCTGGCAATTACCCAGCTCCAGCATGGAGGGCCAAACTGAATAACATCGGAAAGGGCATGTCCCACAAATGCTACAAACGCACCTGCAACGGGTCCCAGAAGTACGGCAAAGAACGCACCAATGCCATAAGCTGTCTGAATGCTTACCTCCGGGAATCCGGTAGGCACTTTTACATATCTGAAAAATAAAGCAAATAAAACCACGCCCATACAAACAGCTAAAATTCTGTTCCGATTACCATTCCAAACTTTCTTCATATCTCATCCCTTTTTTCTTTTATATTACCACATACCATTTTCCACTTCAAGGGTTGCCACCAAAAAGGCCCGGGATTTCTCCCAGACCTCTAAAATTTATGTATATAGATGTTGCTTATTTATACATTCCGCTTTCATATTCCTTGGTCTTCTTTGCCACAATACCCACACATGGAAGCAATGCGATCAAGTTCGGAAGAACCATCAGACCGTTAAACATATCGGACATATTCCATACAAGGTCTACCTTTAGGTTAGAACCTACCAATACAAAAGCAAGTACGATTACTGCATAAAGCTTTACAGCTTTATTACCAAACAAAGCACGTACATTTACTTCACCGAAATAGTACCAGCCAACGATGGTGGTAAACGCAAAGAACAGCATACAAATCGCGATGAAGATATTACCGATGTTACCGAAGTCTGCGCTGAAAGCAGTCTGTGCAAGCTCGGAACCGGTAAGACCGGAACTAAGTGCACCGGTAGAAAGAATAACAAGTGCTGTCATAGTAAGAATAACAAAGGTATCAATAAACACACCCATCATTGCGATAATACCCTGCTCGCTTGGATGCTTTACCTCTGCAGTTGCATGTGCATGAGGGGTAGAACCCATACCTGCTTCGTTGGAGAATAAACCTCTTGCAACACCATAACGCATAGCCTTCTGAACGGTCACACCGATTGCACCACCCACAACAGCCTGTGGAGCAAAAGCGCCAACGAAGATGTCTTTGAACGCCTGAACAAGACCTGCAGGATTCATAGCAAGAATGATTACACTGCCCACAATGTATAAAAGCGCCATGATAGGAACAATTTTTTCTGTGAAACGTGCAATACGCTTAATACCACCGATAAAAATAACACCTGCAACGATTGCTACGAAAACACCAACAATACGTGGGTCTACACCAAAAGCATTTTTAAAGGAAGCACCGATGGAGTTACTCTGAACCATGTTACCCATAAAGCCTAACGCGAGGATAATTGCTACAGAGAAGAAGGTAGATAAGAAGGTGCCGAATTTGCCCTTAAATACATGCTTGATGTAGTAAATAGGACCACCAACGTACTTGCCGTTTTCTTCTTTTCTGGTAACCTGTGCCATCACAGCCTCGCCATAAATGGTAGCCATACCAAAGAACGCTGCAAGCCACATCCAGAAGATTGCACCTGCACCGCCGGCTGCAATGGCGGTAGCTGCACCTGCAATATTACCCGTACCAACCTGTGCTGCAATTGCAGTGGTAAGCGCCTGGAAAGAGCTTAAACCCTTCTGGCCATCCTTATCCTTTCCGTGCAAAGAAAAGTTACCAAACAAAAGCTTCATACCTTCGCCAAACTTGCGAACCTGAATAAACCTTAACTTAAATGTGTAGAAAACGCCGGTACCTACTAAAAGCACCAATAAAGCATAATCCCATAATACTGTGTTGACAACCGCAACCACCTTTTCAATAAATTCCATTTTTTTCTCCTCTTTTCTCGTAAATTATTCCGGATACTTAATCGTCTCCGCTACGCTGCGCGTAAAAAAGCCCTGAGACTACTCCCGGGGCTGTAATTCACATAACAGATTTTACACACAAAAGAAACTAATCCTTTGATACTTCTGCTACATATATCACTGTCCTTTGGCCTGAGAGTTTCGCGGACATTACGTCCACTTTCACCTTCGGCACCCGTTATCGGGATTCTCCAGTGTGTCATCCAGCTACAGCCAAGCACTCACGTACTCTCCTGCAGCCTTCCTTTGACTGCTATGCAATTATGTACTTTATTATAGTGACGTGCTAAACATTTGTCAATACTTGTTTTTATTTTCTTGAGTTTTCATAAACTCAAGTTTATTTTTGCTTTATTTCGTCTTTCTTCACAGTTCTTATCGAGTTTTTATTATAATAAACTGCGAGACTTTCATTTACCCAATGTTTTTCATCATCCGATATATATATCCACATACTGGAAAGAGGTTTTTCCGGAAGCTCGGAAATAACACAATTCATTTCATCGGACTCTGTTATTTCCCCAAACAAATCTTCTATCTGCTCAGAATACACTCTTGTCCTTCCGGTCATAATATCCTGTAGGGAAAGTATAATTCCATTGTTCGTGGTCGTATTGATATTTATTACGAAATATATAATCGCAATGATAACTACATAACATCTAATCTTATGTACCGTATGGACTTTGAATCTATTGTTTATATATACGCCAATAATAATTGTATATAAAAACACCACCACAAGTATACTAAAATCCAATACGTACAAACAACGGTCTCCAAACACGGATATGTTCTTGCCACCGTATCCTAAAAGTACAGGATAGGCTGAGATTATAGGCAACCCAACACTGCCAATCAGCAGCAATACAGTCGGCAACGACCTAATAAATATCTTTTCCATCAGCTTACCACTTAATATGAGTAAAACTGCCAGCCCCACCATTACCCATTGGTTTGTCAACACATGAACTACTTCATCTAAGGCAACATAAATACTTGGCATTATGGTGTCCAAAATTTGTACTCCCGATTGATTTCCATCCGCATATCTTACGAAATTTCCAGGCGCAACTGCATTTACCAGTGCCCCTGAAACAATCACCACGAAAACACTTATGTCTCCGATACATAGTGTCCGCTTGTTAAAAAATTTATAAACTAACAATAAAAGCAGTCCATAGCAAAACATTGCAACAACTATCAGTGCACTGCCAGCCATACAAACCCCTACACATATCGCGGGGATATAATATATCCACTTGCCGGTTCTATTAGCCTTTAACCAGAAGAAGATAGTCAAAAATCCCATAATCATCGGAATGGTATAACTTGTAATTCCAGAAAACCAATAGAACACTTCCGTATACAATCTGAATCCTGATAAAATCACAACAAATAATGTATATATATGCCTTGTAATGTTTTCAGGCAAGTCCAAATACCATCCCATCTCTTTCACAACAACAAATAATGTGCCAAAAAAAATCAATGTGGTAATTACAAGCGTAACACGCAACGCCAGTAAAGCATTTGTAAATGCTAGTGGCTTCAGTAAGCTTTGTATAAAAAAGCTAAAATACACACCGCCCCAATTAAAATACATATGTCTGCTATAGTTGAAAGCTTTCTCTATACCGTTTCCTTCCGATAAATCCATCATATCATTGTAATGATACCAATCATCCAATGTATAATTCGAATGCATACAAATATAAATAATACTGCCTATTGTACACAATAAAATAATCACTTCAATCACTAAAATCACTATTTCATTCAACAATATATTTTTCCGTTTCATTCTCTATCCCTCACAACCATTCCTCATGTGTAAATATTAGCTGATTTAACCTATTTTAGCTCAATGTATTTTTATTTGTCGCTATTATTTTTTTATCACCAAGCTTTGCCATAATCCAAACAAAAATCATGATAACAACTAATGCTACGAAAATACCGAGCATGCCCTTCCACATAATTTCCAAGGCCTGCATAATTACTTCTATATTCATATTCACTCTTCCTTTCTCTTATAAGAACTGAGATACCAGGCTGATTACCAACCCGCCTGCAACTACGGATGCAATCTGACCGGATACGTTAGCACCTGCCGCATGCATAATAAGGATGTTGCTTGGGTCCTCTTCCAGAGCCAGCTTCTGAACTACACGGGAAGACATAGGGAATGCTGAAATACCTGCACCGCCAATCATCGGGTTAATCTTTTTCTTGAGGAACAGGTTCATGAACTTCGCAAGCAATACACCACCGATGGTATCCATTATAAACGCAAACAAACCGATTACCATAATTAAAATGGTCTCAATGCGAACAAAGTCCTCTGCCTTCATACTGAAGGAAATGGTGATACCAAGTAATAAGGTAACTAAGTTTGCAAGCTGATTCTGTGCTGTATCAGACATGGTACCGAGAACACCACACTCACGAATCAGGTTACCGAACATCAAGAAACCTACTAATGCAACAGACTGAGGAGCTACCAAACCTACAATAATGGTAACTGCGATTGGGAATACGATTCGCATAGTCTTGGAAACAGATTCCGGTCTGTATTCCATATGAATGCATCTTTCCTTTTTGGTTGTAACCAGCTTGATTGCCATAGGCTGTACAATCGGAACCAGTGCCATATAAGAATATGCAGCAACTGCAATTGCACCTACGTATTTACTCTTTAATACCTGAGATACCAAAATAGCAGTCGGACCATCTGCTGCACCGATAATACCGATAGAAGCAGCATCTTTAATATCAAAGCCTAATACTGCTGCCAGTAAAATAGCTGCAAAAATACCAAACTGTGCTCCTGCACCAAACAGGAACATGGAAGGCATAGAAAGAAGCGGGCCAAAGTCAATCATCGCACCAATACCAATAAATAACAAAATCGGCATTGCCTCGGAAGCATTGATACCTACATCAAATAACCATTCAATAATACCATGCGCTTCTACGCCGCCTACCATCTGATTCAATACACCGGACAATGGTAAGTTAACCAAAATCGCACCAAATCCCATAGGGAGTAATAAGGAAGGCTCATATTCTTTTTTGATTGCTAACCAAATAAGTACAATGCCGACTGCAATCATTACCATTGCTTTCCAACCGCCGCCTTCGAAATCGAGTAACGCTCTCACGCCCTCCAATAAGTAATCCATATAAATTCCTCCTGAAAAATGTATAAATTGTTTATAAAAACACACCTTATAAACATAACACAAACATGAAAAATATTCCATACAAAATTTGCACGATAAAAAACATTATCGTGCAGAAAAATGAATTGAAACCACTTCTTATTTATAGTATCATTAAAATATTAACAAAAAATTGCACATCAACCAGATGAAAGGAGATTACATTTTGAAACACTATTCCAAAGACATCACCCAGGTTTTAGCTGAAATTCAGAGCTCCGCAGACGGTCTTTCTTCCGCGGAAGCGGAAGCACGTTTACAGGCAAATGGTAAAAACAAGCTTGCAGAAGGCAAAAAAGATTCTCTTCTTAAGCGCTTTGTAGACCAGCTGATGGATCCAATGATTATTATCCTCTTAGCTGCTGCCGCTATCAGCGGTGTACTGGCAGTTGTAGAAGGCGAAAGCATGACCGACGTAATTATCATCCTTGCAGTAGTTATTATTAACGCTGTTTTAGGTGTTTACCAGGAAAGCAAAGCCGAAAAAGCAATCGAAGCCCTTCAGGAAATGTCCGCAGCAACCTCCAAGGTTTTACGTGACGGCCGCATTCAGGTTGTTCACAGTGAAGACCTGGTAGTAGGTGACGTAGTTTTGTTAGAAGCAGGTGACGCAGTTCCTGCCGATGGACGTTTAATTGAAAATGCCAGCCTGAAAATAGAAGAGGCTGCCCTTACAGGAGAATCCGTTCCGGTAACCAAATTTATTGATATCATTCATTTAGAAGATACCACCAAGGAAGTACCTTTGGGCGACAGAAAGAACATGGTTTACATGGGTTCTACCGTCGTATACGGCCGTGGCCAGGCTGTTATCACCGCAACCGGTATGGATACCGAAATGGGTAAAATCGCAGACGCTCTTGCCAATGCAGCAGAAGGTCAGACCCCGCTTCAAATTAAATTAAGCCAGCTTTCCAAGATTCTTACCTGGTTGGTACTTGGTATCTGTGTGGTTATCTTCTTGGTACAGACACTCCGTTCCGGTGGTCTTTCCTTTGAAGGTATTTTAAATTCCTTTATGGTTGCTGTTTCTTTGGCCGTTGCTGCTATTCCGGAAGGTCTTGCAGCCGTGGTTACCGTAGTATTGTCTATCGGTGTAACCAATATGTCCAAGCGTAATGCCATCATCCGCCGTCTTACTGCTGTAGAAACCTTAGGTTGTGCACAGATTATCTGCTCTGACAAGACCGGTACCCTTACTCAGAATAAGATGACCGTTGTGGATTGCTTTGGCGACAACGAAAAGTACCTTGCAACTGCAATGGCCCTTTGTTGTGACGCTGAGCTTGCAGACGATGGCAGCGTAAACGGCGAACCTACCGAAGCAGCCCTGGTTGTCTGGGCCAATAAATTAGGTCTTCCAAAGCCGGAACTTAAGCTAGCAAATCCTCGCAGCGGTGAAGCACCATTTGACTCCGGACGTAAATTGATGTCTACCGTACACCTTGTAAATGGCCAGTACATTCAGTATACCAAAGGTGCTCCGGACGTTGTTATTGACCGTTGTACCCATTACCTCAAAGACGGTAATCCGGTTCCAATGACCGACGAATACAAAAAAGAAATTATTTTTAACAATAAAGCAATGGCAGACAGAGCTCTCCGCGTGCTTGCATGTGCACAGCGTATTTGGGACAGCGAGCCTGCTTATGAAGCCGATGTACTGGAACAGGATCTTTGCTTCGTAGGCTTAAGCGGTATGATTGACCCGGTTCGTCCGGAAGTAAAAGATGCTATTACCGAATGTAATCATGCAGGTATCCGTGCCATTATGATTACCGGTGACCACATCGATACTGCTATTGCAATTGCAAGAGAGCTGGGTATTCTCTCCGGAAACCGCAAGGCTATCACAGGCTCTATGTTAAATGAAATGAGTGATGCGGAATTTGCAAAAGAATTGGCAAACATCTCCGTTTATGCACGTGTTCAGCCGGAACACAAGACACGTATCGTAAATGCTTGGCGTGATGCAGGCTATGTAACTGCCATGACCGGTGACGGGGTAAACGATGCTCCTTCTATTAAATCCGCAGATATCGGTGTTGGTATGGGTATTACCGGTACAGACGTTACCAAAAATGTTGCCGACATGGTTCTTACTGATGACAACTTTGCTACCATCGTAGGTGCCGTAGAAGAAGGCCGTCGTATTTACGACAATATCCGTAAGGCTATCCAGTTCCTGTTAGGCTCCAACATGAGTGAGGTTATCAGTATTTTCGTAGCTACTTTAATGGGCTTTACCATTTTAGAGCCGGTACACCTCCTCTGGATTAACTTGGTAACCGACTGCTTCCCAGCTCTGGCACTTGGTATGGAAGAAGCGGAACCGGACATTATGAGACGTAAGCCACGTAATGCAAAGGCCGGCATTTTTGCAGACGGCATGGGCATTGACATTGCATACCAGGGCTTAATGGTATCCGCGCTTGTTATGTTATCCTACTTTATCGGTCACTTTATGGAAACCGGCAACTGGGCAATCGAGACCAGTGCAGAAGGCATGACTATGGCATTCTTAACCATGTCCATGGCTGAAATCTTCCACAGTTTCAATATGCGTTCCCAGAGAGGAAGCATTTTCCGCCTTCCAAAGCAGAACAAAATCCTTCTCGGTGCCGCAGTTCTTACACTGATTGCTACTACTTTAGTATGTGAAGTACCTGTTCTTGCAACTGCCTTTGGCTTCAGCTCCGTAACACTTGCTGAGTACCTGGTAGCTATCGGCCTCGGCGTACTGGTTATTCCGATTGTCGAAATCGTGAAGTTCTTCCAGCGCAAGAGAATGAAATAATAATTTTAATAAATAAAAGCATTTAAGGGAGCTATAAAGCTCCCTTAGTGTTTAAAATCTTCCACTACCGCATACTTATCCGTGTCCACATAATGCCACCATTCGCCCTCGTAAGCGGTAAATCCATTGTCTACCATCAGCTGCTCTACCATTCTTTGGTTGGCAGCTGCTTTTTCTGTCCAGTCCGGATAGCCCCGCACTGCCTTACCGGAAAAGTCATCGTACTCTGTAGGCATTTCCAGCTCTCTACCTGTCTTGTCTACCAGTGTAATATCTACGGCTCCTCCACGGCTGTGGGGAGAAAATCCCTTTATTGGATTTGCCACATAGGTATCATCGGGGCAGATTTCCCAGAAAACAAACTGTGCTGATGGTGGGCGGTAGGCATCCCAAATTTTCAAAGAAAGCCCTTGCTTTCTCAGCGTCTCCTGCACCTTCATAAGCTTCTGCACCGTGCCATAGCGCAGGTACGCCTCTGTGAAATCATATATTTTATGTCCTGTGAAATTATCCTCGGAAGCATATTTCAGCTCCACAAAAATATCCGGAATGTAATCTTTTACTCGAACTAAATGCTCCATTTCTTTTACTCTTCTACGATTACCGTACCGTCTTCCTTCACCGTGATAGTCATATCATCCTTGACATAATTCAAAAATTCCTCGCCCAATGAATCGATAACCGGCATGGTTACATCATCCAGCCATACATCTGCCAAAACCGCACCTGCTGCTGCCAAGGAATCAATTGGCTCTGAGAACAGCATGCAGGCCGGCTGTCTTTTCATAGAGCAGGCACAGTATAAAACCAGACCGCCGGTAGTGGAACCGATGGTTCTTGGCAGGCACAATGCTTTTCCTGCCATCTGCTTTCCATATAAGTCCGGGTTGTTCTGGTCACCACAGGTTGCGTTTTTGTCGCCAAACTGCAGTGCCTTCTGAAAAGATGCTAATGTATTCAAGCCGCCGTGGGAAACAAGCGCTTTGGCTGTTATGGTTCCAGGGGCTACGATTCTGCCTTTAAACTCTTTCATTTGCTGCTTCCTCCCTTTGTAATCTGCTCTAATATTTCTGCATCGGTATAATACCTTGCACTGGTATATGTACGCAATTTATTGCTGGAAGTAATAACCGGTATCTTTTCACTGAGCGGATTGTTCATATACATCAGCGGACAAATATAAGACGTAATAACGCCTGTCTTCTCTAAGGTTGCAGCATATGGAGTTTCTGCAAATTTCTTAAGCACTGCAGGTGAAGCAGTAAATACCGTCGGAATGCAAACCTTGCTCTTGCCTTCCTTCTGTAAAGCCTTATCGATCTTTCCCGTCCAGTCAATTAACTGTTCTAAGCTCATATGCGGACAGCCCATGAAGCAAAGCTTCGGTGTAGCATCTTTCTTTTTCCAGATAACCGGATAGCTCTTATATACTCGCTCCAGCTCTGCATCATCTACTACATAAACTTGTGCATTTTCCGTAATCAAATCCTGACCGTACTGCACTGCTTCCGGAGTAATATTTTCAATATGATACAAGCCTACTGCACCGTTAGATGCGGTTGCAGCACCAAAATCCTTCAAATACGTCTTGGCAGCGTCATCCAACTTGCCGTCCAGCCATTTGTCCAGTCCGATAATATACGGAACATCTGCCATAACCTTCATACCGATAGCAGAGCCCAAAAGCTGTGCTTCCGGCTTCTTGGTGGTTTCGATTTTTACAATCCAGGTAGCTTTTCTACCCTCGTCGGTCAAAAGACCGAAGTTTGGTACATAACCAAGTACAGAGCCCATCAAATCAATAATACCGGAGTTACGGTTACATCTTGCACCCAGTACGGAGTTTGCATACACCACTGCAGAAGATTCTGCCCAAGAAAGCACCTCGCCCATCTTTGGTGTATTTCCCACCTCATCCATATAGCAGGTACATGTAAACGCGTCTTTTTCCATAAGTCCCAGCTTGGTTAACTGTGTCTCATAGTCCTCCTGCTTGGAGTACATAAAGTTCTTGAAAATAAAATTCTGTAAAAAGTTACTTGGAACCTTTGGGTCCAACGGACGCGGGTCTACGGAAAACTTCTGGGTAGATACATTGCCTGAGTCAATTAATTTGTCCATTAAATCATACACCGGTCCCAGTGCCTTTAGACCAAAGGACGTAACCAGATGGTTGTATTTACTTGTAACCGGTACCATGCTGTCTGCACCAAACAGCTCGCCGTAACGTACCAGTGTTTTCATAATCTGAGCAAGGACTTCGCCCTTTTCGCCATCCAAAATCGCCTGCTGCTCTTTTGTTAAATTCATACCCTACGCCTCCTTTTAAATCTTCATTGCCACTTCATATGCACGCCATACTACGGTTCTTAAATTGCCCACCTTCTGGCAGTCACCTACCAGATAAACATCCTTAGAAGCCTTTGTCAGCGGATTTGCAATATAACCTGCGGAACTGATTACGCTGTCGCATGCTATTTCCACGGTATTACCTGCTTTATCTTTACATACGATACCGGTGTCTGTCACAGACTCTAACGCTGTCTCCAAATATACCGGAACCTCATGAAGTGCAAACCACTCACGCAAATAAGAACTGTTTGCCAGACAAATACCGGTCTGTGCAATCAAGTCATTCTTCATTTCTACGATAACAGGCTTCTTGCCGGTAAGCGCCAGCTCATAAGCAATTTCACAGCCGGTAAGACCGCCGCCGATAACCGCCACGGTGTCACCCACAGGAGCACCATTTAAGTAATCGCAAGCCTCTATCATCTTTGCGTGACCTTCCACGTTCTTTAATACACGCGCCACAGCACCGGTAGCCACGATCACCGGAGAACCTGCAAACTGGGCCGTATCCTTAATTTCTTCATTCAAATGTACTTCAATATTTAAATCAGTCATCTGCTTACGATACCATGCCAAAAGCTCACGGAGCTTGCCCTTGTAGCTTTCTGCACTTGCCGGAATAAAGGTACCGCCCAACTGACCGGCTTTTTCGTGGATAATCGGTTCATGACCACGCAGCTTGAGTACCCTTGCTGCTTCCATACCGCCGATACCACCGCCAATAATATGTACTGTCTTCGGATTCTTAGTTGGTACAATTTTGTGCTTGCCCCACTGCATGGTTTCCGCATTTACTGCACAACGTGCTAAATGAAGAGAATCCATCAGCTCCTGGTCGTTTGGTACGCCTTCATAATGACACATATTGAAACAGCCATTGTGGCAAAGAATACATGGACGAATATCTTCCTCCTTGCCTTCCATCAGCTTGGTAACCCATGCCTGATCTGCGAGGAACGGACGCGCAAAACCTGCACCGTCAATTTTACCTTCTACGATAGCATCTGCTGCCACGCGAGGGTCCAAACGTCCCGCACATACCACAGGAATATCTACAAACTTACGGATATGGGCTACGTCATCTAAGTTACAGTTTTCCGGCATATAAATCGGTGGGTGCGCCCAATACCATGCATCATAAGTACCATTGTCGCAGTTTAACATATCATAGCCGGCATCCTGTAAATACTTAGCAGCCTTTTCAGACTCTTCCATATCACGGCCTACTTCTACATACTCTTCTCCCGGCAATGCACCTTCACGGAAGCCTTTGGTCTTGGATTCTACACTGTAACGCAAGGATACCGGGAAGTCCTGACCACATACACGCTTAATTTCCTTTACAATTTCTACTGCGAAACGATAACGATTTTCAAAGGATCCACCATACTCATCCGTACGCTTATTTACGTATTTCAAAGTAAACTGATCCAATAAATATCCCTCATGCACAGCATGAATTTCTACACCATCCACACCGGCATCCTTTAATAACTTAGCCGTCTTACCAAAGGCGGTAATAAATTCCTGAATTTCCGCCACTGTCATTTCGCGGGAAGGTACCTTGTCAGACCAGCGGTTTGGAGAAGCACTCGGTGCCGCGGTAATTTTGTCCAAATCCATAAACGGCTTAGACACAGTTCGAAGTGCCTTATTGGTATACAACATCTCCATCAAATGACTAATCGTAAAAGAACGGCCAAAGCCTGCCGTCAACTGTACAAACAGCTTTGCACCTGTTTTATGAAATTCCGGCATCCATGCCGCCAGATCCTTGTACATTTTTTCGTTCTTGTACAACCACTGACCAAACATCGGATTATACACCGGCTGACAGCCCGGAAGTACCAAACCTACGTTATTCTTGGCTACCTCCATAATAAATTTCGCACCTGCTTTATCGAAATGATTAATCTCCATCCATCCCAATAAATTGGTACCACCCATAGATGTCAAAACAACACGGTTTTTAATTTCGCAATTGCCTATCTTCCACGGGGTAAATAAAGGTTCTAATCTTTGCTCCATGTCAAAATCCCTCCTTGATAAATAATATGTTTCTCCTTTGCTTTGCATGTACCACAATGCAATTAGTTAAATTATACCATATAAGAATTAGTTTTTAAATATTTTGTATAAATTTGTATAAAAAGCTTTGTAATTTTGGAAAAAAGCATTATAATAGTATCATCGAATTTTGAACCAGAAAGGACTAATCTCATATGAAGAAAAAAACACTTGCTATTCTTTTGTCCACCGTGTTGACATTCAGTATGTTAACAGCCTGCGGAAACTCTGAAGAAGAAGTGAACGCACCTGTTAGCACCGAGACAACGGCAGAAGAAGTAACTCCAACAGAAGAACCTGCTACAGAACCATCCTCGGAATCAGTTGTGGAAGAAAATCACGAAGGAATGTACCGCAGTGAGTTGACCAACGAATGGATTGACGAAGCACTGCAGAATCAGCGTCCGGTGGCAGTTTTAGTTGATAACGAGAAAACCGCGTTAGATCACTATGGTCTGACACAGGCAGACATTGTATATGAATTGATGAACAGTACCGCTAATGGCGAAATCACCCGTTTCATGGCTCTGGTAAAGGACTATGCAAGCATTACCCGCTTTGGCAGCATCCGCAGCGTACGTCCAACCCACTTTATGCTTGCACCGGAATATAATGCTATCCTGATTCATGACGGCGGCCCGTTCTATATTAATCCATACCTCTCCAATCCATGGATTGACAATTTAAGCGGCGGTTTTGCCCGTATCGAAAACGGTAAGCCACGTGAATTTACCGAGTATGTAACCAACGGCGAAATCGAAAGCAGAATGAAAGCCAACAAAATCGACGTGGAATATAACGAATATTACCGCGGTGCTCACTGGCTGTTTGCAGACGAGAAAAATCCTGTAGACCTTTCTACCGCCAAAGATTCCAAGAATTGTACTTTGGTAGATTTGCCATTCCCACATAACGAATCCGAACTGGAATATGACAAGGTAACCAATACATACCTGTACTCCGAATACGGTGCACCACACATTGACTTAGAAAATGACAACAAGCAGCTTGCATTTACCAATGTTATTCTTCAGTGCGCAGAAGTGGTACAGCTCGACGCAAACGGCTACATGGAATTTAAGGTATTCCAGCAGAGCGGCGAAGGCTACTACATCACAGGCGGTAAAGCCATCCCTGTAACCTGGGAAAAGGGAATTGATGTTGAACCAACCAAATTCTACGATATGTCCGGCAAAGAAATTACACTCAACACCGGCAAAACCTACGTTGGGCTGGTATCCACAGAAAGATGGGATGAGTTAGTTCTGAAATAAAACTAAAAATTCAGGGAAGTTTTCCAAGCAAACGGAAAACTTCCCTTTTTCTTTATAAACTATAATTGCTTTTTGGATGCTGCAAAACAGGTCACCGTTCCCAGCGCTGCAATCAACACCCAGATAAGAAGCGTGAAACTCCAGCTATACGCTTCGGAAATCACGGCAATACCATAGGTGGAAATGGCACTTCCTACATAAGTACAAGAGTTTAACACGCCGGATACGGTAGACACCTTACCATACTTCTGGAAAAATGCGGGAAGCATACAAACTAACATCAGGTTTACACCATGCATACAGCCGGTAAGCAAGGCCGAAAACAGTACGGAACAAGCTGCACTTTGCCCGGTAAAAAAGAGCAGCGCCAACGCAGACACCATACCAACTCCAAAAATCACTCCGGCACAAAGCATCGGATTTTTAAACTTTCTTTGATATAACTCGGAAGTAACCCTAAAACATACAATACTGAAAATCGGAAGTACTACACCGGTTAAAATAGAAATAATACTGCTCAAATTGTAAGTTTCAGATATATAGGAAGGCATCCAGGTAGTTACACCATCTCTAAGCATACCCTGCAGCACAATCGCAAGCATAATGTAGAGCATGTGCGGTGTAAACAACATATTCTTACGACTGCCGATTGTTTCTTTTGCTTCTGCTTTTTTTGCCGTTACTTCCTTTGCTGCTTCCATATTTGGGCAATTGCGATTCCATACAAATATCATAATCACGCCGCAAATAGCCGCAAATATAAACACTGCTCTCCAACCGGATAAAAAGATTAACACGGGAGCCAGCAAATACACTGCTATGGTGCCAAAGGAACTACCCCATGAAACCGTTACGGTAGCCTTGGAATAGTCTTTGTCAGAAAAGAAGGTAGTCATAAGCTTCACAATCGGCGGCCACATAAAAGACTGAGCAAATCCATTCACACACCAAACTGCCAACATCTGATAGGGATTGGTACATAAGGGAATCAATACATTCATTAAAATCGTAATAATAAATCCAATGGAAACTAATTTTTTCGGAGAAAACTTATCCCCTAGAAGCCCGCTGACAATCTGACCTGTACCATATGTAATGAAGCTTCCGGTAATAGACATGGAAAGCATACTTTTAGAAAAAGAAGTGGACTCCACCATTTCGGAAATAATTGCTCCGTAGTTTGTACGGGTAATATAACTTATCATGTATGTAAACATGAAAAGAAGTGTTAATTTTTTTATTTCCTTTTTATTTGTTAATTTTTGCATGTTCATTTAAAACATTCTCCCACATAAATTCCTTAATTATTTTTAACCTAATATTCTTTCAGCACATCCACACATTAACACACAATTAAAACATTATCAACCCTATTTATTACAATATCATGAATTATTTTCGTCTGAAATTTCCTTGATTCCCATAAACCTTCATGATAAAATCAGCTTTAAGATAATAACGTTTAAGGTACAATATTATGACAAATTATTTTGAAAACGGTGCAATTATAAACTATGGGTTTTTCTATGAAAAAACCAAATATAACGTATCCAACCAAAAAATCAGCGTTTGCTTTGACAGCACCGGTGCTGTGACCTATTATGCAGAGGCTAACAAAACACAATGTATACAATTCTGCTTTGTAAATTATTTCAGAAATGGAGAGCATATAGATGTGTTCAGCCATAGAACGATTAACATGATCGGCAGAAAACAAACTATATCTATCAAAACAGATTGTGGAGATATTATTTGTGACCAATTTTTGGATGCAGACAGTAATGGTGTTTTTATGCATTTCAGAACCGAAAACAATTTAGACAACACCGAAATAGAAGTTGCTTATCGTTTTAACGACACAACTGTCCTCAGCATGCTTTCAGACGGCACGGTGCATCGAGAAGATGAAAACGAATCTTTTTATTTTACTATCCCGGTATCTGAAGAAGGCATCAAAATTTTTCTCACATTACAGGATTTTGATGATACCGATTTTAATATAAAGGCTGCCTTTGACTGCGCACTTAAAAATGCAGAAGACGAGCTTAGCAGCATTAAAGTTCCGCAAGGCCTTAACGACATGCAGAAGTCCATGTTTTTAAACTGCTACTATTGCGCTTTAGAAAATTACAAAGAAATGGGCGATTACAAAAGCTTTATGGCCGGCCATCGTTACCTCTTGCCTATGCGTACCTATTTCAGAGATTCTTATTACACGGTACTTCCTATGTATAACGGTCAAACAGACAAGGTGCGAAACCAAATTATTACCCTCTGCAAGGGCATTCCATCAAACAACACCTGTCCATCTGCTGTGAATTCCAACTACTCTGCTTTTTGGGACGAGCACTTTGACAGCCCTTCTTTCTTCGCAATCATGCTTTATGACTATGTAAAAAATACCGGTGATATTGCTCTATTGTCCGAACAAATCGGTTCTTCAACTGTTTTGGAAAAAGCGGAAGCAATTCTTTTGAAGCTTTCTGAATCCGAAGACGAAACCGGACTCGTCTACAAAGAAGGCAAGTTAAACAAACGGGACTGGGCTGACGAAGTGAATCGCTATGGATACGTTACTTACAATGAAGTTCTGTACGCCAGAGCATGGTACAGCCTTTCCAAGCTTTTCCATATGACCAATAACGCATCAAAAGCCTGCTACTGTGCCGCTAAATACGAGCAGACTGAAAAAGCAATCAACGACATTCTTTGGGATGAAGCCAAAGGTTATTATGTAAACTTTAAAAACAGGGATTATACAGAGGATAATCTATCTATTGATACGGTTTTTGCTGCAATATGGAACATTGCAGACCATGGCCGCGCTGTCAGAATGCTTCAAAATATGGAAAGCATATTAGAATGTAAAAACAACCCACAAATTAAGGTTGCTGATTTTGGTGTAATGACCGTGTATCCATTCTACCAAAAGATTACCTCCGCATATAGAAAATCCTCAGAACCACTCAACTACCACAACGGTGCGAACTGGCCATATTTGTCCGCAATTTATGCTTACGCCAAAAGACAATACGGCATGGAATACAAAAACGCCCTGGAAAGTTGGTTTACATACAATATAGGAAAAAACAACTTTACTCCAATTGAGTATTTTTCATCCACGTGTCCGGACGGTTCCCTTTTACAGGCATGGTCCAGTGCTGCTGCCTTTGTTATGAATGAAGAATTAAGTATTGGTTTCTGGGACTAACTATAATTTAATAATTTATGCAACAAAATTGAACCGTCTCTGTCAGCTGGACAGGAGACGGTTCAATCTGTTTATATGATATTTTTACCGGTTATTATTTCTTTTTATATGAAATATAATCCTCTGTTTTCTTAAATGCTCTTACTTTCAAAATCCAGAAAATAAGTGATACTGCAAATAATGCCCAGAATACAATGGTCAAAATTCTACAGGTTCCGATAATACCCGGTTCTACTGCTTTAATGGTTGTGTTTGCACCAATACCATTCATTGCCTGAGAATTTGCAATAGCATATAAGTTGTGGTGACAAGCTTCTCTCATAGCACTAACTGCTACAGGGTCTTTGCTGTACTGTGCTAATCCGCCGTTGCCTGTAATCATAAATGCAAGCATGGAGTCGAAGGTTGTGGTACCATTTATAACACCATCAATACCATTTACCATGGAATTCAATACGTTGTCTGTAATCTGGAGACCGTTACAGTTCCATTCTCCGTTCATAATACCTTTGATAAGTCCTGCATTGGAACCGGACCATCTTGCACCCCAGCGGGTATAAGCCATCATAACACCATTTCCGGAGCCCTGGGAATCTTCCAAAGCACCCTGGAATGCTCTCAAATAAATTTCACGAGCCGCCTGCTCATTGAGCCATACACCAAGACCGATTCTGTCCTGTTCAGAGTCGTTTAAGGCAAAGTGCTTCATTACAACGTAAACACCTTTTTCTTCGATACCCTTTACTTCCCACTTGCCGATTTCAGAGGAGAGGTAACCATCTTCAGAATAGTATTCGAAGTTTCGTCCGCCGTATGGTGTTCTATGAGTATTTGCACCCGGTCCATAGAGGAAAGAAACTTTTGCATCTAAACAGTCATTACCTACAATGTTACCAATTTCATAAGCTAATTCTTTGTTAAAGGTTGCTGCCAATACATCTTCTGAGGTAAGCGCAGTAGTTTCTACACCGAGGCCGCTTCCGAATAATGCAACGGTCAAGCCCTGAGGACCGTTCTCATCACGTGTACCGGGAGCCTGTACGGATTCAACCGGCATGGTCCAGTGGAAGGAGTCACCGATTAAGGAAACCATTTCATCAAAGGTAAGCTGGTCTAATAATGCATCCCATTTCGGATCATCATAATTAAGGCCGATCATATCATAAAGCTTCAAACCATTATCTGCACCAAGTGTAGGCATTGCTACATTGGCGTTCGGGTCTGTCTTATACTGCTGATCCTGCAGTGCCTGTACCAAGTAATCATTTAATGCAATTTTAACTGTTTTTTCCAGACTTGGCATAGTGCCTTCCCAGTCGTTACGGGTAAGATATGTTACTGTTTCTGCTACATTTTCGTTTAAATTAAGGTCAGAATCATTTAACTGATTTTTAATTTCTACACCTGCATCGCTTACTGCGTATGTGGTTGTATCTAATTTTGGATTATTCCAGGTTGCAACTAAAGAAGCGTCTCCGGCTGCATCCATACGTTTTGCTGTTTTGCCCGGAGTAAATCCCTTCGCAGCTAATACATTATTTACTGCATTATGAGCATCTGTAGCTGCGGTAAAATAGTAGTCACCTGCATCTAAGATGTATGTGCCTGCACCATACGCATCATAGCTTGCTACATAATCTCCATCCACTTCAATAGTCAAAGTCTCGGACTCACCCGGCTTCAAAATCTGGGTCTTATCAAAGCCTACTAAACTTACAGAAGCTTTTTCTACTTTATTTTCGATATCATAGTCTGTATACGGACTGGAAACATAAATCTGTACCGTCTCCTTACCGGCTACATCACCTGTATTGGTAACCTTTACCTTAATGGTGTAAGTAGTCGTAGCCGCATCATATGCAAGCTTCATATCGCTGTATTCAAAGGTAGTATAGCTTAATCCATAACCAAATGGGAACGCTACATCATCGCTATAGGTATACTCACCCGCATTACCGGAACCCATTACATAATCTTCATAGCGTGTCTCATAATATTTGTATCCCACATAGATACCTTCTTGATAAATCATGTAGGTGTCTGCGTGACCCGGTATCTTTGAGGTATCGCCTTCGTATACAACGGTAGAGAAATTCTGCATAGCAGGGCTGGAGTAGTTGTCATAGCAATACGTATCTACTAAGCTACCGGATGGGTTGATGGTTCCGTTTAAAATCTCTGCTACTGCATTGATACCGGTAGCACCTACACCGCCAATCCAAAGTGCAGCGTCTACGCCGTATTCATTATTCTTTAAGAAATCAACCTGAAGAGCATTGGAAGTATTGATAAGCACAATAATCTTGTCTACCTTGCCTTCATCTTTTAACTTCTTAATACCTGCCATCATGTCTTTTTCATCTTGGTTTAATGCAAGATAATTCTTGCCATCTCCTAATGTATGGTCAAAGTAACAGTCTGCACCTTCACCACCGATACGAGATAATACAACAATTGCAGCATCCCCATAGTTTTCTACGGATTTTAATACATCTTCCGTATAAATATTCCATGGAGCTTCTACAATTTCTGCTTTTCCGTAAGAACTGGTAGCCTCATCAGAAGATGCAGAGTCCTGTGCGGTAGCACCTGCATCCTCACGGGTATAGATAGCAGCATCGCCTTCCTTGTAGAAGTTCCACAAGGTCTCGTTTACTTCAAAATCTGCTTTTTCTAATGCAGTCTTTAAATCGTCGCACTTCGTAGCATCCACATTTCCGGAACCGGTTCCGCCGTATACGAGATTTACAGATGATGTGGAGAACAAACTGACTTTCGCACCTACAGAAAGTGGCAGTGCAGCTTTGTCGTTCGTTAATAACGCAGCACCTTCTGCTTCTACCTGCTTCACCAGCACAGCACCTGCCGCTGTTCTTTCTTCCTCTGTCGCAAAGTCACCTTCATAATAAATAGCATCTTTGTCCTCATTTTCCAGTTCCCAGAATGTTCCGCCAACAAACAATACAATAGTGTTGTCAAACATGGAAACCACTATGAAAGCAATTGTAAAAATAATTGCAAGCGGCGCACTGAGAAGCGTCAAAAATTTCCACGGTCTTCTGGCTCTTCTGAGCGCCTTTTTGTACGCTTTTTTCCGTACTTTACGTTCTTTTTTGTCCATAAAATCTTCCTCTTTCTTTTTATTTTCCATTGGCCCTTTAAAACACGTCCAATAGGAACTACGGTCCATTGCCATATCAATAGTATACCATTTTTTTATTTAAATGGAATATAAATTTGATAAAAATCAAAAAATTTATGGTCTCGAACGAAAAGAGAAGCACCTGTCTTGAGATGCTTCTCTTCATATGATTGTCTTAATGATTTTAAAATTACTCTGTCACTTTTTCATATTCGTAGGTTTCGGTCCACAACACACCGTTTCCTTCACTGCCGCATACCAGTTCAATCAGATTCCCGGCCTCATCATAAGTTCTTTCATATTTGTAATTATGCCCTACTAATCCTTCTTTATTAATTTCATATGCTTCCGCAGTACAGTTGCCTGCCTCATCATACTTCTTTACCGTGGTAGTCCAGACTTCATTATTACTGTTGTATACGATTTCTTTAATCATATTGCCCTTTGAATCATACTCCCACACCGTATAACCATCATCTACGCCCCTTGAAAAATCAATTTCTTTGACTTTATTACCTGCAGCATCATACTCCTATGCAATGTAGCCATTAGGCATTTCTATCCCGCTTTCTGAACAAAAATAATTAGATTTTTTAATCATATTGCCTGCAGCATCATATTCATAACGGGTAACCTTGAAGTCTGACCCTCCCTGGTAAAGAGTGCTCGTAAGGATATTACCCTTATCATCATAGCTACACTCATATCTATGTGTAAAGTCTCTCTCTGGGTCCTGGTAATTTTCTCTAATCATATTTCCCGCGGCGTCATACTCCCAGTTAGTACACGTTTGTGTACCATACATTTCATTCCGTTCCACTTTTTCAATTGGTCTGTTTTCCTGATTATACTTATATTCAACGATATTCATCACTGATCCGTCAATCAGAAACTTGGTTTCCTTGACCTTATTACCGTTTTTATCATATTCCGTTTCTGTGTAAAACATGCCATTAGCATCCCACCTCTGGGTCTTTTTGGTCAGTCTGTACGTAAGCCTCTTCGGTTCCTCTGTAGGTTCAGGGGTAGGTTCAGCCGTCGGTTTTTCAGTCTCCTTTGGTGAACTTTCTGTAACTACACTACAGCACCACTCTGTGCTCCTGTAGCCTGACCTGACGCTCCCGTAGTACCGCAGGCAACAAAGCCTCCCATAACCAAAACGATACTTAACACAACAATTAATTTTCTTGCGCCTTTCATTTTCTTTGTCTCCTGTACTTTTTCACTATTTTGTATAACTGTAAACTTCACCACTCTCCAGATAGCACACTTCAAGCCCGTGGAAATGCTCTTCCAGTAAATTTGCCGTATAACGCATACCATCCCGCTCGGAACCCTCATGACCAAGAATCAGCAAGGACTTTTTATGACCCATTTGGGCCGCATCCCTGGCATATTCTGCCGAAAGCCATTCTGTAGTCTCTCCGACCAGAATAATCTCACTGTTTTTTCTTTTCAGTTCTTCAAAGGCTGCCCTTCCGGGAGCCCCGAACATTCCGGACAAAACCTTACAAGGAGTATTGCGGTCCCCGCAGATACGCACATGGCGGATACCCAAACGATCTTCGATCAGTTTTGCAAGTGCCAGGGGTGTGATCGCCTCTTTTAGATGCAGACGAACCAGGTCAAACACATCGGTGATCTCCAGTGTCCCCTCCAAGCCAATCTGCTGAAACTGTCCCACTGCAATAATATCCGGTTTCGTATAATGCGTGTGATCATGATAACGATAAACAGTAAGTCCAAGATCTTCAATCATTTTTCTTTTTTTCACATCCAGTGCTTCCTGTTCCTCCTCTTTGCTGTGAAAAACAGGTTCATGAACGATCAAAAGCTCCGCACCCCAATCCGCAGCTTCCCTGATCACATCCGGGGTTGCAAACATACATACTGCTACTTTTTTTACCTCCGTCTGCGGATCACCGACTACACATTTGTCACCGGAACCGGAATAATCTCTTTCCTCTGCCAAAGAAAAAAGATACTCAACAACTTCAAATGCTTTCATACTCTTCCTCATCTCCTTTTATTTTCTTTGCAATTGTCAAATAAACTTTTATAATTTAATGTACTCTGAATTATATCAAAGTCTTGCATAAAATACAAGTTTTTTGCCTTTTTCTTTTTTTACTCCCAAACTTTCCAAACCTCCGGCACATGCCCCACCTTTACCAACTATAGTATATTCTTTACCGATTTATGTATTTTTTCCATGGTGACCGATTCCAGCAAATAATCGTTGATGCCTAATCGCCATGCATCCAATGCATATTCGTCCGTATCGGATACAAATACAATCTTTATTTTCGCATTCTTGCAGCGCAGTTTCTGTGCAATCTGAATACCCGAAATGCTCCTCATTTTTATCTTCGTAAAGCACACATCAATTTCCTTACTTGCATTTTCGATGATATCCATTATCTCATTTTTTCCTGCATCGGCGCACAGTATTACACGACAATCTTCACAATAGCTTGTAATGTAATGTTCTATTTTTTTTGCCTCATGTAATGCATCATGAACTACCAATACTCTTATCATATGTCTTAATCCACCTTCAGAAAACCAACGGCTGTTTTCCGTTACCTTAAGGTCGTATAATAACCTGCTGTAAACTCTGCCCAGGAATAGTTGGACATATATTCCCCACGAAACGAATTAATCGCAACCAAATCTCCCTTTTCAAAATCATAGGCATCGCACTTTACCTTACTCACGTCCAAAGCGAGGTTGTTCCAAGTCTTTATCAGAATATCCTCCACACCATACTCACGCAATGTACTTCGCAGAGAAGAAATGATTGTAGTCGTCTTATTCTTTAATTTACGATCATATACCTCATCTTCCCAAAGTACCATTGCAATCTGTTCTGTTGTGACAGGCGAACCATGTCGATCCACCAAATAAGCCAACAACTCTTTCGCCTTTTCACGCTCAAACGTCAATATCGAGTCATTTAAAAATACACCAAAATTGCCAAAAGTCTGAATACGGATATTTTGAGATAAGACATTCCCTTCCAATCTCCAATCCGTCACCATCTCATCCAAGACATGTTCAATATCCTTTGCAAGCACCGGCTTTAACAAATAACCCTTGGCATATAATCCAAAAGCTTCAAAGGCATACTCACTGTATGCAGTACAAAAGAATAAGATGACTCCGGGATGCAGAACTTTTAACTGTCTGGCAATCTCCAGACCATTCAAGCCCCGCATCTGTATATCCAAAAAGGCATAGGATAATTTCTCTCCCTTTTCTGTCAATGACTTTGCCCAGGCGATTGCTAAAGAAGCTTTTGTTTCCTCCCGGATTTCAGCATTTGGAAATACCAATTCCAATTCCTGAGCAAGCGATTCCAAAGCATACTGCTCATCATCAAGCGCTAAAATATACATAGTCTTTTTCAATCCTTCCTATCATGAATCGTAATGGTCGCTGTGGTCCCAACATTTATAATACTTTCAATATCTAACGTACCATTCACGATATAGTTTAACCGATTTCTCATATTTTTAAGCCCCACATGTTCCAGTTTTTCAAGCTCTTTCATCTCAAACCCGACACCATCATCCTGAATCTTTACAATTACGGTATCCCCTTCTCTATGCGTATGAAGTATCACTGTTCCTCCGTCTTCTCTACCACAAACGCCGTGTTTTACAGCATTTTCAACCAATGGCTGTATGGTCAAAGACGGAATAAAGAAATCCGTTTCCTGAACATCATAGACCACATTTAAGTCTTCACCGAATCTCAGCTTTTCCAATTCGAGATAGGCAGAAATATGATTTAACTCTTTTGAAAAATGAACTGTGTGCTCTTTTTGAATGGAATCCATGTTTCCTCTTAGATATGTAATAAATGTACTTAATGCAATTCGTGCATCCTCAGGGTCTTGACGGCACAATTCACGAATAGCCCCCAAAGAGTTATACAGAAAGTGTGGCTGGATCTGACTGAACATAACTGCTGTCTTGCTCTTTTCCAATTCTGCCTGCATTTCCTTTTCACGTAACTTCGCCCGGATACTCTTTGGAAACACACGCAAAACCACAAACAGTGTTGCCACAAACATTATCAAAAAGATGAACGATGAGCAGAATGCCCCCTGCCACCATCCGTTCCATGTAGCTGCAATATCTAAAACCAGACAAATCAGGGCCATTCCAAATACCAACTGTATGTATTTTGTTTGACCCTTTGTATATTTCAAATTCCTACAACTGAAAATGAAAAGGATTATAGAAATAAAAATCTGAAAAATCATCCAAACAGGCAACACATCATACAGTTTAGAATTAAATACCGTGGCATATACGATCAGAATTCCTGTCGTCGCTCCGGACACTGCAACAAGAACGTCTCCCGCCTTTCTAAACGTTTTCTCAAAGCTCCGAACAATCAGGAGCTGGACAAAAAACACATACAATAGAATGCTCAATAAATAAACAGTCGTATTCAATGCAATATTGGTATTCCAGATATATGCCTCTGTTGAATTCACAACAAAATAAATTCCTGCAAACAGGATTGTTGCTCCAACCACCCACATGGTTTCACTCTGGCTCATATGAAGCAAACCGGAAAACATGGCTATACCCAAAATGACCACAGCTGTAAATATGATAATATACCCTATGATTCTTAAATTTTCCGTTTGTTTTGACATCATAAATTCAAAATCTTCACCAGTATAGATCTGAATCGAATCCAAAAACTCATCTACTGCTAATTCATTTCCGAATGCATGCGGATTTCTCAAATGAATTTCGAGCACATCTGATTCGGTACCGGTATATCTATATATCGCCCAATATTTACCACATGTTGAGTTGCCCAATTGTGGATTTTCCGAATCAAAGACATGTGTTTCTGTTCCGTTGATCCATATACTTGCACCAAGATGATCAAAAAATAAGGCCACACACTCCCCATCCATAATCTGTCCGGCAATCTCTCCGTCCGGAAAAAACTTCTGAAAGACTCCTCGCAATAAAACTTCTCCGTCACTTGCAGATATATGCTCTCCTTTTACAATCGGCTTCCATGCACTATCTCCGGTTTTATACTCACCATAAAATGACACACCTAATACCGATGCAGGTATTGCCTGATTATCATTGTAAATGGTTTGTCCAATATTTATAATTGCCAATAGAAGTAGTAAAACGATTCCTACCACATCAGGTTTTAGCTTCCTCATAAGACTTCTTTTCCTATCTATTCTTAATCAGTATTCCTTGTAAAATTGACAACGGATTCTGTTCCAGCAGTCTTTCCTGCTCCTTCAAAGGGTAATGTCTTTGCAGATAGTGCTGCAGTTCTGTCATGTCTGTTGTCCGAATGTATGCGTGATGTGCATCGCTGGCAATACAAGTAAAAAGGCGATCCCTTAGCAATATTTCCGCTGTTCTCTCGATTTCCCTGCCAAATCGCCCAAGGATACTTCCTTTATTCATCTGAGCCAGAGCCCCCTTCGCTCTCCACTCATAAAGGAGTTCCGGTTCATCCTGCACACAATAGTATCTCTCAGGGTGGGCTATAATCGGTACCAGACCTGCTCCCCTCAATTCATCCAATATTGCTTCAATCCACCACGGTTCTTCATCAAATGCAAATTCAATCAGAACGTATGGCGTCTTATTCAGTGTAATCAATTTACCGGATTTTATTTTTTCTACCATATCAACGGAGGACCAAATCTCCATCCCATGATATAGCCTTAGCGGAACATTTTCTTGAATAAGCACCTGTTTCAGCTCACGAAATGCTCTTTCCTGTTGTCTGCGTTCCGCTTCCCCGAAATCTATTCTCTGATTGCTATGAGGTGTAGCTATTACCGCTTGCACTCCGCTTCGTACAGCCATCAGCGCCATCTCATAAGCCTCATCTATTGATGCTGCTCCGTCATCGATTTTCGGCAATATATGCGTATGTATATCTATCATTTTCCAATGACCCTTTTTAACTTATTTCCTACTTTACGTAGCCAAAATAATCTGCGCCACCAGTTGGCGTAAAACTTCCAGATACGATCTTCTTCTGTCAGCCATACACCCGCTCGCTCCACACTGACTACCTTTGCGAATATTTGTGTAGTTTCAATAGGACCCTCTAAAAAAGTCTGGTGATCTCCTGCCATGTAATACTGATGATTTCGTATCCTCATAACTCGATGCATCACATATTCTCCGGTTTTCCTTTGAAAAAACACCATATCGCCTTTTTTAATGGTTCCCTCTGTATTTCGAAAATATATCCTGTCTCTTTTATCTTTTAAAAATGGCTCCATACTTGTTCCGAAGATTGTCGCAGACACCTCCATCCCTTGCGCTACCATCTCTTTTAGTACAGTTACATACTCTCTTGTATCAACCTCTACATTCATCCTTAAAAATCCATTATCATCTTTTCAACCGCTTCTGCATCCATCACTTCTACCTTGCCGCCGGAGACTCTATAGATTCTGTCACACATACTAAGTACACTCGGCCTGTGTGTAGTGATAATGCAAGTCTTATTGACTGATTTATTTAAAATATTACGTAAAATTTTACGTTCTGTAACTACATCTAATGCACTCGTCGCTTCATCAAATAATAACACCGGCGCATCTGAAAGAAGTGCTCTGGCGATGGCCAACCTCTGAATCTGGCCTTCTGAAAATCCACCACCATTCTCACGAATCGGACTATGAATTCCTGTTGGAATTTTGTAAACAAAGTCGTAGGCACAGGCTTTCCGAAGCACTTCATCGATCTGCTCATCAGTTGCATCTTCCTTCATTACACGAAGATTTCCTGCAATGGTGCCTGCAAACATCACGTTATCCTGTGGTACATAAGAAAATAATCTTCTGGTAGCGGCACTAATCGGTACTTTTTCTTCTCCAAAAACATTTACCGTCACAGTACCTTCCCATGCAGACACAAGACCTAAAAGTATACGAAGCATTGTGGTCTTTCCTTCGCCGGAAGGACCTACAATTGCTACAATTTCTCCCGGCTTTGCCACTAAGGATGCATTCTGAAAAACTTCTTTTCCTGTATCATATTGAAAACGGATGTTTTCTGCGCAAACCTCGATGCCTTTTTTAGATTGAATCAATTCCTGCGCTTTTTCTTCACACAAGTACTTCTCTTTCGGCAACTGAGTTATACTCATTAATCGTCCGGCTGCTGTGGCAGCTGAAATAGCACTTGGTACCATATACACAAGTGCAGTAAATGTTCCGGAAAGAGATGTTGCCATCTGTAAAAACAGAGTCATGGTTCCATATGTAATATGTCCTGTCCAGAGTCGATACACACCCCAGCCAAAACACATCGTAGTAACCACCGTTCCGACCAGTGACATACCTGAGCTTGTTGTTATATGAAATCGATTATAATCTAATCGAATCTTTTTGTACGTTTCCTGTACATCTCTTAATTTCTTTTTATATAATTCCGTAAGTCCAAATGCTTTTATCAATCGAACATTTTGAAAAGATTCTTCGTTAAAAACCATAACATCGGAACTTACTTTTCTAATTTTCATATTATAATCACGAATACGCTTTGAAGCAAATCTTGATACCAAAAGTGTAATCGGCGCACTGATTAATGCAAGTAATGCCAAGGTTGGATCATAGAACAAAATAATTCCTAATGTTCCTGCAAACTGCAAAAAACGTGTGATAAAATCCGGCACCCAACTTAATACACTGTTGGAAACATTACTCACATCATTATCTACACGATTTAGTAAATCTCCGGAATGGTACTGGGACAGCGCTTCCCAGTCCGCGTCCATAATCTTATCATATACATCTGCCCTGATTTCTTGGTCCACTTTTATTACAATTTTTTCGGATATTCTGCTAACCCAGGCACGACTGGCGATGGTAAATAATTGCAAAAATATATATGCCACAGCTGCAGGTACAAGAATTTTCGAATTCAATCCGGTTACAGCATCGATTATATATTTGCTGATTACACTTCCTGTTAATCCCGTTCCGATTCCAAAAATCCCAAGAAAAATATACCAAAGGATACTGCCTTTGTACTTTAATCCATACTGATAAATCCAATGCAGTTCCTTCAGCACTTCATGCAATGCGCCTTCTTGAATTTTTCGAATAATTTTCTTCAATAGTTCCAAACTAATTACTCCTTAATTGTTGCCTCTAAGAGTTCTACAGCAGTTTCATCCGGCCGACATTTCAAAAGATAAATCTCTGTTTCTTTCAACACCTTATCTAAAAATGTTAATACAGATTGTTCACAGCGTTCATCCCAACAAGGCAAAAATATATGTGGTACAAAATACTGCATGGACTCAAAAACATTCAATTTTTGAATGCTGTTTTCTTCTGCTTGTTCCAAAACAACAATTGCTCTTAATTTTGCACTTTCATTACGTGCATACGACGAAGAACCTTTCCATGGAGAGCCCCATGCATGAATTCCATCTCTCTCTTGTTTTAGAAATACCTTATCTCCATTTAGAATTGTAGCATTTTTATATCTTGCCCAAAGTTCAGCCTGTGTTGTTTTCCCTACACCTGATGCTGCTGTAAACACAATTCCCTTGCCTTCATATTCCACTGCTGAAGCATGCATAAGAAGTGTCTGCTTCTGGGACATATACGAGTAAAACCCCACCATAAACAGTTCTAACGCTACATCCTCTCGAAATGTTCCATCATGTGCTAAGCAAATTTTTGAATAATTTTCCGCTTCCGGATATAAAAAATGTGACTTATCCTTTTGACTAAAGAACATCTGCTTCGTGGATATCGTATTGGACTGCGATATATACTTAATTCCATAACACGCCCCAGAACATACCATTTCATTTATCTTCCACTTCAATGGAATATCCATATGTAAAGATGATACTTGTTCAAATCCTTCCAATGAATTAAATAAATAATTGCTTTCAATTAATTCATTTAAGATCAAATAGAATTTATCCACCCCAATCTCCCTATATTTTCCCTTGCATTTGCAATATCGCAATTGGACACATAGTAACAATATCTATATTCGTAGTATAAGCCGTGGGATTGGCATGAAACTCTATAAGCGAAATAGATGAATCTGCGACAAATGTGGTACAGTAACCAGTAGCACCTTGTTTTGTTGCAAACATAGCTTCAAAGCCATTGCTAGATATAATTGGATAATATTTTTCACCATTACCTGACGATGCAATATTTTCTGTCATGTTCAAATCAATTCTAACCAATTCTGGTTCTATAAATTTCTTTTTCACTTATCACTACTCCTTTGAACTCAATAACTTGTAACACTGCTTGCTAGTTTCACAAAATTCTTTCGATGCTTTATCTGGTCCTCCACACTCTGCTGCCAATACTCCTGGACAGCGTCTGCAGAAACCTTCATATTTGCAGTTATTACATTCTTTAGGCATAGATAAATTGTCTAACTCACCTAACAATAATTCCCACGCTCTTGAAAAACCATGTCTCTCTACAGAAACTGCTGGATATTCCGTGAAAGAACATAACTGTAACTTACCATTCCATGTTAGCCAAAAGGCTCTACGATAGGAACCGCATGCTTCCAATAAGTGGTTCATTTTCGGAAATAATCTTTCCACTCTATTTATAGGTTCCTCATATGCCTCTATCCATCTATTGATATCCACTCGATGACGATCTACGTCTGCACTTGCTCCACGTACTGACTTGACCAATGCTGTTGTATGCTCAAACAAAATTCTTTTTTTTGCTGCAAATTCATACATGTTCCTAACGTCATCTTGATTTTCCTTCACAATCGTTGCTACCATATAGAAAGGAATTTTTGCTTCTAATATCAAGTCTATTGCATGTGATACACGATCAAATCCATTCTTAATTCCACAAACTTCCTGATAAGTCTCATTCGAGGTTCCGTAAAGTGTAAAACGAATACTGTATGGAGGATACTCTCTGAGCCATTCCATCACAGACTCATCAATCATATACCCATTACTAAGAATCTGAATTAAAAATCCCATTTTAGAAAGTTCGATATATAGTTCCTTAAATCCCGGTCGGATAAACACCTCGCCACCTGTCAATGTCAAATATAGCATTCCTGCATCTTTGGCTTGTCTGGCAATTTCCAACCATTCTTCATTGGTTAATTCCCTTCCGATTTTAGAAATTTGTTCTTCCTTCAAATGTACATAACACATATTGCAGTTAAAATTACATCTTGCAGTCAATTCAAACGTTCCTCGAAGGGGTATTTTCTGCTTGTATGCTTCTTTATCTAAAATCTGAGAGAAGTTTTCCATATTGGGACTTAACATTTGACAATCATTCATCCGCCAGTACTCCCTCTTTTTCTAACAACACTCTAAATTTATTCACAGTTTCTAAAGCTTTTTCCTCACTTATATCATACTCATTATAAAGTAAGGATGCAAGTTCCTCTACTGTTCTTTCTTCTTCCAACAATCCCCAAAGGAACGCCGCGGTCTCATTAAGGCCAATCATGCCGTGCAATTCCTTCGCTCTTGCACCTATCGGCACTGCCATAAACTGATTTGCGATTTTTCGAACCACAAAACCATCTTTAATCTTCATACGTTCTACTTCCCTTTATATTGATAGTATTTTCCATAGCGGTAGCCATAACCATATGAACTATATCCGTAGCCATAACTTGTAACTCCGGTTTTCACCCTATTCATAATACAGCCAATCAATTTCTCTCCCTGTCCCGGAAATTCTTGCACTGCATCCATTACTTTACTTTGTGTTGCCCAGTCCTGGCGAATTACCAAAATCACACCATCTACATACTCGTAATAATATGCTACATCTGCAAGCATTCCCACCGGCGGCGCATCAATGATAACCACATCTGCAAACGCTCTCGCCTGTTTGATCATATCTTCCACTTTGCCTGAATTGATTACTTCTATTGGATTCGCAATGGGATTCCCACCTCTGAGGACAAAAATCCCCTCATCTTCCAAATAAGTAATAGCCTCTGATACTTTCGCTTCTCCGCTTAGGATATGTTCTACTGTTTTTCCATCCGGTGAAACGTTTAAATAATTTTTTATATCCGGTTTTCGAAGATCTCCATCTATCAAAAGAACCTTTTCTCCTCGCTGTGCCATAGCAAGCGCAAGATTCACAGATACGGTAGTTTTTCCTTCTGAAGGAGCTGTACTGGCAACAAGAATTACCTTCTGCTCATTCTTCTTCATTATATAACTCACTTGATTCTGTACGGAATACAAATCCTCTCGATATCTGGATTTCTTTTTCCATTTTTCTGTAATAACAGGTTTCTTTTCCTTCACTTCCGGAAGCATACCTAAAAGAGCTGTACTCAGTGTGTTCTTTAAATCTTCTTCATTTCGGATTGTTTTACGAAGCAACGCATAGATTAATATAAACCCAAAGCCAAGTGCAGCCCCAGCAAGTCCGCCTACCGCCAAATTCTTTTTTACACTTGGTCGATTAATCGGATTCTCTTGAAGTTCCGGCTCATTCAAAAATTCAAATTTAATTTCCCCAAGAACATACTCTGCCACATCAGGATACACCAAAATAACTGCATCAAGTATTTTCTTTGCATCTTCCCTGTTACGGCTTGTAACGGTAAGTGTAACCATATTTGAATTGGAAATAACTTGTGCACTTACCGAACCATTTACATAAGCAGTACCTAATTCCTCACGCAATTGCTCCTGTAAAACTTCACTGCCTAATATGTAAGGAAAAGTTTTTTCAATCTGATCTGCTGTATTTTTATCATAAAAGAATACATATGAGGTACTCAATTCATCGTCTAATATATCATCCACAGTTTTTACCGTAAAAGAGGCAGTCGCCCGATACATTGGTACATAAATAAAATGACCATAGCCCCACATAGCTCCCATTCCAAGAATCATAAGAATGAGGATAATATACCAAAATTTTAGAATTCCCTTCAAAAAATCAATTATCAGCACGCCTAAGTCTATATAATCGTTTTCTTGCTGCATATTTATTCTACGTCTCCCATTTTTTTCTGATGCGTCGCACCATACCCATATCCGTAATTATATCCATATTCTCTCCGGCTCAACAATTTTCTGTTTTCAAAATCATTTAGTACATAACCAAGAAAATCTGTATTACCGTTTTTCAAAATATCAATGGCGTGGTTTAGGTCACGCGCATATACTTTGTCTTTACGAACAACCAATACTGTTGCATCTACATATGAAAGTACTAATTCCGTATCTGCAGCTATACCCATTGGTGAAGAGTCAATGATCACAATATCCGCTATTTTTTTGCTGCGTTCTATTAATGCTCCGATTCCTTTTTCCTTTATGTATACTGCCGGATTTTTTACTACCCTTTTGTTTAACAGCATCTGCATCGTATGCTGTCCTGAAACAGATACTTCATCTTTCCAAAATCCATTTTCTTTTTTGCTTTCGACATCAAATATTTTGTAAATTGCCGGACGGCGCAAATC
Source organism: Lachnospiraceae bacterium (assembly GCA_045631045.1). GTDB lineage: Bacteria > Bacillota > Clostridia > Lachnospirales > Lachnospiraceae > RGIG6307. The sequence goes on from JAZQUB010000065.1 coordinate 65,305, forward strand.
CAAATCGAATAAAAGGACTTTCTTGCCTGCTTGTGCCATGGCAAGAGCAATGTTGGATGCAACCGTTGACTTTCCTTCATTTTCTTCCACACTACTTATAAGCAGCACTTTCTGCTCTTTCTTTTTCATTTCTGAAAACACACGAAATGCCAGTTTGCGAAAAGTTTCTACATATCCAAACGTTGTGATCGGATTTGTTATCAAAATTGACTTTTTATTTTTGCGAAATATTGTTTTAAACGTTTTGTTTTTTTCTTCATGGCCTATCAATGCCAGCTTTCTCCCATTCAAACGACGAGCGGCAGCTGCCTCTGTTTTGATAGTCCCTCTCATGACAGACATAAACACTAAAAACGCCCCCATTAACACCGCTGCAGCCAACCCTGCTTTTTTCTGGTAAGAACGAAGAGAAATGGAGTTAGACGGATATAGCGGAATACTCGGACTTTCCATTACTTCCAAAACCGCATTCTTAAACACATATTCTGATACATCTGCGTAATATTTTATGGCACCATAGATTGCCTGATACACAATCTGGGGCTGCTTTCCCGTAACATAAAGAACCAGCAAGTTCGTTTCCGGAATTGTTTGTGCCTTAATCACAAAATCGGTATCCTCTAGTTCCAGTTCTTCCACAATTCGTTTCTTTAACACGCTGCTGCTGAATACATTGCTAAATACATCTGCCATCTCTACGGCAGTTCCCAAATTAACATAGGAACTGGTGGCACCACTACCTTTTGCTGATACCACCATAGTCGCTCTGGAAGTATACTCTGCTTCATAAATAATATTCTGATATCCGGATACCAGCAATATTGCACTAAGTCCCGCGATAATGATCATCCAAAAATTGCGTAATATATCTAAAATAATACTCTTTATATTTATTTCATCAAAATAAAATAAATCTTCTTCGTTCATAAATTACCTTTCTGTTCTTATCTGTTCTGTTACAATGACGGTCAGATAAGTGGCATATACTACATCATTTCCTTCTAATAATTCGTAACGAATCTGTCCTGTTCCGGATTTGGTAATATCTACTTTTCTTGTAATCTTAATATTCTCGAAACCTTCTGCTTTGCCCTCACGATTTGTTGCCGTCTTAATATAATCTTCCGGAGATACTTCCTCTCCTTTTTGTACATAGATTAGATATTCTTTTAACTGAATGTACTCTTGATCGCAACTATATGAAACCATATTGATAGGCAATTGATATTTTATAGAATCTCCATATGTATTACTAACTTCTACCTTTAATCGGTAAGTACCTTCTTTTGTGGTTGTTAAATTAGAAAAAGAAAATCGCATTTTCCCTGAAATATTTCCCTCCAACATATCGATAGCAGTTAATCTGTCTGTTATAGTGACCGTTCCATTTACTTCATACATTAACGCTTTTGACAGTTGAAACTTTGGAGATTCATAATTCTCAAAATGTATGGTTCTTTCATAGAGTCCCACATTATTGCTGGAATCAAATACCACATACTCTACATCACAAACACCTTTCTCCTTGAAACGAGAAATATCTCCCACAATAATCTGCTCGGTAATATCTCCATCCACATCATCGGAAGCGGATAATCCTTCTTTCAAAATCGCCTCTTCTATCCCTTTGCATGCGTCCACATGCAGCTCATCGATCGTAGAAGTGATCACCGGTGGTACGACATCTTGTTTTTTCATTTCTCTTTTTCCGTAAAACCATATGACTATGGTACATATAAATATTAAAATTGTAATCGCCTTACCAATTTTCATATTCTTGCTCCATTACTTCTTGCTTTTTTATGTTCTCCATATAACTATACACCGCGCACTACGCCCCCTATTTTTTTGTATTATACCCCCTAACGGACATCAAAAGGACAACACTGTCATTTAAGGTCATTTAATCATCAAAGTTTTCATTCTTTTTTTGTCACTTTTATGGTACAATATATTTTACATCCAAACTCAAAGACTATATCTTGGAGGTTGCGCATATGTCTAACTCAAAAAACAGATTTTGCATATTCAAAAATTCATATTTTCAGGTAGGAGGCATTCTGTTATTGATTTCGCTTGCTGCATTCTTGTTGTGGTTTAATAAGACCAACAGCAATCAAGCTATTGGTGCCACTGCAGCTCAGGTGCGTTTTGATGGCGAGTATCGCATTGGCGATGGACAGTGGCAGAAGATCACGGAAGGACAGCATATACCGACCACCAAAGGCGATGTGACTCTTCGGGGTAATTTCCATCTATTTTCCCCAGACGGCGATTATATCGGCCTTTTTAGCGGAGATACGCCCCTTGCCTTTTATACTGACCACATCAACTTGACCTTTTGTGACGCGGAAAACAAAACCTATGTAATAGATCATGAAAACCCGCTGTTTGGAACTTCCGCCTGCGGCGTAGACTGGACTTCCCATTCTTTTTCAAGTGACGGCACAGAACCGATTGAAATAATTATTCATAATCCGCATTGCTTTGGCAACGAAACCGCCATTGATGAAATGCTTTCTAACGTAGCCATTTGGGGGAACATTGATTTTGAAAGAGACGTACTTGCAAGTGGTAAAATCCAGCGGAATACCGGTTTGTTGTTTGTGATAGCTTCTCTTGTTCTGTTTGGTTCTGCTTTGTTTTCAGCATTGCTTCATGTGCAGAACAACCAAATCATCTGGCTGTTAGGGATAACGATTTTTTCTGCAGGCCTTTATTTGGTATACAGCGCCTCCGGTGTGTCTTTTTGGAGTGAATTTATTGCTGTCAACACAACCATTCTAGGCGTTTCCATGATGTTCTATATGCTGTTCGTATCAGGAATCATCACATATTTCCTTACGGGAACCAAAAGAATTGCTTACATTACAACTGCTTCTTTGGGTGCCATAAATGGTATATACTTCATTCTTCCTATATTAACAGAAATATCTTTCTACGATACCTGGCTACCTTGGGTAATTACACAAAGTGCAGGAAATATTATTTTGTTTTTCTGCCTGATAAAAGAATACATATCATCAAGCAAACAGGAACGCTGGGTTCATATAGGAATGGCAGTGCTGGTGATTGCATTTGAAGCAGATGTAATTGCAACTGCTGCGGGCTGCTGGGAAGGCGGTTTTTTATCTAAATATGTATTTTATGTTTTGTTTATTACAGCACTGTTTGTGGTACTGCGAATCATTCCGGAAGGCATCAATGCTGCCACAAAAGCAAGAACACTGGAATTGCAAAAAAGCCGCCTCGAAGCAGAAAAAAATATGGTAGAGGCACAACTGAAGGAAAGCCGCATTTCCATCATGCTTTCGCAAATCCAGCCGCATTTTATTTACAACACGCTGGGAACCATTGAACGAATGTGCTTGAAAGATCCTGAAAAAGCTTTCCATCTTGTACGAAACTTCAGCCTGTACCTCCGTGGAAATTTCAGCGAGCTTGACAGTGTGACACCGATTCGATTTGCAGAAGAACTAAAACACGTTGAGTATTATGTCAATATCGAAAAAGTTCGGTTCCCCGATATGAATATCGAATATGATGTGGAGACAACAGATTTTGTACTTCCGGCATTATCTGTGCAGCCGCTTGTAGAAAATGCAATCAAGCACGGTCTGATGCGTCTCGAAACCGGAGGAACAGTATTGATTCGCTCGTATGAAACACCAACACATTTTTGTGTTGAGGTAAAAGACGATGGTGTAGGGTTTGATACATGTTTGCCTGTTGAGGAAAAAAAGCATGTAGGACTCCGCAATATTCGTGGAAGGCTGAAAGCTATGGTGAACGGTGAGCTTATACTGGAAAGTAAATTGAATATCGGCACTAAAGCAGTTATTATGATACCAAAGGAAGTGACAGTATGAAAGCAATAGCAGTTGATGATGAAATATATATGCTCGAAACATTACAGGAAGCGGTAAGGGCATCTTCTGATATTGAACTGGCAGAGGCATTTCCCACTGTTTGCTTTTAGTTTAAAAATAATATGACGAGGTACGTATAAATGTATACCAAGAAAATTGTTGCAGTGTTCTTTTTGCTGATATTGCTTTGTTTCTGTCTGTGTGCTTGTCACGCACTCCACGTTTCTGACTCCACCGAAACATCCGCGAAACAAGAAACAGACCAATCTATTCCTACCACCGAAACGGAACCCGACATCCCAATACAGGCGCCCATTGATATAAAAACTGTTGGTGGAGCAGTGATCGTCGGTATAATCGGTTTGGATGAACAGGGATGGTATATACAGCCGGAACAGCCCTTGAATATAACGTATGAATATTTTCTGGACAATCCTTCTGTATTCCCGGAGCAAACGAGAATCAGTATGTTTGACCCCAAGGATGACGGGGTTGAGAAAGCCCTCTATCTTGGACAAACGGTGACCGTATACGGAACATTCCGCTTTCTCCGCGACGATTTTGAAACCTTATATTTTTCACCATATACCATTACACTCGGCAAGATCACCACTCAGTGCTACAGTGCTCCTGAGTTAAAGGGACAGGAAGAACCCGAAAACCTTTATGATCCATCCTCTCCGTTGCCAAAGTATATGGAGCCGATGATTCAAGATGGGCGGTATATTTATAATGCGTTTATGCTTTCAGAGGAAACGCTCGAACTCATGGGAAATGATTTTGCATTATTTTATGTAGGATTTGTGGATGCATTTTTGAACTATAAAAATGAATTTGAATGTCCTGATAAGAACTATGCGGAAATGTTATCAACGATTATTTACTATGATTTTCCACTGTATAATGCTTGTGCTGAACCGTTTGAATTTTTCAAACATTATAATTCGGAAAAAGGAACCGTTTCTATTGAGTATAAGTATGACAAGGAAACATTCGAAAGTATCAAAGAACAATTCTTTGATGCAGCTAATACACTGCTTGCCAATACATCTCCTGAACAAACAGACGAGGAAAAAGCAAAAAACATTTACCATGCACTTTGTACTCGTATGACCTATGATTACAGCGCATTAACAGAAGTCGAAAGAAAAGAAAGCTATTATGCTTATTTGTATAACAGCGGAGTGTGCATCACATTTGCAAATGTATATAACCAGCTTTTGAATCAGGTTGGGATCAATACTACTTTAGCTCATTGCGACAGCTCAGATACCATCGGACATACTTGGTCTGTTATTACTCTAGAGGGAATGCAGTATTTCTGTGATCCAACCTATGAGCTTTCATACGACGACGGAAGCGGTTATCTATTCTTTGGCATGAGCTATGCTGACAGAACAGCGGACGGGCTTGGGACACAGGGAATTCGATATGGAAGATATTATGTACGCCCGATGGATGCTGATATGATTTCAGAAAAGTCTTTATAAAAAAGACGATTTCTTTGAAAATGAAGCTGGTGTAGAAGGTTTTTACATCTTCGAATCAACATATCGACTATTTACTGTGCCTGCACTAAAAGCAATTTCCTATAAAGTAAAGTAAAAGAGGCATCCTCCTGGATGCCTCTTTTATCACTTTTCTTAGTAATTTTTCTGGTTGTTATTCTTATTCTGGTTGTTGTTCTGATTGTTATTGTTCTGATTCTTATTCTGGTTGTTATTCTGATTGTTGTTCATCTTGTTCTGGTTGTTATTCTGATTGTTATTGTTCTGATTAGACATGCTAACTCCTCCTCGTAATTTGGTTACAAAAGTAGTATATCCTCTCGTCAACGTCTTATTCAGCCAAAATTATTTTTAAAAATATGAACAATGAAAAGCACGATGCAAATCGGTACAATAATAGGCGCCAGTGCAGAAAAAATAGTGACTACAACGCTGATTACCGTAAAAAAAAGTCCTGCCGCAAAAAGCAACATAAGCCATCCCGGAATATGAAAACTTCGTACATTGTCCGTCCACCTGATGGTAGTACCGCGATAATCCCTTTCATCATGCACCTTGCCGGAGTAAGCATCTTCTGTAGTACCACTTTGGAACTTCTCGGCTTCTATAATACTCTTGGCAATTAACTGTGGTGAACCAAGCGAGGCGCAAATATCCTCTTCGCTTCTCCCACGCCTTAACTCACCCCCAAAATATTGCTCATAATAATTTACATTTTCCTGAACAGTTCCTACAGAAACTTTACCGGATAACGCATTCTTTAATTTATCAATAAATTCTCTTTGTGTCATACATGAATCCTTTAAAACTTGTTTACACTTAGCATATACCAAGATTATAATATTACAATATATCTGAGTCAATGAACCTGCATAATATTTTATAAAACTTTTACTTTTATAAATCAAACAAAGTCAAATTAAAAACTTTTAATTTTTTTAAATTAGGTATTGACTTTTTATAGTTCTTGTTATATACTAACTTTTGTTGTGAGAAACCTCACACTTGTGCGTTTAGCTCAGCTGGATAGAGCGTTTGGCTACGGACCAAAAGGTCGGGAGTTCGAATCTTCTAACGCACGTATTAGGCAGTTGGTTAAACCGGCTGCCTTTTTTATTACATAAGAAAGTACGCTTTCCTATGTAATAAAAAACACTCTGCGAGGAGGCGCACTCCGCGGAATTGAAAGTAATGCTTCGCATTCCGCTCCGGCGCGAAAGAGTCGCTTGCGACTCTTTTTTATTATCTGTCAACTTTTGATGTACTATTATGAATCCCGAACTTATTGTAAAAGCAGCTTTGGATATCGGCGCCGCCATGCTGTTAATTCCGGGAATAGCGCTGATAAAGCTCCTTACGCGCCTACTGACCGGCGATATCGTATCCGGTTTCCTGAAGCTGTTAAACAGCATGTTACTTGCGTTTTCCGTTGCCATGGGCTTTGCCCACAACGACATAAGTTCACTTTATATTTCAGCCGGCATTGCAGTTGAAATTTTAATCGTTACTTCTATTATCTATATCTTAAATTCTTTCAAAAAGCACTAAAAAACCTGCACAGGTTCCGATTTGTAAATCGGCTGCCGTGCAGGCTTTTTTCACTCATAAACTTATTTATAGCTGTCCGCAAGTTTTTTAAAGGCTGTCATAGAGCGCTCAATCATATCTCTGTCCACGCAATAAGAGATACGTACATATCCCGGACATCCAAATCCATCCGCTGCAACCAAAAGTAAATCCAATTCTTTTGCTTTTTCACAAAAAGCTGCCGCATCACCACCCATAGCCTTTACAAACATATAGAAGGCACCCTGTGGCTTTACACATTCAAAGCCCAGCTCTGTAAGACCATGGTACAAAAGGTCTCTATTGGTCTTGTAGAGGTTGATATCGCCCACCTGACCAAGACACCTTATCAGCACTTTCTGGAACATGCTCGGTGCACATACAAATCCTAAAGCTCTGGCTGCCCCGCACATTGCATAATACACATTGCGACTATCCGTCACTTCATCCGGAACCAACACAAATCCAATACGTTCCCCCGGCAAAGATAATGACTTACTATAAGAATAACAAACAATCGTATTTGCATAATACTTCGTTACATACGGCACTTCCACACCATCGTATGCAATTTCGCGATAAGGCTCATCGGAAATCAAGAAAATAGTACGTCCTAATTCTTCTGACTTCGCGGACAACAAATCAGCAAGACTTTTGATTGTATCTTCACTGTAAATAACACCGGATGGGTTATTCGGAGAATTAATGATAACACCTTTGGTATGCTCGTTAATCACCTCTTCCAACTCTTTCATATTAATCTGAAAACTCTCTGTGTCCGGCTTTACCACACGCAGCTTGGCGCCATTCCCCTCCACAAATACTCTATATTCCGGAAAAAATGGTGCAATCGCAATAAATTCATCTTCTTTAGACTCCGTAAGTGCTCTGAAACTAATGCACAAAGATGCTGCCGCACCACAAGTAATATAATAATTGTCTGCATGAAACTTTGTACCATATGTAGTATTGTAATACTCTGCAAGTGCTGCTCTAAGCTCTACATCGCCCTGTGCAGATGTGTAACCATGCACCTCCATAGAACCGGCTGTCTCCAAAAGATCCACAATTGCTTCTTTCACACATGCAGGTGCCGGAACCGTTGGATTGCCCAGACTAAAATCGTATACATTTTCCTTACCTACTATTGCCGCTCTCTGCTTACCATACTCAAATAATTCTCTGATTGCAGAACGATTGCTGCCCAATTTGTAACACTGTTCAGAATACATTTTAAAACTCCTCCTATAATGCAAAAAAACTCCAAGTAAAACTTGAAGCTTTTCACTGTAATGCCGGCGACCGGAATCGAACCGGTACGGGAGGTAAGTCCCGCAGGATTTTAAGTCCTGTGCGTCTGCCAGTTCCGCCACGCCGGCATCTCACTATTTAATTACACTTGCTTGAGAAACAAGTGATGGGACCTATAGGGCTCGAACCTATGACCCCCTGCTTGTAAGGCAGATGCTCTCCCAGCTGAGCTAAGATCCCATTTAATAATATTTGATGTAAAAGCATCAAACGACCCAGAAGGGACTCGAACCCTCGACCTCCGCCGTGACAGGGCGGCGCTCTAACCAACTGAGCCACTGGGCCATATTCTTTTGTTGATAATTTAGTGGACCTTCGGGGACTCGAACCCAGGACCGACCGGTTATGAGCCGGTTGCTCTAACCAACTGAGCTAAAGGTCCGAAATAAGGACTGCTCCTTATCCTCGAAATGTCGCTTCTGCGACAAGCCGATGATCGGACTCGAACCGATAACCTGCTGATTACAAATCAGCTGCTCTGCCAATTGAGCCACATCGGCACAAACTCCCCGAGCAGGGCTCGAACCTGCAACAACTCGGTTAACAGCCGAGTGCTCTACCATTGAGCTATCGAGG
>JAZQUB010000066.1:0-37512 GCA_045631045.1 Lachnospiraceae bacterium
AGAATCATGTCCTCTAATTCTTTTAATTTCGGTGTAGTATAACGCTCTGCATTGGCAAGGGTCTGCTTACGGATGTAATCCTCCGGCACCAGATTCTGGTAGGAATTGGTAACCTCAAAATAATATCCAAACACTTTATTGTACTTAATTTTTAAGTTTTTAATACCCGTACGCTCCCGGTCTACTGCCTCTAACTCTGCCAACCAGGTTTTTCCGTCATGCTTTGCACTACGCAATTTATCAATATCCGGATGATATCCATCCTTAATCATACCACCTTCTCTTACGGAAATCGGCGGTTCTTCCATAATCGCCTCATCAATCAGCTGATGGATATCCTCCAGACCGTCTAATTCCTCTTGAATATCCGCTAATTCCTTACACCCAAAGCTTTTAAGCACTGTCTTAATATGCGGCAGCATCTCTAAAGAATTACGAAGTGCAATAAAATCACGCGGATTTGCCGTACCATAGCTGACACGACTAAGCAAACGCTCTAAATCATAAATCGGATTTAAATATTCCCTTATTTCATCACGCAGAAAACTCTCGGTATACAGTGCTTCTACCGCATTCAGACGCTCTTCAATATCCATTTTTTCAATCAAAGGCTGCTCTATATACGTACGAAGAAGTCTGGCCCCCATAGCCGTCTTGGTCTTGTCTAAAACCCAAAGAAGGGAACCTCTTTTTTGCTTTTCTCGCAAAGTCTCTGTCAGCTCTAAATTTCTACGAGAAGAACTGTCTAAAAGCATAAACTTGCTGGTAAGATACGGTGTAATATGTCTGATATGCTCCAGAGAATTTTTTTGGGTCTCGTATAAATACTGCAAGAGAGCTCCTGCTGCAATCAGTCCGGTCGGAAAATCTTCAATGCCAAGTCCAATCAAAGTATTTAAATGAAAATGCTTCATCAGAGTTTTACGACAATTGTCATCATCAAACATATGAGCACTAATAGTATAAATAGTGATGCCTAAACGACCGCGCAAATCCTCCAAATCTATACCGCTTACCATAAAGGAATCATTACAAATAATTTCAGAAGGCTGATAACGCATAATCTCATCCATCAGCTTCTTGGTGTCCTCTGCTTCCGTCACATAATAATCACCGGTAGTAACATCACATACCGACACACCGATTTTACCACTGATAAAGGTAATACACATCAAATAGTTGTTTTTACTGTCATCCAGCGCATTTACATTTAAGTTGGTACCCGGTGTCACAATGCGGACTACCTCACGCCTAACAATACCCTTTGTCGCTTTTGGGTCTTCCACCTGCTCACAAATTGCCACCTTATAGCCTTTGGAAACCAGTTTATTTAAGTATCCCTCTACAGCATGATAAGGCACCCCACACATAGGTGCCTTTTCATCCTGCCCACAGGCTTTTCCTGTTAATGTAATTTCCAGTTCCCTAGATGCGATAATTGCATCCTCAAAAAACATTTCATAAAAGTCGCCCAGTCTGTAAAACAAGATGCAGTCCTTATACTGCTCTTTTGTTTCCATGTACTGTTGCATCATTGGTGTTAAAACTGCCATGTTTCTTTTTCCTTTACGATATCATCCGCCAAAATAAGTGCGTCGGAAATTTTAGCAACAAAATGCTCTTCCCCGATTTCTGTCACAAAACCATTCTTTTGCATGGTCTTATACGGCTGACTCAAAACATGTGAGAAAATCAGGAAAATATCCTTATCTTCACATTCCTTATGTATTTTTCTAAGTGTATTTAAAGCGGTAATATCCAATGCCGGAACGGAACGCATACGGATAATAAGTACGCGCGTATCCGCCTTTGCTTTAATATTTAAAAGCTCGTCTGATGCAGCAAAAAACATCGGACCGTTGATTTCATATACTAGTGTATGTGCCGGAACCTTTGCAAGATCATGCACGGTATTCTTGTCCATCAAATCACCGATAGTATCTGCGTCCTCTACATATTTCCAACCGGAAACACTGGTAACCTCTGCCATTCTCCTCATAAACAGGCACGCTGTCAAAATAACACCCACCTCAATGGCTGTCATCAAATCCACAAAAATACCTGCTGTAAATGTAGCCAGAAAAATAACGGCATCTGTTTTTGGTGCCTTAAAAATCAAAGAAATAATTGCAGGCACATTGCTCATATTGTATGCAACTAAAATCAGGATGGCTGCCAAAGTAGGCATTGGAATAAAACCGGCAAGCGGCATCATTACCAGTAAAATAATTAACACTACAATACTATGTACCACACCTACCACCGGGGTCTTGCCTCCGTTTTTCACAGACACACTGCTTCGTGCTACTGCACCTGCTACCGGCACTGCACCAAATAATCCACAAAAAATGTTTGCAATACCCTGACCAATTAATTCGGAATTAGAGTCATGACGAATACCGGTCAAGCCGTCGGTCACTACACAGGAAAGTAACGATACAATCGCAACTAAAATTGCCAGTGTAACTGCACTTGGAAGCACTGCTTCTATTAATTCCAGACTAAATCCCGGAACTTCCAGCTTCGGAAAATGACTTGGAAGCTTACCATACACGCTCTGAATGGTATTTATATCCATTTTAAAGAGCAACACAATCGGTGTAGTTACCAAGATTGCAACAAGTGAATTCGGAATCACCGAATTAATCTTTGGCCAAATAATTAGCACTGCCAATGCAATTATACCAATTAAAAGAGCCTGCCAGTTTATTGTGCTGATATGTTCTGCATAGGTTACGATTCGACTTAAATTTTTTACCGGAAGAGACGCAATACTCATACCGAAAAACTCTTTTAACTGACCGGTAAAGATACCCACGCCAATGGCCGCCGTAAATGCTAACGTGATGGAATATGGAATGTACGGCAAAAGTGCCCCAACCTTGCATAGCCCCATTACAATCAAAATAAGTCCCGCCAGAATGCTCGCCACTGCCAATCCTTCAAAACCATATTCCCCAATAATACTGAATACCGTCATAACGGTAGCTGCCGTAGCGCCGCCAATTTGCACGCGGCTGCCGCCAAATAAAGACACAAATACACCGCCGACAATTGCCGTATATAAGCCCTGCTCCGGTCTCATACCGGAAGAAATTGCAAGTGCCACACTCAGTGGAAAAGCAATAATTGCGACAATCACACCTGCAACCATATCCTTAATAAATTGATTTTTATCATAGCCCTTTAAACTGTCTAAAAGGGCTGGTCTGTATATTCTCATCACATTTCTCCCATAATCATCACTCCGTCTCATATGTCACGGCACATATTACAGCAAATACAATTATAGCTATATTTTTGCAGGTAAACATATAATGTTCTTCGGAATGATTTTGTATTACAAAATACCATATGATTGGAAACAAAGCAACACTCAATATAACGAACCGTTCCTTTAATAATTCTAAATTCGTGTATACTTTTTTATTTTTTACAATATGGTATATTAAAAAAATTATAACAAAAATCGCCAAAATGTAAAAACTCCAATTAAAATATACTTCTGAATTTCGACTGAATACTAAAAACAATCCTGTTATCTTATTACCACTAGAGGCAGTTCCCGTTCTCTCAAACACAGTACTAACTGCATCACGAATAATGTTGCTATCTGTCAGCAAATCAGAAAAAATCCATTTTGCAGACCATAAACCAAGATAACCCATGCCCCATTGTATACTATATCCAAATATCTTTTGAAGTTTTGCTTTCCATTCCTCTTTATCCAGATATAATACAACAATCATTGGAAATGCCAGTGTTACTAACGGATAAGTTAAAAAATCAAAATATGCAACCACCATTCCAATTATTAAAAAGAAATTAAAATACCGATTTTTCTCTTTCAGCTTCTCGTGGCAGCATAATGAAATCAAAACCGCTACTGCCATAATGTAAAAGCAAATGCTCAACGATAAACTTGTAAACATGGATACAAAATAAAAAAACGGAACAGCTGCCAAAAAAGCCAGCGCTAACTTCCCATTGCCACGCTTTGCAGCAAAATAAATAATTATTCCTACAAGTAAAAGTTGCGTAACGGACATCATCATTCGAATAGAATTCAAATTTGTAATCATTAAAAGAGGTTTTAATAAGACAAGATAGCCATGCCAATATCTTCCGTACGATAACTCCTTACTCTGTTCCACTCCGTTGCAATAATCACGCAAAGATTCACCGGGCGCCCACCCGTCCCCAACGGAGCTTTCCGTTCGATACATATGCATTACCTGTTCAAGTGTACTATGTTTCGGATTATCATAAATACTATAAAATAGCATTAGGCAATCGGTAAAATTACCGGTCAAACTGGCCTGATATCCATCCACCACAACACCCTCTGTAAATTCTTTTTCCAGTGTTGGTAAGGATTGATAAACATGCACATACATCTTATCTGCAGGAAGTTGGAACACAAGCAACAAGAGCAATACTCCTGCCACCCCTCCCGAGAAAATATAGAGCATATTTTTCCACACTCTGTTAAATATCTCTTTTGATTTCATATTATACCTGTTCTCCCATATAATAGAAGCCCTGGCACTTGTTCAGCTTCACTTTGACAATCTTTCCGATAAGCTCTGGTTGTCCTTTAAAGTGTACCAGTGTATTATTGGACAGTCTGCCTGTCACAAAGCCTTCTTCGTGCTCATTTAACTCTTCTACCAATACGTCCTGGATTTCTCCTTCGTAACGCTTTACCTGCTCTCTGGAAACTTCCTGTACTGCACTAAGTACCATGTCAAAATGTTTCTTAACAACATCTTCAGGCACCTGATTTTCCATAGCTGCAGCAGGTGTTCCGGTACGCTTGGAGTAAATAAAGGTAAACGCATTGTCGTATTTTACCTGTTTGATAACATCAATGGTTTCCAATACATCTTCGTAGGTTTCCCCCGGGAAACCTACAATAATATCCGTTGTAAGGGCAATGTCCGGAATAGCACTTCGAATCTTCGCTGCCAGCTTCAGATACTGCTCTTTTGTATAGCGGCGGTTCATAATCTTTAATATTCCGGAAGAACCGGACTGTAATGGTAAGTGTAAATGCTTACAAATTTTCGTTGACTTCGCCATCACTTCAATCAATTCATCGGATAGATCCTTTGGATGAGAAGTCATAAAACGAATGCGCTCTAAACCTTCAATTTTTTCAATTTCCTGCAAAAGCTCTGCAAAGGTCATTGGAGTTTCCAAATTCTTGCCATAACTGTTTACATTCTGACCAAGCAGCATAATTTCCACTACGCCGTCTGCTACCAAATCTTTAATTTCAGCCACAATATCCTCCGGCTTACGGCTTCTTTCCCTGCCGCGCACGTAAGGCACAATACAATAACTACAGAAATTATTGCAGCCAAACATAATATTTGTACCGGATTTAAATGGATATTTACGTTCAATCGGTAAATCCTCTACAATCTGATCCGTATCCTTCCAAATATCAATTACCATACGCTTCTGCTCAAATGTGGCATTCAAAAGCTCTGCAAACTTAAAAATATTGTGTGTGCCAAAAATCAAATCAACAAAACGATAGCTTGTCTTAATCTTTTCCACCACACTTGGCTCCTGCATCATGCAACCACAAAGTGCAATCTTCATAGCAGGATTTTTCTTTTTCAAACTCTTTAACTCACCAAGTCTGCCGTAAACACGCTGATTTGCATTGTCACGAACCGTACATGTATTAAAAATAACAAAATCTGCTTTTTCCGTGTCTACAATCTCATATCCAACTACTTCTAAAATACCAACCAGCTTCTCACTGTCACGGGCATTCATCTGACACCCGAACGTAGTTACACAACAAGTGGGGGTTCTTCCCAGTTCTTGCGTCAATGCCTGTACGTGCTTTCTGGTCTTGGCCATGAAATAGTATTGGCGCTCGTTCTCATCTGTCGGAGCCTTTGCGCTAACATCAATCTGTGCAATTTTCGCTAATATATTTTGGTTATTTTCTTTATTTTCGTTATTAATATAAATTGACATGCTCTTTCCCTTCTATCGCACAAACATAGCATCCCCAAAGCTGAAAAAGCGGTAGCGCTCCTTAATTGCTTCTTCATAAGCGTTCAGCACACTTTCTTTACCGGCCAAGGCACTTACAAGCATCACAAGTGTACTTTCCGGCAGGTGGAAATTGGTAATCAGCGCATCCAAAACTTTAAACTTGTATCCCGGATAAATAAAAATTTCTGTATTACCGCAACCTGCATGAAGTACACCATCCACTGTTCCGGCACTTTCTACCGTTCGACAACTGGTAGTTCCTACACAGATAATTCTGCCGCCATTTGCTTTGGTTTCATTTACGATACGTGCTGTTTCATCGGTAACCTCATAGTATTCACTATGCATATGATGACTGGTTACATCATCCACTTTTACAGGACGGAAGGTACCAAGACCCACATGCAAGGTTACGTATGCTATTTTAACACCTTTCGCCTCAATTTGCCCTAGTAAATCTCTGGTAAAATGAAGACCTGCCGTCGGTGCAGCAGCACTGCCCTCATACTTAGCATATACAGTCTGATAACGATTTTTGTCCTGAAGCTTATGAGTGATATAGGGAGGCAACGGCATTTCGCCAAGAGCATCCAAAACCTCTTCCCAAATACCTTCATATTCAAAAGCAATCAGACGGTTTCCGTCTTCTTTGGTTTCTTTAATCTCCGCTTTTAAACGACCGTCACCAAATACTATTCTGGCTCCCGGTTTGCACTTCTTGCCCGGCTTCACCAGACACTCCCACATATCTTTTTCCAAACGCTTTAAAAGCAAAATCTCAATACCTGCTCCGGTATCTTCCTTGGAACCATAGAGTCTGGCCGGAATAACCTTGGTATTATTTAATACCATACAGTCCCCCGGACCGACCATGTCCAAAATATCACGGAATACATGGTGCTCGGTCTTTCCCGTCTCCTTATCTAACACCAAAAGTCGTGAGCTGGTGCGATCCTCCAGAGGATCCTGTGCAATCAGTTCCTCCGGTAAATCAAAATAAAAATCACTTGTTTTCATATATTTTCCTTAAATATTTTTTGCGTTCTTCACAAATGCCATGTAGCCTCTGTAGGTTTCGTATACGTCAGCCTTAGAGGTTGCTTCCCATGGAGCATGCATATTCATAACTGCAACACCGCTGTCGATTACATTCATGCCATATAAAGCAAGGATGTATGCGATAGTACCTCCGCCGCCTAAATCCACACGTCCAAGCTCTGCGGTCTGGAAATTAATGTTTTCCTTTGCAAAGATGTCTCTCAAATGTCCAAGATACTCTGCATTGGCATCGTTAGAACCACCCTTACCGCGAGAACCGGTAAACTTGTTAAATACCATACCACCACCTAAATAAGCAACATTTTTCTTATCAAAGCAGCCTGCAAAGCTTGGGTCAAAGGCACTACTTACGTCAGAACTTAACATGCAGCTCTTACTTAAGCATCTGCGCATATTTAATTCGGAGTATTCTCCTGTTAAATTCATTAATTCTGCAAGACTGTTTTCAAAGACACGACTCTGCATACCGGTTGCACCTACAGAACCAATTTCTTCTTTGTCAACTAAAATACAACAAAGAGTACGGTCTGTAGCCTCAACGTCAAGCATGGCTCTCATAGAAGTGTACGCACAAACACGGTCATCCTGTCCGTATGCCAGAATAATACTTCTGTCAAAGCCTGCTTCTCTTGCTTTTCCGGCAGGAACTACTTCTAATTCTGCTGAAAGAAAATCTTCTTCTTCTACATCATACAGTTCCCTTAAGATATCTAAAACACCCTTCTTAACTGCTTCTTTTACAGGCTCTTGCTTTTCTTCGTCCTCTTCTTTCTTGATAGTAATTGGTTTATTACCCACGATAATATCAAGTGCTTCACCCGGAATGACTTCACCGGCCTTTAACTGCAACTGCTCCTGAGATAAGTGAATCAATAAATCAGAAATAAAAAATACCGGATCATCCTCTTCTTCGCCAATATTTACAATTACGGTAGAACCATCTTTCTTTATCATTACGCCATGAAGGGCAAGCGGAATAGTAACCCACTGATACTTCTTAACGCCGCCATAATAATGTGTATCCAAATATGCAAAACCGCCATCTTCATATAATGGATTCTGCTTTACATCTAATCTTGGAGAGTCAATATGTGCACCTAAAATATTCATACCGGTTGCAAGAGGTTCCTTACCAATACGGTACATAGCAATAGACTTATTCATCCAAACCTGGTAAACCTTATCGCCTTCTACTAACTGCTTGCCATTTTTGATAGCCTGCTCCATAGAAATATAGCCTGCATCTTCGATGGTATTTACAATTTCATCAATGCATTCTCTCTCTGTCTTACCTTTATCTAAAAAATTACGATAACCATCGCAAAAAGAATCTACCTTTGCAAGAATTGCTTCATCATATGTTTCCCATGTATTTTTCTTTTCCATTTTTGTCCTCCTAAAACACAATAAAAGGCTAATAAATGCTTCTTCGCATAATTACCCATATTATTTAAATAATAACTTTTCTTGTTGGAAAATGCAAGTGGATAATTTTATGATTGCTTATAATACAACAATAAAAGCTCCACTACCCTGCTGTAGCTTATCATCCCGTCTTGCACACCATTTGCTTTCAGTGTGGCATCCACGAAAGTATCCGATACTGCATCTACCGTCTCGGTATCAATCAACGCCTTGCCGTTAATACGTTCCCAGTCCTCATCTGTAACAAAAATATTGTCCGCATGTACCTGCGCAGAAATAACCGGCTGCGCATAGTATGCATCCTTATTCTTTCCGACAGCTTTATAAAAATCATTGTCCAGGTAATATAACACACTCAGATATCCGCTATATCTGAATACCGGATCGTCTGATTGCATACATGCCAAAAAACTGATAAAATTTGCTTCATCTTCAAAAATATACCCTTTCAAATGTGCCAACTCATGGCACAACGTAGACGGCAGATTCATAATATACATCACGTCATTGTAATTGGCTTCCATTGAAAACGGGAAATAATAGCCACACATATATTGCTGACAGAAAAAGTCTGAGGAATACAAGGGCTTTGGCTTCGGATAGTAACCGGAAAGCCGGTCATAGGTCTGTCCCAACGCTTTCATGCACTGTATAGCTTTCTCTTTCACATCTCCAGCATACAGAATATTTCCCTCTGCATCACGCTCCATGATTAGTGCAAGGGCATTACACTCTTCTACCACCACATTTCGCACCTGAATCAACTCTTCCAGTGTATAATCCGAGCTGTCCGTCTGTCCAAAATATGTCTCCGAAAAAGTCGTGGCATGATACAGTATAAAGCAGTTCAATGTCATAATCAGACACACTACCAAAAAGGTCCATGCATAAAAAAGATAGAACCCTTTGATAAACCTTCGCAAGCCCTTCCAAAATGCCCCTATCCACATACACAGTGCCACGGCCGTCAGTATCACCCCAAGCCCCAGCATAATTTCTCCAACAGAAACGGGAAACATGCCTGTAAGCCTGCCGTATGTATTGACCCAAATCGGAAAAATCTTTGCTATATACGCATCACAAAAGGCCGTGCTTCTCCATGCAATAATATTTAGCAGGATTGTCACGGCCCCTATAGCCAGATATAATAAAATTCCTTTATTAAAATGTTTTTTTTCTAAGCTTTTCATAATATTCTTCACCAACCTTGAAGAATATTATAATATGAAATAGTGTTATTGTCTAGACTTTAGCATTTCTAAAATGGCGAGGACATCTTGTCCTCGCCTAATCATATCCATTATTCTTTTACATTACTTACGTAACTCTGCACCTAACTGCTCTAATCCATTCAGAATCTTTTTCATAGCACCGGTAATATCTGCTTCTTCTAAGTTTCTGTCCTTTGCACGGAAGGAAATAGAGTAAGCAACAGACTTGAAGCCTTCCTTAATCTGGCTGCCTTCGTAAACGTCAAATAAATTTACGTTTTCTAAAATCTTGCCGCCACGCTGTGTGATTACCTTTTCAATATCGCCAACCAATACGGTCTTTGGTACGGTCATGGAAATATCTCTTGTTACAGCAGGGAACTTGGAAACGCCTTCGTACTTGTGATCAAAGCTTGCTCTTTCCACGATAAGAGGCATATCGATTACTGCCACGTAAGCCTTGACAGCTAAATCGTAATTATCACAAACGACTGGGTGTACTTCTCCAAGATAACCAATCTTTACGCCACCATAAAGCATATCTGCTTGACGACCAGGATGTAAGAAAGGTTTCTTGTTCTTTGGATCATACTCTACTTTATTCTTTAAGCCAACACTTGCAAGGAACTGCTCCACTACGCCCTTCATGGTAAAGAAATCACCATCGCCGTAGAAGCCAAGTGTAAACTGCATTCTTTCATCCGGAAGCTCTGTCATAGGAAGCTGCTTTGGAAGATAGATATTTGCAAGTTCATATAACTTAACGTCTTTATTACGTCTGTTGTAGTTGGTTGCAAGGCTGGTAAGCATACCATTTAAGGAAATCGTTCTCATAACAGAGAAGTCTTCACCTAATGGGTTGGAAATGGTTACCGTGTTACGAAGCTCGCTGTCAACTGGTAATAACAACTTGTCAAATACCTTTGGACTTTCAAAGCTGTAGCACATACCCTGAGAGAAACCATTTGCTTCTGCGATTTCTCTAGCTTTTGCTTCTACAATAAGCTTGAATGGAAGCTTTCCTGCGGTAGATTCGCCACCCGGTAAAGAAGTAGGAATCTTATCATAGCCGTAGAAACGAGCAACTTCTTCTGCAAGGTCTGCCATCCCTAAAACGTCCTGTCTGAAAGAAGGAACGGTAAGCATATTCGTCCCTGCATCGTATTCGATTTCTGCCATCTTAAAGATTGCAAGCATTTCTTCCTCAGAAATATCAGTACCAAGTAATGCATTGATGCGCTTTGGCTCAAATGGAAGCACTACAAGAGGCTTAAATTCAACCTTAACATCAATCATACCGCCCACAACGTCACCACAGCCAAGCTCTTGAATAAGCTGGCAAGCACGGTTAATGGCAGCTTCCGCATTTCTTGGGTCTAATCCCTTTTCAAATTTACCGGAAGCATCGGTACGAAGACCCACACGCTTTGCACTCTTACGGATATTTACCCCTTGGAAAGTAGCAGATTCGAAAAGAACGGTCTTTACATCATCGGTAATCATGGAATTTTCACCACCCATGATACCTGCAATACCAACTGCCTTTTCTGCATCACAAATCATCAAAACTTCGCTGTCAAGCTTTCTTTCCTGACCATCTAAAGTAACAAAGGTATCGCCGTCTTTCGCACGCTTTACAATAATCTTATGACCTGCGATAGTATCTAAATCAAATGCATGCATTGGCTGGCCGTATTCTTCCATAACATAGTTTGTAATGTCAACTAAATTGTTGATTGGACGGATACCGCTCTTGGCAAGTCTTCTCTGCATCCATTCCGGGCTTGGACCAATTTTAATATTGGTACACACTCTTGCACAGTATCTGGAGCAAAGATCCTGATCTAATACTTCTACGGATACGTAATCTTCTACCTTTTCGTCATTTTCCTTTACCTCAACTACAGGTGGAACGAAAGGCTTACGGAAGGTAGCTGCTGCTTCTCTTGCAATACCAAGAACGCTATAGCAGTCTACACGATTGGATGTGATTTCATATTCAAAAACAGTGTCACGAAGACCAAGTAATTCTACCGCATCTATACCAACCTCTGTATCAGCAGGTAAAATGTAAATACCATTTTCCGGTGCAGCCGGATACATTTCTCTGGTAGAACCAAGCTCTTCAATAGAGCACATCATACCATTACTTGGAACGCCACGAAGCTTGCCTGCTTTAATCTTAATACCGTCTTCCGGCAATGGACCGCCGTCATGACCGCCGGCAACCTTACCGCCGTCCAAAACAACAGGAACTTTGTCGCCTTCTTTTACATTTGGAGCACCGGTAACAATCTGAATTACTTCAGAACCGATATTTACCTGACATACGATTAATTTATCTGCATCCGGGTGTCTTTCAATTTTTAATATTTCACCAACAACGATTTTATCTAAATTTTTGTCTAATTTTTCAAATCCTTCTACCTTTGTGCCGGACAAGGTCATTGCATCGCAATATTCCTGGTCTGTACATTCTAATTTCGGAACATAGGCTTTAATCCATGATAATGCTGTATTCATAATTTATCCCTTCCTCCTAGAACTGCTTCAAGAAACGTTCATCATTTTCATAAAGAAGTCTCATGTCATCAATTTCATATTTCAGTAATGTAATACGCTCTAAGCCTACACCAAATGCGAAGCCGGAATATTCATTAGGGTCAATACCGCTCATTTCTAATACGTGCGGATGAACCATACCACAACCTAAAATTTCAATCCAACCGCTGCCTTTACAGAAACGACAGCCCTTGCCACCGCACTTAAAGCAGGAAACGTCTACTTCTGCACTTGGCTCTGTAAATGGGAAGTGATGAGGTCTGAATTTAACCTTGGTATCTTCACCAAATAACTCCTTAGCAAATACTGCCAAAGTACCCTTTAAGTCTGCAAATGTAATGTTTTTGTCAATTACAAGACCTTCAATCTGATGGAAAGATGGGCTGTGTGTTGCATCCACTTCGTCAGAACGGAATACTCTACCAGGTGCAATCATGCGAATTGGTAATCTGCCCTTTTCCATTTCATGAACCTGTGTGCTGGATGTCTGGGTACGTAATAAAATGTCACCTGTGATATAGAATGTATCCTGTTCGTCCTTTGCCGGATGGTCTGCCGGAATATTTAACGCTTCAAAGTTGTAATAATCCTTTTCTACTTCCGGACCTTCTACTACTTCATATCCCAAACCAATGAAAATATTTTCAACTTCTTCCAAAACAGTAGTGTTTGGATGTCTGTGACCTCTAGGAAACTTTTTAGCAGGTAATGTAACGTCGATTTCTTCTGCTGTGAGACGAGCTTCTAATGCTGCCTGCTCCATTTTCTTTTTGGCATTTTCCAAAAATGTTTCAATTCCTACACGAACTTCGTTCACCATCTGACCTACCTTTGGTCTGTCTTCCGGTGCAACATCCTTCATGGATTTTAATACTGCTGTAAGCTCACCCTTTTTACCGAGGATGTTTACTCGTACATCGTTTAAAGTGTCCAGACTATCGCTGGCTTCGATGCTTTCCAGTGCTTTTTTCTTGATTTCTTCAAGCTTTGCTTTCATACTTTTTCTCCTTTTCTTCTTTTCGAGAACCATTCACATAAAAAGATAAAACTTTTTTCTTTTTATGCTTTGGTTTTACAAAAAACAAGTCCCCAGTAGATTAACTAATCTACTAGGGACGATAAATTACCGCGGTACCACCCATGTTCCTGCCAAAGCAGGCACTCTAAACGACGTAACGTGCCGGGTACGTCCTGACCTACTCTGGTTCAATCAGGAAGCTCCGGTGGGAAATTCATGTAATACCGTTACCTGAATGGGCTTACAGCCGACGACCCACTCTCTCTGTAGGAATTGTAATACACTACTGACACCTTCATAGCCTTTATAATTTTCAACTAAAATTTATTCTATTACTTTTTGCAGAAACTGTCAACCACTGAATTGCATTTTTATTCTGTAAACCAAATTTCCAACGGATTTTCTTCCCGCAAATAAATCATAGGTATACCGTACTCATTTTCATAATCTGCGTAATTCCAAATTTGTGCCTTGTATAACAGTCCACCCTCGTCAAATACAAACATATATGCACTGGCTTGACTAAAAGCATCTGCCTCGCAAAGAAAAGCCAGTCTGCCATCTTTGTAATCCCAGTCATATTCCAATAGATAATTAGATGGCACACGCCATCCCTCTGCTTCCAGAGAAGAAACAATTTGCGGCTTCATGCCGTCATTTTCCTTACGAAAATATACAAACGTGCCATCCACTAAAATCAAGAGCATTTCCTTCTCGTGCAAACTTAACTGGCTGATTTCTGCTCCTTCTGAAAAATCCGCCACTTCCGTCCTTACCTTTTCCTGCATGGATGCGATATCAATGCAGCGAAATACCAGCTTATCCTTTTCTTTGGTAAAAAGCAGCAGGTTTTCCTTTTGCACATCCACCAAAAACGTTACCGGGTAACAATTCTCCTCCGGCAGCTCAAAGACTTTTTTAAGCGAAGATGTTTCCGCCACAAACTCGCCTTTTTCATTTTCTGTCAAAGGCAGAAGAAAAATACCATTTCCGCAGCCTATACTAATTGGCTCATACTCCTTCTCATTCGTCCTGCCATGAAAACTAAAATATACGCCCTCTGTTCCCACATCTCCACAACTTGTAAAATATATCTCTGAAGTGGAAATACTTTTTATTTTGAAAAAATCACTTATTACATCAATTGGGTCATACGGCCACACCAATCGATTTACACAGTAAAGGTCCAGGTTTAATGTATAATAATCATTATTTGGCTGTTGAGAACCATACAACTCTACATTCCGATCAAAGCTATTAGTAAAATACGTTCTTTTCCGGAATTGCTCCGGTGCCATCCAGTTCTTGTTATGAAGCACTTCTATATGAGCTTCTCCCTGACTATCAAAGCTTCCTTGCACTTCCCAATCCAGTCTCTTACTCCATTGATTATGTATCTTGAACGCAATATTTGCTGCCGTTTGCGGTTCTCCCTCCAAAACCCTGCATTCGATAGTCATATCGTCTGCTTGATTTGTCACCTGATGTATTCCATATATCGCACCACAAAAAACCAACAGCCCAATGATTAAAACAAGTATTACACTCTTTTTCATACTGCCTTCCTTTCTGCTACATCAGTTCCTCCAGCACCTTGCTTACCCTGTCAGCACGATAACCATAAGTGTCTTTGATATAAGAAACCAATGTTTTCCCCTGTTCTTCCAACTCTAAGGTACTCATATCACCAATCACTTCGCCTTTCTTTATTAAAATGGCTCTTCCTACGAAATTTTCTACCTCTTCAATCAAATGAGTAGACAATACCACCGTTTCATTTGGTTCAAGGATGCCTAAAAGCACGCGATAAAAGTCCTCTCGGTTAAAAATATCATTTCCTGCAAAAGGTTCATCCATCAAAATATAATCTGCCCCCTGACTCAGTGCCATAACTACCTCAAACTGATTTTTCTGACCGGTAGAATAACTGCTAATCGCTTTTCTCATCGGCAACTCAAAAAAATCCATCAAAAGTTCAAAACGCTTGCTTCGAAAATTTGGAAAATGAAGGGCATAAAAATCTGCATGACACCCAGGTGTTAAATTTGGAAAAAAGGAGTGCTCACAAGTCGCAAAAGAAATCTTTTCAATATTTTTGTGCGTAATCTTCTCTCCATCCAAGGTAATCTCACCTTTATATCGTTCAAAGCCCAGCATACACTGAAACAAAGTAGACTTTCCGGCTCCGTTTTCTCCAAAAAGTCCAATAATTTCCCCTCTTGGAATCTGAAGATTTACATTTTTTAATGCCTGTACCCAACCATATCTTGAATTATAAAATTTATTTACCTCTCTAATTTCCAGCATAATTTTTCCTCCCAACATCCTCTTGCTTTTATCCCTTCTGATTTCTTACGGCAAACAAACATCCGGTGTAACAAAAAGATATACACAATAATACAAGCTTAAAAGTATTCCAATCACTACCAATGCTGCAATGACTTCCAATACTATCCCACCGAAACAAGTCTTAAATACATACCACCTATCCGGAAGTCTCCGAACCAGATAAAGACTATTACTGCCTTTTGTATAATAATGATAATGCTGTATGCCTGTCACCATTAAAACAATAGCGAGTCCGGCAAACATCAAAAAACTGCTTCCCGCAATTTCTCCAAAAGGAGCAATCACTGCACCTGGTCTAAGCACCTTTTTTGCAGTTTCTTCCAGTTGATTCCACTCATAATAAAACAAGTCATTGTACGCTTCGTAATAAGATACAAAGAAGCGAAAACTATATATAATTGCTGCCAAATATGTTGCTAACAGCCGCTTGATTTCGGTTTCACCATCATATCCAGGAGGAAAATATGTATCTAAAAATTTATCCATCATAATGCCCACCCAAACTTCCTGCTACAGACACCACCATACCAATAATTGCAATGACACAAACACCTATGAAAACCAGTTCTATGGAAAGAATATCTGCGCCTGCTGCAAATAACAAAATTCCATAAATCATGATACCCGCAACTGTTACACAGGCATTTTTATGCTCATCCACGCCCCTATAACCTACATATGCCGCTCCCATTCCGAGAAATATTATCATACAAAGCAACTTCACAATTCCTAATACATCCGTTAACGGCAGCAGATTATGTAAAAAGGAATCACGCTGAAACGCCATATACAATGCTTGTGGTGCCTTACCTTTTCCAATCAGCTGCTGATACATTTCATGTAAGCCAAGTACCAACAGAATTTGCCAAGCCATTATCAAAGTGACCCAGAAGAGACGATATAACGCCCACACAACATACACGGTTCTTCGCTCTATTCGAAGTCTCCACAAAAACTGCTTTGTTTTTACCTTTTCATGCTCGCTGCAGCTATAAATTAGTACTGCCATCGCCAAGAGCAAGGTAACACCAAAGAACCATTGCAAATAACTTTCTCCCAACGCTCTCTCAAAGGTAATCAATAATCTTCTTTCCTCAAGTTGCGCTGTTTCATTCGCACCAAGATTATCTACATAATTATGTATGGTTTTTAACAAAACCCTTCTAAAATTTAAAATCTGCAAGACACTGGATGCTAACAATATACCAATCAGTTTATATACGGTACATCTGGCATCCAAAGCCAGCACAGAAACATACTTCTTCATAAACATCCACCTCCTTGCTTACTCCCAGACCTCTCTACACAACTCCAACGCATCTTCCATACTAACCCCCATCTGCTGCATGGACTGCACCCACTTACGTGTATCCTGACTGAGAAGCGTGCGCCGAATGCTTTGCTTCATATCCTCATCCACTTCCACACAGCTCTTCGCTCCGGTTCTGGAATAAATGATGCCTTCCTCCTCCAGCATGTGATAAGCCTTTTGAATGGTATTCGGATTCACCCCCAAAAGCGCTGACAACGCTCTTCTGGAAATCATCTCTTCCCCATTTTCGATGGCACCAGACACAATACCACGCTTTACATACTGAATAATTTGTAAATAGATAGGACTATCGTCCTGCAAAACAAAATCTTCAAAAGATATCATGCCTGTACCACCTCCTTTGTTTGTAAAACCCATAAGTGTATTAATCATATAATACGCTTCTTCTAACTGTATTATACAATTAATACACTTTTGTGTCAATATGTATTCAATTATTTTATACTTTGTACGGCAAACCTCAATAAAATCAATGCTTCTGGGACTTGAAGGTCGATAAATCGTCTTTTTATGTGGAATATGCTGAAAATGAAAAACACCACCCAATTACATTGCTCTCATTATTTTAATTTGTTATACTAATTCTTGGGTGCTACCATTTACGGTAGGCGGTTTGTCCTTCTGCGGAGGGACTGTGCCCCTCTTTCGGGAATTTTACTTTGCGCTAATGTGTCATTGTAAAAGGGAGAAAAGGAGGGCTAACTTGTATGAGTGATTATGAAATATTGTCAATTATACTTAAGATGCTTACCCTTGTGGTAACATTGTTAATTGCATATATTAATAACACAAAAAAGTAACCGCCCACAATTCCAAAGCAACGGTTACTTTTTTGTAATCAATCTTTAGGACAAACCGTCTATCGGTAGTGCCCTTTACAGTTATATTGTAAGGGTATGTTTATCAACTGTCAATACGAATGTTTTATTTTTTTCCATCATCGTAATCGACATATTTTAATCATATTTCTTTTTTCTTCAAAGAAATCATACCAAGCATGGCAAAGAATAACATACTGCACCATAAGGTATACGCTCTAGAATCGCCTGTCTCAGTTGCCTCAACTACTGTTGCCTATTCAAATTCCACTATTGCATCATCCTGAACATTATCTTCTTCACCACCATCATCGGATTCATCAGCTTTCTCTGGTTCGCTTGGCTCTTCCGGTTCGGTTGGTTCTTCCGGCTCACTTGGCTCTTCCGGTTCGCTTGAATTCACATCCTCTTTCATCTCTACAATTATAAAAGTAGAAAATTTATCAGAGCTAAATACTAAGATATCACCATTTTGTGTTGCTTCTAATTCATCCATGGAAATGCTTCCATCTTCATTGGTATGCTTTCGAATAACTGTATATTTCGCTTGTTCTTCATAATCTTCTGCAGGAACTTGCACAGTAAAAGTTAATGTCTTACCATCACTAAGGCTGGTTATTTCCTGTGTACCATACTGTGGATCATCCGCATACACTACACCGGTTGATTTCTCTTCATAATATGTATTCACATTGATTTCCAATGCGCCGATTGCCTCTGCTACATAGGCAGTCTCCTCAGTACCAGCATCCTCTTGCACCTTATCCAGCGCATTTTGTAAATTTTCCTCCGCCTTTAGATCCGTCAATGCTTCCTGCTCTGTTTCTGCAACATCAACACCTACTGCTTTCACAATCGTTTTATTACCATTTTGTGTTGTCACCGAAATCTCTGTATTACTCTCTTCTTCTGATAATATCGCGTTTTTTTCCTGCTTTTTAAGCGGCTGGTAACCAAAAGGACCCTCCTCCAATGTCTTTTTCAAAAAAATGCCCGAACCAAGCTCACCACTTTCAAGTATCTGCATATTACTGCAACTAAATTGACTAAGCTCATAAACCCCTGCAGCCGGGTTCGTACGTCCACTTGTGACAGTTCCACTTACAAAAACATTACAATCAGATCCCGGTCTTTCTCTCAAAGAAACAAATTCCACATCGCCTTCGATTCTGACATCAGCTTGGCCATCAGAAACACCGCAGCTTACATATAAGCTTTTCACATCTCCGTTTACCGTAACATTTATCTCCCAATTTACCTTTTGAACGGTGATAATAAGTCTTTCCAGGTCTGCATTAATGACTATATTCTCTCCCGGAGTTGTTGACATGATCGTTACGGTATCTCCATCAGAAATATCAGCCACATTACTTGGAACACTGCCAATCCCTTTCCCGGTTTCTGCATCAATCACATTTTTTACACAATTCCCCTGATTGGTTATCGTGTACTGAAATTTGTAATTTCCGGGCTGTGGTTCAATGGTGGTAACTGAAACTGTTCCAGCCAATTCACCTTCATTCATCTGAAATGCACCGGCTTCGCAGGCTCCAAAGGTTCCAATCTGTCGCCAAATCTTATATCCTAGTGCTTCCTCATCATAGGAACCATAAATCATTCCGACATTTACAGTTCCGTCAATGGTTACCGTTCCGGCATATCCCATCTCGTATTCGGATTCGGAATAATCACTATATATCAACCCTTTCTTGTACCAGGTGATATTTTCTACATTGCCTGTAATATGGATGTCGCTCTCTTGTACTTTGGAGCTTAGATTGCCCAACTTTAATGTGCCGGTAGCGTTGCCATGCACAGTCAGTTTTTCCAAAGAAGTCGGATTTAAATCTACAACATCTGCATACACAACTACGTTTTTCGCATTGTTTATACTTAGCCACGCTATTTGCAAACGTTCCGCAGCATCTGTACTCCCTATCTGTATATCGCCTTTATAGGAACTGCTTATCCTAATACCAAGAGCTCCGCTCAAGCTCTGCAACCATTGCTTACATGCTTCATCCGGCTCACACTGAATAATGATAGTATCATTGGAAGTCAGATTTTCAGGTGCTGCATCCATCTTTTCAGACACCGGACTGGAAGGCTGGGCATACTTATACCAACCTGCAACTTTTATTGTTCCACCATCTCCTGCGGTTTCCGTTCCTTCTGCCCAATAATACGATTCTGCCTGCACACTTATTGGATGGAACAATAAAACCATTCCACACACTAACATTGCAAGTCCCCATTTAACAAGTTTTCTCATTTTAATCATCCCTTCTTTCTGTTTCTGTACAGTAATGTTTCTAAAATAATTCCCACAAATCATTTTAGTCATCATTGGGATAAACTTTTTAAACCACATACCAAATTACTAAGTGAGGTGTCATAATATGAAGATTTACAAACCAGACGGAAGGTGTAACATTTCCGGCTACAATGTTAAAATTGCTCGTGAAAAAGCCGGTCTTTCACAGGAGCAGCTTGCCGCTAAAATTCAGCTTGAAGGACTAAATATCGTCCAAAAGGCCATAAGTCGTATTGAAACAGGCGACCGTGTTGTGGCAGATTACGAACTAAAATTTCTTGCAGACGCATTAGGTGTCACTATATATTATCTTCTAGGCGTAGATGAATAAAGCAACGGTGTTTTTTCATTCACCGTTGCTTTATTCGTTTTATCCCTTCCGCAGTTTCCTGCTTTGATTCCAGCTCTCCAGCTCAAATCTCTCCTTAATAAAAGCAGACACTTCTTTCCATGCCTGTTTGCTTTCCGGAATCAAATTCAGGCTCATTTGGAACTCATGGAACATGCCTTCATATACACTGAGTCTGGAGTCGCAGCCGGCTACTGTTGCCTTTTCATGAGCAACTTCGGAATCGCTGCGTAGCATTTCAAAGCTTCCCACCTGGTAAAGCATAGGCGGCAACCCTTCATATGTTCCAAACATAGGTGAAATATACGAAATGGTCGGGTCATATTCACCGATATAATCGGAATCGTACAGCATAGATTCCTTGGTATTTCCAAACAAAGGGTCTTTTTCAAAATTGTAGGTATGACTTTCCCCACTGCAGGTCAAATCAGTCCACGGACTCATTAATATAGCTCCATTTGGAAGGGGCATATTGTGATCGCGCAGATACATCAAAAGTGCCAGTGTTAAACCCCCGCCCGCGGAATCTCCCACAACCATAATCTTAGCAGGGTCATATTCCTGCTCTTCTACCAACCACATATAGGCTGCAACCGCATCCTCTAAAGCTGCAGGATATTTATGTGCAGGGGCCACACGATAATCAATGGTAAGCACATCCCCGCCATGCAGAAGCTTGGAATAACGCACTGCCATGGTACGATAAATATTTTTCATTGGACCAATGTATCCTCCGCCATGCAACTGCAAAATTACACGTCCGGTATTGCCTTTTCTGGGTCTTAAATATTCCATACCAAAGCCTTTATAAGAAAATAGCCCATAATTATAGCCCGGTGGACAAATCCACTCGGATTCTTTCGGATTTCTACGAAATTCACCTGTTTGTATCGGTTTTTTAAGGGGCGTTTCGTTTACAAAGTTATGTATCAACTTTCTAACAATTTCCCCTCTTATACTGGTTGCTCTTCTTTGCACAACACTTCCTCCTTTCGTAAAACTTAAATATGCAATCGTCGTACTAATTCTTCTAAGGTACTGTCCCCTCGACTATGCACCGTTAATACGAAAAGTGCAATCGTCACCAACATGTTGATGACAGCTACAATCGGGTTTGTAATAATTCCCATGTAATAAAAAATAATCGGCAAAAGGGATACAAACGATAACGAAAACAAATACATAAAATAACTTTGCCACTTTTTACGGTCAAAATACATCAATGCTGCAATAATAATTCCTGCAAAAAGCATCGCTGCCGGCATTACATAGTTTACACTTATTCTCTTCCAATCAAAGACATAGTCTAACAAGGCACATCCAATTTGAAGCAAAAGCATATTCCATACAATAATTTTGGCAAAACTGATTTCCTTCTTGATAGAGGCTGCTGCAATTTCTTGTCTGAGCGGATATCTGCCCTTATCGTGTGCCTTGTCCACAATCCCGTTGCTTTCCAATTCGCAGGAAATACCGTGTTCCTTTAATTTTCCGAAAAATCCCTCGGACAATTTATTATCATCAAATACCGTAGACATGGTAATCATCAGATTATCCTCATAAGCAATCACGGCACACTTGGCTGTCTGGCTATGAGAAACCCCAATTAACACATAAAAGTTCTCAATATATTTATTATAAGGCTCTTCTACTTTTATCGGTCCTAAATTGGACAAGGTAATGGTATGACCGCTGTCTTTTCGCTTAAATACCAGCTTCAATGCCAATTTTTTTATAATAAGCGGAACAATTTTTAAATACCATTTCTTCTCATTAGAAACATTATAAGAAATTTTTTCTTCCAGTTTTTCTTTTACAATTTGTTCGTCAATTTGTTCACTGACCACCTTTAAAATATCTTCAAAGTCAACCTTTCGTCCGGTAGGATTATAATTAATTGCAGTAACTGCAAAGAAATTAGCAAGGGTCTCAGAATTAAACATACTGCGTAGATTAATTGGCAGATTTACACCGATAAACGGAGTAACATCCTCTCCCTTTAAATATTCTTCATAGATTGCCCAAATAAGAACAGCCGTGAGATACTTGGTAATACTCACACCATAAGACTTACTTACCGCCTTCAATTCCTTTAAAGGCACACTGCCATGAATAATATTTTCTACACTGAACCCCAGCTTTCTCCCCTCTAATTGATATGCTTTTTCATTACTGTAGGTCTGCTTCTTGGTTTCTTTATAATATTTGAGATATCCGTCTTCTTCTTCGGCACGTATATTTGCTTTACGCACGATTTCCGGTGTATCCATTTGATACTTAATCTGCAAATATCGGCATGCCAAAAGCTTTGCAAAATTTACGGCACCAAGACCATCGCTAAGGGCATGATAAATCTCCACATTAATACGAGTGCTATAGTAACTCACTCTAAGCAAATAATAAGGAGCCACTTTATGAGAAATATACTGGCAAGGATAGGCATCTTCTTTTTCTACGGTAATTTTGCGGTGGTTCGTCTCAAAATAGTACCAGAACAACCCTCTCCTTAATCGAACACGAAAACTTTCAAACTGTGGCAAAATATCTTCCAGCGCCTGCTGTAATATGTCCCGGTTGATTTCTTCTTTTAACGTGACTGCAATTCGAAACACATTACTCAAGCTTTCACTGGATACCAGTGGAAACAGCTTGCCTGTATTGTCTAATTTACGCCACTTTTGTCCCTGAGGATTTTTATTGCTCTGTCCCGGCAGATTTTTAATCTTCATTTTGGTCCTCCTTCCTGAGTGTCCTGCGAAGTAAAATAGCTTCCGATATAAGCTCCATACAACAAAATGTACATGGTAAAATAAAGCCACAACATAATGATAATAATCGTATTAATACTGCCATAATTGGAAAAATCATTATAATTGTCTACATAAACAGAAAAGCAGTAAGAAAACACAGAACAGCCAAGAGCTGCCATACTGCCTCCATAAAATTGCTTTTTAAGAGAGGTTTTCATGTCCGGCACATACGTATATAACAAAGTGAAAATAATACTTAATATCAGTATTACAAGAAAAAAACGGAATTTACTTTGCCCAAAAACAGATACCACCAACGTAAATATCAACCCTAAAAGTAGAATCACCGTGTAAAAGCTGGAAACAATTCTCAATCTGATATATCCTCTTTTTTCGGTGATACCATGAATTTCATTTAGTCCCCGTATCAAAGACAACATACCTCTTCCGGCAGACCAAACTGCAAGAATGACAGCCATAGGAAGCATGCCATTACTGTTTGAGTATACATAACGGATAAGAGAGACCATGAATTCTTTGGTAGTAGCCGGCAAAAACGTGGTGACTACCTCATATAAAATCTCTTCTGTCAATCCCGTCACCGGAATAATACAGCTAATTACAATGATAATAGGTACCACCGACAATATTACGAAAAAAGCACTTCCGGCTGCATATACCGAGAGATTTTTCTCACCGGCTCCCTTCACAAAGTCTCTCACCACACTAAGAATGGTTTTCATAGCTTACAAATACGGTTCCCGGAAAGAATTTCAGCAGGATTTCCTGACAGTTCATTCCCAGCTTCGCCATTTGATTTGCACCATTTTGGCTAAGCCCCACACCGTGACCGTATCCACCTCCATATATATTGTATGATATTACATTTTGTCCAAAATGAACAGTATCTAAATAAAAAAATCCGCTTGGAAGCAAAGTTTTACAATAAATTTCTGTGCCATCTGCTTTTATAACACTAGTTCCGGAACCATTTAAAACATATCGGATATTATATTCCAAAAGGACCTTATATGTATTCTCGGCCCCCTCAATAATTACACTTTTACAGACGCCTCCGGCACCACGTTCCGCTACTGTTATATTTTTTATTTCTCCCAAGCTTTTTACCGGTTTTGACACAAAATCTCCGGATTTATTTTTTGTTAAAATCACATTCGGATTCGCTTCATATCGTTCCTTCATACGAGCCAAAATTGCCTCTGTATTTATCTGAACATCGCAGGCACTCCATCGATACCAACCTTCACAGCTTTCATAGCCCTCCACAAAAGGTGCTGAAATCATATTTCGAAAGGTCTGTTCCTCTTCTAATTTTTGTAAATAATATGTTTCTGCTTCCTCTCCGCTCATAGAACCATCTGCACTCTTTAAAGTGCCTTTTCCAATACGGTTTGCCTGTAAATACTCCTGTCCCTCACCACCCCATGCGGTTCCATCAGTACCATAACCACAGGATGTGGAATAATAATAGACCTCTGCCAAACTTCTGTCTGAAAAAAGTAAAATACCCGCCGTGTCGGATACTGCCTTTGAGGTCACCGCATTGTTATCCAGATTTCCATATACCTGAAAAGCAATACTGTCATCCACATGCGCCTGAAACTGCGGATAAGCAGGCTCAATCAAATATTTATAAGCATAGGTTCTGGCTAATATTGCCTGTGCTTTTAAGGCATCCGCTTCATAACTTGCCGGCATTTCGCTTGGCACCACACCACACAAATAGTTCTCTAATGGCAATGTATTTACTACCAAAAGCCCCGCATCCTCCAGGGTTATTTCCATACGACCATAATATCGACAAACTTCTCGATTTCTTTCCACAGAGTTTACAATGATTGGCTTATCCTCTTCGCATGCCACTGCGGCAATCAGCATGTCCTGGGTTATCGAAAAATCAAACTCTGCACCAATTCCAATGGAAACGGTATCGTTTACCGGAATGGTATGCTTTTCCCACTGTTCATTTACACAAGTCAAAATATATCCGCCATTTGGAAAAGCCAGCTCCACCTTGGCATGATATATACCACCATAATTTCCAGCCTGCAAAATAACTCTTATATCCGGACTCTCTTCCAAATATACATAATCGTCTCTAGGCTCTTCTAATGGCTTAACCGCTTCCGGCTGTGGCTGTATTTCCTGCACATCCTTTGTTCCAAACCACACGATTGCCGCTCCGATTATTAAAAAAAACAACAACCATTTCATACGCATTCTTTTATAAGGTTTTCTTGGATTGATTTTTATATTATGTTTCTGCACCAAAACTCCTCCTAAATATTCCATTACACTATCTTACTCGGACAAGAATGGATTTATGACTGATATACGGATAGATGCAAAAAGAGTGCTATATCCATTTCAGATATAACACTCTTCCAACTTTCATTAAAACATAGCCAAAAAATAACCCAGGATGCCGCCTCTTATCGTTTGACTCCTAGCTATGGCTAGGTGGGTTACCGCAACAAATGCTTTTGCCTTCCACTGCACAAAACCATATAGGTCGGAGGCCTGACAGCCGCATTGCAATATAGGAGTCCCATTTAAAGTAATGTAGGTTCAAATAAATAAGAGTTATCGAACACCCCAGGCTATAAACTTTTTTGTTTCGTTACTTTTATTATATACAAATTGTGCTCAAAATACAACTAGAAAAATTTAGTATTCACATTTCATAAATTGAGTAAAAATCCCTCCTTTAACATAAAACCAAAGGAGGGAAAACTTTTACAATAATTTTATATTAAAACTTTTATTATAACTGAGGACCTGCAGCTACTAATGCCTTACCAGCTTCATTGCCTTCATACTTAGCAAAGTTCTTAATGAAACGACCAGCTAAGTCTTTAGCCTTTACTTCCCATTCAGAAGCATCTGCGTATGTATTGCGTGGGTCAAGAATATTGGTGTCAACGCCTGGAAGCTCTGTTGGAACTTCGAAGTTGAAGTATGGAATATTCTTTGTTTCAGCTTTTTCGATAGAACCATCAAGGATTGCATCAATGATACCACGTGTATCCTTAATAGAGATACGCTTGCCTGTACCATTCCAGCCTGTATTTACTAAGTAAGCCTTAGCACCGCTTGCTTCCATCTTCTTAACTAATTCTTCAGCATACTTTGTTGGATGTAACTCTAAGAATGCCTGTCCGAAACATGCAGAGAATGTAGGTGTAGGTTCTGTAATACCACGTTCTGTACCGGCAAGCTTTGCTGTGAAACCGGATAAGAAGTAGTACTTGGTCTGTTCTGGTGTAAGAGCAGAAACCGGAGGAAGTACACCGAATGCATCTGCTGAAAGGAAGATTACGTTCTTTGCTGCAGGAGCTGCGGAAACCGGACGTACGATATTGTTAATGTGGTCGATTGGGTAAGATACACGAGTATTTTCTGTAACACTACCATCATCGAAATCAATCTTGCCTTCTGCATCAACGGTAACGTTCTCTAAAAGAGCGTTGCGCTTGATTGCATTGTAGATGTCTGGCTCAGAATCTTTGTCAAGGTTGATAACCTTTGCATAGCAACCACCTTCAAAGTTGAATACACCTTCATCATCCCAACCGTGTTCGTCATCACCAATAAGAAGACGCTTAGGGTCTGTAGATAAGGTAGTCTTACCTGTACCGGAAAGACCGAAGAATACTGCTGTATTTTCGCCGTTCATATCTGTATTTGCAGAACAGTGCATAGAAGCAATACCCTTTAATGGGAGGTAGTAGTTCATCATAGAGAACATACCCTTCTTCATTTCACCGCCGTACCATGTATTGATAATAACCTGCTCTCTGCTTGTGATATTGAAAGCTACTGCTGTTTCAGAGTTAAGACCTAACTCTTTGTAATTGTCAACTTTTGCCTTAGAAGCATTGTATACTACGAAATCTGGCTCGAAGTTTTCAAGTTCTTCTGCTGTTGGCTGGATGAACATGTTCTTTACGAAATGTGCCTGCCAAGCTACTTCCACGATAAAACGAACTGCCATTCTTGTATCAACGTTTGCACCACAGAATGCATCTACAACAAATAATCTCTTGTTTGAAAGCTCTTTCTGAGCGATATCCTTTAATACATTCCATACTTCTGTTGACATTGGGTGGTTGTCATTTTTGTATTCATTGGTTGTCCACCATACAGTATCCTTGGAATTTTCATCCATAACGATATACTTGTCTTTAGGAGAACGACCTGTGTAAATACCAGTCATAACATTAACAGCACCAAGTTCTGTATCCTGGCCTACTTCGTAACCTTCCAAGCCAGCCTTTGTTTCTTCTTCGAATAATACTTCATAAGAAGGATTGTAAACGATTTCAGTGCTGCCGGTAATACCATACTTTTCCAAATTAATCTTTGACATCTGCTAAAACCTCTTTCTTTTTGTCTATTATTAGCATCCCGAACATTTCACAAATGCCCCCATGCTAATCTAACATAAATTATACAGGAAACATATGCATCTCGTCAATATTTTCATATGAAAAACTACATATTTTTGGTAATTTCTGCACACTCTTCTTCCAGCCATTTGCATTCTGCTTCATTTAAATACGGGCTGATTGCTTCATACACACTCTTTTGATATCGATTCACACGTGCAAGGTCTTCCTCATTCATATATGCAGCATCCAGTGCGGCTCTATCCAATGGTACAAAGGTCAGATTTTCGAAATTCATAAACTGGCCATCTCCATTTTCTACTGCGTTTTGTGTAAGCAAAATATTTTCGATACGGATACCATACTGCCCTTCCAAATATACCCCCGGCTCATCGCTAATTGCCATGCCCGGCTCTAAAACCGCTTCCTTCATCTCTTCAGTATATTTCCAGCGAATATTCTGAGGACCTTCATGAACATTTAAAACAAAACCGATTCCATGACCGGTACCACACTTATAATCGATACCCTCTTTCCAAAGTCTGTGACGCGCCAAAATATCCAAATTCCGTCCGGTACATCCATAGAGCCACTGTGCCTCTGCCAAATCCAACATACCGAGTGCAGTTAACGTATAATGCTTACGCTGTGCATCCGTCAAAACACCCAAGCTGATGGTTCTGGTAACGTCTGTGGTAGCCCCCATGTACTGACCACCGGAATCCACCAGATAAAAGCCTTCTTCATCTAAATTTGCATAGCTACCCTCCGTTGCAGAATAATGCATCATAGCAGCATTTGCCTGATATGCAGAAATGGTCGGGAAGGAAAGCTCAATAAAGCCCGGAATTTCTGCTCTTAATGCATCTAATTTAGCGCCTGCCGTGAGTTCATTTAGACTCTTTTTGTCCGGATGATGTTTTACCCAGTAGATAAATTTGGTAAGCGCCACGCTGTCCAGCAGATAATATTTACGCATATATTCAATCTCTACCGGATTTTTCATCGCTTTTAATAAATTAGTTGGATTGATGCCATACACCACTTCGCAATTTTTACCAAGCACATCCGCCACCATGGCACTTGCATTACTCTTGTCCAACAGTACTTTTTGATTGAATAACTTTACAAGATATTCAAACACCTCTTCGTATGGAAGCACCTTTACACCGGATTCCTCCAATGCAGACAGCACGGCAGACTTGTCCGCCTTAGCCTGCAAAAATAATACTGCTTCCTCCTTAGAAATAAAGCTGTAAGACAACGCCACCGGATTACACTCCACATCATTTGCACGAATATTATAAAGCCACATAATATCATCCAGCTTGCTTAAAAACAGACTGTCGCAGTCTTCCAACTTCGCACGAACCTGCTCTAATTTGCCCTGCACAGATACACCGGCAATATCATCCGGAATCAGGAATAAATTAGTTGCAAGAAGCTCAGGTCTTTCATTCCAAAGCCCGTCCACCAAGTCTTCATCCATTTTATAAGTAACACCCTTCAACGCTTCTTTAAAACCAATCAACTGAGATGCACTTACACAACGACCATCAAAGCCAAGCGTCTCTCCTGCCTGCATTTTCTCCTTTAAATACTCTGAAATCTTCGGCACCCCAGGCTCATTCATTCTCATAAGCACAATGCCACTGCCTGCCAGCTCACGCTCCGCCTGAATAAAATACCGGCCATCTGTCCAAAGACAAGCTTCCTCACTACCAATCACCATAGTGCCGTTAGAGCCCGTAAACCCGGACATAAATTCCCTGCACTTAAAATAATCATGCACATATTCAGAATTGTGAAAATCCGCTGTAGGAAGCATATAATAATCTACGCCCTTTTCACTCATAACCTTGCGTAATGATGCAAGTCTTGTAATATAAATATTTTCCATGTTGTTTTCCTTTCGGTTTTTAATTTTAATTTTATCTAAAAGACTTATAGACTTCAAAAATTCATCCACATCTTCTCTTGACTTAAATACGATTACTTGTTTGCCTTCTCTATATTTTTCTAAAAGTTCATATATTCTCGGCAAACTATTGAGTGGAAATTCCTCTATTGACTGTCTAAAAGATGGCGTCAAC
The DNA here is from genome assembly GCA_045631045.1 of Lachnospiraceae bacterium. Lineage (GTDB taxonomy): Bacteria > Bacillota > Clostridia > Lachnospirales > Lachnospiraceae > RGIG6307. Next base: position 29,709 of record JAZQUB010000066.1, read on the forward strand.
TCTTTTTCTATCCACGGCAAATCATATCGACCTTTACCAAGTCTATCGGTAGCCCCTTGAATGCAGACCCCTGTTGGCAAATCAAACAAGAATACCGTATCACATTGTTGAAGCCGCATTTCAATTGTTCTATTATAATTCCCATCAATTATCCATTCAGATGTATTGAAAATCTCGGATATATATTTGTCAAAATCCTCTCTTGCGATATGCGTTTTGTCAGGCTTATGCCATATTGCATCCAAGTAATATAGCGGAAGGCCTGTTATTTTATGCAATCTTTCTGCAAAGGTTGTTTTTCCACTGCCCGGACAACCTATTATTATTACTTTTTGCATTATCTTTACTCCGTCTAATTGGAACTTTTCAATTTCCGCTGTTATGTAAAAAACAATCTTTATCGTGTGAATATATCACACCGATTGCTTGCAAATAGGAATATATAACAACCGAACCAACAAATGTCATACCTCTGTTTCGCAAATCGTTCGAAATAGCATCCGACAAATCATTTGTTGTTCTATCTGTTTCAAATACGGTTTTATCATTCGTAAAGGTTCTCAAATAATTGTGAAACGAACCGTACTCGCAAACTATCGTCTTAAAAATCTTACTATTGTTAATACTCGCATTGATTTTACGCTTATTTCTTATAATGTCTTTATTGTTTAATAGTTCACGCACTTTGTTTTCATCATAGGAAATCACTTTGTCCAACTCAAAATCATCATACGCTTTTCTGAAACTTTCTCTTTTATTAAGAACACATTCCCAAGACAGACCTGCTTGAAAAGATTCTAATATCAACATTTCATATAAATACTTATCGTCAAAATTCGGCACACACCATTCAGCATCGTGGTATTTAACATACAGGTCATTTTTTAAGTTGCACCATTTACATCTTTTCTTATCAGTCATCTTATTTATTCACTTTAGTATTTGTCATATTTCTTTGTCTTGAATATTCTCGAAACCATTTATCAAATCGAGATTTATTAAAAATAATAAATTTATACCATTCTCCATTTTTCATATGAACTGTTGCAATAGGGAAAACAATCCTTTCCCAAGAAATTTCCAATATTTCCTGTATCGGTAATCCCAAATTCCTATATTTTTTATCAACTGTAAGCTTGTTTGTTCTGTAGGTAAGAGACTGATTATCAAGATATAAAACTCCTCCAAGTATGCCATTATGACACAAACTGCAAATAAATGTTTTCATAGAAACAGACCTCCATCCACTTCGTATTTTAAATCAATTTTATTTTATCATACTATAAGAAAAAGGAAACTACCAGGCCGGTAATTTTCTTGCTTTTATAACTTGTTAGCTAACTTGAAATTAGTCACTCTGTCCAGTTGCCAGTCTCAATTAAAGCATCAAATGCTTTTTGTGGATGACCAGTTTGACCGTCGGCGTTCTTATCGTATGTAAGGTGGATAGATCTACATCTTTTATCCATCATTGTACTACTGATGAATGGCTATAGATATAAAATTCTTCCTGACTTGGCATCCACATCTTCTCCTTAAATGAAAAAGTAGCGTCGAATGCCTCTACAGCAGCAACATCCTCGCAGCAGTCAGCAGCGGTGCTCGGAATATACATCCACTTTTTTCCATCAAGAATACCCGGTACAAGTTCACATACAAGAAGTGCCGTCGGGAAATTACCTTCAAAAATATAGCTGACACTTTTCTTTTTACAGCTCACAAATCTACGGCTAACATAGTTTCCGGGATTACCAAAATTAATATTCACATCATATCCCATTTGACGTGCCACATCAAATGAATGTTCAATCAGTTCTTTGCCGAGCTTTTGCCTCTGATATTCAGGTGCAACGCAAATAGGACCAAAAGAAATAATCTCTTTTCTGACACCGTTTTCGTCTTCAAGCCAAGCCTTTGTATACATGATGTTGCCTACAATTTTTTTATTTTTTTCAATCACAAAAGCAAGTTCAGGGATGAAATCCGGATGTTTTCTCATTTGATGTACATAATAATGCTCATCAGCACCTGGCTTATAAACATTCCAAAAAGCCTCACGTGTAAGTTCTTCAACTGCTCTGTAATCCTTTTCTGTTTCTAAACGGATAATAAAATCATTCATCATTACAACTCCATTTACATTATCCATATAATATTCCCTCCATCAACTTGGAATTTTCCATATACATTCCTGACTAGGCAAAATATTTTTTCAATGTAGTCGGGTAAAAATTTCTTGTAATCCCGACTAAAATCACTTTTTCAGCTCAATAGTCGGGTATATTTGTGCTTTATCCCCGACTAATATGACTTTTTATCAATACAAGTAGGGATAGTAACTTAATTTTACCCCCACTAAAATAAGTTTCATGTCTATTTAGTGGGGTAAAATAACATTTCACACCCCGACTAATTAACCTTTTTGTTTTCCCGGTAGGACAGACACTTTACTAACAAATCTACAAATTCGTATTTTCTATCTCTATAACTTGGAGTTTATCTAATTAGTCTCAACGCATTGTCGTAATCCTTCTTATGAACATAAATTTTATATTCATAGGCAAAGTCTTGATTCATGCCAAAACTTCCTACTCTGCCTCTACTACTACCAAATAACGCTGCATTATGACGATTGGTTACTTTGACCGTATAGTTAATACCATTGGCAGACAAAATATCACGGACATCGCCTTGACGTTTCATATCAAAAGTAACCAGTAATTCTTTCCGAGTAAAAATTGTAATCATCTTTCGTCCCTCCGTCAAATTCACATTTTTCGTTGTACGATAACTTGAAGTTTTTCCAACTGTTATACCTATTGGAATTTATCTAGCAATTAAGCAAGCTGGATTTTAAAGCGTCTTTCCACCAGACACTTTGATTACCTGTCCCGTAATCATTCTTGCCTGCTCACTTGCCAAGAACAAAATCGTTTCGGCAATATCTTCTGGTTGAATTAGTTTTCCCATTGGAATTAACGGAATAACGACATTTTCAAAATCTTCGTCAATCCATCCTGTTTGGGTTGGACCAGGCGCAACACAATTCACAGTAATTCCGTACTGTGCCACCTCAATAGCAACACTGCGAGTAAGCGCCTCTAAGGTTGCTTTGCTTGCGCCATAGGTAATCTGACCTGCAAAAATTTGTGCTGCATCTGTAGAAATATTGATAATTCTTCCGTAATCACCACGGTGCTTGATAAATTCCCTCGTCATCAAAATACTTCCACGAACATTGACGGCAAATGTATCATCAATCACATTTTGCGTGATGGTTTCTATCGTGTCGCAACCAGTCTCATCATCTGTTGCGGCATTATTAATCAAGATATCAACTCGCCCGTACTTTTCAAGAACCTTGGAATATATTTCCTTTACGGATGTCTCATTGGAAATGTCGCTTTCCAAAATGACATAGTCGGCATTTATCTCCTTGAGTTTACTTTCTACAGCATCCGCAGTTCCTGCGTTTGCTCCGTAATATCTGTCTACACCATTTCTGTCCATCTTCGTCGCATCAAATGGTCTGGACACTTTCTTATACACCAAAACTACCTTTGCTCCTTCACGAGCAAAAGCAAGTGCTGCCGTTGCACCAATTCCCCATGGGTTATTCGCCCCTGTAATAATGGCAACTCTATCTTTTAATCCGTAATTAACCATCTATGTTTCCTCCGTCAACTTCGAGTCTATCAAACTGTTCTACATATTAAAATTTGTCAAACACCTTCCCAACTTAGACATACTGCATTTCAATTTAGTAGGGTGAAAATTTCTTGTAGCACCTACTAAAATCACTTTTTCAGCTCAATAATCGGGTATATTTTTTGTACATCACCCCGACTAATGATGATTTTCTGTTTATAGGTCGGGGCCATTCTCATCTTTTCTCCCCACCTAAAAGTGCTTTTTATAAATCCAGTCGGTATTCTTTTTCTATTTTTCCCCACTTAACAAGGTTATTTTTCAAATTAGTAGGGTTTTCTTCAAAAAGTACCCCGACCAATATGACTTTTTATCAATACAAGTAGGGATAGTAACTTGATTTTACCCCCACTAAAATAAGTTTCATGTCTATTTAATGGGGTAGAATAACATTTCATACCCCGACTAATTAACCTTTTTGTTTTTCCAGTAGGACAGGCACCTAACAAATCGTCAAATTTTAATTTACTTAATTACTTTTTCATTTCCATATACGGCAGAACATCATATCCGCACTTCTTGTAAACATTTACAGCTCTCTCATTTTCAGCCTCAACCTCTAAACGAAATATGGAATGAGGATATTTTTCTTCGACAAAATTTAGAAAAAGGCTTGCTATTCCCAATCCGCGATATTCATCTTTAATATATATATCTTCAATCCAAATACATTGTTTTCCAAATTCTGTCGAAAAGCTTTTTGCTAACATGGCATATCCTTGTATGCTGTCACCGTTTTCAAAGACGTAGCCTTCAATATAAGGATTATCATTAATGCAGTTACTTATATCCGTATTGAATATCTCTTCCGAACCATTTGTAAAAACCGCCTCGGACGCATAAAATATTCTCATCATTTCAAGAACTTGCTGTCTATCCTGCTCTTCCATATATCTGATTCTGCTTTTCATAACCCACCTCACGATCCCAGTTTCGAAAGAAGCTTTTTTTCATTCCGCTTCGCAAACTCACTCAGCAAATATTGTGCGATAACAATTCTTTCTCATAGCATAAAAAATCCTGCTCATACATATGACATTCACCGACCACACGAAATCCAAATACCGCATAACAACGGATTGCCTTTGTATTATTCCTATTTACCAAAAAATGAATGCCATTGAAGCCTCGTCGCTTTAACTCATCCATCCCAAACTTCAGCATGATACGTCCAAGACCTTTACTCTGTTCATCCGGCAGTACCGCAAGCCTTGCCAATTCACCTACAGGTGCAAGGTTTTCATCCCAACAGGAGAGACAATCAACCGCTTCATCTTCCTCAATCGAAACAGCAGCCCTTATGCTTCCGTTCCTTTTCAAAACAAACAGTGCATCCCGTGAAAGATCCCAGTCAATTTCCTCATTGGATGGATAGTCTTCATTCCACGGACAACATTCCCGACCTAACTGTGCCTTATAGAGAGACAAAACCTCGTCGCGATCCGCTTCCGTTGCCATAACAATTTCATATTCCATATCCTACTGTTTCACCTTTTCTCTAAATTTTTCCAACCTTCTTAGCATCAATAATGATTGAAACCATACCAAGTTTTTCGAGAGAGTTTCTTGTATCAAATCGAAAAGAACGACCGATTTTTCCGTCCGCTTCATTCCAGTATTTGTAATGAAAGGTTCCATTCTCATCGCAGTATTCAAGTAACTCTACTTCAAATCCAGCCTGTTCAAACACGGAGCAAAATTGTTTATAATCGTATACAATTTTATGAGTAAATGCAGGGTGATTCGGATCCCCGTTTCCACCGACCTTAACCATATTCTGATACCAATTATTGCAAAAATTTTTATCCGGTACTGCGGCACGAATATATCCGCCGTCCTTAATAAAATCAAAACAATTTTTTGCAGCAATAATACCATCCTCTAACGTCATATGCTCCCAGACATGTTCGGCCAAAAAAGCTGTCGGCTTTTCTTCACTGAACATATGCTCAAAATCTGCTCTATTTAATAAATTAAGTTCCGTTTCTTGAGTACTTATCCAGCCATCATATTTTGTTTTTCCAGCACCTATCACTATTTTCATTTTTACCTCTGCAATTTTACAAACTAAAAGTTTCTTCTCTACTAGCAATTATATTTTACTCCCGCATAAATCAGTAACACCAGACCCACAACAAACCCCAATGCAAAAGCAATAAAACTTAATGGTGAATCTGTTATGCCGATTATTATAGCCGTTGCCAAAAGACCAATTCCAACAAAGATAACACCACAACCTGACATTTTACAAAAAACCTTTTTATCACTTGGAGACACTTTATCATAATGGTAACTATGAAGCAAAGTAATTTTTTCCTTTTTCCAAATCAGAAAACCAAAATATACAAAAACAAGTGCAAATATACCCATCGCTATTGCAACAACAATCGTTTCCCTCACAAAATTGCCTCCAATTTCAAATTTTTTATTCTCTACAAGTTTTAGTTATCGCCCTATATAAGTTGGTTTTATTACAAATAATCTTTCGTTTTCTAATGCAGAATATTTCTTGAAAGAACTCTTAAAACATTCTTGATACAATTCACAAAAGATAGCAGTCTTCAGCGGATGACCGATTTCTTTGCATATTCCCTCAATCTGAATGTTGTTTATCTTTCAGCGCGATAAATGTTTTCTCATTAGATTGAATAACGTACTTCTATCATTATCAAGTAACTGAACTTCTTTTTTCAATGCATAATGATGTGCAAACTCAGTATCTCTATACTCATGATCATTAATTACAATCTGTTTACTGTATCTTGGTCTAACGTGAATATGCAAATGCGGATTAGGATTAGAATCTTTATAAAAACTATTCATCAAACAACTCCAATTGCACATATCAGCTCCTAATACATCTGTATAAAGATTTTCTAATCTATCTATTATATCCTTCAATTCTAGCCACTCTTGTGCATTAAGTTCCGAAACACTTCCACAATGTCTGTTCAGCACTAAAATACATCTTCCAACATAGTCTTGAATATCAGCCAAATAAACAGACCAATTTAATGTTTCAAGAAGTAGCCATTCTTTTTCCTTAACTTCACACCATTCGCATTTCAACATGATATACTTTCCTCATTTAACACATACCCCTATAACAAATAAAATTTCAAAATATCCTCAATAGCCTGATCCATTTTTTTGAAATCCTGAAAACGATGGTCTGCACCCTCCACGCAAATAAACTTAATCTGATTGTCATCCGCAAAAGTCCTTGCTGCTTCAAAGGGTACGATTTCATCTTCTTTACCATGGATAATCAGAATATCTTCGGCATAGTCCAGAAAATCCCAATATTGAACATCATTCTCGCGAAGTTCTTCCAGAAAAGAAATTCCCATCATAATTTTACGATCGAAACCTACAGGTATTACCTTTCCCGTCTGAAGCTGTACACAATTCTCCGGAGTCATAATCGCCTTTGTAAGTACATCATACATATTAACAGCAGGACAACGTAAAGCAATTTTCCGAAAAGGATTTCCCTTTTCGGCAATATATTTCAATATGAGATATCCGCCAAAGCTTGTTGCACAGGAATAAATATCCTCAGTCTGAAATTTCTGTTGCACATATGAGATTACCAATTCCAGATAATTGCTGCAATCCTCTAAGCATAGCTTCTGTTTTACGTCGTCACCGTGACCTGGTAAGTCAAAAATTACCATAGCCATGTTTTCATATTTAGACAATAGGCGTTCCGCAAATTTTTCAGCAGCACCGTTATCCTTGTGACCGCCAAAGCCATGAACGAAAAGTACCACTCGTTCGATGCTGCATAGTTCCTGATAATACAACTTGCAACAAACACTGTGACCACGTTCATTAATTTCAAAATAATATTGCATAAACTTTGTTCCTTCTTTAATTACATTACTTTGTCAACCTAATAACATCTATTCTACAATATAACTTGGTTCGTATTTTTCTCATTTACATTCTCGCTAAATTGGAATTTGACAACATCAAAGCAGCTTGATTTCGTTGGCAATCATAGCCACGGTCTTTTCGTTGGTGTCAATTTTAATCGTGTTGAGTGTGTCATACATCGGTATTCTTGTTATACTTCTTTCGATTATATCCTCAA
>JAZQUB010000067.1:0-15103 GCA_045631045.1 Lachnospiraceae bacterium
CCATAGAGTGAACAATACCTAAACCTACGTTAGAGAAGCCCATACCTGCAACATACTGACCAAGTGCCATACCTTCTCTGCCTTCCGGTGTGTTGTCTACTGCACCACGTAAGCTCTTTGCAATGATTTCAATGGCTTTGATGTGGAACATATCAGATAATTCCCAAGCACCTGCTGTGATATAGCCTTCGATTGCATGTGTAAGAGCATCCATACCGGTTGCTGCAGTAAGACCCTTAGGCATAGTAGCCATCATATCCGGGTCAACAATTGCAATTACAGGGATGTCGTGTGGGTCAACGCAAACCATCTTGCGATTCTTTTCTACATCTGTGATAACGTAGTTAATGGTAACCTCTGCAGCTGTACCGGCAGTTGTAGGTACGGCGATAATAGGTACGCATGGATTCTTTGTAGGTGCAACGCCTTCTAAAGAACGAACATCTGCATATTCCGGATTGGTAATGATAATACCAACAGCCTTTGCAGTATCCATAGAAGAACCGCCGCCAATAGCGATAATATAATCTGCTTCTGCTGCCTTAAATGCTGCAACACCATTCTGTACGTTTTCAATGGTTGGGTTTGGCTTAATGTCAGAGTAAAGCTCGTAAGCTAAGCCTGCTGCATCTAACAAGTCCGTAACCTTTGCGGTAACACCGAATTTTACTAAATCCGGGTCAGAACATACAAAAGCTTTCTTGAAGCCTCTGCCCTGTGCTTCTGTAACGATAGCCTGAATAGCACCTGCGCCATGATAAGATGTTTCGTTTAAGATGAAACGATTTGCCATAATAAAATACCTCCTGTTTTTGACACCTTTTATTTCGTTCGTGTCTGTTACTATTATCATACTACTTTGATATTTTTGTGTCAATCTAATCTCATCACATTATACGGTAAACCTTATCCACCCATTACCATCCATAATATTCCATTACCAACTCCATACCGCCCATCATCATAGCAAATATCACCAGAACAAACACTAGAATTACAGCCGGTATGTCATATTTCAACTTCATGTGTTCGGAACAAGTGAAATTTGCTGCCAACATTTCTGCACCAATTAAAATTAAAATCAACGGCCAACCACGCAATATATATTCATAACGAAGTGCCGGATAAAAAATATGTATGAGACATAAGACACCTAAAAGCACCAAAATGATTCCGCATGTGATTGCGCCAACTCTTCTTACTTTCATTGTGCACCTCACTCATTCTGTCCATCTAATTCTTTTTTCTTACCCTTAATCAATCGGATGCCGATCCAGATAATTAATACAGCAACCACTGCTTCCGGCAAATCATAACAAACATTGTAATACATATCCCAAAATGCTTCAGGCAAATAATAAGAAACAATATCCATCAAATAATTCCACAGCATACTTGCTCCTAAAATGATTAGGAAGCATGCTCCAACCGTACGAATTTTCTTATTAGAAATATGAAAATCTACTTTTAAATCTTCGCTATTAAATGGCACAAGTATTTTATCCTCTACTGCCTGAAACTGCTCTTCCGGAAGAAAGCGCAGATTATGTACATGAAAAAAACTATAGCACCAGATAACAATCCCTACCAATATAAGAACATCTGCCCTCATCCATACTGAAATCATGATACATACAAAAAACATAGTCATAAGACTTATTCCCTGCTTCATAAATCCCATATACATCTCTCCTGCCCCCGGTACAAGAGAAAACACAAACGCCCAAAATCTATTTTTCTTACTTTTCATTTTTTAATCCTCCATCAAAAATTTTTTCTGAAATAAAATCAAACATGTCCGCCACATAACTGGTTTTTGCATACCTTTCCGGTTCTCTATGTGTTTGAATTTCACGCATGTCCGGCATATAAAACAGCACCACAATGGCACATGCTGTTGCAAAGGCAACTTTAGCACTATAGCAAAATAACTGAAACCATTTGTACCAATTCCTTGTTTTGGCTTCTCTCGCCAGTATGTTGTCCAAAATTTCCTCCGCCAAATATTCCGGCATCTCTACAAGCTCCATAGAAGCCAGTTCTTCTATGGCTTCATCACTTTCCAATAACTTTTCAAGCAACACAATCTGCTCATCTTTATGTAACACATCCTTATCCATCTGAATATCCCTGACTCCTTTCCAACTTATTTTTCAGCATCTTCTTGGCCCGGTAAATATGCGTTTGTACTGTTTTTAGTCCTTCTCCGGTACATGCCGAAATTTCCCTTGCACTTTTCCCTTCATAGAAACGCATAACCGCAATGCTTCCATAAGGTTCTTTCAGGCTTTTACAGAGTGCAAGAACAGCTTGCTCCGATTCCTTTTTCAAAACGATTTTCTCCGGAACCTCTTCCGTTTCTGCTCTTGATTCAAACACGTCTTCCTCTGCAGGAATCTGCCGTCTGCCTGCACTTTTTAGAAAATCCAGGCATTTATTTACGGCAATTCTACATATCCATGCCTGTTCCTTTTGCCTGTCAAAACTTTCCAGCGCCTTGTATGCAGCTAGAAAAGTCTCCTGCATCACATCCTCCGCATCAAAAGGATTACCGCAATTGCGAACACATATGGAATAAACCAACTGGCCATATTGATTTATCAAGTATTTTAAATATTCTTCGTTCCCAAAAAACGGCACCTCCCTTCTTATGTGTCTTACTATATTATAAAACGAAATAAAACGAAATAAATCTTCAGAAAATTATTTTTTATATATAAAAAGAGTTGCTGCAGTTCTACAACAACTCTTTATACATTTATTATTTTTCGAATACATCTCCGTAGATATATTTTTCATTGTCTTCCTCTGTTTCTTTTGGAACAAATTTATTACGCAGTACAAACCAGAAACCGCTTGCCAGACAAATGGAGGAATACGTACCTGCCACAATACCTACCATTAATGGTAATGCAAATTCTCTGATAGATGTTACTCCATATACATACAGACATACTACCATGATAAATGTAGTCAAAGAAGTAAAAAGACTTCGGGACATAGTCTGTGCAATAGAGGTATTAATCAAGTCTTTTAATTCATACTCTCTCTTGGCATGGTCCATATTTTCACGAATTCGGTCAAAAATAACAATCGTTGCATTGATAGAATAACCTACAATGGTAAGAATACATGCAATAAAGGTACTTCCTACTGTAATATGTGTAAACGCATAGAATGCAAGCACCACCAATACGTCATGTACCAGTGCCCCAACGCTGCTGATACCGAAGCGAATATCGCTGAAACGGAACCGGATGTAAATCAACATACATAATACAGCAACTGCTACTGCAATGATAGTTTCTCTTCTGGTCTCACCACTAATGGTTGAACTAATCGTCTCAGATGTAACCAATTCCGGATTTACCTGATACTCTGCCACCAAAACATCTGTCAATGCACTTCTTTCTTCCTGTGTCAAAGTTCTTGTTTTAATGATAACCTCCTTGCTGCCATCTACTACCTGAGGCTGAATATTACCGTCATTTGTAATTTCGTAAACCAAAGGAATAATATCATCATTAACCTCTTCCAAGGTCATCGGCTCATTAAACACAATGTTGGTAGAGGTACCGCCCATGAACTCCAGACCATAGTTAAACGCACCACCGATAGAACCCATATTGACAGCCATCATAACAAAGCCGGCTACAATCACTGCGGCACTTCCAAGGAAGAAACCTTTTCTCTTGCCAATAAAATCAAAACTTTTTGGCGCTTTTCCAATGCCGTACCATTTTTCGTGTCTAAATCCAATAGCATAAAAAGCATTTACTAATAAACGGCTTACTACTAATGCAGTGAACATACTAAGCACAATACCTAGCATCAAGGTCTGCGCAAAGCCCTTAACTACGCCACTGCCCATAATCATAAGCACTAGTGCTGCAATTAGGGTAGTAACGTTACCGTCTACAATTGCAGAAAACGCTTTGTTGAAACCAATCTTGATAGAAGACTTTACTGTCTTTCCTGTTGCAAGTTCCTCACGTATACGTGCAAAGATAATAACATTGGCATCTACCGCCATACCGATAGATAAGATAATACCGGCTACACCCGGTAAAGTCAGAGTCATATCAAAACCATGTAACAATACAACGATAGCCGGAACATACAATAATAATGCAATCGCTGCTGCTAAGCCCGGAAGGAAATAAACTGCTATCATAAATAAAATAATAATGATAACACCAATTCCACCGGCAATAATACTCTTTTCAAGTGCCTCACCGCCTAACTGTGCGCCAACTACTTTATTGTACACTTCCTCTAATTCCAGACTGAGGCCGCCAATTCGAATGGTACTTGCTATACGATTGGCTTCCTCAAATCCACCCATACCGGAAATCTGAGCCACACCATCGGTAATAGCAGAATTAACTCTTGGTACGCTTACAAAGCCGCCATCGTAGTAAATACCGATAGTTTCTTTACCGGCCGCTCTCTGCGTTGCCACCTTAAACTTCTCTGCACCTTCTTTGGTAAGGGTAAGACTTACGGCAAACTCACTGCCGGTAGACGTCTGCATGCTGCCCGCCTGTGCATCCGCAACATCGGTACCATAAAGCACAATAGAACCCTCTGCCTCTAACTCTTCGATGGTCTTGTTTAACACATAATCATAGCCTACATTGCCTGCAGCATCCTGAACAATCTGCAAAGAATAATTAGCATTTCCTGAACTGTCGGTCTCTGCAATAAAATACAAGGAACCCGGACGACCCAAATCTGCTAAAATAGTCTCAGCATCCGTAACACCCGGAATTTCAATACTGAATCTGCGGGTACCCTCCTGATAAACAACGGCTTCTGTACTATACGTCTGCACACGCTGCTCTAATTTACGCTTCGTATCAGACATATCTACACTGCTAGGCTCTTCCTCACCGACAACCTCGTATGTAATACTAACACCGCCTGCTAAATCAAGACCCTGCTTGATATTAGATGCACTGGAACCATTTGCACCAAATCCGATTACGGACTGATACATACACACAAAAATCAATGCAAACGTCAATCCAAGCGTCAAAAAACCATGTGATTTTTTCATGAACAAATCCTCCATATCTTCTGCAAGACACAATATTGCAACAATCCAACCTTGTTACCAGACATCGACCGAAATAACCGTGCTTTCTCAGCACGGTCATTCGGTTCGGTTTCCGGTAACAAGGTTGAACTGCTTGTCAAGATATTGTATCTTTTGTATTTCTTTTATGTTACCACATTTCGACGGGATAATCAATTATAAATAGTACCATTTTAGGCCAACATGCCACCCAGCATGCCGCCGCCTACCATGCAGACTACTACCGGAAACAGTCCGCCGGTATCAACAGCCATATGGTTCAGGCTCATACTGACAATAAGCATTACCACAAACCAAACGAATCCCGCCAATGCTCCCCACATAAATTTCTTCTCACGCTGTAATTTGCCTGCTATCAGGCCTGCGGCAAGGGCAGACAATAAATAAATTATATAAATGAATATCTGCACCTGTCCTTCGGATAATCCCAGCTTTTCCAACATAAAAGCGGATATTATTAACAGGACTGTAGTGATAATGATTGCAGTTAGGGTGGTGATAAGAAAAAGTTTCAAGTTATTTGTAAGTTGATTATTCCGACTACGGTTTTGCTGCATTTGATTCTCCCCAAATCAAGACCTATTCTATAAAATATATACAACTCCCCGGTTAATAATGCCATTCCCTTGACTTTTTCCCAAAAAAATTGTATATTGTAATGTAAAATAAATATTACATATAAAGGAGTGTGATCTTTTTTGGAATCGTCGAGTGTCGTCCAAATCATTATTATTTTAGTTCTTATTTTACTTTCAGGCTTTTTCTCTAGTGCAGAAACTGCTTTGTCTTCTGTAAACCGTGTGCGTCTGCGTACCTTGATTGAAGATGGTAATAAACGTGCCGCTCTGGTGGACAAGATTTTAGACAATTACAGTAAAATGATCAGTACCATTTTAATTGGTAACAACATTGTAAACTTAGGTGCTTCTTCTCTTGCTACAAGCTTTGTTATGGAAGAGTGGGGTAACGCATATGTAGCCCTTGGAACCGGTATTCTAACACTACTCGTTCTTATGTGTGGTGAAATCCTTCCAAAAACTGCTGCGAAAGCACATGCAGAAAGTATTTCTTTAAACTATGCGTTTGTTATCGACAAGCTCATGTGGCTTTTAACTCCGGTTATTTTCTTTGTGGACAAGGTTTCCAATCTTTTAATGAAGCTTCTGCACATTGACCCGAATGCAAAGTGGGATTCCATGACAGAAAGTGAGCTCAAAACTTACGTAGACGTTAGTCACGAGGATGGCGTTATTGAATCCGAAGAGCGCGAAATGATTTACAATGTGTTTGACTTTTCTGATGCAGTAGCAAAAGACATTATGATTCCACGTATCAATATGATAACGGTGGACAAGGACGCTACTTATTTTGAATTAGCCAAGCTGTTTAAAGAATATATGTACACCCGTATTCCGGTGTATGAAGATGATCAGGACAATATGATTGGTCTTGTAAACATCAAGGATTTCCTTTTTATCGAGGACAAGAAGAACTTCCAAATATCTTCCATTCTTCGTAAGGCTCATTATACCTACGAATTCAAAAAGACTGCGGATTTGATGTTGGAAATGCGTGAAAAGGCATACAATGTCACTTTCGTCTTAAATGAGTATGGTGCCTGCGTTGGTATGATTACTATGGAAGACTTATTGGAAGAAATCGTTGGTGATATTCGAGACGAATATGATGATGACGAAAAAGAAAACATCGTCAAGATAGCCGAAAATCAATATCTCGTAGAAGGCAGTATGAAAATTGATGATATCAATGACGTACTGGATACGGATATGAACAGTGAAGACTACGACTCTATCGCAGGTCTTATGATTGAACACCTTGACCGCCTCCCTGAAGTCGGTGAATGTGTAACTTTGGAAAATGATATTGTACTTCGTGTTTCTGAAACAGACCAGAACCGCGTAACCAGAGTTTTAGTTAAGCTTCCTGAAAAAGAACCAGAAGCTCCGGAAGAAATTTCAGAAGATTAATAAAACATGTAACACAATAAAAACGAGCCTTATAAAATAACCTGGAAGGTTTTTTATAAGGCTCTCATTCTTTCAAAAAAACGTTCTGTTTTGCAAAAAATATATTCCTTCCAATACCCCATAAATTATGGGCTGATGAAGCACATAAATCACCAATGCAAAGCGCCCCAGTCTGCTAAGCACAGGGATTCTGATATCACAGTTTTCTAACAAGCGCGGACGATATTTCGCCCATAAGGAATATGCAAATACTCCACAAAAAAATAAAAATATCCACGGAAATATCGGAAAATAGTCCGTAGAGAAAAACCCTCTTTGCGGAAACCCTAGATATGCCGTAATAAGATTAGCATACATATACCTTGGCACACGCAAAACGGTCATACCAAAGGCTCCTATACTACCCTCTGCAAGATGATAGGTCAATGCAAAACATATCGCAGAGCCAATAAGTCCTGCCCAAGCAGGCACTTTGTTTAACATCTGCTTTAACAATGCCATCACCAAGTAGCAACTGCCAATCAACGTCAAAACTCCAAACCATACACCATTTCCAGGCATAAAAATCTGTGTCACTGCCATAACCACTATGCCCCAAAAGCTCACAATCAGGCCCTGCCTTAAAGGATTTCTGGTCATTCTGCTACAGAATCCTGCCAAAAGTATAAAGGTCCAGCAAATGCTCTGCTGCCACACAAAGGCCATATCTCCATGATACCAGTCAGCCTTCATACCATATAAATATACCAAATCCCACATGGTATGATACACCACCATGCTTATCATGGCAGCTGCTCTTGCATTATCCACCCAATAAAGTCTTTTTTTCTCTTCCATAACTACCAATTATAATATGTCCTTACTCTTTCATTCCTAATAATGCTGCAGATGCGCCTCGCAATCCTTTTGTATAACGATGCGAAAAAATCAAATCCGGATTGCAGCAGGTACAAATGTCCGAAACTTCTATCTGCCCTCGCGGCACTCCTGCCTTTAAAAATGACTGCAAATTCGCAAGACGTAAATCCAGTTGATATTTACCCGGATTCTCACCTCTTCTGCATATTTCCGTAAATAAAATTCCCGTCTCCTCTTCTATTTGTCCGGAAAAATCTCTGGCAAAGGCGTCCCTTAATTCCGCCCCTACCTCATAACAGTCCCCGCAAATACAAGGACCTATGGCAACTCGCAAATCCCCTGCTGCCGTTCCATATGCCTTGTTCATAGCTTCTAACATGCTCCATGCAATGCGATCTACCGTACCACGCCATCCGGAATGTGCAAGCCCAATTGCATGATGGGCTTCATCCACAAAATATAACGGCACACAGTCTGCAAAGGTGGCAACCAGTGTCACACCTGGAATATTGGTAATTAAGCCATCGTAATTTAAAAGCGAACTCTTTGCCAAGGCACCCACACCAAAGTCTTTTGTCTCCACCTCATGCACGCTTGTACCATGACATAGCTGACTGCGTACCATTTTCTTTACATCACAGCCAAGAGTGCCTGCTATTCTACGATAATTTTCCCGCACCTTTTCATTGGTGTCGTCTCCATCTTCCTTGAAATTCATGGTACTGTAAACACCACTGCTGACACCACCCATTCGCGTAGAAAAACCATGGGTAATAAATTCTATTTTTTCTAATCCTTTATAAGTTAATAAGGGCACATTTTCGGAACCCTTTACTTCCATTGTGCCCTCATATGTGTAAATTCTTTTCATATATTATTCCCAGTAAGCTAAAATCTGCTCCTCAGTTACATTTTGTATAAACATTTCCTGATGCCACAAAAATTCGCGAAGCTCATACAACAACTGATATAACACGGCCTTACCTTCAAACTCCTGCTGGTTTTTGGGCATTTCACCATAAATAATTTCATGCGCCGTTTTATCAATTTTGTGCATAACCGCTTCAATTTCTTTTTGCACATGCAAGTGTCCTGCTACCTCACGAATAACCTCTGCCACAATTCTGGCTTCATCTACCACAAAATCGTGATGTGCAACAATATAATACACATGCAATAAAATCTCACACTGCTCCTTTCGGAAATTAAGGTAATCAATATAGTAATCTGAATGACTACGCAACGTATTATTACGGTTTGCATAGGCCTTATCAATTGCCCCGGAAATATGCTCTAACAGTGCGCTCAAATGTCTTTTGTCCTTATCCAGCTTGGAATGACTGCACAAATGGTCCGCAATAGAAATTAAATTTTCATCCATGTAGGAATCAATATGTGCAATATCCATCTGCAGTTCTGCCTCCTTGGAAGGCATACGCATATTGAAAAGAACCGCGATAACAATACCAATCAAAACCATGGCAGCCTCGTTACCTACTAATTGCCAGGTTAACCCATTTTCCATCAATAAAACATGAGTTCCTATAACTGCATTTACACTGATAGCACCATTCCAGTCCAGATAGTAGCTGATTCCCACAAGAGCCAACATAAAGATACCAAAAGACACAAAACGCATTGGAATGAAGCTCACGCACACGTAAGCAATAAGCATCGTCACCCCAAAGGACGCAATACGTCTCAGTGCCAGATGAAAGGTATCTTTTCTGGTATTTTGAATGGTTAAAAGAGTCACAATACCTGCACTGGTAGCATAACTAAGCCCCATCCACTCTGCAATTAAGATTGCCAGTGCACTTCCTATCCCTATTTTAAAAACCTGTATCCAAGTGTGTTTGTTCATCTACACCTAACGCCTTTCTATTAATGTAACTACTTCAGTGTGTTCGCTGGTCTGCGCAAACATATCTACTGCATGTGCTCTTGTCACTCTATAACCATGCCCGGTTAAATACTTTAAATCTCGAACCAGGGTTTCCGGGTTACAGGACACATACACCACGCGCTTTGGCTTCATCTTTACCACAGAGGATAAAAAGGCTTCATCACCTCCTGCTCTCGGCGGATCCATCACAACCACATCCACCTTGGCATTCTGCTCCGCCATCTGCACCAAAAATTCGCCCGCATCCTTTTCATAAAAGCTGATATTCTTGGTTTCATTGCGTTTTGCATTGATTCTGGCGTCCTTTACCGCATCTTTATTCAGCTCAACGCCAATCACTTCTTTGGCCTTGTCTGCCATAATCATACCAATGGTACCGGTACCGCAATATGCATCTACCACAACTTCCTTGCCTGTAAGACCTGCATATTCTATTGCTTTACCATATAACTTTTCCGTTTGCAAAGGATTTACCTGATAGAAGGATTTTGGAGAAATACGAAACCGCTTGCCAAGCAACACATCCTCTATGTATCCTTTTCCGTAAATCACCTGCTCTTTTTCGCCAAGCACCATACTGGTACGCTTATCATTTACATTAACCACAACTGTAGTAATTTCCGGATGCTCTTTACGCAGTGCCTTTACAAAATTATTTTTGGACGGCATAATCGGACTGCCCAGTACCAGCACCACCATATACTCACCGGTGTGATAGCCGGAACGCACCAATACATGACGCAACAAACCATAGCCGGTATCCTCATCATAAGTCTTAATCTTAAAACTCTTACAAAGCTTACGTATGGTCTGAATAATCTCTCCGGATTTTTGGTCTTCAATAAAACAGGTTTCCACCGGCACTACTCGATGACTGTTTTTCTCATAGATACCGGAAATAATATTGCCCTTTTTGTCTCTGTCAAATACCGCATGCACCTTATTACGATAGTAAAAAGGCTCTTCCATGCCAATAATGCCTTCTAACTTACAGAATGGCTGCAAAAGCTTCGCTACCGCCTTTTCTTTCTCTGCCAACTGCTTATCATAAGGCTTTCCAATCCAGTCGCACCCACCACATTTATGGGCTACCGGACAAATACATTTATTTTTTTCGTTTTGCTTCGGCCTTGGCATCTGCTTTTGCTTTTGCTGCAAGCCTTGCTTTTTTTGTATTTCGCTCATTTACGTCCTCTCTAAGAAGTGTATATAAAGTAGAAGTAATCGGAATGAATATCAACATACCAACTACGCCAAACAAACTGCCACCTACGCTGACTGCTACCAATACCCATATAGCAGGAAGTCCTACGGAATTACCAACCACCTTTGGATATATCAAGTTGCCTTCCAATTGCTGTATTACTAAAAACATGATTACAAAGCCAATAGCCAATATCGGATCTTCCACCAAAATCAGGAAGGCACCTACTGCACATCCGATAAAAGCACCCACAATCGGAACCAGTGCCGTCACTGCAATCAAGGTTCCAATTAAAACGGCATATGGAAAACCGAATATAGTCATTGCAATCACAAATAAGGTTCCCAAAATTACCGCTTCCAAACACTGACTGGAAATAAAGCTGGAAAAATTTTTGTGCAAGAGCCTTAAAACATACTGCATTTTGGTATATATCTTTTCCGGTAAGTATGCCCTCATCACACGCTCACCTTGACTTGCCAATGCTTCCTTCTGCATCAGCAGATAAACAGCAAATACAAAGGCTACTACCGCATCAAACACAACACCGAAAATACTGCCTGCCACAGAAACCGTGGATATCAAAACATTCCCTATTCCATTGCCCAAGGTATTGGCAACCTTGGCAAGAATACTGTTCCAGTCCCAAGTGGATACATCCAGCCCGGCAATATATTCCTGAATCTGCGGATTATTGTCAGATACCTCCTGCAGCACCTTAACTGCCTCTGCAAGAAAGGCCGGAATTTTGACAGCCAGTTCCCTTACTGTCACACCCAACTGCGGAATAATCAGCATATATACTGCCCACAATACCAGCACAACCGCCAAAATAGAAAGCAGAAAGCTAAGTGGTCTTTTCCACTTTGACAACTTATGTTTTTTTACAAACAGTTTTGTTTCGATTGCACGCATAGGAATATTTATGACAAAAGCTACCGCTGCACCGATAATAAATGGCTGAAGTATACTGAGCATCAATCCAATTGCCAGAAATACTTTGTCTAAATGTAACACTGCAAGCACTAAACATGCCGCCAAAATCATAAGCCCCCTCAAAGCCTTGATCATTTCTTTGCTCATTACATTACCCTCTTATACAAATTTATACTACTGCCTTTAAGGCAACAATTAAGGCATCTACATGTTCCTCTTTGGTAGCCCAGGATGTACAGATTCGCATGACACAATGCTTTTCATCTACTCGTTCAAAGAAACACATGGAAAATTCCTTGGAAAGTGCCTCAATCTGTCTATCCTCTAAAATCACAAAAATCTGATTTGTAGTATTTTCACTGGCAAATGGAATACCAAGTTCCTTTATCGCACTGCGAAGCTTATCTGCCAACTTAATCGTACGGCGGCCAACTTCTTCATAAAGACCATTTTCAAACAGCCCGATAAACTGAAGCCCCAACAGTCTGCCTTTTGCAAACATACCGCCCTTTTGCTTAATAATATAGCGGAAATCCTTCTTTAAATCCGGATGGCGAATTACTACTGCTTCCCCCATAAGTGCACCACACTTCGTACCGCCAATATAAAACACATCACAAAGCTTAGCAATAGTCGGCAAATCCAGGTCATTATCCGATGCCGCAAGACCATATGCCAATCTTGCTCCGTCTAAATATAAATATAGCCCCAATTCACGGCATGCCTCACTTAACGCTGTAAGTTCCGCTTTGCTATAGGAAGTACCGGTCTCCGTCGGATGGGAGATATAAACCATCCCCGGCTGCACAGTGTGTTCAAAGGAAGGGTCTGCCCTATGCGTATTTACATATTGGTACACTTGCGCTGCTGAAATTTTACCATTTACAGCAGGAAGCGCCAATACTTTATGGCCATAGCTTTCGATGGCGCCTGTTTCGTGCACATTGATATGACCGGAGCTTGCGCAAAGTACGCCTTGATGCGGACGAAGTGCCGCACTAATGACGGTCATATTAGCCTGCGTACCACCTACCAAAAACTGTACAAGTGCATCCGGTGCCTGACAAGCCTCCTTAATCAATTCACGAGCTTTTTCGCAGTATGCATCCTCGCCATATCCATAAGTCTGCACCATATTGGTCTCCTGCATCAACTCCAAAATGTGCGGATGTGCTCCCTCTAAATAATCACAATCAAAATAAATCATGTCGTTATCCTCTCGTATCTTATGCCCTGTCCTTTAATACTGCCACTAAAAATTCCCAGGTTCTCTTCGTAGAAGAAATACTTAATTTTTCCTCTGTGGTATGAATAGAGCACATATTCGGTCCAAAGGAAATACAATCCAAATCCGGCTGCTTGCCAAGGAACAATCCACATTCCAAACCTGCATGAATTGCCTGGATTTCCGGCTTTACACCATACATCTCTTCATAAACACGCACCATCTTATCACGAAGAGGACTGTCTACTCTAAATGCCCATCCCGGATATTCTCCACTGGTCTTAAAGCTTGCTCCAACCATTTTAAAAATAATTTCTAATTTTTCAAGAAGAGCCGCCTTTGCACTTTCCACGGAACTTCTTACGGAATACTGAACGGTAACTGCCTGATCGTCACTTTCAACCACACCCAGATTTAAACTGGTCTCTACCAGTCCTGCCACATCCTGACTCATAGCCTGAACCCCAACCGGAGCGCCTACCAGCAAATGAAGCAGGTTCGCAGTGGTTTTGTCATTATACACCGCATATGCATCCTCTGCCTCTTCGGTAATCTCTACATAAATACCGGCATCTCTTGTAGCATACTCTGCTTTTAATGCTTCCTCAGTCTCTTTAATATTTGCTGTAAACTTTGCTGCATCCTCTGCTGTCAGCACCACTTCCGCAAATGCCTCACGCGGAATTGCGTTTTCTACTGTACCGCCATGGAAAGCTGCAATGTTAAACTGCACTTCCTTAGATGCATGATACAACGTTCTTGCCAATAAATGAAGAGCATTTCCACGCTCTCTGTGAATATCTACACCGCTGTGACCGCCTTGTAAGCCCTTTACAGCCACCATAATCTTTTGACCGTTTACAGATGCCATATCAACCGGAAGTGCGCCCTTTACGCGCGCACCGCCTGCACAGCTGGTTAAGAAGATGCCTTCCTCTTCGGAATCAATATTTAAAAATCTGCGTCCCTTAATGTCACTGATATCAATTGCCTTTGCGCCAAACAGTCCGGTTTCTTCGTCTACGGTAATAATCAATTCAACTTCCGGATGCTCCAAATCCTTGGCATCCATCACTGCCAGGCCATATGCAACTGCAATGCCATCATCACCGCCAAGACTGGTGTTAACCGCGTAAACATAATCTCCATCTACGGCCAAATCCAGCCCTTCTACTGCCATGTCCTTTGAATAATCCGGAGTCTTTACCGCAACCATATCCATATGTCCTTGAATAATCACACCCGGAACCGCTTCATAGCCAGGTGTAGCCGGCTTACGCATTACTACGTTGCCAATCTCGTCGCGTCTTGCCCAGATGCCTCTGTCTGCAGCAAATTTCATCAGGTAATCCGTCATCAATGCTGTATTACCGCTTCCATGAGGAATACCACAAATTTCTTCAAAATACTTAAAAACGCCCTTCGGCTCTAAATGTCCTAAAATACTCATAGATATCTCCTAAACAAATATACTATTTTAGTATATATTTTTACCACAAAAAGGTCAATATTATAGCAAAAAAAACCCAAAGGTATTAAAACCCTTGGGATTTTATCATCTAAATTAAATTAAGCAAGCTTGCTCTTTGCGATTTCAGCCAATGCAGCGAAACCAGCAGCATCGTTAACTGCCATTTCAGCTAACATTTTTCTGTTCATATCGATTTCAGCTAACTTTAATCCGTACATAAACTTGCTGTAAGATAAACCATTTAATCTAGCAGCAGCGTTGATACGTGCAATCCATAACTGTCTGAACTGACGCTTTCTTTCTTTACGACCAGCGTAAGAGCTTGTTAATGCTCTCATAACAGACTGCTTTGCAATTCTATACTGTTTGCTTCTCGCGCCTCTGTAGCCCTTTGCAAGCTTTAATACTCTATTGTGT